>JANXYK010000016.1 GCA_025350055.1 Gammaproteobacteria bacterium | reverse complement strand
CAGACCAGACAACACGGTCACCGAAGCGCCGAGCACCGGCCCCAGGCGCACTTGCCGCAGCCGCGCAGCGCCCTGCCCGTCCACCACGTAGACCGCCGTGACTTCGCTGCGAACCACGACTGCACTTGAGGGCACCTGCAGCGGTGCAGCGCCGCCACGCAGTGGCAACTGCAGACTGGCGAACTGGCCGGGTTGCAAGGTGGCGCCCGATGGCAGCTCGGCGCGCACCGCCACGCTATGCGTGACCGGATCGACTGCACCGACCACTTGCCAACTGCTCGTGGTGATGGCTCCTGCGCCTGCCAGCAGCAACACGGGTCTGCTGGCTTCAATACGTGTCGCCAGCGATTCGGGCAGCTGTGCCACGACGCGCAGCGCCGCGGGATCATAGAGCGCCAGCAGCGGTTTCCCCGGCGTCGCCAGGTCACCCGCACTGACCCACAGCTGCGTGACCTGGCCCGCATAGGGTGCAGTGACGGTGTGCCACTGAGCACGAGTGCGTGCGGCCTTCGCCTGGGCGGCGCTGGCTGCGGCCTCGGCTTCGGCAGAATGCAATGTGGCCTCGGCACGCTGCATCGCCGCCGTACTGAGGTATTCCTGCGCGTGCAGTCGCTGTGCACGTTCGTAATCGCCTCGCGCGCTGAGCAGTCGTGCGGCCGCACCGCTGGCGACCGCGGCACTGGCTACCGCCGCGTCGCCGTCACCACCGGCTTCGATGCGTATCAGCGCCTGACCCGCTTTCACTGTATCGCCACTACGCACCAGCCCATCGGTGATGGGCCCGGAAACCTGTGCCGCCACTGCGCCCTGGCGCACCGCCTCGATCGTGCCCGTGGCTGTGTAGTTGCCGGCGCCGGATTGCGCGCTGACCGTATAGGTAGCCAATGGCCCGACAGGAGCCTGCGCTGCATTGGCTGCAGCAGCGGCTGCTGCCACCACCAACCCGATTGCCAGCCCAAAGCTGCGCAGCCTCAATGCCGTTGCCATTGCATCCTCCTGCCAAGTATTTTACTATATCGCTATATGGCGATTGATGCAATAGACGACCAGAGGTATACTGCAGGCCGGGTTGACTACCGCGGGTGTACTGCATTGAAGGCACTGGATGACCGAGCCCTGGGCTATGTCGCCGAGTATTTTCGGGCGCTCTCGGAGCCCTTGCGGCTCAAGATTCTCAATGCCTTGCGCGACAAGGCGCGCAACGTCGGCCAGCTGACCGAGCTGCTCGACAGCAGCCAGGCGAACGTGTCCAAGCACCTGGCGACGCTCACGCGACTGGGTTTCGTGGAACGCAGCGCCCAGGGCACGAGCGCCTACTATCGCATCGCCGACCCGCGCATCTACCAGCTCTGTGACCTGGTATGCGGCCAGATGGCGCAGCGCTATGCGAGCCAGGCAGAGATGCTGGGCGCGTCGGCGCCGATCACGCGCCGCCCGGCGCGGCACGGGCGCGGGGCCTGAACCCACCACGCCTGGCGCCGACCAGAGGCTCAGGCTTGAGCCTGTTGGTCGCATTGTGCCGCCACCTGCTCGCGGATGATCGCGGCCAAACGTAGTGCTCCTGGTCCGGCGTAATCGCGATCGGCGTAGACCAGATACAGATCGCCCCAACGCTCGCCACCTTCGCGCAGTGGCAAAGCCTTGAGTTCCCCACGCTCCAATTCACCGCGTACCGTGTCTTCTGCGAACCACGCAAAACCCAGGCCCATGACTGCGGCGCGGATGGAAGTGGCTTTCTGACTCACGGTCCAGCTTTGCTCGGCGCCGAGCCAGCTGCCGCTCTGACGCTGACTGCCTGTGTCGCGAATGATCAGGTGCCGGTGTTCCCGCAGGTCCTGCATCGACAGCTCGCGACCCAGTTGATGCAAGGGATGGCCGGGATGTGCGGCAGCGACGAAGCGCAGTCGCATCAGCGGGTCCCCCACGAAACCCTGCGGCACCCGTGAGCAGATCGCGAGATCCACGCGGCGCTGCTGCAACGCCTCCTCGGTGCCGCTGAGCACGCTTTCATGCAGCTCGATGCGCGTCTGCGGATGTTCAGTGCCAAAGCTGGCAAAACTCTGCAGCAGCAACCAGGTCGGAAAGATGATCTCCACGGCAAGCCGCAGCTCCGGCTCCCAGCCCGCGGCCAGCGTGCCCGCGGCGCTCTCGAGCGCGCCGGCCTCATCGAGCAGCGCTTTCGCTCGCCGATACAGCACCTTGCCGGTCGCGGTGAGATGGGCCTTGCGACCGATCACTTCGAAGACCTTAACACCGAGCAGTTGCTCCATCTTCTGCACGGCGTAGGTCACCGCCGACTGGCTCTTGTGCAGCACAGTGGCCGCCTGGGCGTAGCCGCCAGCGTCGACGACCGCAAGCAACGATCGCCACTGTTCTAGAGAGATACGCGAGTTGCCGGCCATTTATCATTTCATTAGATAGATATGAGCCAATTATTAGGCTTTTCTATCAGTCTCATCAATATTTAAATGGCTCCTTCGGGCCCCGGCGGCCCCAAACGAGACCAGGAGCCTCCAATGACCACCCTGCTGCAGATCAACGCCAGCATCAACAACGGCAACGGCCAGTCCAGCCAGCTGGCCAGGCAATTCGTGGCTGCCTTGCAGAAGCGCGAGCCCGAGGCAAGTGTCGTGGTGCGCGATGTGGCCGCGGCCGAGCCGGTGCCGCATCTCGACGCGGCGCGCTTTGGCGCTTTCATCACGCCGGCCGAGCAGCGCGATGCCGCACAGCACAGCGTAGTCGCCTACTCCGACACGCTGATCGACGAACTCAAGTGCGCGGACGTGATCGTACTTGGACTGCCGATGTACAACTTTGGTGTGCCCTCGCAACTGAAGGCGTATTTCGATCACATTGCGCGCGCTGGCGTGACCTTCAAGTACACCGAGCATGGTCCGGTCGGCTTGCTGACTGGCAAAAAGGCCTATGTGTTTGCAGCGCGCGGCGGCCTGTACGCCGGCACTCCGCTCGACACGCAGACCCACTACGTGCGCGACTTCCTGCGATTCGTTGGTATAACGGAAGTCGAGTTCATTTACGCTGAAGGTCTGGCCCTCGGCCCGCAGAGCAAGGAAACGAACCTCGCCAGGGCTGCGGCAGAGATTGCGCGGCTCGCGGCCTGAACAGCAGGAGCATTTCGATGAGCACCCGTACACTCGATCATGTCATCCCGTCGATGCCCACCTCTGACGGTGCTGGCGTGAAGCTGCGTCGCAGCGTCGGCAGCCAGCGCGGTCTGTACGTGGATCCGTTCCTGATGCTGGACGAATTCTATTCGGATGATCCCGATGACTATCTGGCCGGATTCCCGGCGCATCCGCATCGCGGCTTCGAGACAGTCACCTACATGCTCGACGGCCACATGCGCCACGAAGATCACATGGGCAATCGCGGCGACCTGGGTCCCGGCGATGTGCAGTGGATGACGGCGGCGCACGGCATCATCCACTCCGAAATGCCGCAGCAGAGTGAGGGTCGCATGCGCGGCTTCCAGCTCTGGCTCAACCTGCCATCGAAGGAGAAGATGCTGCCCGCGCGCTACCGCGACATCCCTGCGCACGAAGTGCCGGTGGTCGCACTGCCGCAGGGTGGCGAAGTGCGTGTGATTGCCGGCGCGCTGCCGCTGGCTGACGGCACTACGCGCGGACCGATCAACGGCGCGGGCGAAAACCCCAGCACTGATCCGCTGTACCTGGATGTGCGGCTGCCGGCCAGCAAG
>JANXYK010000073.1 GCA_025350055.1 Gammaproteobacteria bacterium | reverse complement strand
CCGATCCCATTTCGAACTCGGAAGTGAAAATGCTCTGCGCCGATGGTAGTGTGGCAGTTGCCATGCCAGAGTAGGTCACTGCCAGGCTCTCATACAGGGAAAGGCCCCGACGCTTTGCGGCGTCGGGGCTTTTTTCTTTGTTGCAACTTTCAAGGTCGGCACATGTCGCACTTGCGGGTGTATTTTCGCGTCATTGCGCTGCTCGGCCCCGAGCGCGCACTGGCCATCTTCCTGCTGCTGCTCAACCTGCTATTGGCGGGAATCTTCTTGCTCGAGCCCTGGCTGTTCGGCCATGTGGTCGATGCACTGGCCGGCCACCTGGCTGGAGGCGCGCGCCGCTGGATTGCCTGGTGGGCGCTCGTCGGTCTGGTCGGTGTGGTGGCGGGCACCTGGGTCTCGCTGCACGCCGATCGCTTGGCGCACCGACGGCGTGTTGCGGTCATCACCCGGTTTTTCGAACATGCGATCGCGCTGCCACTGAGCTATCACGGCCAGCATCACACCGGCCGCCTGCTGCGCATCATGCAGAACGGCAGCAGCAACCTGTTCGGCCTGTGGCTGGGATTCATGCGCGAGCACCTGGCGACACTGCTGTCGATCCTGGTGATGCTGCCGTTGGCCTTCACGATGAACTGGAAACTGGCGCTGTTGATGGTGGCGCTGCTCTCGACCTACTCGGTGGGCAACGCGATCGCCATGCACCGCACTGGCACGGCGCAAGGGCGGGTCGAGCAGCTGCACAACGAGCTCGCTGAACGCACCAGCGATGTGTTCGGCAACGTGCTGGTGGTGCAAACCTACACGCGCATCGCGGCGGAAGTGGCGGAGCTGAAAGCGCTGGGCGCACAGGTGCTCGCTGCCCAGTACCCGGTTTTGAGCGGTTGGGCCTGGTTGTCGGTGGCCAATCGCACTGCCAGCACGCTGACCGTGGTGGCGATCTTTGCGCTCGGCAGTGCGCTGCACGGACAGGGCGAAGTATCGGTCGGCACGATCGTCAGCTTCGTGGGCTTTGCATTGATGCTGATCGGCCGGCTCGATCAATTCTCCAATTTCATCTCCACGCTGTTTTTCGAGGTGCCATCGCTGCGCGATTTCTTCACGGTGCTGGATACCCCGGCGGCCATTCGCGGGCACGGTACTGCGCCACGATTGCCCCCTATCAAGGGAAGCGTGGCCTTTGAGCATGTATCGTTCGGCTACCAGGCAGGGCAGGTCGCACTGCATGACATCAGCTTCTCGGTGCCAGCGGGATCGACGGTGGCGCTGGTGGGCCCGACTGGCGCGGGCAAGACCACGGCGCTGGCCCTGCTGTATCGCGCCTACGATCCGAGCGCCGGGCGCATCACCATCGACGGCATCGACATCAAAACCGTGGACGTGGATTCGCTGCGGGAAAACATCGCGGTCGTGTTCCAGGATCCCGGGCTGTTCTATCGCTCGATCGCCGACAACATCCGCATCGGCAAGCCTGAGGCCACGGCTAAGGAGCTGGAAAATGCGGCGCGCGCCGCGCAGGCACACGATTTCATCGTCGTCAAACCCGAGGGCTACGCCACGCTGGTGGCCGAGCGCGGTCGATCGCTCTCGGGCGGCGAACGCCAGCGGGTCTCGGTCGCGCGGGCGATGCTCAAGGATTCGCCGATCCTGATACTGGATGAAGCAACCAGTGCGCTCGACAACTCGACCGAAGCGCGCGTGCAGGCGGCGCTCGAAGCGCTGACACACGCACGTACCACCTTTGTCATCGCCCATCGCCTCTCGACCGTGCGCAATGCGGACCTGATCCTGGTGCTGGATCATGGGCGGCTGGTCGAGCAGGGGCGTTACCGCGAGCTAGTCGAGCGGGGTGGCATGTTTGCGGAACTCGACCGACAGGGGCGCTTTCGCGAAGACGCGGCCGTGCCAGGTGACGCGTCGCCATAAGCTGCGCGCGGTGGCCTACGTGACGTGGCTGTCATGTTGGGCCAGGGTGCCGGTGTCGTATGCTGGGCGGGTACTACAATTCTGGAGGAATACACGATGATGAAGAAACTGACCATTATGCTGGCCGCCATGGCGCTGTCCGCTGGCGCCTATGCGCAGGTAACCACAACCGTCAAGGAAGCCGCCAAGGCCGCCGTCGAGAAGACCGAGCAGGCCGGTGATCAGGCCAAGGCTGCTGTCACCAAAGGTGCGACCAAGGAAGAGGCCAAGGCCAAGGCTGCGGAGCACAAGGCCAAGGCGCACCATCACGCTCAGAAGATGAAGGACGCCGCCAAGGACAAAGACAAGAGCAAGGACAAGGACGACAAGAAAGGCGAGTCGAAGTAAGCGAAGCCTGGCTCTAAGGCAGGAAAGCCCCGGGGCCGTTAGGCCCCGGGGCTTTTTTCACTAGGCTCCAGCTTGAGACTGGAGGCCCACAAGATGCAAGCAACCGACGCTCGTCGACGGCGCGCGCGCAGACTCGCGATTGCCATCATCGGCACGTTGGTTCTGCCCGGACTGATCGCGGCAACGTCGGCCGCGGCAGGAACACCGAAGCCACCCGCGCACAGCTACAAACTTACCCAGGGGCCAGACACGCGTCTGTACATCGACGCTGCCGTGAATGGCAGGCATGTGTTTGCCCTGCTCGACTCGGCGGCGGAGACGACGATTCTGGATCGCGCGTTCGCGGCCAGCCTGAAGCTGGGCCGCGGCCCAGCCGTGACCGGCCAGGGATCTGGCCAGTCCTCGTTCCAGGCATCTGTAGTTGAGGGCGTCACGCTCGCGGCGCTCGGACTGCGATTGCCGAACCAGACAGTTGCCGTCGCTGAGCGACGAGCAGGCACGCAAGACGCTGGTGGAGAATATCGAAGGCAAGATGCTCACCGAGCCGCGGGTGCTGAAATTCCATGCCGGCCAGCGCCGGCGCCACTGGGTGAAGAACTGCGTTGCCATTGGCCTCGCCAGCGGTTTCATCGAGCCGCTGGAATCGACCAGCATCCATCTGATCCAGCGCGGCATCATCCGCCTGATGCAGCTGTTTCCGTTCGCTGGCATATCGCCATCCGACATTGATGAATTCAATCAACAGACCAAAGTGGAATTCGAGCACATCCGCGATTTCATCATTCTCCACTACCACGTGACCGACCGGCAGGACACGCCCTTCTGGCGGCACTGTCGCGGCATGGAGATTCCGGCCTCGCTGGCGCATCGCATCCGCCTGTTCCGCGAGACCGGGCGTGTGTTTCGCGGGCCCAATGAACTGTTCCAGGAATACTCCTGGATCCAGGTGATGATGAGGCAGGGCATCGTGCCGCAGCAGTACCACCCGGTCGCGGGTGTGATGAACGATGAAGAGCTGCGCAGCTTCCTGAATGGCATCAGCGCTGGCGTCGATCGCACGGTGGCGCAACTGCCCGGCCACCAGACCTATCTGCGGCAATACTGCCCGGCCGCACCGCCCATGGCCGCCAAGCCGGTTGCCGGCGGCATGTAGGCACCGCGCACTGCCGATCAAGAGTGCGCGCGGATATGCGCGGCCGCTACAATGGGCCGCAAAATATAATGACTCACCGACGCCAACGCACGATCGCCTTTTTCCCCGAAGCCGCCTACGGGCCGGCGCTCAATTCCGTGGCCATTGCCCAGGCGGTCACGCACCTCGGCCATCGCGCGGTGTTCCTCTCCGACCCCGGTTTCGTCGAGGTCTATCGCGGCTACGGTTTCGAGACCCTGCCGGTGAATCTTTCCGAGCCGCTGCCCCCTGAGCAGATGGCGCGCTTCTGGGAAGATTTCATCAACGGCCACATCCCCAATTTCTACAAGTCGCCTTACGAGCAGATCGACAACTACGTGAAGGATTGCTGGGCGGCGATCATCGACAGCGCGCGCTATGCGCAACGCGATCTGCCGGGTGTATTGCGCCAGGCGCAACCCGACCTGATCTGCATCGACAATGTAATCCTGTTCCCGGCCATCAAGCAGCACGGCGCGCCCTGGGTGCGCATCGTCTCCTGTTCCGAGAACGAGATCGAGGATCCGGCGATACCGCCGCACCTTTCCGGTTGCGGCGCCACCGACCGCAACTGCCACGCGCGCTTTCGCGCGCGCTTCAATGAAGTCATCCGCCCGCTGCACGAGCAGTTCAACGAATTCCTGCGTGCGCAGGGTGAGCAGCCCTATCCACTTGGCCAGTTCTTCGAGAACTCGCCCTACCTCAACCTGCTGCTGTATCCCGAATCCGTGAAGTTCCAGCGCTCGGTGCCGCTGCCGCCGGCGCAGTTCCAGTACCTGGAAGGTTGTGTGCGCCAGGAAGCCGCGTACACCGTGCCGCCGTTCGCGGCGCAGGCGGGCGCGCCGCTGATCTATATGTCCTTCGGGAGTCTGGGCGCTGGCGATGTGCCCCTGCTGCAGCGGCTGATCGCGGCGCTGGGGAAATTGCCCTGTCGCGCGCTGGTGAATGTCGGCGGCTACAAGGATCAGTATCGCGATCTGCCCGGTAACGTGATCATCGACAGCTGGTTTCCGCAGCCCTCGCTGATCCCGCAGGTGGACGTGGTGATCCACCACGGCGGCAACAACTCCTTCACCGAGTGCCTGCTGTTCGGCAAGCCCGCGATCATCATGCCCTTTGCCTGGGACGGCCACGACAATGCGACGCGCGTGCAGGAGACCGGCCACGGATTCAAGCTGACGCGCGCCGGATGGACCGAAGCCGAGCTCGCGCGGCGCCTGCATGACTGCCTGCACGATGCGAAATTGCGCGCGCGCCTGGCGGCGACCAGTGCACACATGCGCGCGCAGGATGGTCCGGCGAAGGCGGCGTGCCTACTTGCAGGTCTGCTCGAGAAGAATTAGTTCGACACCAGGAACCCGACTTATGAGCACTCCGTACCTGCGCACACCCCTGGCGCACACCGATCTCGTCGACTGGGGCGTGATTCCGACCATGATCGAAGGGCAGTCGCGCACTTCCGGCAAAGTGCTGCACAAAGGCCCGGGCGGTCGCTCGGAGTGTGGCATCTGGCGTTGTACGCCGGGCAAGTGGCAGTGCCACGTGACCAGCGATGAGTTCTGTCATTTCCTCGGCGGGCGCTGCACCTATGTGCACGAGAGTGGCGAGGTGATCGAGATCACGCCCGACACCGCAGCCTTCTTTCCCGAAAACTGGCGCGGCGTGTGCACGGTGCACGAGACAGTCACCAAGGTCTACATGATCCGTTGAGACGGCGCGCCGACGTGAACACCACTGCCCCCACTACCGCCGCTACCGCCTGGTCACCGCTGGTGATCGTCTGCCTCGGCGCCACCTGGTTCATCTGGGGCACGATGTTCCTGGCGATCAAGTGGGCGCTGGCGAGCTTCCCGCCCTTCTACCAGATAGGCACGCAGTTCATGGCCGCGGGCGCGCTGCTCGCGATCGTGGCGCGCGCGCGCGGCGCGGACTGGCCCGCGCGCATGGAATGGGCCGGCGGCGCGCTGCTGGGCTGCCTGATGCTGGGCGCGGGTTATGGTCTCACGGCACTTGCGGAGACCAGTGTCAGCTCGGGCCTGGTCGTGGCTTTCACCGCCATCGTGCCAGCCATGGTCGTGCTGGGCGAATTACCCTACGGCGTGCGGCCGGCATGGCGGCAATTGATCGGCGTCATCATCGGCCTGTGCGGCATCGTGATGATGACGCAAGGCCAGGGCTTCAGCGCCTCGCTGACGGGGTTGCTATCCATCAGCGGCGCCTGCGTCGGCTGGGTGCTGGGCAGCGTCTGGTCGGTGCATGGGCTGCCGGGCGGCGCGCGCCTGCGGGTTGCCCCGGGCTTCATGGGGCACGCCAGCCAGATGCTCATGGGTGGCGCCATGCTGCTGATCGCCTCGTGGTTGCTGGGCGAAAAGCCGAGCTGGCCACCGCAGCCGATCGCCGTGGCCTCCTGGGCTTATGTCGCCTTCGCCGGCTCGCTGATCAGCTATACCGCCTACATGCTGCTGCTCGAGCGCACCTCGCCCTCGATCGCAGTCAGCTACACCTATGTGAATCCCGTGGTCGCCCTGGTGCTCGGCGTCACGCTCGGCGGCGAGCTGGTGACGCGCTTCGAATGGCTGTCGGTGGGCATCGTGCTGAGCGGTGTGGTGCTGCTGATGTGGCGCCGTCCTTAATGACTCTCTCGCTTCCTGCCACGCTATAAAAGGTCATTGCCGCGTGCATATAATGGCGCGGGGGCTGGGTTCAGGGATTGAACTGATCGGGGGTTGATAGTGCGTCATGCGCTGCGCGCGGTATGGCTGTGGGTACTGCCATCGCTGATGTTGGCTGGCATTGCAATGCCAGCGTTTGCCGATGACTGGCAACCCATTGCGCCCGAAGACCTGAAGATGACCAGCGAGCCCAAGGCGCCCGGCGCGGCGGCGATCTATCTGTATCGACAGGTCGATCGCGACGACACCTCGCCGATGGAGATGGTCTACGAGCGCATCAAGATCCTGAGCGAGGAAGGGCGCAAGTACGCCAACCTCGAGATTCGCTTCGAGAAGTCGCGCGAGGCGGTCAACAACGTGCAGGCGCGCACCATCCGTCCGGATGGCACGATCCTGAAGTTCGATGGTCAGGTCCTCGAGAAGACCATCGTCAAGGGCCGCGGCGTGAAATACCTGGCCAAGACCCTGGCGCTGCCGGATGTGCAGGTCGGCAGCATCATCGAATATCGCTACCACCACTATCTAGAAACCGGCTACGTGTTCGATTCGCACTGGATCCTCAGCCAGGAGCTGTACACGCGCCAGGCGAAGTTCTCGCTGAATCCCTCGCGCGATTTCGCACTCACCTGGAGCTGGCCACGCGGACTGCCGCCGGACACCGCGGCACCCAAGGAGACCTACGGCAGGATCCGCCTCGACGCGCACGACATACCGGCCTTTCCGATCGAGGATGACATGCCGCCGGACAACCAGCTGCGCATGCGGGTCGATTTCAACTACAGCAGCGAGGATGACCTGGAAAAGGATCCCGACGTCTACTGGAAGAAATACGCGAAGCGCATGTACCGCAAGGTCGAGGATTTCGTCGACCAGCGGCGCAGCATGGAGCAGGCGCTGGCGCAGATCGTGCAGCCGGGTGACAGCAACGAGCAGAAGTTGCACAAGATCTACGATCGCTGCCAGCAGATCCGCAATGTGTCTTTCGAACGCCAGAAGACCGAAGAGGAGATCAAGCGCGAGAAGCTCAAGCCCGTGCACGATGTGGACGATGTCTGGAAGCGCGGCTACGGCGATGGCCTGCAGGTCACCTGGCTGTTCCTGGCGCTGGCGCGCACCGCGGGTTTTTCGGCTGATGCGGTGCTGATCCCGACACGCGATCGCTACTTCTTCGATCGCAGCCTCATGAACCCCAACGAGCTCAACACCAACGTGGTGGTGGTGAAGCTGCCTGACAAGGAGATCTACGTGGATCCGGGCGCAGCCTTCACGCCCTACGGCATGCTGCCCTGGTACGAGACCGCGGTGCAGGGCCTGCGCCTGCACAAGGATGGTGGCGAGTGGGTCACCACGCCCTTGCCGCCGCCGCCCGAGTCGCGCATCGATCGCCACGCGGTGCTGAAGCTCAATGAGCATGGCACGCTGCAGGGCAAGCTGACCGTCACCTACACGGGGCTGCAGGCCTTGTGGCGGCGACTCGAGGAGCGCGATGACGATGCCACTGCGCGCCGCAATTTCCTCGAAGACGACGTCAAGGGCTTCGTGCCCGTGGGCATCACTGTAAAGCTCGGCAACGAACCCGACTGGAGCAGTTCATCGACCACGCTGGTGGCCGAGTTCGATCTCGAGGTGCCAGGCTGGGGGGATTCCGCCGGCAAGCGGGTGCTGATGGCGCCAGGCCTGTTCGCCAATTCCGACAAATCGAGATTCGTGCATGCCACGCGCGTGCACCCGCTGTACTTTTATTTCCCGTACCTGGACCAGGATGACATCAGCATAGAACTGCCCCCCGGATGGCAGGTCAGCAGCGTGCCGGCGGCCAAGAACGTCGACAAGAAAGCGCTGATCTACACCCTCGTGACCGAGGGCAATGGGCAGATGCTGCACATCAAGCGGTCGGTGCAGCTGCATCTCACTGTGGTGCAGACCAAGTTCTACGACCAGGTGCGCGATTTTTTCCAGGCGGTGAGGGCGGGTGATGAAGAGCAGATTGTACTTACGCGCGCAGCGCCCAAGCCCAAGAGCTAGCGCCTGGCTCGGCCTGTGGCTGCTGATGGCAGCAGCGACCAGGGGTGCCGCGGCTGACGCGCCCGAGTGGCTGCGCGCGCAGGTGAACGCGCCGCTGCCACCGCACGATGAGAAGACCGACGGCGTCGAGCTGTATCGCGAGAATGTGCTCACGGTGCAGCCGGATGGCCGCATCAAGGAATTCGAGCGCCGGGCCTACCGGATCCTGCGGCCCGACGGCGGGTCGCTGGGACTGGTGCGCGTGCAGTTCGATGCGCAGAGCCGCATCAGCGCCATACACGGCTGGACCATTCCCGCGGATGGCAAGGTCTACGAGGTCAAGGAGAAGAGCGCGGTGGAATCCTCGGTCTACGGCGTCGATGAAAGCATCCTGCTGACCGATGTGCAGACCAAGCTGCTGATGTTGCCGGCGGCGCGGCCCGGCAACATCGTGGGTTACGAGCTCGAACAGGAAGAGCGACCCTACCTGGCCAGCTATAGCTGGGACTTCCAGGGTACCGAGCCGGTACGCGAAGCCCACTACACGTTGCAGCTGCCGCCAGGCTGGGACTATCGCGCCGTATGGGTCAACGGCGAGCCGCTGCCGCCGGTGGCCGCTGGCCCGGGTCGCTGGACCTGGACCGTGACCAACGTCGATGCCATCCGGCCGGAGCGCGCCATGCCACCCTGGGAAGGCATCGCCCGCAGCATGGCGCTCGCGCTGTTTCCGCCTGCGTCGCAGACCCCGGGCGTGCGCAGCTGGAGCGACATGGGCGCGTGGTACTACAACCTGGCGCGCGAGCGGCGTACGGCTACGCCTGCGATCCAGGAGAGGGTCACTGCCCTGACGGCCGCCGAACCTACGATGCTGGGCAAGATGCGTGCGCTGGCGTCTTTTGTGCAGAACGACGTGCGTTACGTCGCCATACATCTGGGCATCGGGGGGCATCAGCCTCATCCCGCGGGCGACGTGTTCAGCAATCGCTTTGGTGACTGCAAGGACAAGTCGACCCTGCTCAGCACCATGCTCAAGCAGATCGGTATCGAGTCCAGCCTGGTGGTGATCAACTCTACGCGCGGCTCGATCAGCGCGAGCACGCCGCCGTATTTCGGATTCAATCACATGATGCTGGCCGTGGTGCTGCCGGCTGACATGCAGGATCCTTCGTTGCTAGCCGTCGTGAAACATCCGAAGTACGGGCGGCTGCTGTTCTTCGATCCGACCGATCACCTGACGCCCTTCGGAAGCCTGGGCGGAGCGCTGCAGGCCAATGTCGGGCTGCTGACCGGCGCCGAGGGCGGCGAGCTGATCGAGCTGCCGCAGCTGAGCAGTGCCGCCAACGGCCTGCAGCGCGTCGCGAAGATGAGCCTCGATGCCAAAGGCGTGCTGCGCGGCGATGTGCATGAATCGCGCATCGGCGATCTGGCATGGGAGCAACGTTACCTGCTGCGCTCGACCACACTGGATACCGATCGCATCAAGCCCGTGGAAGAAGTGGCGGCGGCCTCGCTGTCGACCTACCGCATCCTCAAGGCCACGATCGCCAACCTGCAGGACACCAAACGACCCTTCGAGTGGAACTATTCGCTGGAAGTCGAGAACTACGCCAAGATCACCGGCGGCCTGATGATGGTGCGTCCGCGCATCCTGGGCAGCGAATCGAGCGGCCTGCTCGAGACCGACGAGCCGCGCCGCTACGCGGTAGAATTCGAAGGCCCTCGCCGCGATACCTCGGAGTTCGATATCGCCTTGCCCGCGGGCTACGAGCCGGACGACCTGCCCCCGGCGGTCAACGCCGACTACGGCTTCGCCAATTACCAGAGCAGCACCACGGTCAAGGACCACGTGCTGCATTACAGTCGCAGCTTCGAGATCAGGCAGCTGCACGTGCCGATCGAAAAAGTGGGCAAGCTCAAGGAACTGTATCGCGTGATCTCCGACGACGAGCGGCAGCTGGCGATCCTCAAGCCCGCGGGCACCTGAAACTGCCAGCCTGAAACTGCTAGCATTAGCGGTTCGCGGGCGCTGAGCGTCCAGCCATTGCCAGCACTGATTCATGCCGAACTACAAGTCCGAATTCCTGCGCGTGCTCGACGAGCGCGGCTTCATCCACCAGGGCACCGACCTGGCCGCACTCGATGCGCTCGCGGCGCGCGAGATCGTCACCGGCTACATCGGCTTTGATGCCACGGCGCGCTCGCTCCACATCGGCAGCCTGATCCAGATCATGATGCTCTACTGGCTGCAGCAGACTGGCCACCGGCCGATCGCGCTGATGGGCGGTGGCACCACCAAGGTGGGCGATCCTTCGGGCAAGGATGCACAGCGCACGCTGCTCTCGGATGCCGAGATCCGCGCCAACCTCGATTCGATCAAGGGCGTGTTTGCGAAGTTCCTGCATTTTGGCAGTGGCGCGCGTGATGCCATCATGGCCGACAACGACGAATGGCTCGCGAAGCTGGGCTACGTCGAGTTCCTGCGCGACTACGGCACCCTGTTTACGATCAATCGCATGCTCACCTTCGACAGCGTGAAGCTGCGGCTCGAGCGCGAGAGCCCGATGACCTTCCTCGAATTCAACTACATGCTGATGCAGGCCTACGATTTCCACGCGCTCTACCGGCGCTACGGTTGCCGCCTGCAGATGGGCGGTTCCGACCAGTGGGGCAACATCGTCAATGGCGTGGAGCTGTGCCGGCGCAAGGATGGCGTCGAGGCCTTCGGTCTCACCACGCCGCTCCTGACCACTGCTTCCGGCCGCAAGATGGGCAAGACCGAGCACGGCGCTGTGTGGCTCAACGCCGATCTGTGCAGCGCCTACGACTACTGGCAGTACTGGCGCAATGTCGAGGATGCCGACGTGGCGACGCTCCTGGCGCGCTTCACGCGCCTGCCGATGAGCGAGGTGGCGCGGCTTGCGGCATTGGGTGGCGCCGAGATCAACGAGGCCAAGAAAGTGCTGGCCACCGAGGCCACGGCCTGGATCCACGGCAGCGAGGCGGCCGCGGCCGCAGCCGAAACCGCGCGGCGCACCTTCGATGAAGGCGCGGCCGACGCAGGATTGCCGCAATTCGAGGTGCCGCGCACCACGCTGGCGCAGGGTTATCCGCTGTTCGAGGCCTTCCTGGCCGCGAAGCTGGTGAGTTCCAAGGGCGAGGCGCGCCGGCACCTCGCCGCACAGGCGCTCAAGGTCAACAACGTGGTACTGCAGGTCGAGCGGCCGCTCACGCTTGCCGATCTTTGCGACGAGGCGATCAAGCTGTCGGTGGGCAAGAAGAAACATGTGCTGCTTCGAGTGCAATAGCCGCGAGTCGGCCGTGACCCGCATCAAGCGTCAGCTGCGCTCACGCGTGCTGCCATGCCTGCTGGCCATCGCGGCCGCCAGCGCGGCGTGGGCCGATGGCGCCCATCATTCGCTCTGGGTGGTAAAGGGCCACGGCAACCAGCTGGTCCTGCTCGGTTCAGTGCACGTGCTCAAGCCCGATGACAGCCAGCTGCCTGCCGAGGCGCTGCAGGCCTATGCGCATGCCACGGCACTGGTGATGGAACTGGACCTCAACTCCGTGAAGCCTGAAGACATGATGCTGTCGATGGCAACGCTCGGTGCCTTGCCGCAGGACCAGACGCTCGAACAAGTGCTGGGGCCCGCGCTGTACGCCCGCTTCGCCACGCAGGCGCGCGCGGATGGGCTTGACGCCGCACTGCTCGAGCACCTGCAGCCCTGGATGGCGGCCCTGATGCTCGACCAGGCGCAGATGGCGCGCCTCGGTTACGAGACCGCAGCGGGAGTGGATCAGCAGTTCGCGCAGCGCGCCGCCGCCGATCACAAGCGCATCATCGGGCTTGAAACCGTGGATGAGCAGCTCGGGCTGTTCGCGCATCTGTCGCTCGCGCAGCAGCAGCACTACCTGCGCTACACGCTCGACGAACACGATCGCGCCGCCGGCGAACTCAAGGACATGGTCGCGGCCTGGCAGAGCGGCGACACGCGCACGCTGGAGCGACTGCTGGGCGAAGGGTTCGAGGATTTCCCCGAGCTGTTTCGCACCCTGACCACCGAGCGCAATCGCCGCTGGCTCCAGATCCTGGAGCCGCTGCTGAACGGCACGCAGGATTACCTGGTCGTGGTCGGCGCGCTGCACCTGGTGGGCAAGGACGGCCTGGTAGCGCTGCTGCGCGAGCGCGGCTACAGCGTCGAGCAGCACTAGACCAGCGGCGTGCCCTTGGGTACGCGCACCACCACCGTGCCGGCGATCTTGTCGTGCCATGACTGGCGTTCCGGATCGAACACCACCCACAGGAACCCGAGGCCCGCGACCGCCAGCGACAGAAAGCAACCGAGCGCGCGCACCGCAGCGGTCGGCCAGTCGATGGCGCGACCATCGAGCCGCACCACGCGCAGGTGGCAGATGACGCCGCCGATGGTGGTGCCCTTGTACTTCCACATCACCGCGCCGTAGAGCGCGAGCAGCAGCAGGCTCACGTGGTGGCTGTCGCTATGGCCGAAGGGCAGCAGCGAACCGACGATCGCGATCAGGATGATATCGAGCAGCAGCGCGGCCGTGCGGATCCAGAAGCCGGCGCGCTCCATCGTGGCATCGGCCACGGGCATGGCGGGAGCGGGTGCCGCCTGCGCCGCAGGCTGCGCGGCGGGCGCCGCATCGACCCCGGGCGCTGCAGCGGACGTTGACGCGCTGCCTTCGAACGCGGCGGCGGCGGCCGCGCCAGCGCCTGCGGCGGTCGTACCGCCGGGCAGGCTCGCGGCTTTGTATTTGGCCGCCGTTTCGCGGGCAGCGCGCGAGCTGCTGATCAGCGTGTAGACCACGATGCCCAACCCCAGGATGTCGAGGCCCTTGTAGATCACGAAGCCGAGGAAGGGCACCAGGTACAGCGCCAGCACTACGATGCCGCCGATCAATACCGCGAGCACCGGCGGATGCTGGCGGCCTTCGCCACCGATCGCGAGCACGCGTCGTCCGATCCAGGCCAATACCACGGCCTTGCCGAACAGCACGGCCAGGAACAGGCCCATCACCAGGAACGGCACCAGCACGATGCCGATCACCGTTACGCACAGCAGCACGAACACGATCGGTGTGGCGAATACCGACAGTATCGCGGCAATCACCGAGCGACCGGGCTGCTCTTCCATCGTGCGCGTGCACTGCTCGACCGCCTTCGGGAACAGCAGCGCGAATAGCAGGTACAGGCCGAGGAAGCACAGCGCGACGCCCCAGGCCCAGCCCAACCCCGGAGCCAGCGCCAGCGGGCGGCCGTAATACAGGCACTGCTGCGCCCACTGGTGCAGCCACTCGAGGTGGCCACCGGGCCCGAACATCACCACGTTGTTCACATCACCGCGCACGACGGCCGCCGGATCGCGCTTGAGCGTGCCGCCGACGACCACGATGTCGCCCGCGACATCCGCATGCGGGCCCAGCTCGACATCACCCATCACGGCAACGACTTGACCTTTCACGGTGCTGTCGACGTAGGTGTTGCCCAGCACCGCAACAGCGGTATCACCCACTGGGCCTGTCACCCTGGTATCGCCGAAGATGGAGACGACCGCATCGTCGACTTCGCCTTCACTGGTCGAAGAGCCGAGCACCGAGACGACCGCATCCGCGTGGCCGTCGGCCGGCAGATGCGAGTCGTGCCCGATGGAGACGACGGCGTTGTGGTGGTGGTGCGAGGCGGCGTCAGCCTCATCGGCGGCATCCGCCTTGTCAGAGCTCTGGTCCGACATCTTGGCCGTGGCGGCGATGGTGATCTTCTTGTGCAGCTTGTCTTCGATCTTCTCGGTCAGCGACTTGACCTTGGCATGCACCTTTTCGGCGACCTTCTCGTCGGTCGTGGGCGCAGCCGGCGGTGCTGCAACCGAAGGCGCAGCAGCGGCTTCGACTGGCGCGGGCGCGGACGCAGTGGCTTCGTCGGCTGCTACGTGTCGCGGCGCGCTAAACAGCAGCAGGCCAGCGAGCGAGGAGAGCAGGAGTGTGGATGTCTTGTTCATAAATCACTACCGGGCAGTATTGGGTGTAACAACGAGTGAGCGGAAGGCGGCGGCACCGATGCCGAACAACGAGACGTAGAGCAGCAGGCCGAAGCCCACCAGACCATAGACCCAGACCTGGGGCACGTTCTGCATGATGAGGGAGCCGACGGTGCGCATGGTCTGGAACATGTTGCTCAACGTCTGCCACCGGTTCTCGACCGACCCCAGCGCCGTGGTGCGCTGTGCGGTGTCGACGATCGAACCGAAAGTGCCCACGCTGAGGAAGGCCAGCTTGACGAAGCCCGCCGACAGCGGCACGAACAGCAGCCGCGCCGCCAGCGGCCAGCGGCCAAAACCCTGGCGCCACCAGGGGCGCGCTTCGCGTCGCACCAGCTCGCGCAGCACGCGCGACTCGAGCGTCGAGGGCGCACTCAGCGGCGGGAGCCTTCGCAGTGCGGCGTGTACCTGTCGCTCCAGGCGCTCGGCATCGTTCTGTGGTGTGTTCATGAGGGTTCCCTCGAAGATTCGAGTTCGGTGATATCGATGCCGCGCTGCGCGAGTACGCGCGCAAGTGCAGCGCGGGCACGATGGATGTCGGTCTTCACCTTCGGCAGCGAGACACGCAGGCGCGTGGCGATCTCTTCGTAAGGCAGCTCTTCGAAATGAAACAGCACCAGTGGCACGCGCTGGTGTTCGGGCAGACGCTGCAGGGCTTCCTCGATCACCCCCTGGCGCTGGTCGGCTTCGACATCCGCGACCACGGACTCACCGGACGGGAAATCGAGCACCGCATCGTCCGCACCGTCGTCGTCATTGTGCATCTGCGAGAAGAACACCCAGCGCTTGCGATAGCGCGTGAGGTGCGTGAGCGTGAGATTGGTGGCGACGGTCTTGAGCCAGCCTGCGGCGCGCGGATTGCCGCGCAACTGAGCGAAGCCGCGATGCGCCCGTAGGAACACTTCCTGCGAAATATCCTCCGCCTGCGCCGGATCGCAGGTTAAGCGCGCAGCGGTGGAATAGACCATGTTCTGGTAGGTGCGCATAAAAGTGGTGAATTCGGCCGGGCTGGGGCTGTCCTGCGTGGGGGTTTGCACTGCGGTGTCATCTGTTAAGTGCACAACGCGCGCCTGCAGGAAAAGTTGCAGAAAAATGACGCCCCGGGGCCGGCAGCCGTGCGGGCGCAGCAGAGCCTAAGCCATCAGCGTGGCCTGGCGGAAATCTTAGGGAATTATGACAGCAGGGCCCCGGAAACCCAATTCCGGGGCCCTGGATGCAAGGCGGGGCGCGGCGACTAGCGGTTGACCGCCAGCTTGGCCTTGTCGGCCAGCATCACGCGGCCGCGCATGAAGGTCGAGTGGCCCGGGTACGAGCAGAAATAGCTGTAATCAACGCCTGGCACCAGCGCCGCGGCGTTGAAGCTGATGGTGGTCTCCTCACCGCCCCCGACCACCTTGGTGGCCGCAATGATGCGGTGGTCGCCCGCCGGGAGGTAGCCCTTGTCGAGGCCGGCGGCAATGCCGGCATTGGCCAGGGCTGCTACATCAGAGGTGCGCGCCAGCACCCAGTCGTGGCCGAGCACATGCGCGGGCTGCTTGCCGACGTGCTTGAGCGTCAGCTGGATTTCACTGCACTCCGGATCGATCTGCAGTGCCCGGGCATTGAACTGCATCAGGTCGTTGGCTTCGATGTTCAGGTGGCAGTTGCTCGCCTGCGCGGCGCCCGTCAATGCGAGCAAAGCGACGGCCAGCGGCCAACGCACTGTCGCGGCGGCTGCGGTTCTCGTTGCGCGGTTTACGTTTTTCATAGCCTACCTGCGGTGATTAGATGATGACCCAGAGAAACGCGAACAAGGTGTTGTTGTCGCTGGCCGAGCGGTCGGCGCCGTCGTAGTTGCTGCTACCACCATTGAACTTGGTGTAGTTGGTGTACTGCAGGCCCAGCCGCAGGTTCAGCCACGGGCGCGCCGGCGAATCGAGTTTGCCGAAGGGCACGTACTCGAGTTGCAGCCGGTAGCCAGAGCTGTCCGGTGAACCATTGGCGAAGCCGCTGAGCTGGCTGGGGGCGTAGAGCGTAGCGTCGGTGCTGCCACTGGTCGTGAATTCATTGACCGTGGCCACCCAGGTGCGATCGTAGGAATAGGCCAGATCGACGCTCTGGAAGTCCAGACTTTGACTGGCGCGATCGGCGCCGCCGCCGGCAAGCGTGGCCTGTAGGTCCTGGCGCTCATGGATCAGCGAGGCGTTGGCCGAGACAATGCTCTTGGTGGGTCCGGTGTACTGATAGGTCGCATCAAAGCCGAAGTCCGTGAAGTGATCCTTTTCCGGCGCAGTCGGATCCGGCTGCACCCGCGCGTCGAGCCCGAACGTGCCGAATGAATAGGAATGCGGGCCGTTGATGAACTGGGCGGTTGCCCGCCAGTACGGCGCAAGGCCGCTCAAGTGAGGGCTGGAGTCGGCGCCGACCCCCAGTTTATCGAGCCAATGATTGGACACGCCGCGGTAACCGCCCAGCTCCAGGTAGTAGCGGTTGTTCACCATCACGTAGCCGGTCGCTCCCAGCACCGCAGCACCCAGGCCGCCGATGTAGGGTCCGGCACTGGGCGTGGGTGCCAGCGCCGAGCCGATGTAGGGAAATCCCCAGGCGGGAGTCGAGTTCCACAGATCCTGGACCGTCGGGTTGTTGTTGACGCTTATGCCGGTGACCAGCGCGGTCTGGCCCACGTTGAAGCTGCGCGCGTAGCGCAAGTCCGTGTTGTCCCAGTGTGTGACATGAGCGTTGCCGTCATAGGTGACCTGTGAAAAGAGGCCGAGGTGCGAGCTCAGGCGCGTGGCGACGAACAGGCTCACCTGGTCAAGCGAAGTCTGCCCGTTGAGGCCGTACTGCGGTGACGGCGGTGCGGGTTGGTCGGCACTGGTGCGGGTGTAACCGCCCTGAACCATCAGCGCGAGCGGCATCAGCGGCTTGTTGTCGCCGAACACGTAGCCGTTGAGTTTGAACTGCCGACCATAGTCGGTGAGTGCCGGCCCGTAGGCCGTGGTGTGGCACTGCTGGCAGGGCATCCCGGTCTGCTGGGCAAAGCTGGGCACGGCACGGGCGGGAGCCGACGACAGCAAGGCTGCTGCAGCCAGCAACGCGAACCAGTGCGCACGCGCCAGGACGCCCCGAAAACCGATGGACCTAGACATGGCCAACCCTCATGCACCTTAAGAAATCCCTAAGGTCAAAATAACAAGGTGGCGGGCTGCTGTAAGCGGGGGATAGTGGGTAGAAGAGTGTGGGAAACACTGCAAATTTAGCGCAGTGCAAGCATTAGTTTGTAATGCAAACAATCTCTGGTGAGGTGAGTACCTGACCGGTAGGGCACGGTTCAATCGGGCCGAAATCGCTCCAGGACCGATGTTATGTCAAACTCTACCCAGCCGCGTGCGAACTGCGGCGAAGCGCATAATCACCCGCCGATGCATGTCTCGATAACCATCGCCAAATTTGAATATCCGGGTGGGCCACCGGCGCTTAGCGCGCTGCTGGGCAAAGCCGCGGCGCGCGGCGAAGCAGCGGGTCTGTCATCGATCTGGGTGATGGATCATTTTTTCCAGATACCGAATTTCGCGCCGCCCGAAACCGACATGCACGAAGGCTACAGCGTGCTCGCGTTCCTTGCTGCACACACGCAGCGTGTGCGGCTGGGCACGCTGGTCACGGGCGTGATGTATCGCCATCCCGGCGTGCTGGTGAAAACCGTGACCACCCTCGATGTGCTTTCGGGTGGGCGCGCATGGCTGGGGCTCGGCGCAGCCTGGTACGAGCGCGAGCATCTGGCTCTGGGCGTGGCGTTTCCGCCGCTGCGCGAGCGCTTCGAGCGACTCGAGGAAACACTCGAGATCGCGCTGCAGATGTGGTCGCCGGAGAATGGCCCGTACCACGGGCGCCACTATCAACTGCAGGAAACGCTGTGCGTGCCGCAGCCACTGTCGAGGCCGCGGCCACCGATCATGATCGGCGGGAGCGGTGAGAAGAAAACGCTGCGCATGGTTGCGCAGTACGCGCAGGCCTGCAATATCTTCGGTGACGCGGACACGCTGCGCGCCAAGCTCGCGGTGCTGAAAGACCACTGCGAGCGTCTGGGTCGCGACTACAGCGCGATCGACAAGACCGTGATCATGATGCATCGCGAAGATCCTGAAGCCCTGCTGGCCGACATGGCGAAGGTGGCCGCGGCTGGCGCCGATGGTGTGATCCTGGCGGGCATGGATCTCACGCAGGAGCGCAATTTCGAGCAGCTCGCGCAGGTGGTGGTGCCGCGCGCCGCGCAGCTGCCGCGCAGTTGAGCGGGCCAGATCCTGTGCATACGCGGGAATTACTGAAAATTAAGGCGACTTCCTGCGCGTGACGCCCACAATGCCATCGTTCGTTTCCTGAGCCTTAAGGGGGCTACATGACCACACGTCAATCGATACTCGCGATCCTGCTGTGTGCCGCGGCGCTCGGTGCCAACGCCGCCAATTCCCAAAACGACAAGATGAAGAACTGCTCGGCGCAGGCCAAGGAGCAGGCGCTCAAGGGCGATGCGCGCAAGGGCTTCATGAAGACCTGCCTGTCGGCTGGTGGCGCCGCTGCGGCTCCCGCCAAGACGATGACGCCGCAACAGGAGAAGATGGAGACCTGCTCGAGCGATGCCAAGACTAAGGCGCTCAAGGGCGCAGACCGCAAGAGCTACATGAAGACCTGCCTGTCGGCAGGAGCCTGATAGCTTTAGTCGATGCCTGAATAGCCAGAGGCCCGCAGGCTTGCGCTTGCGGGCCTCTGCTTAAGGCTGCGCCGGCGTCGCTGGCCGACGCCTGATGCTTGCCAGCGCCTCGTTACTTACCCGCGCACAACGACAGATCGCCACTCTTGGTGTCGGCATGCACCCTGCCGCCGCCCTGGCCGCTGCGGAAATTCAGCCGGCTGCCGGGCCCGTACTGCTGTTCGATCGGCTTGGGCCCGAAGCAGTTGCTGATGTCGCCGCTCAAGGTCTGCAGGTCGATATCCGCATCGGGTGCGGCGCCGAAACTCAGGTGCACATGGCCGCTCACCGAGGAGGCATCGAGCTGACCGCCGGCTTCGAGTGTGCCGGCGATATGCAGGTCCCCCGAGACGCTCTCAAAGTGCGCGTGCCTAAGCGTGCCGAGCTTGAGGTTGGCGTCGCCGCTGACCGATTCGACATTCACCTCGCCACTGCCGCCGTTGAGCGTGGCATCGCCGCTGATCGTCTTGACGCGCATCGACTTCGCGTTGCGCGCCTCGAGCCGCACGTCGCCGCTCACGGTGTTGACCTGCAGTGAACCGCTCGTGTCGCCGGTGATATCGCCGCTCACCGTTTGCAGCTCGGCATCGCCGTCGATGCCAGTGACGTGCAGGTCAGCGCTCACCAGCGAGACTTCTAGCGCGCAGTGACGCGGCACCTGGATCTTAAGCCGCGCTTCGCCTTCATCGTGGTAGGAGTTGCCGTTGGGCACCACCACGCGCACCGTCACATGGGTACCAGTGCCCGTGACCTCGACGCGCTCGACGCGAGCGCCGATGCCGCCGGTGACCGCGACTTCGGCCTGATCCCAGGGCGACACGTCGACAGTGCCGGCCACATTGATGATCTCGACCGTGCCATTGGCATCAACGGCCTTGTGTTCATTGACCGTGCGCAGCGCGGCGAGCGCCGGCAGTGCGGCCGTGCACAGCAATGCGGTCAACAGGACAGTGCGCGTGCCGCGACGCGTGTTCATCTGCGCTTTCATGATCAGGTTCTCCTCGTGAGCAGGGTGTCGGTGGTATGGGTGACGGTGGTGTAGAGGTTGATTTCCTGTTGACAGGTGCTGCGCATCAGCTGCAGCAGCAGTGGACTGGCCGGGTCGGCGCGCAGCGCGCCCTGGATATCGGCATTCGCCTTCCTGATGATGGCCAGGTCCTGCTGCACGCGCTCGCGCGTGGCGGGGGCCAGCAGCTTCAGGCGTTCCTCGAAGGTGCGCTCGAGCGCGCCGCGGGCCGCCTGGTAGGCGGAGTCCTGCGGCAGTTCATAGCTCACCAGTCGCTGCGGGCCCGAGCCCACGATGACAGGCTGCGCCGCCATGGGCTCGCCATCGGTGTGGTGCCACACCGACCACGAGAGCGTGCCAACCAGCGTGAACAGCGACACGCTCGCCGCCATGGCCACGGGCCAGCGATGGCGCATCCGGCCGCGCGTGGCCTGCTGGATGCCGGGCCAAAGATCGCGCGCCGGCGCAAATTCCAGTGGCAGGCTGGCCAGTGCCGCATTGAGGGAGTCATGCCGTGGACTGTTCATGCCTGCTCCTGCGAAAGACCCAGGTGCTGCGCGAGCAGCCGCCGGCCGCGATGCAGCTGCGCCTTGCTCGTGCCCTCGGCAATGCCGAGCAATTGCGCCGCCTCCTCGTGGCTGTGGCCGTAGAGGCCGACCAGCACCACGACATCGCGCGCGCCGCGAGGGAGTCGTGCCAGGGCGGATTCGAGATCCTGCGTGTGGGCTTGTGAGCTCGCCTGCAGCGAACCGTCGCTGACCGCAAAGGCCAGCTCATCGAGCGGCAGCGCTGCGCGTGCGAGATCGGATTGGCCACGCCGGCGCTGCCCCAGCACCGCGTTCACGGCGATGCGGTGCAACCAGGTGGAATGGCTGCTCTGGCCCCGAAAGCCGCCCAGCGCCTTCCAGGCGGAGATGAAGCATTCCTGGGTGCAGTCTTCGGCCAGCGCCGGCTGCCCGATCATGCGCAGGCACAGCGCGTAGACGCGCGCCACATGCAGGCGGTAGAAGGCCTCGAACTCCAGGGCGCCGGGCTCTGCGGCCCCGGGTGCAACCGGGTTGGCACCGGGCTGCGCTGCCGGTGTCGGGCGCATCCTGAATTGCAGAAGCTGGGCGTCAGCCACAAGGGTGCTCGCTACAAGGCTCTATTGTGGACTTGGACGCAGCCCGATGGCGCCGGGTTTAAGTGCTGCCCTCAGGATCTGGCACTGGCCAGTGCGCACAGCGCCGAGCCCGCGACCACGCCACAGGCGCCCAGGATGCTGAGCAGGTTGGGGGAATCAGGGGCTGCGAAACCCGGCACCCAGACCGCGGCGAGCGCGCTGCCGAGCAGTGCAAACAAGGGCGAGGTGGTCACTGTGGCGCTGACGCGCGTGACTTCGCCCAGCGCCATCGCCCGCGCATAGGCGCCGTAGGCCACCAGCGTATTGAAGCAGCAGAAGACCAGCGCCCAGGTCTGCGCGCGATCCAGGTGCAGCGGGCTCGCCGGGTGCACCATGGGCAGCAGCAGCACGAAGCCGCCCATGTATAGCAGCCACAGGATCTGCGCCGAGCTGTAGTCGCGCAGCAGCCGCTTCTGCGACAAGCCGTAGCTGGCCCAGGCGAGCGAGCCGAACAACAGCAGCAATACGCCGAGGCCGAGGTGCGAGTCGCGGTTGAAGATCTCGGGCAGACGATGATTGAAAAACAGCAGCAGCCCGGCCAGCAACAGTGCCAGGCCTACCCATTGCAGCCGCACGAAGCGCTCGCGAAAAATCACCAGCCCGCCGAACAGCAGGAAGATACTCGAGAGCTGCGTGACGGTCTGCGCGATCGCGGGCGTGGTGAGCTGCACGCCCAGCACGAACATGGTGTAGTTGATCGTGAGGCCAACCACCGCGATGAGCAGCAGTATTCGCAGCTTGCCATGCAGGCGCAAAGGATTGGGAATCGCCGAACGGCTGGCGAGGAACAGGCCCACCACGATCGCGGCCGAGCCGAAGCGATACCAGGTGATCGTGCAGGTGTCCATCGCGGGCAGCAGCACGCGCAGCGCCAGGGGCAACACGCCCCACAGAATCGCGGTCAGGAGTGCAAGCGCAAAGGCGCTGCGGCGTTGATATTCGCTGGACAGTGACAAACCCCTGCAGCCAGGCGGTGCCCCTGTGCACCTAACCTAAGCCAATTGCCCATTGTGCGCCGGGAGCCTTGGTTCGGCCACCGGACAGCGAAAACGGGCCCCGGATAAGTTAGGATAGCGACGGTCCGAAGTCACTTGGATCTGCTGCCGGGAGCTGCAATGAAACTGATCACCGCGGTCATCAAACCCTTCAAGCTCGATGAGCTGCGCTCGGCGCTCTCGGAGCTGGGCATCTCCGGCATGACCGTCACCGAAGTGAAAGGCTTTGGCCGCCAGCGCGGTCACACCGAGCTGTATCGTGGCGCCGAATACGTGGTCGATTTCGTGCCCAAGACGCGCGTCGAGATCGGCGTGCGCGATGATCTGGTCGATCAGGTCGTCGATGCCATCGTCAAGGCGGCGCGCACCGGCAAGGTGGGCGACGGCAAGATCTTCGTCACCGCGATCGATCGCGTGGTGCGCATCCGCACCGGCGAGATGGATAACTCAGCGCTGTAGGCGCGCTCGGCAAGGCGCGCGCGGCGGCTGAGCGTCAGCGCCGCAACGTTACGGCGACACGCGCCGATAGCGGCTCAGCATCGCCAGTCGACCGATCTCCGGGTCATTGACCTCGAAGCGCAGCAGCAGCATCCCGCTGGAAGGTTCGATCTGGTATTGCCAGTCGCGCGTGGCGCCATGCACGTAACGCGCGTGCACCTCGAAGGCCTGCAGCTTCCAGCCACAGTTGATCTGCGCGGCGCCGCTGTCATCGATGCGCGAGACGGTCTGGCCAGGCTGATAGCGGCGCCCCACGGTCTCCGCATCCTGCTTCACGATGAAGGCTTCGCCGTCGGCCTCGCTGGCAATGCTCAGCTGGCGCGCCGGGCGCAGATCGTCGCTGGTGCGGGTACGGAAGCGATCCGAGCCTTCCTGCGGCAATTCGAGCCGGTCGAAATCACGGCTGTCGAGACTGCCGCCTTCACCGCGGCGTGTGCCCATGCCGTGACGCGCGCGCATGCGTTGCTGGCGCTCCTTCAGCAGCTGGTTGAGCTTGGCATCGAAGTCGTCGCTGTGCGCGGCATCGCGCTCCCAGTGGCCGAAGATCGCCGGTGCCTGCGGGCCTGGCGCCGGACGGGCATCGAGCGAGCTGCAACCCCCGAAAGTGACGATGAGCGCCAGCAGCGCGGCGGTGAGGGCGACCTTGGGCGTGGAATTCATGGCTGAGCAGCAGACCTGCCGGGGAAACAAAGGTTCAGTGCACCGTAGGCGTTCGCGGGCGCGGCTGTCAATCATCAGGCCGCCAGGCCGCGGGTGCTGCCCGGCAGCAGGTACACTGGCTGCATGCACCGCGTGATGTTGTACCTGGTGGCCGGCTGGTCCGGCTTTTTCGTGATGGCGCTCGAGTTGCTGGGCGGTCGCCTGCTGGCGCCTTACTTCGGCAGCAGCATCTACGTGTGGGGCGCGATCATCACGGTGTTCATGCTGGCCCTGTCAATCGGCTACCTGCTCGGTGGCCACTACTCGCGCGCCAACCCGAGCCTGCGCCGGCTGTGCCTGCTGCTGTGGCTCGCGGCCGCGAGCGCGGCGCCCATCATGCTCTTTGGCGCCAGCCTGCTCGATGCGCTTTCATTGCGCCTGACAGACCCGCGTGCCGGTTCGCTGTGCGCGGCGCTGCTGCTGTTCAGTGTGCCGACCGCGATATCCGGCATGGTGTCGCCTTACGCGGTACGCCTGCTGGTGGCCGATCGGCACAGTGCCGGGCTCGATACCGGTCGCCTGTATTTCGTGTCCACCTTCGGCAGTGCCGCCGGCACATTGCTGACCTCGTTCTATCTGGTGCTGTATTTCGAGGTGAACCAGATCCTCTGGGCGATGGTGGCGATCTCGGCCGTGATCGGCGCGCTCGGCGCGCTGCGTCGGCCACTGGCAGCCGCTGCGCTGCTGGCGGCGCTGCCGCTAAGCCTGCCGCCGTGCGCGCAGGCTGCGGGTGAGGGCGAATCCGCGCCGCTGCGCCTGCTGCATTCCGAGCGCTCGCTCTATCGCCAGGTGCTGATCTACGAAGGGGCGGGCTCGCGCTGCCTGTGCTTCACGCGGATGTGCAGCATCGGCCGGCAGTCGTGCATGAACCTGGCGCAGCCTGACCAGCTGGTGTTCCAGTACGCGCACATGATGCTGGGTGCCTTGCTGCTGAACCCTGCGCCGCACGATGTGCTGGTCATCGGGCTGGGCGGCGGATCGCTGCCGCGCGCGCTCGCCACTTTGCTGCCACAGGCGCAGATCGACCTGGTCGAGATCGATCCCGCGGTGGTGCGTGTGGCCGCGGACTACTTTTCCTTTCACGCCAGCGATCGACTGCATGTGCACACCGAAGACGGGCGCGCGTTCGTGCGGCGCACGGTGCGTGGCGCGCAGCGCTACGACCTGATCATGCTTGATGCCTATGACCACCAGTACATTCCCGAGCACATGCTGACCGCGGAATTCCTGCAGGAAGTGCGTTCGCTCCTGCGGCCGGGCGCGGTGTTGGCCGCCAATACCTTTTCGAACAGCCACCTGTACGATAACGAGTCGGTGACCTACGCGAAAGTGTTCGGCGAGTTCTACAACCTGCGCGCCAACAACCGCGTGATCCTCGCGCGCCTGGGCGCGCTGCCCGATGCGCCGAGCCTGCGCGCCAATGCCGAGCAGCTCGTGGGCGCCTTCAAGCCGTTCGGCTTCTCGCCGCTGTCACTGCTGGAACTGTATTCGCGCAAGGTCGACTGGAAGACCAGCGCGCGCCTGCTGACCGATCAGTACTCGCCCGCGAATCTGCTCAACGCGGCGCCTTAGCGGGCGCCGTTGACGGCGCGCCCGTCGGTGCGCTCGCGGCAATCTGCGCACGCAGGGCGCGCAGTTTCTCGCGCACCAGGGTCGCGTTCGCGTTGCCGATGCGCAGCAGGAATTTCTGGCCAGCCGAGCGCGCTTCCAGTTCCGGATCCGCGTATTCCCAGAACACCTTGGGGCGCACCAGCTGCACGGGGCCAGAAAGTTCCGGCGTTGCCAGTAGGTGATCGATCACCGCCACCAGCCGGTCGTTGAAATAGCCGTGCGGATAGCCCAGGTCCTCATAGGCACGCTGGAACAGCGCGTAGTAGCTTTGATACAGATGCGCCACCGCGCTCATGTCGATCTGGCGCAGCAGGGTCGCGGCCAGCTGGTAGCGGTTGGCATTGTCCTCATCGAGGGTGGCGTGCAACTCGTCGCCCGTGGCCTTGAACGAGCCCGCGGTCGCGCGGAGCGGCCGCACCTCCACGCTGAGCCGGTGCCGCGGCAGGTTGTCGACGGTGGCGACCAGGTGCCGGATCAGGTTTTCGGGCACCAGTAGCGCGGCGGCAGACTGTGCACCATTCAGTTGCAGCAGCGACGCGTGGAAGGGCTGATCGCTCTGCGCCAGTGCCGGCAGCGCTGGGGTGGCGGCAGCGTCACTCGCGGCCGGCATGGGGTTGGCGATCTGCGCCGGAGGTTCCGGCTCGGGTGCGGGCGGGGCGACCACCGGGGGCGGCGGCGTCGGTGCCGGTGCAATGCGCGGCCACCAGTGCCAGGCGGCCACGCTCCCCAGCGCCAGCAGCACAGCCAGCGCGGCAATTGCCTTGAATTTCATGACCTGACTCCTGCCGGCACGGTAGCCTCGAGGCCGCGAAGGTTACCTCGCGGGGTAGCCGGCGTATGATTTCATTGTCGGGGTGCGCTGACAAAATTCTGCTGGAGGCGACATGGGACCTGAAGCGATCACGGGCGACTGGGCGGCGGCGATGCAGAAGGCCCAGGCCGAACTGCTGCGGCAGTGGACGGAACTTGGCAACGCCTGGACGAAGGCGGGTGCTGCGGCTGGCGCTGCGGCGGGTGCCGCGCCGAGTGCGGCTTCGGGCGGGCCTGCGGGCGGTGCCGATGACATCGCGCGCCATTTCCTGCGCCAGTGCGAGCAGTACCTGGGCGTATCACGCTCGCTCTGGGAACTGCTGGGCCGCGCCAGCTCGAGTACCGACAACGAGCAGCGCGCGCGCGTGTTCACCGACGGCCTCGGCGGTTTGCAGCAGCAGTTCGCCAACCTGTGGGCGGCGACGCCCTTCGGTGCCGCCAGTGTTGCCGCCACCAGTCCCTTCAATCCTGGCGCGGCCGCAGCTGCTGTACCGGGCATGGCGAATTTCTCGATGCCGGGATTCGGGATGCCGGGCTTTGGCGCGCCAGGAGTCGGTGCGCCTGCGTTTGGCCTGCCAGGATTTGGCATGCCAGGAATTGGCATGGCGGGTTTCGGCGCGCCGGGCCAGGCCGCTTCGGCATTCAACATGCCGGCGCTGGGCCCGACACGCGAGAGCCAGGAGTCGATGCAGCGACTCGCGCAGCTGGGCATGCGCTGCGCGCAGGCGCAGCTACAGGTGAGCGGGCAGTGGAATGACATCATCGGCAAAGCGCTGCGCGAACTGGGCGAGCGCATCGCGCCGCGCCTCAAGAGCGGCGGCGCACCTGCGTCGATGAAAGAGGTCTATGACCTGTGGGTCGACTCGGCTGAATCGGTCTATGCGCAGGCGGCGCGCGGCGCGGCCTTTGTGCAGGCGCAGGCCGAGCTTACCAACTCGCTCAGCCAGCTGCGCAGCGGGCAGCGCGAGCTGCTCGAGGAATGGGCCAAACAGTTCGACCTGCCGACGCGCGCTGAACTCAACAGTATTCATCAGCAACTGCGCGAGCTGAAGGCAGCGCTGCGGCGATGAGCAGTCCGCTTGAGGAACTGGGCGAGCTGCAGGGCAAGCTGACGCAGAGCCTGCAGGCACTGCAGGCCGCTTCCGAAGTCACTTTCGGCTGCTCCGAGAAAGACGCCGTCTACAGCGAGGACAAGCTCACGCTGTATCGCTACCGACCGCTGGCGGCGAGCGCCAAGCTGCCGCCGATCATGATCGTGTACGCGCTGGTGAATCGCCCGTACATGATGGATCTGCAGCCCGATCGCTCGCTGATCCGTCGCCTGCTCGAACTCGGTCTCGACATCTACCTGATCGACTGGGGCTATCCCGACGGCGCCGATCGTTACCTCGATCTGAACGATTACATCAACGGTTACATCGATCGCTGCCTGTCGGAGGTGCTGCGCGAACATCAATTGCCCTCGGCGACGCTGCTCGGTGTCTGCCAGGGCGGCACCTTCAGCCTGTGCTACACGGCGCTGCACCCTGAGCGGGTGCGCAATTTGATCACGATGGTGACGCCGGTCGATTTTCAGACGCCCGACAACCTGCTCTCGCGCTGGGTGCAGAGCATCGACGTCGATGCGCTGGTGGCCGCGCACGGCGTGGTGCCTGGCGATGTGCTGAACGCCGCCTACGTCTCGCTGATGCCGTTCCGCCTGCTGCAGCAGAAATATGTCGACCTGCTCGACACCACTGGCAGCCAGGCGCAGGCCGACAATTTCATGCGCATGGAAAAATGGATCTTCGACAGTCCCGACCAGGCTGGTGCCGCGTTCCGCGAGTTCAGCAACTGGTTCTACAAGGAAAACCGCCTGCTCAAGGGCACGCTCAGCATCGGCGGCCAACCGGTCGATCTGCGTCGCATCACGCAGCCGGTGCTCAACATCTACGGCAAGCAGGACCACCTGGTGCCACCGGCCGCATCGACAGCGATGCAGAGCCTGGTGGGCAACAGCGACTACCTGGCGCTCGGCCTGGATGTCGGCCACATCGGCATGTACGTCAGCGGCCGCGTGCAGCGCGAATTGCCGCAGTCGATCGCTGGCTGGCTGCAGCGACGCTGAGCGACGGCGCTCCGGCGCGCGCCGCAATTTACATAAGACCCTCACACGATTGAATGCCTGCAGCGGCAGTTGTATATGCTGGCTGCAAGAATAATCACGGATGCGCGCAACAGCGCTGGTTACGATGAAGGGCAACGACATCCTGCAGCAGCGGCTCGACGCCTATGTCGCCGGTGAATGCAGCTCACATGCACTGACTGAAAATCTGCTGGCGCATTGCGCGGCCATGCCGCGCGCCAGTTGGGAAGCATTGGCGCTGCTCGATCAATACCAGCGACGCGGCAAGTTGCCGCGCGATCTGCAACGCACTATCAGCCAGAGCATCCAGCGTCGCGCGCTCGGCATACACGGCAGCGAGCATGCCAACGTCGAGCGGCAGTTCGATCTCACGCAGCTCGAAGCGGCGAACCAGAGTTGCATCGACAGCCTGGCCGACGCAGCGGCGCGTCCCACGCGTCTGGCGTTGCCGCGACTGGCTTTGACGCGTCGTCACGCGGCCTGGCGGTGGCCAGCGCGCTCCGTGCAGTTGATGTCGGTGGTTGTCTTCATGCTCGCGGTGGGCGCATCGCAGGCACTGGATGAGCGCGAAAATGCCGCGCCGCTGCGCATGGCGCAGCTAACGCGCATTGCTGTGCCAGGGCGGCTGACGCTCGCTGCCGATACTTTCATTGTGCAGCCTGGCGGTCAGAGCGCATTGGTCAGCGTGACGCGCCTCGATGGCAGCGACGGTGCCGTAAGCTTCAGGTGGTGGACGCAGGCTGCGGGCGCGAAGGCTGGAGCCGATTACCGTGGCCACATGGCCGAGCGCGTGTCGATACCGCCGGGTACCAGTGCCGTGCAGTTGACGGTGCCGATACTGAAGAACCCCGCGCGCCGGCACACGGAATTCTTCTACGTGATGATCGGTGATCCCGAGGGCGGAGCGCAGCTCGGCGACACACAGCGCGCGGCAGTGTTCCTGCTGCCGCGCTGAGTTCAGCCGTGTACGTAGCCGCCGGGCGCGGCGCACAGCGGCGGGTAACCCGCAGCACTGTTGCCCAGCTGCGGCGCTGACTGCTGTTCGCTGCTCGAGTGCGCGGCCAGCCAGCCTTGCCAGCTCGGCCACCATGAGCCGCTGTGCATCTGCGCCGCCTGCTCATACTCGGCCGGGCTCAGGGTCGAGTGATTGTCGTTCCACTGGTAGATGCGATGGCGGCGCTTGGGGTGCACGGGGCCGCTGACGATGCCGGCGTTGTGCCCGCCGCTGGTGAGCAGGAAGGTGAAATCTTCCGAGCGCGTCAGCGCGCGGGTCTTCAGCACTGAAGGCCAAGGCGCCACATGATCGGTCTCGGTGCCGACCACGAACATCGGCACGTTGATGCGGCGCAAATCGATCGGCTGGCCATCGATCGTGAAGCTGCCGTTGGCGAGTTCATTGTGCAGGTACAGGCGATTCAGGTATTCGCTATGCATGCGGCAGGGCATGCGCGTGCCATCCGCGTTCCAGGCCATCAGGTCGTTGAGCTTGCTGCGCTCGCCGCGCAGGTAGGTCTTGATCGCCGGATCCCAGATCAGATCGCTCGAGCGCAGCAGCGCAAAGGCCGCGCCCATGCGCTCGCTCGCCAGCACGCCGTCGCGTTGCATCAGCGCATCGAGCGCGCCCAGTTGACTGGGCGTGATGAACAATGACAATTCTCCCGGTGCGCTGAAATCAGTCTGTGCCGCCAGCAGCGTGACCGAGGCCAGGATATTCGAGGCACTGCGTGCGAGTTGCGCGGCAGCGATCGACAGCAGCGTACCGCCGATGCAATAGCCCACGCTGTGGATGCGCCGGCCCGGCACGATGGTCTGGATCGTTTCGAGCGCCGCATGCACGCCAAGGCGCAGGTAGTCATCCATGCCCAGTTCGCGATCGCGCGCCTCGGGATTCCGCCACGAGATCATGAACACGGTGTGGCCCTGCTCGACCAGGTACTTCACCAGCGAGTTGTGCGGTGAAAGATCGAGCACGTAATACTTCATGATCCACGCCGGCGTGATCAGGATCGGCTCGGCATACACGCTCGCGCCCTGCGGCGCGTACTGGATCAGTTCGATCAGTTCATTGCGCATCACCACCTTGCCCGGTGTGATCGCGAGCTGCTCGCCGACGCGGAAGGCTTCGGTGCCTGGCGCGGCGCCGCCGCCCAGCATGCGCTGCGCATCCTCGAGCCAGTGCTGCCAGCCGCGCAGCAGGTTCGCGCCTGCTTCGGCGCGCGTCTGCTCGATCAGCTCGGGATTGGTGGCGAGGTAGTGCGCGGGCGAGAGCGTCTCGAGCAGCTGGCGACGCATGAATTCCAGGCGCTGCGTGTTCTCGCTGCTGATGCCGGCCGTGCCGCCCAGCAGCTGCTCGCTCCATTGTTCGATGTTGCCGTAGCTGCGCACCAGCGCGTTGTACGGAAACTGGTTCCAGCCATCAGCCTTGAAATGCGGATCCGGATGTTCGTGCGCCAGCGGCTTGCCCGCGGCAGCGCTCAGCGCGAATTGCCAGCTGTCGGCGGCGCGCTCCAGGCCTTCCTGCAGCATCATCCATTGTGTGGTCGGGTGCGCGGCGAGGCTGAGCCACCACTCCCACCAGGCGCGCAGGTAGTCGTCGGTGGCCAGGCCACCGCTGACACTCGCCAGTTGCGCGCGCAGGTTGTGCGCCAGCAGCAGCACCGGATCTTCGCCGGCACGCTCGGTTCTGGGTCGCGTAGCCACTGCGTTGCTCATGCTCAGCGCATCCTTAAAAAAACCCCGGGAAATTGCTCCCCCGGGGTCGAGTCCGCTCAAACAAGAAGGGGGTCTTGGTTTAAGCAGCTTTCTTGGTCAGCTCGGCCACCTTGGCCGAAGCTTCGTTGAACAGCTGGCTCAGCGTGCTCTGGGCTTCGCTGGCGATCGTGTTCAGTTCCTGCACGCGGCCACGCAGCTGCTCGCTGATCTTCGAGCCCAACTCGGACTGCTTGGCAACGATCTCGGCCGGGGTCTTCGCACCCAGCAGAGCCTGGGCCTGCGACAGGCTCCACTCCAGGTAGTCGCCGGCAACGGCGTACTGGTAACGGGCCAGGCGGTCGAGGGCCTTGAGGCCTTCCTGCTGCGCATGAAGGGCCGGGGCGAGCGCGTTGCGATAGGTCTCGAGCAGCGCGTTCGGGTCAAAAGTCTGGTCGGTCATGTCGAATGCTCCGAAGAATGTATTGGGGGCTTTGCTTACCACGGAAGCCATCCTAACCCAGGTTTGTATGCACTGCAAGATAATTCTTACAGAGACGGTTGAGCAGGGTCAATTCTCTAGTAAACTATTGATTTAGAAGTAATAACAATTTCAACCGCTGCAGTGTGCGGCCTGAAAAACAGGCCAGACTAACGCAGCGCGCACAATTCTAGAGCCGCAGCCCGCCGTCCAGTTCCAGCACCCGCCCGTCAAAGAAATCGTTCTCGAAGATGAAGCGCGCGGCATGTGCGATCTCATCGGGCAACCCCAGGCGCCCGATCGGCACCGGTGCCAGCAGCTTCTCCAGCATCTCGGGCTTCATCGCATCCAGGATCGTGGTCTGCGTGAAGCCGGGCGCGATCGCCGCGGCGCGGATGCCAAAGCGCGCCAGCTCGCGTGCCCACACCACGGCCATCGCGGCCACGCCCGCCTTGGCCGCTGTGTAGTTGGACTGCCCGGCGTTGCCGGCGCGCGAGATGCTCGAGATGTTGATGATCACGCCGCCATTGCCGAGCTTCACCATGCGCTCCGCGGCTTCGCGGCCGCACAGGAACACGCCGGTGAGATTCACATCGATCACGGCCTGCCATTGCGCCAGGCTCATCTTGCCAGTGACGACTCCATCCTTGGCCTTGACCAGCAGCGCATCGCGCAGGATGCCGGCGTTGTTGATCAGGCCATCGAGTCGACCGAAATCGCTGACGATGCGATCGAAGGTCGCGATCACCTGTTCTTCGTTGCTGACGCTGGCGCCATAGGCGCGTGCAGTAACGCCGCGCGCGCAGCAGGCTTGCTGCGTGTCGGCGATGTCATCGGCGTTGATGTCGATCAGCGCGAGATTGGCGCCGTGTGCGGCGAACTCTTCGGCAAGAGCGCGGCCGATGCCGCGGGCTGCGCCAGTGATGACCACGGTCTTGGCCTGCAACTGCATGAACGGATCCTTCAGCGCTTTGGAGGTTCGGTGGGGGCGGGCCCCTCGGCACCGGGGCCGGCGTCGTTGGCCGCATCGTCTTGGGGCGAGCCGGGCTTGTGCGCATTGCGCGGCGCCAGTGCTGCCAGCATCGAGTTCTGCATGCGGTTCCACATTTCCATGTTCTGGCGCGTGAGTTCGGCGAGCGGCGCGAGCGGCGCCAGCGGGCCTTCCATCGCCTTGGCAATTTGTTCCTGCACGCTGCGCTGCTGCTGCATCACGGTGCCCAGGCTCTGCTCCAGGTAACGCGAGAGCAGGTCCTGCACCGGATTGCCGTAGAAGCGGATGATGCCCTCGAGCAGCTGCACGCTCAGCACCGGTGCGCCGAACTGTTCCTGCTCGGCGATGATCTGCAGCAGTACGGTGCGCGTCAGGTCTTCGCCCGAACGGTCATCGACCACCTGCACGCGCTCTCCACCCGCGATCAGTCGGCGGATATCGTCATTGGTGACGTGGCGGCTGGCAGTGGCGTCGTAGAGACGCCGATTGGCGTATTTGCGGATGACGCGCGGCTCTGGCATGTGTGCTTCCGGTCGTAGTCTCGAAATGAGGTGCCACAAAGGCCGGTGCATGCTACCCCAGGCTCTATGCGGCGCACAAACGCGCCGCTCACAAATTTGCTGATCATTGGTAAATCAAACTGATTTTTTTAATGTATTCATTAAGTTAAGTTTATCAGGTGTGATAAATACAAACGTGAGCAGCGCATGAAAATCCTGACGCACTGCATACCTGCGCGCTACCGCCGCCGGCCATCTATGATCTGGACATGAATACTGCTGTGGGGGAAGGGCAGGCGTGAACGACGCTGTGACAGCCGCGCCGGCGCATGGACGCCGACAGTGCGCCAGCAAGGTGTTCATGGTGAATCCGGCCTGCTTCGGCTACAACGCCGAGACCGCGGCCAGCAATGTGCTGCAACACCCGAGCGCGGATGGCGCGAGCGCAGTGATCGCGCGCGCGCGCGCCGAGACCGCGGCGCTCTGCCAAGCCCTGCGCAGCGAAGGCGTGCAGGTGCTGCTGGCCGAAGACGCCTCGCCACCACGCCGGCCCGATGCGGTATTCCCGAACAACTGGATCAGCCTGCACAGCGACGGCACGCTGGTGCTCTATCCGATGCTGGCGCCGAGCCGGCGCGCCGAGCGACGCGCAGAGCTCATCGACCAGCTGTGCGAGACACTGGCATTCAGGCCGCGCCGGCGACTCGACCTGACAGCGCACGAGAACGCCGGGCGCTTTCTGGAAGGCACTGGCAGCCTGGTGCTCGATCATGTCGGCAGGCTGGCCTATGCCTGTCGCTCGGCGCGCACCGATGAAGCGCTGGTGCGCGAGTGGGCGCGAGCGCTGGACTACGAGCCGGTGGTGTTCGATGCCATCGATGCGCAGGGCCTGGCCTACTACCACACCAACGTGATGCTGTGGATCGGCACCCGCGCCGCGGTGCTTTGCAGCGAAGCCTTGCCGCCGTCCGATCGCACACGCGTTTGCGCACGCCTGCGCGCGGGTGGACGCGAGCTGATCGAGATCGATCGCGCCGCGGTCGCGGCTTTCGCAGGCAATCTGCTCGAGCTGGCGAGCTGGGATGAAGCGCTCGGCGATTGCTCGTTGCTGGTGATGTCGTCGAGTGCGCGTGCCGCGCTGGGTGCGGGCACGCTGCGGCAGCTCGAAGGCTCGGTCGATACCGTGCTGTGCGTGCCGGTGCCCACGATCGAGAACATCGGCGGGGGCAGCGTGCGCTGCATGCTGGCGGAAGTGCCGGAGTGCGAGCCTTGAGCCGCGTTGCGCCACTAGTACAGCGTGTTTTGGGCGCACTGGCCGATGGTGGCGTGCACTCGGGCCAGCAGCTGGCGGCACGTGCCCGCGTGAGCCGCAGCGCCGTGTGGAAAGCAGTCGGTGCCTTGCGTGACATGGGCGTCACGATCAGCGCCACGCCGCATCGCGGCTATCAGCTGGCTGCGCCATTCCTGCCGCTCGCGGTCGCGCCGATCGAGGCGCAGCTCACGGCTGAGGTGCGCGCGCGGCGCCGCCATCTGGATGTGGCCTGGTCGCTGGAATCCACCAACGACAGCCTGCTGGCGCGCGGCGCGCCGCCCAGCGGCGAATTCGACCTGCAACTGGCTGAACACCAGAGTGCCGGCCGCGGACGCCGCGCCCGGCCTTGGTTCGCACCGCCCGGCGGCGCGCTGTGCCTGTCATTGGGCTGGAGCTTCGCCACGTTGCCGCGCGAAGCGCCCTCGCTGAGCCTGGCGGTAGGCGTGTGCGTGCTGCGCGCGCTGGCGTCGTTTACCAGTGCGCCCGTGCAACTCAAATGGCCCAACGATCTCTATGCGCAAGGGCGCAAGCTCGGCGGCATCCTGATCGAACTACAGGCCGAGAGTGCGGGCCCGGCGTTTGTGGTGATCGGCATCGGCATCAACTGCGAGCTGGGCGCCGGCCTCAGCCGCCGGGTGCTGAAATCGGGCACCACGCCGGTGGATCTTGCGACACTGGGTCTGCACCCCATCGATCGCAATCAGCTGGCGGCAGCGCTGACCCGCGAGCTGGTGCGCGGACTGCTGCAGTTCACGGATCGCGGCCTCGCGGCCTTTGCCGCCGAGTGGCGCGCCGCCGATGCGCTCGCCGGCCTCGTGGTCAATGTCGATACGCCCGGCGGTCGCGTGGTCGGTCACGCGCGTGGCATCGACGCCGAAGGCGCGCTGTGCGTGCAGGGCGTCACCGGCCTGCAGCGATTCACAACCGCTGAAGTCTCGGTACGGGCACAGAAATGAAACAGTTGCTTGTCGACGCGGGCAACACCCGACTCAAGTGGCGCGTACTGCAGGGCGCGCGCGCGGGTCGGGTGCAGGCGCTGCCCTGGAAAGCGGCCTCCGCGGCACGCGCCGCGCGGGGTGTGCTGCGCGATGGTGCGGGTGCCACGCGCATCCTGGTGTGCAGTGTCGCGGGCCTGCCGCTGGAGCGCGCTTTGCGCGCAGCGGCGCGCGCGGCGCAACTGCCGCGGCCGCTGTTCATCCGCAGCGCGCGGCGTGCGGCCGGCGTGCGCAACGGCTACGCCGATACCTGGCGGCTCGGCGCCGACCGTTGGCTCGCCATGATCGGTGCGCGCGCATTGCTGCCAGCGCGCGCGCTGTGCATCGTCGACATTGGCACCGCCATGACGATCGATCTGCTGGATGAACAGGGGCGCCACCGCGGCGGCCTGCTGGTGCCGGGGCCGGCACTGATGGTTGATGCGCTGCTGCGCTACACGGCCGGCATCCGCCGGCGCGCTGGCGCGCAGCAGCGCGCGCCGGCAGCGGCTGCCGGCCTGGTGTTCGCGCGCAGCACGCGCGCCGGATTGCAGGCCGGGAGCGAGCTTGCTGCTGCTGCGTTGATCGAGCGTGCATTGAGCGAGGCCGCAAGCTTGCTCGGTCGCAGGCCGCGACTGCTGCTGGCGGGCGGCGGCGCTGCGCGGGTGCTACCGCGCCTTAAGAAAAAACCCGTGCGCGCGGATGATCTGGTGCTGTGTGGACTGGCCGTATTGGCCGCCGGCCATTCCGGCTAAGATGCCCGCATGCGCGCGCTCCTCTACGCACTGCTGCTCACCAATGTGCTGTTCTTCAGCTGGGCGCACTGGATCGATGTGGTGCGCCCTGGTGCGCACCGGTCTACACCCTTGCTGGCCGCGACCGCCGCGAACACGGCGGCAGCTGGCACCGGCGCCGCTTCCGGTACTGGCGCGCGTTGCGCCTCGCTCGGGCCGCTCGCCGCCGCGGTCGATGCCACCGCGCTGCGCGTGACACTGCAGGCGCGGAATCTCCAGGCACGCGAGCGCCAGGCCACCGCGGTGCAGACCGAGGGCTACTGGGTCTACATCGACAAGCTGAACGATGCACAGTCACGCGCGCGTGCACTGCAGCGCCTGAGCAGTGCGGGTCTGCGCGACGCTGCGGCGCTGGCCGACAGCGGCCAGGTGTCGGTGGGCCTGTTCAACGAACAGGCGGGCGCCGACAAGCGCGCGGCAGCCGTGCGCGCCGCGGGCTTCGAACCGGTGATCGAGCCGCGCAGTCACAGCGTGGAACAGTTCTGGCTCGATGTGAACCTGCCCGCAGACGTACCATTGCCGGCAGTTGCCGCGCTGGTGACCGGACTCAATCTCGGCAGCGTGCCCCAGTGGGGCTCCTGCCCCTGAAATCAGGAAACGCGAGGGATCGCAATGAAACACTACAGCCGCTTCAGGGTTGGTCTTGCCATCGCCACAGGCATTGTCGTGGCAGGCGCAGCCGCCATGCCGGTTCAGGCTTCACCGGTGGCCGATGGCAGCGTGAATCCCAATGGCAGCGATCGGCAGCAGGAAATCCTGCGTGAAATGCGGCAACTGGAAGACAAGCGCCGCGCCGACCTCGAGCACCAGGGGCTGATCGACAAATTCATGGCGGCAGTGAAGCTGCGCAAGTGGCACTACAAGGATTTCGACCAGGTCGTGACGCAGGGCCAGACACCGATGTCGACGCAGGTGCTGGAGTTGATTTCGCAGAGCTACTACGCGGCCGACATCGCCTACTACCTGGGCAAGCACCCCGACCAGGCCATGACGATCTCAAGAGTGCCAAAGCCGGCTGCGATTGAGGCCGTCAAGACGATAGAATCCACGCTGATCGCCCGCGGGGTCTG
>JANXYK010000071.1 GCA_025350055.1 Gammaproteobacteria bacterium | reverse complement strand
CTGGTGCCTCGCTCAACTTCCTGGCGACCGCCCCGACCGACAGCTCGACCACCGAACTGCCGGTACTGAGCTCGCAGCTGTGCCGCGCCGCTGAGCCCTGCCTGTCAGGCGCGAGCCCGCGCATCACCTACCATGCGGTCTCCTATGACCTCATCAATGGTGGTGTGGACGTGGTGCCGGGTGTGGCCAAGTACAACGTCTGGTCCAGTGCCATCAGCCAGGGCGGCTTCGCCACCGTGGCCCCTGGTGGTACCGACACCAGCAACGTGATTGCCATCAATCCGGCCGAATGGGCGCTCACGCCTGCCAAGGGACTGATGATCGTGTCCCTCGACAACAAGAGCGGCTCGGATGAGGCTCAGCTGATCGACGTCGCACAGCATCGCTGAGACGGCAACGCTGACGAGGTAACAAGGTCGCGCTCGGGCCCGTCCATCTGGACGGGCTCGGGCGCGGGCCTGCTCAGGCGCTCAAGGGTCGCCCGGCTCGGCGCAATACGGTGTCACGGCTTCCGCACGCAGCGTCGGCAGGCTGCGCACACTGCGGATCACAGGGTGCCGCCACACCAGTGCAGTCAGCAGCAGCGCAGTGCCGCCGGCGAAGGCGAGGGCTGATCGCAGGCCCACATGCTCGCCCAGCCATCCCCCTATCAGAGCGCCTGGACCTGCGGGCAATAGAATCAGCCAACGCATCGTGCTGGTCATGCGTCCCAGCATCGGTGCCGGCGTCACGGCCTGGCGCAGCGACAGGAAGTTGATGAAGATGAACACCGCGCCGACGCCGAACAGGAACAGCATCAGCGCGTAGCAGGCGATGCCGATGGTGCCGAGCGGCGCGATCGCCAACAGCAACCAGCCACTGCCGCAGATCGCGAAGCCCAGCATCAGCGTCGGGCCCGGGCCCAGCCGCCGCACCACACGGTAGCCATTGGCACTGGCCAGTACCGTACCCACACCCAGTGCCACATAGCTCAAGCCCACGCCACGTTCGCTCAATCCCAGCTGGCGCGTAGCAAACAGGATCTGCACCACGGTGGCCGCCTGATTGCACATTTGCCACACGCCCACGCACAACGCCATGGTCAGCAGCAAGGCCTTGCCGCGCACGAAATCCAGGCCCTGGCGCATTGCCGGCCAGAAGGCCTCGTGCGTACGCGAGGGATACTCGCGCACCGCTACACCGCGCAGGATGCTGGCGGAGATGAACAGCAACACAGCATCGGCCAGCAGTGCCACGGGCGCACCAGTCACCTTGATCAGCGCTCCGGCGGCGCCGGGACCTGTGACTTCCGCGGCCGATTGCGCCAGTGCATTCTTGGCATGGGCCTCGACCAGGCGCTCACGCGGCACGATCTGCGTGAGCACGATCTGCGCCGCCGTGCCGGCCGTGGTGTTGACGGCCCCGATCACGAAGGCCACGAAATACAGCCAGCCCATCGACAGCCAGCCCAGCCACCAGGCAACCGGCACGGTCGCCACCGTCAATGCAATGGTCAGCTCGCCCACGACGTACACCGGGAGTTTGCGCACGCGATCGAGCCACACGCCGCTGGGGAGCGACATCAGCACAAAGGGCACGATCTCCATGGCCGTCAGCAGGCCCATCTGCGTGGGCGTAGCCTGCATCAGCACCGCAGCCGTCAGCGGCAGCGCCAGCAGCGTTACCTGCCCGCCGAACGAGGAGATCAGGATCGAGGACCACAGGCGCCGGTAAATCCGGTCGCGCAGCAGGTCAGTGGGAGCCAGTGCGAAGCGTTGCAACCAGGCCGCGGCCATCAGCGTGATTCGACCACCTCTATGGCCGGGGTACGCCAGCCGCTGCGCACGCCCCAGCAATAGAACAGCAGTGAGGCGATCGCGACGCACAGCTGATCCCAGCCATAACCGATGAGATCATGACCGCCGAATTCGGTACTGCCGGCCCATGACAAGGCAGTGATGGCCAGCAGGTAGACGATCAGCCACCAGGCGGCCCGCAACTGGCGGCCAAAATCCAGCCATTTCCGTTTGGCCTGATAGTAGAAATACACCGGCAGCGGCAGGATCAACAGCAGCATGATCTCGCCCGTGTAGGGCCAGCGCGCCCAATACAACATCAAGGTGGCCAGCACGAAGGCAACGGGTGCGAAGAACTTCAGCCCCGTGATGCGCAGCGGCCGATGCAGCGCAGGCGCGGTACGCCGCAGCACCATCACGCTCACCGGCACGACCAGGAAGGTGATGATCGTGGCCACCGAAATCACGGCCGCAAGCTTGCCCCAGCCACGGAAAAAGAACAGGAACACGAAGGACACCAGCAGATTGAACCACATCGCCGGCCGCGGAATACCCGAGTGCGGATGCACGCGGCCCAGGATTTCGGGCACCGTATTGCTGCGCTCCATCGCATAGATCATGCGGGCCGTGGTCGCGGTGTAGGTGCTGCCCGTGCCACTGGGGCTCACGAAGGCATCGGCATACAAGAGCACAGCCAGCCAGTTCAGGTTCATCGCCAGAGCGAGCTGGGCGAAGGGCGAACTGTATTCGAGCGCCGCCCAGCCTTCACCCAGGTGCGAGGGCTCGATGGCGCCGAGAAAGGCCACCTGCAACAACACATAGACCACCGTGCTCAGGGCGATCGATCCGAAGATCGCGAATGGCACGCTGCGACCGGGGTTGTGCGCTTCGCCGGCGAGATTCACCGGACTCTGGAAACCGTTGTAGCTGAAGACGATGCCGCTGGTGGCCACCGCCGTGAGGATGGCCGCGACATTAACCACATGGGCGCCACCGTGAATGCCTACCTGGAAATTGCTCCAGTGAAAGCCGTTGCACATCAGTGCGATCGCGGTCGCTGCTGGTACGATCAGCTTGAAGAAGGTGATCGCACTGTTGGTGTTGGCGAAGAACTTCACGCTCCAGAAGTTGATCAGGAAGTACACCACCACCAGCACTGCGGCGATGTACAGGCCCGGCACGGTGAGCTCGCCGCGCCCGTTGGCAGCATGTGCGTACAGGTGCTGGGCCCACTCCCAGGGCCAGGAGCTCATGTATTGCACCGAGGCCTCGGCCTCCACCGGGATCACCGATACGATCGCGATCCACGCGGCCCAGCCGGCCACGAAGCCCACCAGCGAGCCGTGCGAGTAATGGCCGTAGCGCACGGCGCCGCCAGACTCGGGGAACATCGCGCCGAGCTCGGCATAGGTGACGGCCACCAGCAGGATGATCACCGCACCGATGATCCAGGAGTACACGGCGCCCGGTCCCGCGAGCTGTGCCGCGCGCCAGGCCCCGAACAGCCAACCCGAGCCGATGATCGACCCCAGGCCGGTGAACATGAGCGCAATGGCGCCGACCTGGCGGCGTATGGCTTGATCGTTGGACATGCAGCTGAGCTCCAGGAACGGCTACCAGCCCGGAATATAGCCTACCTTAAGCGTAGAAGTCGTATTCGCGATTGAACACGCCCTCGATCAGATCGGCATATTCACCGCGCTTGAGCTGCGCATAGAGGCGCAGGAAATCGGGCGGCAGGTACTGCCCCAGCAGCGCCGAATTCTCGAGCCTGGTCAGCGCCGCCAGCAGGTCGCAGGGAAACTCATCATCGCGACCGCGACGCGCCTTGCCACCGAGTGGCGCCCCGGGATCGAGCTGGTGCTGCACTCCGTGCAACACGCCTGCCAGGATCGCCGCCATCGTCAAATGCGGACTGGCATCAGCACCGGCCACACGATGTTCGAGCCGACGCGCCTGACCGTCGGCGGCCGGCACGCGGAAGGCCACGCTGCGATTGTTGTGATCCCAGTCGCGCGTGGTGGGCACGAACATGCCCAGATACCGCCGCTGCGAATTGAAGTTCGGCGCGAACAGCGCCAGCGAGTCGTACATTAGCGCCTGCGCGCCGCCGATCGCATGACGCAGCAGCGCCTCGCCCTGCGCGGCACCGAAGCGGTTCTTGCCCTGTGCGTCGATGAGGCTCACATGCACATGCAAGCCATTGCCGGGTTGCGCAAGGAATGGTTTCGCCATGAAGGTGGCATCGAGCTCGAAGGATCGTGCCACGCCTTTGACCAGGCGCCGGAGCAGCACGGCATGATCGGCCGCCAGCAGCGGATCGGCCACATGGTGCAGGTTCACCTCATACTGGCCGACACCGTATTCCGCTACGGTACCGCACACCGGCAATTGCTGTGCCTGCGCAGCATTGTCGATGGCGGTGAAGAAGGCTGCGGCTTCCTCGACCGCCTCGACCGACAGGTTGGCTGCGCGTCGCGGTGCGCTGCGGCCGGGCAGGGCGCCAAGCTGTATCTGGCCTTCGGGACCGCGCTTGCGGTCAATGAGATAGAACTCGAGCTCGCAGGCCACCACCGGATGCACGCCCGCCGCGTGGCAGCGCGCTACCAGATCGCGCAGGATCGCGCGCGCATCGAACCACAGGTCGCGATTCGTATGTACATCAGTCATCTGCACGATCACCTGCGCCGTCGGGGTGCACACCCAGGGCACGCGCTGGAGGCTTCCGGCCATCGGCCAGGCCGTGCCGTCGGGGTCGCCGTCGACCTTGCCGATGCCCATAGGCCCCTGGCCCAGGCCTCGGGCATCCGCGATCGGTGCGCAGGCAGAAAACTGCACGCCATCGCTGAACAGCTTGTCGCCATCGCCGACCGGCAGGCGCTTGCCCGTGGTGTTGCCGTTCACATCGATGATGAAGGCATCGATGGCTTCGATGTCCGGATGCGACTTGAGGAAGGTGCGCCAGTCAGTCAGTGAGGCGCGTGCGAAAGTATGGGGTTCATGCATGATTTCCTGCCATAGGTGCTGCGCTCAGAGGCGATCCCGGAGCGCGTGAAAGGACATTGCCGCCACCAGCGTCGGCCAGCGCAGCGCGGGCCCGCCGGGGAAAGCCGGTGGTCGCAGCTCTCCGAGCCGCTCGAAATCGTTGCGCTCGCCGTGCAGCGCATCCGCCACGGCCTTGCCCGCGAAGGGCGCCATCACCACGCCCAGCCCGGAAAAGCCGCTGGCGTTGATGAGCCCTCGTTCGAGCTCGCACACTAGCGGCATGCGCGTCGGCGTGATCCCGAGTGTGCCGCCCCAGGCGTAGTCGAAACGTACCGTGCGCAGCTGCGGGAAGATCGACGTGACATGCGGTCGCACAAAGGCGCCGATGTCGCGTGGGAAACGATAGCGATAGTTCTCGCCGCCACCGAACAGCAGTCGTTGGTCGGGTGTAATCCGGAAGTAATTCACCACGAAACGGGAATCCGAGACCGCAGCGCCGTTGCTGATCAGCGCGCGCGCCCGTTCGGCGCCCAGCACTTCAGTTACCGCGACGTAGTTGTTGATCGGCATCACGTGCCGCTCAACCGTCGGCGACAGGCCGCGCAGGTAGCCATTGCAGGCCAGCACCACGCGTTCCGCGCGCACTTCACCCTGGGTCGTAGTCACGCGCCAGCCACTGCCCTTAGGCCGCAGCGCCGTGGCCTCAACGCCCTCGTGCAGCCGCGCACCGTGACTGGCCGCCGCGCGCGCGATGCCGAGCGCGTAGTTGAGTGCGTGCAGGTGTCCGCCCTGGGTGTCGAAGGATCCGCTGTGGTAGTCATCGCTGCCGACGAGCCTGCGCATCTCCTCGCGCTCGACGAAACGGATATGCGGATAGTGGTACACGCGCTCCATGTGTTCGACATGCGCGCGCGTGCTGGCGTCATAGCGCGCCCGATGATTGGCGTACAGGTATCCCGGCCGGAAATCACACTGGATGTTGTAGCTGTTGATCAGCCAGTCCAGGTGCGCGCGTGCATCCAGTGCCAGCTGCCAATGGCGCTGCGCAGCGGCGAGTCCGAGGCGCGCTTCGATCCACGGTTGCTCGCGCCGCAGGCCCACGTGCGCCTGGCCGCCATTGCGCCCGGAAGCGCCCCAGCCCAGGCGCGATTGCTCGAGTAGGGTAACGCTGCTCCCACGGCGCGCGAGGTGCAGCGCCGTGGACAGCCCCGCATAGCCGCCGCCGATCACGCACACATCGGCTCGCACCGAACCCTCGAGTGGCCTCGTCGCCACCTGTTCGCGCTGCGTGGCCGCGTAGTACGAAGGTGCATGCTGCGGGCTGGGCGCCAGGGCCGCCGGATAGCTGCGCGGAGCCATGTCAGTCCTCGGCCTCGAAGCCGCTCTTGCCAATCAGGCCCATGCCATCGCGGATGTCGGCCAGGATGGCGCGCTTCAAGTGCGTGGCATTGCGCTCCTGCACGGCGCGTATGGCCAGCTCATGCTGGTCGACCAGGTTGGCGGTGCCGAAACGCCCATAGACCACGCGCATGTACGGCCCGAACTGCAGCCACAGGGTTTCAATCAACTGCAGCATCGTGCGCCGTGGCTGCGCGCGATAGATCGTGAAATGGAAATCGAGATTGCCTTCCATGTAGCCGCTGACATCACCGGTCTTCAGCGCCACATCCAGCGCAATGTCGACGGCGCGCAGATGCCTGAGACGCGCGGCATCGATAAATGGCAAGGCCGCCACCGCAGCTTCGGGTTCCAGCAACTCGCGACAACGCAACAGATCCTTGAAACGCGCCGCCGTCATCAACGGCACCACGATGCGGCGCTTGGAGCGGATCTCGACTGCGCCTTCGGCCGCGAGGCGACTCAAGGCCTCGCGCACCGGCATCTGGCTGACGCCCAGCTCGCGTGCCACACCGCGCGTCGAAAGGCTGCTACCCGGCACGAACTTGCCGGTGACGAAGCGCTGGCGCAAGGCGTCGTAGACGCTATTGCGCAGCAATCGATCCGGGGCAGCCGTCGCCATCCGCGTTGTGCTCAGGCGGCGGCGGGCAGGGCGCCGAGCACCGGCGCGGCCTCATCGAGCGCCGCGCGAATCGTATCGACCAGCCGGTCGATCTCGGCATGCGTGATGATCAGCGGCGGGCAGAACACGATCGTGTCGCGAATCGCACGCACCATCAGGCCGCGACGGATGCAGATATCGCGCACGATCGGGCCGGCATTGCCTTCCTTGCCGGCGAAACGCCGGTTGGTGCCACTCTGCGCCACGATCTCGACGCCACCGATCAGGCCCAACGAACGGGCCTCGCCGACCAGCGCATGGCTGCGCAAGCGTGTAAGCGCATTTGCGAGATAGGGACCCGTGTCTTCAGCCGTGCGCTCGACCAGCTTTTCGCGACTGATGATCTCGAGGTTGCGCAGCGCCACGGCCGCGCACACCGGATGCCCGGAATAGGTGTAACCGTGCACAAACTCGCCACCCACCTCGCGCAACGTGGCGATGATCGGCGCGGCCACCGCGGTCGCCGCAATCGGCAGATAGCCGGAAGAGAGGCCTTTCGCCATGTTGACGATATCCGGCTGCACACCGAAATGCTGGAAGCCGAACCAGCGCCCCAACCGGCCAAAGCCGCAGATCACCTCATCGCTGATCAGCAGCACGCCGTACTTGCGGCAAATTGCTTCCACCTGCTTCCAGTAACCCGCCGGCGGGATGATCACACCGCCCGCGCCCTGCACCGGCTCGCCGATGAACGCAGCCACTTTCTCCGGCCCCACAGCCAGGATGCGCGCCTCGATATCAGCGGCGGCACGCGCGGCAAACTTCGCCGGATCCTCGCCGAAGGCATCGCCAAACAGGTAGGGCTGCATCACGTGCTCGATGCCAGGGATCGGCAGATCACCTTGAACATGCATCGCCTTCATGCCGCCAAGGCTCGCGGCCGCGACGGTCGAGCCGTGATAGGCATTGCGCCGGCTGATGAACACAGTGCGCTTTGGCTGGCCCTTGACCGTCCAGTAGTGCCGCACCAGCCTGAAGGCAGTGTCCGTTGCTTCGGAACCCGAGCCACTGAAGAACACATGGGCGAGGTTGCCGCCCAGTCGGCCGGCAATCTCGGCCGCGAGGCGCACGGTCGGTACACTCGCGGTCTTGAAGAAGGTGTTGTAGTACGGCAGCTCCTGCATCTGCTCGTAGGCGGCGCGCGCCAGTTCTTCGCGACCGTACCCGGCGTTCACGCACCACAGTCCAGCCATGCCATCCAGGATCTCGTTGCCTTCGGCATCGCGGATCGTGCAGCCCTTCGCCTGGGTAATCAGGCGTGCACCGCCGAGTTCCGCCTGTTGTTTGTAGTCGCTCTGGCCAGGCAGGTGGTGGGCGACATCCAAGCGGCGCAGATCCGCAATCTGTCCGGCAGTCAGGTTTTCGTGGCTCATGTGTGGCTCCCCAGCAGTTCGTGGACGGCCCGGTAGGCCTGGTCAATGGCGACGTCGGTATAGGCACCGCCGCCGGAATCGGAATTGGCAATCGCGATGCGTCCGAAGGGGGCGCGACCGATCACATGCGGTTGTTCGCTTTCAGGCACATCGGGATCGAACAGCGAGTTGTGCTCGGGGGCGTAGCCGTGCGGCCAGCGATTCACAGTGATCGCAGTGATATCGGCAGCCGGATCGAAGCCGCCTGCGCCGAGCATGCGGCCGAGCTGCGCACGAATGTGGCGCTCGAAGGTCTCGAAAGGCGTGGCCAGCAGATCAGCGCGCCCAACCCGGTTCTGGTCGTGCTCCGGCAGACCCGGCTGACAGGGAATGCGCTCCATCAGCAGTAGCGTGGGTTCATCCGGCGATCGCGGCGAGTGATAGCTGCCGATGTCCACAATTGGATTCAAGCGAGCTTGCGAGTGGTAGCTGCCAGGCGCGGTGATCTGCCACACCCCGAGCTTCGCAAACGCGCGCCAGTTGCTGATCGCCACGCTGGTGTAAACCAGCGGCGTCTTGACCAGCGCATGCAGGGCTTGCTGCTGCCGCTGCGGCAACTCCGGGCACAGGTAGGGAATCATCATGTTGTAGCTGGCCAGCACGCTGCACTTGCCGCGTACGCGCAGCGCCTGTCCATCGCGCAGGTAGGTGACAGCAACGCCCGTCGATTGCTGCGGGCCGCCGATGTTCTCGACCCGCACCACCGTGCTGTTCAGCCGCAGGCGCACCGGCAGCTGCGGCCGATCAAGCCGGCTGTAGTCCACGCGCGCGGTAATCAGGTCCTCGACACTGTGACCCGGGACTGCCTGCGCAACCAGGTGCCGCACCAGCAGCCGCGCCAATGTGGCGTTGCCATCGGGGAAGTGCAGCTTGATCGAACCGCCGCTATCGGCATATCCCGCGGGCGTGAAGCCCATGCCTGGGATGGATCCGGGTTCGAGCTTGAGACCCTTGAAGCCCGGAAGGCCGATGCCCCAGGCATCGAGTGCCGAGACCGCATCGGAACCCACACCCCAGTAACCGTGCGTGCGCGACTGGTAACAGTCGAGCACCGCCTTGTCCACATGCAACAGCGTCTGCAGGTAACTGCGATAACTGACCTTCGACAGGCGCAGCTTCTTGTCGGCCGAGCTGAGGCCAGGCAGCGGATCCACTTCGCTGGTCTCGACTTTCAGCAAATCCCGCTTGGCCGCTGCCGACAGCGGTGCGCCCGCCAGGTAGTCAGCCCAGGGTCGCGTGCCATAGCCCACGGCCAGATGATCGGCGCCGAAGGTCTCGCGATCGAAGAAGGTGCCGGTCTGCAGGCCCAGCGACTGATAGAAATTCAGGTTCTGGATCGCCTTGGCGAGCCGCGGCACATCGACGCCGAGCATCTTCACCACGCCTTCGGCAACCGCGGAGTAGGGCCGGGGACTGTCAATCTCAAGCGTGCCGCCGTTCATCAACCGCAAGTGCCCGTCCGAATCGAATTCGTTGCGTTTCGCGTGGCCACCGAAATCATCATGATTGTCGAGCAGCAGGATGCGCGCTTCCGGATGTTGCTCGCGATAGAAGTGCGCGGCGCTGAGCCCGCTCATGCCGGCACCGACCACGATCAGGTCGTACAGCTCATCGAGGTCCAGGGGCGCTGGCATCGGCTTGCCATCGCGCAGTGCGTGAGCCGCCTCGAATGCACCAGGGTGACTGCCGCGCATGCCGGTAAGGGTTGGCGGATAGTAGCCCAGCCTGTCCTGTGCGGCCGGCGGCAACCGCGGACCCGAGCGCGCGCATCCTGGCAGAGCGAACGCCGCCAGCGCACCGGCCGAGCCGACCGCCACGCCCTGGACGAAATCCCGGCGGCTGATCGACCGATCCATGCCCAGCTCACGATCACCCGGCGCGCGTTTGCCCCTGCGATTCACCTTTACCTCCAGTTCCCATTCATGCCTGACCTGCCAGCTTGGCACCCTAACCACTGGCACCCCGGGCAGTCAACAATCTGAGATCTCAGATGGGTAAATAGGGCTGCGCGGGGCCAGCCACCCCTTGTTGCCCGGTCGCTACAATTGCCCCGGAGGGCTGCCGTCCTGATCGCCTTTGCGCTACGATCGGGATTCAGCGCCCGTGCGCCAGCCGTGCGGCACTGTGATGTCAGGGGGATCGTATTAACTCCGGGAGCGAACATATCGTGAGAGGAAGCCAACCGATTCAACCGCTTTTTGCCTTGCGGGGCTTAAGCCTTGGTGCCGCCACCGTGCTGCTCGCACTGGGCGCAACAGCTACTGCGCAGCAAGCGTGGTCCGGGGAGGCCGCGAGCGAGGCGATGCCCGAAGGGCCACTGCAGGAAATCGTTGTGACCGCCACGCGTCGCGAGGAATCACTCAGCAAGGTCGCCGTGAGCGTCACTGCGATCACGCAGGAAGGCCTCGATATCCGCGGCATCAAGGACATCCAGGATGTCGCCCGTTTCACGCCGGGCATCAAGGTCGACAACTCAGGCACCAATAACATTTCGATTCGCGGCATCGCCTCGAGCGGCGGCGCCGGCACCACCGGCATCTACATCGACGACACGCCGATCCAGATGCGCGCGCTGGCTTTCAATCCGGACGAGGCATTACCGAAGTCCTTCGACATCGAGCGTGTCGAGGTGCTGCGCGGTCCGCAGGGCACGCTCTTCGGCGCGGGCTCGATGGGCGGGACTGTGCGCTACATTACCAACCAGCCCAGCCTGCACAAGTCCAGCGTCTACAGCCGCAGTGAGATCGCCTTTACTCAGGGCGGGGACCCCAGCTATGAGGCTGGCATCGCAGCCGGCGGCCCGCTGATCGAAGGCACCTTCGGCGCCCGTATATCGGCCTGGTATCGCAAGGATGGCGGCTGGATCGACCGCATCAACCCGGACACCGGCGCCATGGTGGACAAGCGCGCCAATCACAACGAAACCACCTTGTTCCGGCTCGCCGGGATCTGGGCGCCGAATGACAAGTGGACCCTGACGCCGAGCTTCTACTACCAGCAGGAGAAGAAGAACGACGCCGACAACTACTGGACGCTGTATTCAAATCCGGGCAGCCATCACTTCGTCAGCGCCAATCCGACCCAGCGCTATTCGCCCGACAAGCTGTACATGCCCTCGCTGAAGATCGAAGGCGATTTTGACAAGGTGCATCTGATCTCCAGCACCGCGTACTACCATCGCGACAACACCACCGGGTATGACGGCACGATGTACAACCTCGGCTTCTACCAGAACTTCTTCCCGTTCATGATCGATGCCAATGGCGCCAGCCATCCGCTGGATAAACTGCTGATCGACGGCACCGGCGTGCACCTGAACGACCTGACCTACAACCCGAGCGGCATCCCCGGAGCGCAGGGCTACCGCTCGCCAGCCACGGTCGAGAATCGCCAACGCAATTTCACCCAGGAGTTCCGCCTGCAGTCGGTGGACGATTCGGCCAAGCTGACCTGGACCGCGGGCTTGTTCTACAGCGTCAACAAGCAGGAGTACCTGGAAGAAATCCACGATCCGCAGCTGGGCGACTTCCTGAAGGCCATCTACGTAGGCACCAGCAACACGACGGTCTTGGGCGGTACGAATCCTGAGGACTACATCACCGACTTCTTCGGCATCGGCTATGACCCGGGCTTTCCGACCGATTCCTATTTCCTGCACACGCATGCCAAGGATGAACAGGAAGCGCTGTTCGGCGAAGGCAGCTACAAATTCAGCGATCGCAGCAAGCTGACCGTTGGCGCCCGCTACGCGCGCATGAAGTTCGATTTCGATTCGCTGACTGGCGGCCCACAAATCTTTGACAGCAATGCCTCGCGCACCAGCAGCCGTTCAGAAACGGCCTTTACACCCAAGGTGAGCTATCAGTTCCAGGCCGACCCGAGCAACATGTATTACGCCACCTACGCCAAAGGGTTCCGTCCAGGCGGTGGCAACAATCCGCTGCCGGTGGTTGCCTGTGCGAAGGACTTTGATCCGCAGCATCTCGACTTGCCCAACGGCGCGCCCCAGACCTTTAACTCCGATTCGGTGGACAGCTACGAGTTTGGCGCCAAGAACAACTTCAACAACCGCGTGAAGCTGGCAAGCAGCATTTATTACATCAAGTGGAAGAACATCCAGCAAACGGTGGTGCCACCTGTGTGCCAGATCTCGTTCATCGCCAATCTGGGCGAGGCAACCGCCAAAGGCATTGACATTCAGGCCGACTTTGCGCTGACTGACACTTTCACCATGGAGCTGGCCACTGGCTACACCGAGGCCCGCTACACGCGGGATTCGCGGGTTTCCACTAACCCGAATGTGCTACCGATCGTCGCCAAGGGCGACGCCATCTCCGGGCAGGGCGGCCAGCCGAACGCGCCGTTCACTGCGTCAATCGGACTTGAGTACAAATTCTCGGCCTTCGGCCACGAGTCTTTTGCAAGGCTCGACTACGAGCACACCAGTGCGCCGAAGTGGCTTAGCGCATCGCAGGATGGCGTCCCCGGACAGGGTGTCCCGGGACAGGGCAACACGGGGCAGTACAACGCCGCCAACTATGTGCTGCCCGCCACAAACTTCGTGACGTTGCGCAGCGGTGTGACCGTCGGCTCCTGGCAGGTAGCAGCCTTCATCGACAATCTCGCCGATACGCACGTGGTCACCAACTACGACTTCTCGATCGTGGCCGGTGATCCGACTGATGGCACGGCGGCGAAGAACACGGTAGAGCGTAACTACACCTACCGGCCGCGCACTTTTGGCCTGACCTTCACCTATCGCAGATAAAAGAGTGGGGAGAGTGGTTAGAAGTTAATGGATATTTGTTTCATAAAATATTGATTTAGATAGTTCTTAGTTGTTGATTCTAAGCCAAGATCAACGGCAAGGCTGCTGCTGGCCTGCAGCAGCCTTGCCAAGTCCGGCGATGACTTATGATGCTGCGCATGCCGCGCGCATCGAACCGCTCGATCTCCGTTCCCATCGTCCTCAGCTCCATCGCCGTGCTGCTCACGGTGGCGATGCTGGTCGGCTGGATCCTGGTGATCCGCGAAAACCAGTCGCTGACACGAGCCTTCTGGGGCAACTACTGGCTGCTGGCCGCCGGCATCGTCTCGCTGGCCGTGGTGATGTGCGTGGTGGTGCTGTTCAGCGTCTCGCTGGTCGGCGAGATCCTCGAAGGGCGTCGACAACAGACGTTCATCGACTCGGTCACGCATGAACTCAAGAGTCCGCTGGCATCGATCCGCCTGTGCCTCGACACGCTGGAGCGCAAGGGACTCTCGGACAGTCAGCGCATAGAACTGCGCCGCATGATGCGTACCGATGTGGAACGGTTGTCGGTATTCGTGGATGACATCCTCGAGGCCAGCCGCATCGCGCATGGGCGCCACGCGCAGATGTGGTCGGTGGTCGATCTCAGGCGATTGCTGGACGAGGCGATCGCGCAGATCCGCGGCCGCTACAGCCTGGAGGAGGGCAGTATCCAGCTCAGTGCACCACCGCGGGTCGAGATCAGCACGGATCCGACCGCGATGGACACTATCCTCAAGAACGTGCTCGACAATGCGGTGAAATACTCGCCCTCGCCACCGCGCGTGGAAGTGGCGATGCGCCAGCTCGGTTCCGGATTGCTGGAGATCTCGGTGCGCGATCACGGCATTGGCGTCGAGCGCAGCCAGCTGAAGCGCATTTTCAAGCGCTTTCATCGCGTGCCCAGCGCCGCGGTCAATGAGCGCAGCGGCACGGGTCTTGGGCTGTACGTGGTGGCGCGCCTGCTGCGCAACCTCGGTGGCAGCATCCGCGCGGAGTCCGCAGGGCTGGAGCAGGGCACTACGATGTATATACGCCTGCCCTCTGGCGTGAGCACCGTCGAGGCCAGCACCTCGTGAGCACCGGCGACGACACGAGCACGGAAGTCGCGACCGCCGCTGCCACCGTGCTGGTGGTCGAAGACGAGGCGCATCTGGCTGCCGGCCTTAAACTGAATCTCGAACTCGAAGGTTATCGCGTGCTCAACGCGCGCAGCGTCCGCGAAGCCGCCGCGCAGCTGGTCAATGCCGCGCCGATCGACCTGATCCTGCTCGACATCATGCTGCCCGATGGCGACGGCTACGAGTTCTGCCGACAGCTGCGCGCCGCCGGCCAGTTCACGCCCGTGATCATGCTAACCGCGCGCGGCACCGCCGAGGAGCGGGTGCGCGGACTGAACGCCGGCGCCGACGATTACCTGCCAAAACCCTTCGCCTTGCCGGAACTGCTGGCGCGCGTGCATTCCGCATTGCGCCGCCGACAGTGGCTGCAAAGCGGAGCAAGCTCAGACCTCCAGGACGCTACTGGCGCGCACGGCACGCTCGAGTTCGGGGCCGCGCAAATCAACTTCGATACCCATGAAGTCACGGCGTTCGGCAAGCCACTGCGCCTCACGCAGCTCGAACTCGACCTGCTGTACTATTTTTCGCAGCACCCGCGCCGCGTGCTGACGCGCGAGAAGCTGCTGGAAGGCGTGTGGAAGCTGCGCAATGCGCCCAATACCCGTAGCGTCGACAACTTCATCGTGCGCCTGCGCAAGTATTTCGAGACCCAACCGGACAAGCCGGTGCACTTCCTCTCGCACCGTGGCTCGGGCTACAAGTTCGTCCCCAGCGAGGACGGCAAAACGTGATCCGCGTCATACGCTGACACAAGTTTTACATTCCGCTACCGAACCACGACGCAGCCGCTCTGGGCAATGGCCGATGATTGCATTCGCGCCCCATTGGCGCGGCACAGCGGAGCGATTCGGCATGAACAGTGGTAGCGTGATTTGCGGACATTTGGGCAAGCCCGAGCGGCGCATCGACTGGCTGGGTGCTTCACCTTTCATTGCCATCCATCTGCTGGCCTTCGGCTGCATCTGGACCGGCATCACTCCGGCCGCCGCAATCTGCTGCGTGGCGCTGTATTTCATCCGCATGTTCGCTGTGACTGGCGGCTATCATCGTTACTTCTCGCACCGCACCTACAAGACCAGCCGCGCGTTCCAGTTCGTGCTGGCCTTCGTCGCGCAGACCAGCGCACAGCGCGGCGCGCTGTGGTGGGCCGCCCATCACCGCCATCACCACCTGTATTCCGACCAGCCGCAGGACATCCACTCGCCAGTGCAAGATGGTTTCTGGTATTCGCACGTGCTGTGGCTGTTCGATACCGGCGTGCCGGCCACCGACTACCGCAATATTCCCGACCTGGCGCGCTACCCGGAGCTGCGCTTCCTGAACAAGTACTACCTGTTGCCACCGATTCTGCTGGGCGCGCTGGTGTTCTTCACGCTCGGCGCCCCGGGCCTGTTTTTTGGCTTCTTCGTCAGCACTGTGCTGCTGTGGCATGGCACCTTCACGATCAATTCGCTCTCGCATGTGTTCGGCGGGCGCCGCTATGCCACCTCGGATGACAGCCGCAACAACTGGTTGCTGGCCATCGTCACGATGGGCGAGGGCTGGCACAACAACCATCACCGCTTTTCCAGCTCCACCCGCCAGGGTTTCTACTGGTACGAGTACGACTTCACTTTCTACATTCTGAAAATACTGTCCTGGATGGGCCTGGTGTGGCAGCTGCGTCCGGTACCCGTGAGTATTCTCCAGGAAGGCCGGCGCAACGAGGAGTTGCATGGCGCGGCGGGCGCACCCGTCGCCCCGTATCGCGGCACTGCTGGTGCGGTCGGTGCCGAGCCCGGCTGAGCCGGACTACACAAGCCGCGCTCCGCTCTGCTAGTGTTCAGCACATGCAGCGCTACAACACCATCAGCGTAGCTGGCATTTTTGCCAGCGCATTGCTGTCGATCAGTAGCGGGCGCTGCGACGGCCCGCGCCTTCAACTGGCCGGGCGGCGCGAAGGCGGCGATCAACCTGACCTACGATGATGCCATCGATTCGCAGCTCGATCACGCGCTGCCGGCGCTGAACAAGTACGGCCTCAAGGGCACCTTCAATCTGGTGCTGAGCAGCCAACCGCTCGCCAGGCGCATGGACGAGTGGCGGCGCGCCGCGGAGCAGGGCCACGAGCTCGCCAATCACACGCTGTTTCACCAGTGCTCGCACAGCGCACCGGGCCATGAATGGGTCACGGCCGACAATGACCTGGACCACATCAGCGCCACTGCGCTTGCCGCGCAGATCCGCCTGGCCAATGTGATGCTGCATGCCATCGATGGCCGGAGCGAGCGCACCTTCGCGCTGCCTTGTGGCGACCTGCTGGCCGCAGGCACGCCGTAGGTTCCCCTGATCAAATCGGAGTTCGTGGCCATCAAATCGACCTTCGGCGCCGTGCCTCCCGACATGTGGGCGCTCGACCCCTATGCCGTCGGCGTTGCGACACCCACCGATGTCACGGGCGAGCAGCTCATCGCCATCGCCAAGGAAGCCGCCGAGCGGGGCACGATGGCCAACTTCACCTTTCATGGAGTAGGCGGAGACTACCTTTCGGTTTCCAGCGAAGCCCACGAACAGCTTTTGCAGTACCTCGCTGCCAACAAGAGCACTTACTGGACCGCGACCTTCATCGACATCATGAAGTACGTGAAGGCACAGCAGTCGAGCGCCGCAGCCAGCCACTGAAGCACGATGATTGACAGCGGCTTTTGCCGGCCGTACGATGTAACCGCTTTCATACGGAGAATATGGGGTGGTGGGCGCGCACGGCTGGGCACCGCGCCTGAGCTAAATGTCCAGGAACGACGACCTCAAACTCAAGGTGCCGGCGGGCTCGCCCATGCGCGCGCCTGGCTTCATCTTTGGCGTCGCCACTTCTGCGTTCCAGATCGAAGGCGCGTCCGATGCGCGCCTGCCCTGCATCTGGGACAGCTTCTGCGCCACACCCGGGAAAATCCGCGATCATTCGAATGGCCGCGTGGCCTGTGATCACCTGGCCCGCTGGCACTCGGATCTCGAGCTGATTACATCGCTCGGCCTCGATGCCTATCGCTTCTCGATCTCCTGGCCGCGGGTCATGCATGCCGATGGCACGATCAATCGCAAAGGCGTCGGCTTCTACCTGCAACTGCTCGACAGCCTGAATGAACGGCACTGCAAACCCTTCGTGACCCTGTATCACTGGGACCTGCCGCAATACCTGCAGGAGCAGGGCGGTTGGCCAAACCGGGACACGGCTTTCCGCTTCCGCGACTACGTCGATCAGATCACGCGCGCATTGGGCGATCGCGTCTATTCCTACGTGACGCTGAACGAACCCTGGTGTAGCGCCTATCTGGGCTACGAGACCGGCGTGCACGCGCCGGGGCTGACCGACAAGACCCTCAGCAAGAAGGCCGCCCACCACCTGCTGCTCGCGCATGGCCTGGGGATGCAGGTGCTGGAGCAGAACAGCCCGGCCACGCTCAATGGCATCGTAGTGAACCTGAGCCCCAGCTATGGGGCCACCGACAGCGCCGCCGATCGGGCCGCCGCCGTCGCGGCCGATACTGCGATGAACCAGTGGTATCTCAAACCGCTGCTGCAGGGCGTCTATCCCGAGTCACTCGAGCGCCTGCCAGTTGCGGAACGGCCAGATATCCAGGCCGACGACCTGAATTTGATCTCGCAACCGCTCGATTTCCTCGGCGTGAACTACTATACGAGGGCGGTGTATAAAGCGGATGCCGCTGCGGGTTTCGTGCAGGTGCCACCAGCTCCACCGCTGACCGAGATGGGTTGGGAGATCTACCCGCAGGGCCTCACCGACATGCTGGTGTCGCTCCATGAACAGTTCGACCTGCCACCTGTATATGTGGCGGAAAACGGCGCCGCCACGGCAGATGTTATTGTTGATGGAATGGTGAATGACGCAACACGCATCCGTTACTTCCAGCAACACCTCGACGCGCTCGACCGGGCACTCGAGCGGGGAGTGCGCGTGGCCGGCTATTTCCATTGGAGCCTGCTCGACAATTTCGAATGGGCCGAAGGCTATGCCAAGCGCTTTGGCCTGGTGTACGTGGACTACGCGACGCAGCGTCGCACGATGAAACAGAGTGCGCATGCCTATGCCGAGTTGCTGCGCGAGCGCGCTGCGGCCAACGGCGGCACGCCGGCCGGTTCCTGACGTGGCCAACATCTACCAGGTGGCAGAGCTGGCGCGGGTCTCCGTGGCCACGGTCTCGCGCATCATCAACAACAGCGCCAAGGTCACCGAGAAGACCCGCCAGCGCGTTGTCGCCGCGATGGCCGAGCTTGAATTCCGGCCGAACTCCATTGCGCAGGCGCTGGCCACCAACCGCACCAACTGCGTCGGCGTACTGGTTTCGGAGCTTTACGGTCCCTTCTTCGGCACGATGCTCAGCGCGCTGGAACAGGAACTGCGCGCCGCGGGAAAATTTGTGATCGTGACAGCCGGGCATAGCGACGCGGCGCGCGAGAAGATCGGCATTCAATTCCTGGCAGGGCGCAACTGCGATGCGCTCATCGTGCACGTAGAGGCTTTGCCGGATCAGTACCTGATCGATCACGATCGCAACCCGGCACCGCTGGTGATCATGAACCGCGTCGTGCCGGCACTTGCCGACCGTTGTCTCAGCCTCGACAACCGCCAGGGCGGTTACCTGGCCACGCGCTTGCTGATCGAAAAGGGTCATCGCAACATCGCCTATGTCTCCGGCCCGCTGGGATGGCTCGATGCCGGCCAGCGTCTGGCCGGCCACAAGCGCGCGCTGGCCGAGGCGGGCATCAAGTTCGTCGAGCAGTTGATGGTCGAGGGCGACTACCACGATACCGGTGGGGCCATGGCGCTGACGCAGCTGCTTGATGCGGGCCTGCCATTCACGGGCGTGGTCTGCGCCAATGATGAAATGGCGGCGGGCGCGCTGGCCGTGGCGCGCGAGCGCGGCATCGCTGTACCTGCCGATCTTTCTATCGTCGGTTTCGACAACTCGCCGCTCTCGCGCCATGTGTTCCCGAAGCTGGCGACAGTCGACTATCCGATCGGCAACATGGGGCGCATGGCCGCACGCTGGGTGCTGCGCAATGTCTATGGGGACGAAACCATCTCAGTGCAGCAGACCTTCGAGCCCGACCTGCTGGAGCGCGAGTCGGTCAGCGCACCCGGCAATCCGTCGCCACGAGCAACAACCAGAGCACGCGTGCAAAGGAAGTCACCGCGCCGTAGCGAGTCGCGCCGGAGGCCGTGATGGCCGACATACGCTTCATCGTCAGGACAGCGCTGATCGTCGCGCTGGGCGGATTCCTGATGGGCTTCGATGCCTCGGTAATCTCGGGCGTCGTCTCTTTCATCAAACCTGAATTTTCTCTGAGCCAGATCGAGCTGGGTTGGGCAGTCGCTTCGCTCACGCTGACGGCTTCATTGGCGATGATGTGCTCCGGCCCCTTGAGCGATCGGCTCGGGCGCCGACCGGTGCTGCGGCTGGCCGCCGTACTGTTGGCCGTTTCCGCCCTGATGTCTGCGTTGGCGCCGAACTTCGCTACGCTGGTGATCTCGCGCCTGATCGGCGGCCTGGGAGTAGGCGCGGCCCTGATCATCGCGCCGATATACATCGCCGAGATCGCGCCGGCGGCGGTGCGCGGCCAGCTGGTGTCGTTCAACCAGCTTAATATCGTGGTAGGTATCTCGGCCGCGTTCTTCAGCAACTACCTGATCCTGAGACTCGGCCATTCCACTTCCGCCTGGGTGCAAACCCTGGGGTTGGCGCAGTGGAACTGGCGCTGGATGCTGGGCATCGAGACAGCGCCCGCGCTGGCTGGCAATGCGCGGCCGCGACTCCGAGGCAGGCGCGCTGCTCACGCGTGCCTGTGGAGCGGCGCAGGCCGCAGTCGAACTGGCAGCCCTGCAGCAATCGCTGGCGGGCGATGCCAGTCGCGAGCGCGCCTCGATCCGCGAGCTATGGCAGCCCGCATTGCGGCTGGTGCTCACGATCGGCATCGTGATGGCGATCGTGCAGCAGATCACCGGCATCAAGGCGGTGTTTTTCTATGTGCCGATGATCTTCGAGCATTCGGGTATCGGCGCCGACGCCGCCTTCATGCAGGCTGCGCTGGTTGGTCTGGTCAACCTGGTCTTCACGGTGCTGGCGATCGCCTTGATCGATCGGCTGGGCCGCCGACCGCTGCTGGCCGTGGGCATGACGGGCATCGCCGTGTGCATGTTCACGCTTGCCTACGGCTTCGGAACCGCGCGCCACACGCTGGTGTTGCTGGGCGTGCTGGGATTTGTCGCCAGCTTCGCGATCTCGCTCGGCCCCGTGATGTGGGTGTTGTTCTCGGAATTGTTTCCCAACCGGATCCGAGGCATCGCCATCTCCTTCGTGGGCCTGATCAACTCGGCCGTGAGTTTCGGCGTGCAGCTGGTGTTTCCCTGGGCGCTCGAGAAGCTCGGCAGCTCCGCCACATTTCTGCTCTTTGGCCTGTTTGCGCTGGTGGGCCTGTCGCTGGTGATGAAGCTGCTCCCCGAAACCAAGGGGCGCAGCCTGGAAGAACTGGAACGCGCGCTGGTCAAGCGCTGATCCGGCGGGTAGCGGATCGCACACTCAGCGCTTGCGCACCGACACCACCGTCGCCTTGTAGCGATCAGCACGCAGCAACGAGCGGCTGTATTCAATGGCAGTGCGTTGCAAATCGTACGTGGTCTCGCGCACGAACAGCAAAGCGCCGCCTGGCGCAGTGCCCAGCATGCGGGCCTGTTCGTCATTCGCTGTGGTGGCGCCGATTTCCTCTTCGGCCCAGTTCAGCTTGCGCCGATACACGGTCTCGAACAGCTGGTAGAGCGAGACGCCTTCGAGTTCGCGCTGGTCCAGATCGGGGAACAACGCTACTGGCAGAAAGCTCGTGACCAGTGCCACTGGCTCGGCATCGACGTAACGCAGACGCTGCAGGCAGTACACCGTCTCGTCATTGTGCAGATGCAGGGCCTGCGAAACTTCCGCATCGGCGCTGATGCGCTTCAGTGACAGCACCCTGGAGGAGGGCACGAGGCCGCGGCGGCGCATCTCTTCACTGAAGCCGCGCAGCTCCTGGAAATTCCACGGCACCCGGCTCGAACCCACGACCGGTCGCCGACCCTTCTCGATGATCAACAAACCTTCGGAACGCAGTTTCAGGAAGGCCTGACGCACCGGCATCTTGCTGATGCCCAGGGCCTTGGCGATCTCACCTTCCGAGCTGAACACTTCGCCTTCGGTCAGCGCGCCGGACTTCACCAACGCGCGCACCTGCTCGACGATCTGCTGGTAGTAGGGCAGGAAGCTGTCTGGGGCAATATGCAGGTTTAAAGTGCGCTTCATCTTGCAGTCAATCTTAACCTATGATGATATGATACTACGTACGGGGGATGATAGTTCATGGCGAGCATAGGCGCGCAGAGTTCGGAAACTGCCACCGACGTGGCGTTTGCTGATTCAAGACGTTGGCATACGAAAGGGCCAAGTTGATGCCCGACAGCGCGCTGCAAATTGTCGAAGGCCGCTATCTCCACGACGTGCTGGCGCAGCCGGTTGCCTTGAATGCCACACTGGACTGGTTGCGCAGCGCCGGTCGCTGGGAGCAGGCGCGCAGCCCGCTGCGATCGCGCAGCTGGAACCGCATCGTGCTCACCGGCATGGGCTCCTCCTATCACAGCCTGCAACCGCTGTACTGGTCGCTGGTCGCTGGCGGTCACCACGTGACCCTGGCGGAAACCTCAGAGCTCATCCACTACGGGGTAGCGCTGTGCGATGAGCGCACGCTGATCGTCGCGGTATCGCAATCTGGCGCCAGCGCGGAAACGGTCAGGCTGCTGGACCTGAACCTGCGCTCGATGGTGGTGGGCGTCACCAATACCGCCGACAGTCCGCTGGCGCGCCGTGCGCAACTGGCGCTGCTGGTACAGGCGGGCGAAGAATTTTCGGTCTCGTGCAAGACCTACGTCGGTGGCCTGCTGTGCCTGCAGTGGCTGGGCGAAATATTTTCCGGAGCGACCGAGGCGGCCACGCTGAAGCGTCTCGAACCCGCGGCCGGATTTGCCGGGCAGTATCTGCGGCACTGGCGCGCCCACATCGAGTCGCTGGCAGATCCCTTGCGTGGCAAGCGCCACCTGTTCCTGGTGGGCCGCGGCGATTCACTGGCGGCAGTGGCCACTGGTGCGCTGATCATCAAGGAATCGGCCCGCGTTCATGCCGAGGGCATGAGCAGTGCAGCGCTGCGCCACGGCCCACTGGAGATGCTGCAGCCCGACATGCTCAGCGTCGTGTTCAGCGGCGCCGAGCGTACCCGGGCGCTCAACCAGCAACTGGTCGCAGACCTGCTCGCCCGCGGCCAGCCCTGCCTTGCTGTAGGCAGCGAAACCGACCGCGACGCCTTGCGTATTGCGGACTGCGATCCGATCCTGAGGCCGCTCCTTGAAATCCTGCCGGCGCAGAGCATGAGCCTGGCGCTGGCCGCACTGGCCGGGCGCGAAGCCGGCCGCTTCCAACACACCAGCAAAATCACTGATAGCGAATAAATGAAAACCAACCGCCTGATTGTTGGACTGATCTTCGCGATCTTCTTCGTGCTGTCCTTTCTCACCAACATCCTGGGCCCGCTGGTGCCGGACATCATCAGCGACTTCAAGGTCTCGCTGGCGATGGCTGCGGTACTGCCATTCGCCTTCTTCATTGCCTACGGAGCCGTGGCGATACCTGCCGGATTCCTGGTGGAGCGCTGGGGCGAGAAGCGACTGATGGTCGTTTCCTTCCTGGCCGCCACGGCTGGCGGACTCAGCTTTGCATTGCATCCGACTTACGAGGTGGCGGTGATTTCGCTATTCGTGATGGGCTCCGGCATGGCGGCGCTGCAAGTGGCCATCAATCCCTTGTTGCGTGTGGCTGGCGGCGCGGAGCACTTCGCCTTCTTTTCAACTTTCGCGCAGCTGGTATTCGGTGCCGCCTCGTTCCTGAGTCCGCTGGTCTATTCCTATCTGGTCAACGGCCTGAGCGCCCATGGCGCGGCACCTGGCGGCATCGTCGGACTGCTGTGGCGCCTGACCCCGCCAGCGCTGCCCTGGATCTCGATCTACTGGCTGTTCGCGCTCGGCACCGCTGTGATGGCGCTGTTCATTGCGCTGTTGAAGCTGCCCAAGGTCGAGCGAACTGCTGAAGAATCGGCAGGCACGCTGGCGATGTACGGCACGCTGATGCGCAATCCGCTGGTCTGGACCTATTTCCTGTGCATCGTGGCCTACGTGGGCTGCGAGCAGGGCACGGCCGACTGGATGTCGCAGTTCCTGTATCGCTATCACGGTTATGACCCGCATCAGACTGGCGCCAGCGCGGTCTCCAACTATTGGGGACTGATGACCGTCGGCTGCCTGCTGGGCATGCTGCTGCTGAAATTCTTCGACAGCAGGCGGGTGCTGATCGGTTTCGCGTTGGGTGCGCTGCTGATGCTGACGCTCGGGCTGTTCGGTCCGGCGCGCGTGGCGCTGTTCGCATTTCCGGCGATCGGCTTCTTCGCTTCGGTCATGTGGCCGACCGTGGTGTCACTGGCCCTCAATTCCGTGCCCTCGCACCATGGCCCCTTCGCCGGCATCCTGTGCAGCGGCATCATGGGCGGAGCGCTGGTACCGTTGCTGATCGGCAAGCTGGGCGACCTGTTCGGCCTGCGTACCGGCATGCTCGTGCTCTACGTCACTTTCGGCGTAGTACTCAGCATCGGTTTCTGGGCGCGGCCGCTGATCAACAACGCCCTCGTCAAATGATCCGCGCTACTGGGCGCGCTGCGGAGGCAGAGCTACCGTGCCGGCGAGCTCTGCGATCCCGAGGATCTCATCATGCAGGGCACGCAAGGCGACCGACAGGGCGCCCACGACGCCCGGGTCGGCATGCCCGGCCTGCACACCGTGCGTCCGAAGGTGGAGCCGGTCGAGCGCACCTCCGTGCTGCCGCGCGAAATCTTCAGCCGCTTCGCGAACGAATCGTTCTGGATGGACCCGAAGAACAATATCAGCCAGGTACCCGTCGTATAGCGGAAGCGCTCAGTTCAGCAGGCGGCTGTGCTTCGCCAGTAACTCACGCAACCTGGCGTGGTTCAACGCCGAGACATGATGATCATTAACACCGGTCATGTCCTCGGCCGCGATCAATGCATTGACCACCGATTCCTCGGTGGCCTGCACGGTGGCGGCGAACAGCGCATCGAGTGAATCGTTGGCCACCATCAGCACATTGGCAACCGCTGTAGCCTTGCTGGCATCCGCATTGGCCGTCGAGAAGGCGATGAAGATGTCGCCCGACCCATTGCCAGCGGTGCTGCCAGCGCGGCCCAGGCCCAGCGTCACGCGCCGCGCGATGCGCTTGAGCTGGTGCGGCAGCAGTGGGGCGTCGGTCGCCACCACCACGATGATGGAACCGCGCTCCTGCAGTTCGGGCAACACCAGCGCGTAAGGGTCTTCGCTATAGATATCCGCGCCGACCGGAATGCCGGCGATGCGCAGGTTCGAGCGTATACCGTAGTTGCACTGGACCAGCACGCCCACCGTGTAGCCGCCGTCCTTCGCAGTGAGCTTGCGCGAGGAGGTGCCGATGCCACCCTTGTAGCCGTTGCAGATCATGCCGGTGCCGCCGCCCACGCTGCCTTCTTCCACCGGCCCCGAATGCGCACTATCGATGGCCTTGAACACATGCTCCGGCTTCACATGAAAACCGTTGATGTCGTTCAGCCAGCCGTCCCAGGTTTCAGCGACCACGGGCAGCGACCACCAGGCACCGGTATTGTCAGCAGGCCCATGCTTCACTCGCCAGGCGATTACGGCATCGCGCACCACGCCGACGCTATGCGTGTTGGTGATCATCACCGGGCCCTCGAGGAAACCGGATTCCTCGACCCAGGTGGTGCCGGTCATCTCGCCGTTGCCGTTCTGCGCAAACCAGCCGGCGAAGGAGAACTGTTCCTGCGAGGCGAGGCCACGCGGCAGGATGGCGGTGACTCCGGTGCGCACCGGACCCTTGCCCACCTCGAGTTTGCCGCTGCCGGAAATGAGCGTCGTGTGGCCGACAAGCACGCCATCGACATCGGTGATCGCGTTGTACTTGCCCGGCTGGCCATCGAAGGGGATGCCGAGGTCGCGGGCCCGTGGCTTTGCGGGTGCATCGGCAGCGTGGGCAGGCGAGACCAGCGCCGCGCAAACACATGCGCTTAAGCAAGCCGATGCGACAAGCATCCGACCAGTTCTGAAGCAAGTGGTTGATAAATATTTCATAATATATTGTATCTAATGCATTTGTTGCTGCTTGACGGCACTGCCAACATCAATCTCTAGCGCCTTCTCGTAGGTGCCAAGCGAACGGCAGTTTAAGACGTTATCGCTGCTTCCGCCGCCGAGCGCCTTGACGTGCTGGACCCCATCAATTGCCATCTGCACATGCATTTGGGCATCCGCTGCGGATACCGTTAGAAGCACAGTCGTTTCAGTTCGCTTGTCGCGTATAAATCCAATGCCCATGATTTTGCCGCAGTCGGCCTGATCAGCGGTCAACTTGAATTGTCGCGCAGCTGTAACCAAACCACCGGACGCAGTGTCTTCGGTAACATTGAAGCCGCGCTGTTCCAGCAACGCGCGAGCTGTACGCAGGATTGCTGCCGGATCAGCGGCAATTCCAGTGACCACTTCGGGACTAAGGTGGGCGTGCAGTTGACTATCCGTTGCCGGGGCAACAAGTCCTGACCGGGAATCACCGCCGCCGTCGGTCAGCGAACTATCACCCACGGCATTGCGGACTAGCCAAGTAACAGGCTGAAACCCGGCCATACCACCCAGGCGGTTCTGGCCATTCGACTCAAAAGTGACCACCGTACCGGCCAGGTAAGTGCGCGACGCGCACAAGAGAATTAATGTTGGGACGCTGCAGCCCGCAACGTACCTGGGCCATGACGCCTCGATCTTGCGGACTTTGATAGAGTCATAGTTGAACGCGGTTTCTTTGAAATGCGCGTCTATGATCTTGATGATCTCCGCGCGCGGAATCTCCGCGCCTGGCGAAATGCGCGAAAAGGGCCCAGCGTATTTTTTAGGCACTTGCTCAAAGACTTCAAAGCCGCCTTCTGGCAGCTGCGAATAGTCGGCCACCAGAAAGCGTTGATCGTCAACGGTCACCAGGTCCTCATGAATTCCCTGCTGCACCTTCGAGGATGGTGAGTCATCAATTTCAATGGCAAGCGCAGGCAACACTACGGCGTGCAGTGCTACCACCAGCATCAAGGACAATCGACGCATGCAGCCCCCAAGATACTTACAGCTGGCGGCAACTTGGCCAGACTTTGCAGTTAGTCTAGTGAATGAAAGTCCCGCCGTCACCGCAGACCGTTCGGAAGAATTTCCCCGCAAGGTCGCTGAAGCTCTACCATTGGATCTTGGCCAGTGCGACATTTGTCCAGTGTTAACGTTTTGGCATGTCGGGGGAGAATATGAAGGCCGCAATCATGCTCGCGTACTGTTTGGTCGGACTGTTTGTCACAGTATTGGTCTCGGGCTGTCAATGCACCGGCGTCGTACCCATGGATCACGACACCTATATGATTGCCAAGAAAGATGGCTCACCGGGCCTTGGTGTATCTCTAAAGAACAAGGCGGCAGTATTCCGTGAGGCGAATGATTTTTGCCATACGAAGGGATTGGAAGTTGAGGCCGTAGACGTAAAGGTGCGCTCAGCAAGACCCGCCATGCTCGGCTACACCGAACTGCATTTCCGATGCGTGCTTGCGGGCGCGGGTACACCTCCGCCCCAGACACCGGGCAAATGACGATTGCCTATGGAATGTAGCTGCTGGCGGCCCTTGCTGCCCCGCCTGATGCCCTGAAGTTGTTCCGGTGGGCAAAGTTGGGAGATAGGCCGAACTGGTAACCCCACAGCGAGCGGACCCTCTGCGGTCACACTGCAGTCGGCGTCAGGCTCAACTCTCTGAATTTTAACGCTATTTCCGCACCGCAGACTCTGGCGGGCGCCTGAGGCTGATTGGCTCCCCGGGTTGGACTCGAACCAACGACCAACGGATTAACAGTCCGACGCTCTACCAACTGAGCTACCGGGGAACCGAAAGAAAACCTGCAGTGGGCGCGCGGCAGACCAGGGGCCTACCCGTGCGCGGCGTGAATTCTCAGGGTAGTGCCCGTGCACGTCAAGGAACCCATCGCATTAGTTGTGACGGCCTGCGCAGGAGCTTAGGGTAGTCGCCCCTGAAAAACCCTAAAAGTGCTATGAAAATAGGGAATTAATGATGCTTTGTGGTGTCTAATATTGCAAGATAATGGCAATGAGCTTGCAATATCTGGGGGTTTTGGATGCGTCCGAAAGAGCAAGTAGCGA
>JANXYK010000069.1 GCA_025350055.1 Gammaproteobacteria bacterium | reverse complement strand
GGAGGTCATCGCGCGCGCGCACTATCGTGGCCGCGTGAAGCGCCGCATGCAGCGTTTCGCGACCGACACGCCGCTGGCTTTGCCGCCAGGGGCGGCGTTGCGGCTGGGCGATGGGCGCAGCGCGCTGCTGGTCGACAGCGTGGATCTGCCCAACGGTGGCTGCGAGTTTCTCGCGGTGACTACCGTGCCGGGGCCCAATGCAGCCGATGAGGTTGCGAATCGCGGCGAGGGTAGCGAGCCGCAGGCCGCTGCAAGCGTCGGCGATCCGCCATTGATCGCGAGCACTCCGCTCCCACTGCCCTATCAATTGCCTTAAGGCAGAGTCAATTGAGCGCGACGCGCGCTACCACCGGCAGATGATCGGAAGGGAAGCGACCCGCGACGCTGTCGGTCAGTACCGCATAGCGCAGCACTTTCCAGCGCGGCCCGAGGAAGATGTAGTCGATGCGATCCTGCAAAGGCGCATCGATCCTAAAATCGTTGAAGGTACCGACCGGGCCATACGGCGGCGTCAGCGTTTCCTGGCGCGCATCGCGCATGCTGGCGGCCACGATGGCGATCGGTTCCGAGTCGGGCGTGGCATTGAAATCGCCCAGGCACAGCACTGGGTGGTCGCCGGCAATCTCGCGGATCTTGCGCAGCATCAGGTGTGCCGACTCGCGCCGCGCGATCACGCCCTCGTGATCGAAGTGCACCGCAAAAGCGTAGAACTCGCGCCCGGAGTGACGCTCGCGCAGGCGCGCCTAGCTCGAGATGCGATTGCAGCACTTCGCGTCCCAGCCCTTGCCTGGCACCTCAGGCGTGGGGCTCAGCCAGAAATCGCCGTGCGCCAGCACCGTGAAGCGCTCGGTGCGGTAGACGATTGCCGAATGCTCGCCGGCACGCTGGCCATCATCGCGCCCCACGCCAACGTAGGCGTAGCCCGTGGAGCCGGTCAGATCCTCGAGCTGCTCCGCATAGCCTTCCTGTGTGCCCAGCAGATCGATCTGGTGATAGCGGATCAGCTCCCGGACCGCATCTTTGCGATGCGGCCAGGCGTTCACGCCATCGTCCGCCGTGTTGAGCCGCAGGTTGTAGGTGGCGACGTTGAATTCGAGGTGCGGCGCGGCCGCGCCGGCATTACCGGGCATCGCGAGCAACAGCGCCAGCAGCCAACCGGACACTCCAACAGTCAATTCTGTTGCCTTCATGTTCCTCAAGGCCGCCTGAAAATGACATAGCCACCCTGCTCGTAGGCAACGCCGACCATATGGCACCCGGGAATCGGATCAGCAACCATCTGCTCACCGCCCGTGGCACCGACCTTCACAATGCCACGCTCCGCATCCCTGACTTTGACGATGCCGATGGCCTTTTCGTCATCGAGCGGGTATCCAGTAGTACGCACCAGGTCCACGGATTGCAACACGCTGGCCGCATCAAAACACATTACCAGCAGTACGGCAGGCGTCAGGAAGTCCGTCGGCCATTTGATGCCTGTGACCAGGTCAGTCCTGAACTGCCGTTTGTCGGTCAGCGTCAGGGTGCCGCTGCGTGTGGATCCCCCGGCTACAAAATCGCCTTCGTAGCGATTGCCGTTTGCGAAAGTGTAGACGCCAGCGCCGTCGTACTTGCCAGCGTAAAACTCGCCCTCGTACTTATCGCCGTTGGCCAGCTTCAGCAGGCCCTTACCGTCGTGCCTGCCTGCATGCATTTCGCCGGAATAGCTGACCCCGGGTTTGTCGCGCCGAAACCAGGACAACAGCCCCTCGCCTTCCGCAAATCCGCCGACGCAGGATCCGGACCAGGTGACACTTTCGCCACGCAACGGATTCGGGTTGTAGACCTTGCAGCCCTTGCTGTCAGCGATCCAGCTCTCCGGAGGCGCTGCCGCCTGCGCATCGAAGGCCAGCAGGATGCACGCCGTGGCGGCCAGGAAAGCCTGAGCCGGCTGCAACGCGCTTGATGGATGCATAGGGCTCGACCACCGGCGCAAGCGTCGCCGCTCCAGCGCCCCGCAACGGGCGCTGGGGCGGCCGGCTCTCAGTTGTCGATCGAGATCGCCTGCGTGTAGGCGTCCTGGTTCGGCGTGTTTACGCCCGGCTTGCCACGGAAATCCGTCCAGCAGGGGTGGAACACGCCGTCACGGCCCATCGCACCGGCGGTGTAGTCGCCGATAAATACGCCCTG
>JANXYK010000062.1 GCA_025350055.1 Gammaproteobacteria bacterium | reverse complement strand
TCCCGGCATGGATCCCCAAGCCGCCAGCCGCCTGATCGGCGAGCACCTCGTGTGCCTGCCGATCGAATCCTTGCCGGTCGCGCAATGCGCTGGCGCGGTACTGCGCGAGAACATCTATGCCGAGCGCGACCAGCCGCCCTTCGACCGCGTGGCGATGGATGGCATCGCGCTGAATTCGGCGGCACTGAATGGCACTGCGACTACGCCAGCTCGCGCGCCGTGGCGCCTGACCGTGCAGGCCACACAGGCCGCGGGCGCCCCGCCGCTCACGCTCGCCTCCAGCGGCCACTGCATCGAGATCATGACCGGCGCGGTGCTGCCTGCAGGCTGCGACTGCGTAGTGCCGGTGGAGCGCATCCAGATTGCGGATGGGGTCGCGACACTGGCTGATACCTCGTTGACCGCACCGTGGAAGAATGTGCATCGGCGTGCGAGCGATCAGCGCCAGGGTGCCTTGCTGCTGGCCACCGGCACTGTGTTGCACGCGCCGGAAATCGCGGTCGCAGCCTCGGCGGGTATGGCGCGGCTGCGTGTCAGTGCGCAGCCTTCGATCATGGTGATCTCCACCGGCAGCGAACTGGTGGAGCCCGGCGAGCCGATTGCGCCTTACCAGATCCGCCGTTCGAACGCCTACGCAGTCGCCGCGGCCTTGCGCGAGCGCGGTTTCCAGCGCGTGGCCGAAATTCATATTGATGACGATGCCGAACAACTGCGCGAGCGTCTCGCGCGGCAGCTGCGCACGCACGAAGTGCTGGTGCTCTCAGGCGGCGTGTCGATGGGCAAGTTCGACCTGGTGCCGCAGGTGCTCAGCGAACTGGGCGTGCAATGCGTGCTGCACGGCATTGCGCAGCGACCGGGCCGGCCAATGTGGTTTGGGACCACCAGCGAAGGGCGCGCGGTGTTCGCGCTGCCCGGCAACCCGGTCTCGACGCTGGTGTGCCTGTCGCGTTATGTATTGCCGGCGCTCTATGCGGCGATGGGCGTGCGCACCGAGAGTTCCGAGCGCATCGCGCTCGCCGCACCGCTCGAGTGGCAGCCCGCGCTCACGGGCTTCATGCCGGTGCGCGTCGCGCACGATGACTGGGGCCGACCCTGGGCCACGCCTTGCCCCACCAATGGTTCCGGCGATTTCACCTCGCTCGCGCTGACCGATGGTTTCGTGGAACTGCCGCCGGGCCCGGCGAGCCTGCAAAAAGGCTTCCTGACACGCCTGTATCGCTGGTAGGCGAGCCCACTGGTAGGCTAGCGCAATGACCCATCCCGCCACGGCCAGTCTCGCTGCATTGCAGCCGCGTCGCCCGCGCGACACGCTCGGCCGGCCGCTGCGCGACCTGCGCATTTCGGTGACCGACCGCTGCAATTTCCGCTGCCCCTATTGCATGCCGCGCGAGCGCTTCCACGAGCACTATCGCTTCCTGAAGACCGCCGAGCGCCTGAGCTTCGATGAGGTCGTGCGCCTGACGCGCCTGTTCCTGCAGCTGGGTGTGCAGAAACTACGCATCACGGGCGGCGAGCCACTGCTGCGCGCCGGTCTTTCCGAATTGATTGGCGACCTGACCACGCTTCCCGGTGTGGATGACATTGCGCTGACCACCAACGGTGTGCTGCTCGCGCAGCATGCGGTGGAATTGCGCGCCGCCGGACTGCAACGCGTCACGGTCAGCCTCGACAGTCTCGACCCCGCGGTGTTCGCGCGCATGGCGGGCGACCTGGGCTCACCGGCCGAGGTGCTCGAAGGCATCGCCGCGGCACAGCGCGCGGGCCTGACGCCGATCAAGGTCAATGTGGTCGTGCAGCGCGGCGTCAACGAGCACACCGTATTGCCGCTGATCGAACACTTCCGCGGGAGCGGTGTGATCGTGCGCCTCATTGAATACATGGACGTGGGCACGCGCAACGACTGGCAGCTCGCGCAGGTCGTGCCCTCGCGGGAACTCGCGGCCCTCATCAACACACGCTGGCCGATCAACGCGCTGGAGCGCCATTACCGCGCCGAGGTGGCCGAGCGCTACGCCTTTGCCGACGGCCAGGGCGAGCTCGGCTTCATCTCCTCGGTATCGCAACCCTTCTGCAGCGATTGCTCGCGCGCGCGGCTCTCATCCGATGGCGTGCTCTATACCTGCCTGTTCGCCACCCAGGGGCTGGATCTGCGCGCACCACTGCGGGCCGGCGCCAGCGATGCGGAACTGCTCGAGTCGATCCGCGGCTGCTGGGAAAAGCGCGGTGACCGCTACAGCGAACTGCGCGGCACAGCGGCGCCACCCGGCGCGCCACGCATCGAAATGAACCAGCTCGGAGGCTGAGCGTGACCAAACGACGCAGCAACGCCGGGCTCACGCACCTGACGCCCACACGGCGACCCACCATGGTAGATGTCGGTGCCAAGCTCGCCACGCAGCGCGTGGCCGAGGCCGAAGCGCGCGTGCAATTGCCGGGCGCAGTGGCGCGGGCGCTGCGCGCCACCGGACATCGCACCCACAAAGGGCCGATCTTCGACACGGCGATCATCGCCGGCGTGCAGGCCGTGAAGCGCACCCACGAACTGATTCCCTTCTGCCATCCGCTGCCGATCGAAAATTGCCGCATTGACATCGATGCGCTCAAGGGCAACACGCTGCGCATCCGTTGCCGCGTCGAGACCCATCACAAGACCGGCGTGGAGATGGAGGCGCTTACCGGCGCCAGCGTCGCCGCACTCACGATCTACGACATGTGCAAGGCGCTCTCGCATGATATCCGCATCAGCGCGGTACGCCTGCTGCACAAGTCAGGCGGCAAGCGCACGGTGAATTCGCGATGAGCGCCCCACTCTACGGACTGGTGCTGACCGGCGGACGCAGCAAGCGCATGCAGCGCGATAAGGCGGCGCTCGAGTACGCTGGTCGCTCGCAGCTCGCGCGCGCGATGACACTGCTCGAGCCGCTGGTCGAGCGCTGCTTCGTGTCGACGCGCGCCGACCAGAAGCACGATGCGCAGCGCGCGGCCTACGCGCAGATCGTCGACCAGCTCGATGACATCGGCCCGATGGCGGGCCTGCACGCGGCGCTGCACAGTCATCCGCAGGCGGCCTGGCTGGTACTGGCCTGCGACCTGCCCTTCCTGGACGCCGCCACCTTGCAGCAGCTGATCGCCGCGCGCGCGCCGCAGCGTCTGGCGAGCGCCTTTCGCAGCAGTCATGACGGCAACCCCGAACCGCTGTGCGCGATTTATGAACCCGCCAGCCGCACGACAATCGACGCGTGGATCGCCGCCGACCAGCGCTGCCCGCGCAAATTCCTGGCGCAGGCCGATGTGCAGCTGCTGACGCTGAACAACGCGCGCGCGCTCGATAACGTGAACACCGCGGATGAATACCAGCAAGCGAGCCAGCGCCTCGGCGGCGAGGCGTTGACACAACCGCAGACACTGACGATCCAGTATTTCGCGATCCTGCGTGAACAGGCCGGGCGCAGTGCCGAGACATTGCAGAGCCGCGCGCCCGACGCGCGCGCACTCTATGAAGAACTGCGCACATTGCGGCAGTTGCAGTTGCGCCCCGAGCAGCTGCGCGTGGCGATCAATGACGCCTTCGGTGACTGGTCGCAGCCACTGAAGGCTGGCGATCGCATAGCCTTCCTGCCACCGGTGGCCGGCGGATGAGCGGCTTCAGTCTCAGCGCTACGTCCATCGATGAACGCGCCTTGCGCCGCGAACTGTTTGATCCGGCCTGCGGCGGCTATGTGTGCTTCGAGGGCTGGGTGCGCAATCACAACGAAGGCCAGCAGGTCACGCGCCTCGAATACGAGGTCTACGAGCCTTTGGCGCTGAGCGAAGGCGCCAGGATCATGGCCGAGGCGCAGCAGCGCTTCGGGGTGCAGCAGTTGCGCTGCGTGCATCGCACCGGCGCGCTGGAACTGGGCGAGATCGCCGTCTGGGTGGGCGTGGCCGCGGCGCATCGCGACGAAGCCTTTCGCGCCTGTCGCTATCTCATCGATGAGATCAAGCATCGCCTGCCGATCTGGAAGAAGGAACACTACCTCAGCGGCGATTCCGGCTGGGTCAATTGCGAGCGCTGTGCGGCCGCGCCGAGTGATCCGCATGACCATGCGGCCGATCATGGGCGTGGCGCCGCTCCGGCACTTCGGCGCGCGGCACCTGGCGATCGGCATTCCTGAAGCGGAACAGGTGCGTCAACACCGGCACCAGCAACAGCGCGCCGCAGATTTCATGCACCAGGCTCACGTTGGCCTGCCAGGTTTCGTTCGCGAGGAAGAACTGCGCGCAGCCAGCGCCCGCCAGCAGCAGCAGGAAACCCGAGAGCAGCCAGCCACTGACGCGGCTGTGACGACGGCCGCTCATCGCGCCCGCATGACGCGCGGCGAACCAGCCCAGTACGAACAGCGCCACGAGCGCGGCGATGCCATGAACCAGCAACACCGGCGCTTCCATGGGGTGACGCACGACGCCAAATTCATTGGGGCGGGCCAGCAGATAGTGCAGCGCCAGCCACAGCATGCCGCTCAGCCACAGCGCCGCAATCAGCAGGCTGGTGACGCGGTACCGGCCCAGCGACTGTAGCGGTGCGCGGCGGCGATTCATGGCGCGGCCTGCGGCACGGTGTTCAGCGCTATTTGCCATAGGGCCCTAAGGTAGCGGATTCCGCCAGTCAGGTGTTCGCAGGAGAGCGTAGCACCGGCAATGTTCTTGATATCGATACTGGCCCGCAACCTCGTGCCATCGCGGCGCTGCGCGAACTGGCTGCGCCAGGCGAGGTTGCGCACCTCGCCCCCGTGGCTCTCGCGATAGGCCATGATTTCCGGTGTACGCAGGCTACCGTCGCTGTTGATACCGAGCGCGTAATCGATGAAATCCTGACGGCCGAGCACTTCGTCGGCGAAAAAGAAACCCACCGACCCCGACGCGCCTTCGACGCGCCAGGCGCCGAGCCGACCGCGCGGCGGCTGTGGGCCGGCCAGCGCATCTACGGCCTGGCGCTGCGCAGTTGTCAGCGACAGCGCCACTGGCTCAAAGCGCGTGCCTTCGGGAAACACGGCGCGCTGCGCGGCCTCGAGCGACAGGTATTCGGCTGCGACCACGCTGCCGCCTGGCGCCAGCACAGCCATGCCGGCACCCACGAAGGCCAGGCCCTGAGGCCGTCTGCTCAATTCATTCCCCGCGGATCAGAATTCATAACCCAGCCCCAGATCGAAGCGATCGCCCTCGCGCCCATGGGTGAAATCGACGTAGTCGGCCTTGAAGATCACTCCCGGCGCGAACTGCCACTGCAGGCCACCGGTCAGCGCGATGCGATCGGCCAGCGGCTGCGGCGCAGCGCCGGCATTCAGCATTGTATAGCTGGAGGCGGTATTGAAGCGCTCGTAACGCAGGAAGGGCACCAGCGGCCAGGGCTTGCCCATTCGCGCGCGCCACGCGGCCTCCACATACCAGCCGAAGAAGTCCTCAGGAATGAGGGTCGGGCGGCCCGCCAGCGCCTCGTTCAACGCTGCGGTGCCGGAAATATGGCCGCGCGCGTATAGGGCCGCGAGATCCCAGGCGCCGGGTTGCCAGCGCGCATGGGTTTCCCACAGGCTCACGCGGCTGCCCGTGAATCCGGGCTCACCCTGCCCGGCACCGCCCGCAAAGATCGAGCCGCCCAGCTTCAATCCATTGATGCCGGTGTATTGGAGTGCGAGATAGCCTGACAGGTCCTTGGCCTTGGCGAGCGCGAGCTCCTGGTGTATTGAACCCAGCGGCGACTCGATGCCTTCAGTTGACCCGGCATCCCATTTGGAAAGGTCGAAGCCCGTGGTCACACCCACATCCCAACGCAGGCCCACCGCGCTGTTGCCCTGCAGGCCCACGCCGCCTTCGCGCCAGGTGCTGGGAATGATCGCGGTCTCGACGAAATTGCGGAACACACCGTAGAAACGGGTCGGCTCGTGATTCTCGTTGATGAGTCCGCTGGGTATCAGAAACAGACCGATCTGCGCGCGCATGCCGGCGTTTAGATCGTGTGCGATGTACGCCTGCTCGATCTCAACTTCACCTGGATCGCTGGATGAGGAAATCGCGTGCTCGATTTCGATTTCGCTCACCAGCCGCGTGCGCTCATCGAAGCGATAACCCGCACCGAGCACGAAGCGGCCCACATCGGCGCGCGCCTGCGAGGGCTCGGCCGCGGGCCTCGTATAGTTGAGTTCGCCGTAACCGAACCAGGAAAGGGCCGGAGCGGCACTGACGGGTGTGGGGCTCTCCATAGAAGTGGCCGCAGCTGGCGCATCAACGGTAGCGGCCATGCTCTTCTGGGCCTGCGGCTGCAGCTGGGCGAGCTGCGCCTTGAGTTCGGCGAGCTGGGCCTCGAGCGTAGCCACCCTGGCCTCCAGGGCAGCGTTCGAATCAGCCGCTCTGGCAGCTGGAACGTTAGTCAGAACGGCGAATAGCAGCGCAACTAGCGGTAAAACCTGGAATTTCAGATGCCGATGCACTTTTCAACTCTCCTGAGGGCCCGGGTCGGTTGTTAATGCGAATGATTCTCACTAAGATTGAGCCATGAGTCAAGGTCAGCATCGGCACAGTCGCCTGAGACCGGTGATGGGGTGCCTCGCGGCGCTCGAATGCCACGCGCGCGATCGGCTGACCGCCGAACGCGGGCTGGAAGCGGCCTATGGGGCGCTGATGCTGGTCGAGACGTTGATGCATCCACGACGCTCCGGGAGCGATTTGTCGCGACTCAACAGTGCAAAGGCCGGTGAGCGGGTGAGCGTGCACCCGTGGACCAGCGCAACACTGCGCCTCTGCCACAAATTGCATGAGCTCTCCAATGGCCTGTTCGATCCGGCGCTCCCTGGCATGGGATCCATCACGAACGTACTGGAGGTCGACAAGACTTCCGTGCGGCTGACGCGCGCCACGCGACTCGATCTCGGTGGCATCGCCAAGGGTTACGCAGTCGATCGCGCCATCCAGTGCATGAGAGCGCAGGGTGCGCACGCGGGCCTGGTCAATGCGGGCGGCGACCTGCGCGTGTACGGCCCGCAGGCCTGGCCGATCGTGTTGCGCAAGGCCGAACAACTGGGGCCGCAGCTCACGCTGGCCAATGGCGCGCTCGCGGTCAGCGATCCCGCCTCCATGCTTCGCCCGCCAGAACACCAGGGCTATTACGCGCCGGCCAGCAGTCATTCAGCACCTCCTCTATCTTATGTGGCCGTGCAGGCCAGCAGCGCGGCAATGGCGGATGGCATGACCAAGGTATTGATGCTGGCGCCCGCCTCGCAGCGCGCGGCCTTGCTGCGCCGGACCCGCACGCGGCTCGCGGCGCTGGACAGCAATATCTTCGACAGCGACAACTCAGGCGTGCAGGGCACGCCCGCAGAGCTTGTCCCAGCCCTCTAGCGCCGCCAGTGTCTGATGGCGCAGGCGGATCATCCCGGCCGCACCTGACCCGCGCCGCGGACCACATATTTATAGCTGGTCAGCTGCTCGACGCCGACCGGACCGCGCGCATGGAAACGGTCGGTGGAAATGCCGATCTCGGCGCCCATGCCGAACTCGCCACCATCGGCGAACTGCGTCGAGGCGTTGTGCAGCACGATCGCGCTGTCGACCCGCGCCAGAAATCGCTCGGCCGTGGCCATATTCGCAGTGATGATGGCCTCGGTGTGCGAGGAGCCGTGGTGCGCGATGTGGGCGATCGCCGCATCGACGCCATCGACCACGCGCACTGCGATGATCGCGTCGAGGTACTCGGTCTGCCAATCCGCTGCGCTGGCGGCGATTACGCGCGCATCGATGCCTTGCACATGTTCATCACCGCGCACTTCGCAGCCGGCTGCAAGCAAGGCCTGCACCAGCTCGGCTTGCAGTGCCGGCGGCGCGGCGCGATCAATGAGCAGTGTTTCGGCGGCGCCGCACACGCCGGTGCGGCGCATTTTGGCGTTGAGCACGATCTCGCGCGCCATGTGCGCGTCGGCATCGCGATCGACGTAGACATGGCAGTTGCCTTCCAGGTGGCCGATCACCGGTACGCGCGCCTCGGCCTGCACGCGCGCCACCAGGCTCTTGCCGCCGCGCGGCACCAGCACGTCGAGGTACTCGCCCATGCCCGAGAGCATCTCGCCAACCGCGGCGCGATCAACCGTCGGCACGAGCTGTATGGCCGCGGCGGGGAGCCCTGCGGCCTTGAGCCCTTCGAGCAGGCAGGCATGGATGGCCGCATTGGAATGCTGGCTCTCGGAGCCGCCGCGCAGGATCACGGGATTGGCCGACTTGAGGCACAGGCCGCCCGCATCCGCGGTCACATTCGGGCGACTCTCATAGATGATGCCGATCACGCCCAGCGGCACGCGCACGCGCTGGATCACGAGGCCATTGGGCCGCGACCACTCGGCGATCACGCTGCCCATCGGGTCAGGCAGGGCCGCGATCTCTTCGAGCCCGCGCACCATCGCGGCCACGCGCGCGGCATCGAGCTTGAGGCGATCGAGCAGCGCGGCGCTCAATGCAGCGTCGCGCGCGGCATGCAGGTCCTGCTCGTTCGCAGCGAGGATCTGCGCGCTGTGCGCGTGCAGGGCCGCTGCCGCGGCCAGCAAGGCGCGATTGCGAGTCGCCGTATCGGAAAGTGCCAGGGGCGCAGTGGCTGCGACCGCCGCCTGGCCGAGTTTGCGCATCAACGCACGAATCTCCCCGACGCTGTCGGCGCTGGCCTGCGCGTTCATGGCACGCCACCTGCGCTCGTGCCGCCGGCTGCGCCCGTGCTGGCGCTCGCGCCCGACGGCTGCAGGATCACCATATCGTCGCGATGGATCAGCTCATCGCTGCCGCGGAATCCAAGCAGCGCCGCTATCTCGGCGCTATGCCGACCCATGATGCGCGCGGTTTCGGCATCCGAGTAGGCCGCAATGCCGCGCGCGACTTCAACGCCGGCGGCGCTCAGCACGCTGATCGTATCGCCCGACTCGAAGCGCCCCAGCGTGCCGGTGACTCCAGCGGGCAGCAGGCTCTTGCCGGCCTGCAGCGCGCGCAAGGCCCCTTCATCCACGTGTATGGCGCCCACCGGACGCAGCGTGCCGGCAATCCACTGTTTGCGCGCGGCCACCGGCGATGAAGCCGGCAGGAACCAGGTGCAGCGCGCACCGGTCTCGATGCGCTTCAACGGATGCGGATGGGCACCGGCGGCGATGCACATGTGGCAGCCCGCGCCCACCGCAATGCGCGCGGCGGCAATCTTGGTCGCCATGCCGCCCGAACCCACATCGGAAGCCGAGCGCCCCGCCATCGCTTCGATCTGCGGGGTGATCTGCGCGACGCTGGCGATGAACTTCGCCGCCGGATCACGGTTGGGGTCGGCGCTGTAAAGCCCGTCGACATCGGAGAGCAGTACCAGGCAATCGGCGCTGGTCATCTGCGCGACCCGCGCTGCCAGCCGGTCGTTGTCGCCGTAGCGGATCTCGGCGGTCGCCACGGTATCGTTCTCGTTGATCACCGGTATCGCGCCCAACCGCAACAGCGACTCGAGCGTGGCCCGTGCGTTCAGGTAGCGGGTGCGCTGCTCACTGTCCTCGAGCGTGAGCAGCACCTGCGCTACCGTGACCTCGTGCGCCTCGAGCAACTCTTTATAGGCATGCGCCAGGCGGATCTGCCCGACCGCGGCGGCGGCCTGGCTCTCTTCCAGACGCAGCGCGCCGGCGGGCAGCCCGAGGTGCCGCCGCCCCAGCGCAATGGCCCCGGAAGACACCAGGATCAGCTCGCACCCGCGCCGTCGCAGCCGCAGCAGGTCTTCGACCAGCGTCTCCAGCCAGCTGCGATTGAGCCGCCCGGTGCGCGCGTCGACCAGCAAGGCCGAGCCGACCTTGACGACCAGGCGACGCGCCTGGTCCAAGGGCCCTTGCACGCCCTCGGCTACGCCGCGAGCCGGCGGCTTGCGAGTCGGCTTCCTGGATATCTTGCGGGTGGTCATGGGCAATAGTGGGCTGTACGTACTAATTGCGCAGTCCCCAAGTGTACAGTCGGATTCGCGCAGGGGTGGGGCATCGTGAAACCTCGACCCCCGGTTGCCGAGCCGCCACAGGCCGGCAATGACTGATGGCGTTGCCTTGAGTGCGCGCCGCACCCTAATATCCGTCTCAGGCCGATATCGGCGCCTGCGCAATCCAGGGGATCAGATCGGTGGCCAGAGAATTCGAGCCCGTTGTCGGGCAGTGGTATGAAAACATCGATGAGAACGATAGCTTTCGCGTCCTGTCGGTGGACGAGGATGCCGAGCTCATCGAGATCGAGTATCTCGATGGTGACATCGAGGAGATCGACGTCGACACCTGGGCGGAATTCGATCTGGACAAGATCGACCAGCCCGAAGGCTGGACCGGTGCCGCGATCGGCGCCGACGATGAAGACGATGACGAAGACGACGACGACGACGACTGGGACGATGATGACGATGATGATGACGAAGACGACCTCGACGAGGACGAGCCGACCGACGACAACTACTGAGCAGCGCCCATGAAGGCCGAACTGCAGGCGCTACTCGACGCCTGTGTGGACGCGATCGTCATCATTGACCATCGTGGCATCGTGCAGACTTTCAACGCCGCGGCCTGCCGCATCTTCGGCTACCCGAGCGAGGAAGTGCTGGGCCACAACGTCAGCCTGCTGATGTCACAATCCGATGCGCAGCGCCACGATGATTACCTGCGCCACTACTTCAAGACCGGCGAAGCGCGCGTGATCGGCATCGGCCGCGAGGTCATGGCGCGGCGCCGCGATGGCAGTGAGTTCCCCGTTTCGCTTGCCGTGGGGCGCGTCGCTGGCGCCGAGCCCGCGCGCTTCGTGGGCCTGCTGCATGATCTGAGCTCGCGCCGGCGCGAAGAACAGCAGCGCCGCGCGGCCGAGGAAGCGGTGCGCGAAGCGCGCGAACGGCTCACGCATGTGGCGCGCCTCTCCACGCTCGGCGAGATGACCACGGGCCTCGCGCATGAACTGAACCAGCCGCTCACCGCGATCGCCACCTACGCGCGCGCCGCCGAGCGGCTGGCCGAGCAGGGGCCGGCGCAGCACGAGGAAGTGGTCAGCGCCCTGCAGCAGATCGGCGCGCAGGCCTTGCGCGCCGGCGAGATCATCAAACGGCTGCGCCTGCTGGTGCGCAACCGCGAGACCCAGGAAGAACTGCTGGACCTGAACGCGCTGGTGCGCGAGCTGGTGATACTCGCGCACTCCGATGCGCGCGCCAACAACGTGCAGCTGCAGCTCGAACTCGCGCCGGTACTGCCGATGGTGCTGGGCGATGCGATCCAGCTGCAGCAGGTGATGCTCAACCTGGTACGCAACGCCATCGACGCGGTGGTTGCCGATGCGGGAAGCGAGCGCACCATCCGCCTGTGCACCGCGCCCTGCGACGAGGGCGTCGAGATGTGCGTACTCGATGCCGGGCCCGGCATCGACCCCACGATCCGCGAACGGCTGTTCGAGGCCTTCGCCACCACCAAGCCCGAGGGTACGGGGCTGGGGCTGGCCATCAGCCGCTCCATCATTGAAAGTCACCGGGGAAAACTGAACTGGCGCGCCAATGCACCGCGCGGCAGCTGTTTCTATTTCACTTTGCCCGCAGTGTCCGGAGGCTCCTGATGAAATCCACAGCGCCCATCGTGTACATCGTCGATGATGATGAAGCCGTACGCGGATCACTGCGCATGCTGATGCGCTCGGTAGGCCTGCAGGCGCAGGCGCTGGGCTCGGCGCGCGAATTCCTCGACGCTTATGACCGGCAACAGAGCGGCTGCCTGGTGCTCGATGTGCGCATGCCGGGCATGAGCGGCATGGAGCTGCAGCAGCAGCTCAACCAGCGCGGCGCCACCATTCCGGTCATTTTCATCAGCGGCCACGGCGATGTACCCATGGCCGTGGAAGCCATGCAGCACGGCGCCTTCGATTTCCTGCAGAAACCCTTCCGCGACCAGGAGCTGCTCGATCGCGTGCAGCGTGCGCTGGCCCGCGATGCGCAGTCGCGCGCCTCGCTGGCGGCCGGCGCGCAGATCCGCGAGCGCATCGAATCCCTGACCCCGCGCGAGCTGCAGGTGATGCAGCTGGTCACGCAGGGCAAGGCCAACAAGGTGGTCGGCGCAACCCTCGGGGTCAGCCAGCGCACGGTGGAAATCCACCGTGCCCACGTTATGGAGAAAATGCACGCCCGTTCGCTGGCCGAACTGGTGCGCATGGTGCTCGATGCCGAGGATGCTACGCAGAATCCCTGATTCTACGGCCCGCAGGGGCAAGGCACCATCTGGCGGGTGTCGCCTGTCCCGGAAGTCCTGTATCTGCGGCCACAGCCTGGGGAGGGCGAGGTGGATCGCCTGCTGCGCGCGATGGGCGCGCAGGTGACGCATTGCGCGCTGGGCCGCGAAGCCCTGGGAATCGCCGCCTCGCGTTCGCTCTCCTGCGTGCTGGCGCCTGCGCGCATGGCCGACATGAGCGCGACCACGCTGATCGACTCGCTCCAGCACACCGCGCCCGGGCTCAAGGTGATCGTGATCGTCGACAACCCGGCAATCAGCGAGGCGGTCGAAGCGATGCAGTTCGGCGCCCATGCCGTGGTCGACAGCCGCCGCCTGAGCACGGGCCTCTACGCCCATCTCGCACCGCTCCTGCGCGGTCAGTAGCGGGCGCCAATTCCGGTGCCGCGCGCTGGCGCACTCTGCTAGCCTTCCCGCATGAGCGACCCGAAAAGCAGCTGGTATCACGAGCGCGAGTCCGCCTGGCTCTATGAGGTCGTGGCGCGCGCGGAAAAGGATCCGAACCACCGCCAGTTGTTCGAGTCGCTGGGCGCCGCGGCCCTCGAGCAGGCCACGCACTGGGCGAAACTCGCCAACCCCGGGGATTTCCAGCCGCGCATGCGCGCCCGTCTGGTCAGCAAACTGATTGGCATATTCGGGCCGCGCTCCCTCAAACCGGTGCTCGCCGCCATGAAACTGCGTGGACTTTCCGTGTACGGGGCCGCGCCGGCGATCGATGGGCACCTGATGCCGGTAACCGTACAGGATGTGGGCCAGCGTCACCGCAGCGTGACCGGCGGCAACAACCTGCGCGCCGCGGTGTTCGGCGTCAACGACGGGTTGGTGTCCAATGCCAGCCTGATCCTCGGCATCACGGGCGCAGGCGCGAGCGGCCATGCGATCGTCACTGCCGGCATCGCGGGCCTGCTGGCCGGCTCGCTGTCGATGGCCTCGGGCGAATACGTGTCGGTGCGCTCGCAGCGCGAGATGTACGAATACCAGATCGGCCTGGAGCGCGACGAGCTCGAGGAGTATCCGGCCGAGGAAGCCGAAGAGCTGGCGCTGATCTACCAGGCGCGCGGCGTGGAGATCGACCAGGCGCGCTCGATCGCGCAGCGCCTGATGTCGAACCCGGAGCACGCGCTCAATACGCTGGCGCGCGAGGAGTTGGGCCTGAACCCGGATGAGCTCGCTTCGCCCTGGGCGGCCGCGCTGTTCTCGTTCCTCGCCTTTGGTTTTGGAGCGCTGATCCCGCTGCTGCCCTTCCTGCTGGTGGGCTCGGGCGCCAACGCGCTGTATTGGTCGCAGGGCGCGGCGCTGGCCTCGCTCGCCGCCGTCGGCATGGCCTTGAGCCTCTTCAACGGCCGCAGCGCCTTGCTGGGTGCGCTGCGCATGATGCTGATCGGCGCGGCCGCGGCGGCCTGCACCTGGGGCCTGGGCCGCCTGCTAGGCGGCAGTTTCGGCGCCTGAGCGCGGGCCCGACTCGCGAGCTGGAGCTTTCGCTCCTAAGTCGTTGTTCTGACAAATAAAATTTGCGGCCTTGAACTCCCGGGCTCCGCTATCATCATATCGGTTAGGCAAATCCCTCAACGATCAGGATATCCACGACCCCCATGAAACGCATCGCACTGTTCCTGCTGACAAACCTGGCCGTACTGCTGGTGCTCTCGGTCATTGCCCGGGTCACCGGTCTCGATCGCTGGCTGGCCGTGCACGGCGGCGACCTCTCCGGCCTGCTGGTCATGGCGGCCGTGTTCGGTTTCGGTGGTTCGCTGATCTCGCTGGCGATGTCCAAGTGGATGGCCAAGCGCGCGATGGGCGTGCGCGTGATCGACAAGCCGGCCAATGCCGATGAACAGTGGTTGCTCAGCACCGTGCAGGCGCTGGCCACGCAGGCGCGCATCGGCATGCCTCAGGTGGGCATCTTCGACTCACCTCAACCCAACGCCTTCGCCACCGGCGCGCGTCGCGACGCGGCGCTGGTGGCGGTCAGCACCGGTCTGCTGCGCGGCATGAGCCGCAGCGAAGTCGAAGCGGTGCTAGGACATGAAATCACGCACGTCGCCAACGGCGACATGGTCACGCTCACGTTGATCCAGGGCGTGGTCAACACCTTCGTGATCTTCCTCTCGCGCGTGGTCGGCTCGATCGTCGATCGGGCGATGTCGCGCGACGGCGAGAGCCGTGGCGGCATCGGCTATTTCGTGACCGTGATGGTCACGCAGATCGTGTTCGGCATCCTCGCGAACCTGATCGTGATGGCCTTCTCGCGGCACCGGGAATTCCGTGCCGACGCGGGTGGTGCGCAGCTGGCCGGTCGCAATAACATGATCGCGGCGCTCGAGCGGCTCAAGAGCGCGCATGCGGCGGCGCTGCCCACGCAAATGGCGGCCTTCGGCATCAGTGGTGGACTGGCTTCGGGCATCGGGCGTCTGTTCATGAGCCACCCGCCGCTCGAGGAGCGCATCGCGGCGCTCCAGGGGCGCCTCTAGCACGCACCGTCCCGTGCACGCATGACGGCCGCGTATTACTGACGCGGCCGTTTGCAAGCTTCTGGGCCCTTGGGTAGAGTCGGCCTGCCCCCGGTGGACTTAATATTTGGCCCTTGAGCTGTAACCCCAGAAATTCAATGACTTCCCGCACTGTTCGCCAATCCTCCTCAGCTCTGGCTCGCCTCAAGACCCACCTGCTGCGCTGGTTCGACAACAGCCGCAGCAATATCCAGGGAATGCGCGACCGGCTCCCCGACCAGATCGACTGGATGCGCATCCTGCCCTTCGTGCTGATGCACGTGGCCTGCCTGGCGGCCTTCTGGGTGGGGGTCAGCCCGGTGGCCATCACGGTCGCGATCGTGGCCTACCTGGTGCGCATGTTTGCGATCACCGGTTTCTATCACCGCTACTTCTCGCATCGCAGCTTCAAGACCTCGCGGGCCGGGCAGTTCATCTTCGGCCTGCTCGGCGCCTCGGCGGTACAGCGCGGTCCGGTGTGGTGGGCTGCCCACCACCGCCACCACCACGCCAATTCCGATTGCGAAAACGATGTGCACTCGCCGGTGCAACACGGCTTCTGGCGCTCGCACATGGGCTGGTTCCTGACGATCCGCGGCTTCGCGCCCGACTTCCAGCTGGTGCGCGACCTGATGAAATTCCCGGAACTGCGCTGGCTCGATCGCTTTGACCTCGTGGTGCCGGTGCTGCTGGGTGTAGGCATGTTCCTGCTCGGCGTGCTGCTGCATGCGGTGGCGCCCGCGCTGGGCACCAGCGGCTGGCAGATGCTGGTGTGGGGCTTCTTCATCTCCACCGTGTTGTGCTGGCATGCCACCTACACGATCAATTCGCTCTCGCACGTGTTCGGCCGGCAGCGTTACAAGACCCACGACACCAGTCGCAACAACTGGCTGCTGGCGGTGCTGACCCTCGGTGAGGGCTGGCACAACAACCACCACTATTATCCCAATTCCGTACGCCAGGGTTTCTACTGGTGGGAATACGATCTCACCTACTACCTGTTGCGCGTGCTCAGCTGGTTCGGGATCATCTGGGATCTGAAACCCGTACCGGTGACGGTGCGCGAGAACCCGGCACGACGCTTGCGACGCTGAGTCCAGGGGCTTGGGAGGGGCGCCCCGATGAAACCGAACATCATTCCAGTCGACCAGGAGAGCGGCGCAGAACCTGCGTTCGCGCCGCTGGCTGCGCTCGGCCGTCGGCTGTTGCAGGCGCAGTTCGCGCGCCTGCGCGATGGCGAGATCCGCCTGGTCGATGATCAGGGCGAACACACTTACGGCCAGCGCAGCGCGCGCTGTGCCCAGAGCACCACCATCGAGGTGCTCGATCCCCAGTTCTATGCCGACGCCGCCTTTGGCGGCACGGTCGGTGCGGGCGCGGCCTACATCCGCGGCCACTGGCGCTGCAGCGACCTGACGGCGCTGGTGCGCATCATCGTGGTCAACCGCGCCCTCATGGAGAACATGGACAGCCGCTGGTCATTGCTCAGCCGCCCGCTGCTGCGCCTGTTCCACGCGCTGCACCGGAACAGCCGCGCCGGCAGTGCGCGCAACATCGCCGCGCACTATGACCTGGGGAACGAGTTCTACGAGCTGATGCTCGATGAAACCATGACCTATTCCTGCGGCATCTTCGCCAGCGATGAAAGCACGCTGACCGAGGCCTCGCGCGCCAAGTTCGATGCCGCCTGCCGCAAGCTCGACCTGCAGCCGGGCGATCACCTGCTGGAGATCGGCACCGGCTGGGGCGGGCTGGCGATGCACGCAGCCCAGCACTATGGCTGCCGCGTGACGACCACGACGATCTCGCGCCGCCAGCACGACTACGCCGCCGGGCGCATCGCGCGCGCGGGCCTTGGGGCTCGCATCACGCTGCGCCTAGATGACTACCGCGACCTCGACGGCCAGTACGACAAGCTGGTGTCGATCGAGATGATCGAAGCCGTGGGCGCGCGCTTCCTCGACACCTATCTCAACAAGTGCGCCTCGCTCCTCAAGGATTCGGGCGCCATGCTGCTGCAGGCGATCACGATCCAGGATCAGTACTACCAGGCCGCGCTGCGCACGGTCGACTTCATCCAGCGCTACGTGTTCCCGGGCAGCTTCATCCCCTCGGTGAGTGCAATCGGCGATTCGCTGCGGCGTGCAACCGACCTGAAGATTTTCCATCTCGAGGACATCGGTCCGCATTACGTGCGCACGCTGGCCACCTGGCGGCGCAATTTCTTCGAGCGCCTGGCCGCGGTGCGGCGCCTGGGCATGTCCGAACAGTTCATCCGTCTGTGGGAGTTCTACCTGTGCTACTGCGAAGGCGGCTTCGCTGAACGACAACTCGGTGATGTGCAGATGCTGCTGACCAAACCCGGCTGCAGACTGCGCGCCATCGCCACGGTCTGACGATCGTGAGTGAAAGGTCCACGGCGGGCGCCCTGCTCGAGGCCTTGCGGCACCGCTGTGCCGGCGTTGCGCTGCTGACCGCGGCAGATGAGGTCGCGCCTTACCTTGTCGACCACCGGCGCCTGTACCACGGGCAGGCACTGGCAGTCGCGCTGCCAGACAGCACGGCGCAGCTCTCGGTGCTGATGGCCGCCTGTTACGCACTCGATATTGCGATGGTGCCGCAGGGCGGCAACACCAGCTATTGCGGTGGCGCCACGCCAGACGCCTCGGGCCGCCAGCTGGTCATCGGCCTGGCACGCATGAACCGCGTACGCAGCATCGATCCCGCCAATTTTTCGATCACGGTTGAAGCCGGTTGCCTGCTCGCCAACGTGCAGCGTGCGGCGGCTGAGGCGGATTGCTACTTCCCGCTGGAGCTTGGTTCCGCCGGCAGCTGCCAGATCGGCGGCAACCTCTCGACCAACGCCGGCGGGCTCAACGTGCTGCGCTTCGGCATGACGCGCGCGCTCGCGCTCGGCATCGAAGCGGTGCTGCCCGATGGCCGCGTGTTGCAGCGCCTGCGCGGCCTGCGCAAGGACAACACCGGCTACGACCTGAAATCGCTGCTGATCGGCGCCGAGGGCACGCTCGGCATCATCACGGCGGCGACGCTGAAACTGTGGCCGCGACTGCGCAGCAGCGCCACGGCCTTCGTCGCAGTGCGCGACGTGGCCGCGGCCATCGCGCTGCTGGGCAGGCTGCGCGCCGCTGCCGGCGAGCGGCTCAACTCCTTCGAGTTGCTGCCGCGCGCGGCCATCGAGCTTGCCTGCCGTCACATTCCTGATACCCGCGCACCGCTGGGGACGGAATCCGCGTGGTGCGTGCTGTGCGAGCTCGCAAGCTTCGTCGACGAGCCGCTCGATGAACTGTTGCAGGGCGCGCTGCTGCAGGCCAGCGAGGCGAGCCTGATCCAGGATGCCGTGCTCGCCAGCAATGAAAGCCAGCGACGCGTTTTCTGGAATCTGCGCGAGGCGATTCCCGAGGCGCAGCGCCGCGCAGGCCCGGGCGTGAAGCACGACATTTCGGTGCCGGTCTCTGCCCTGCCCGCCTTCGTGGCCGAGGCCTCGGCCTGGGTGCAGGCGCATGTGCCCGAGGGCACACTGGTGGCCTACGGCCACGCTGGCGATGGCAACCTGCATTTCAACATCAACTGGCTGGGACCGATCGCGCCCGCCGCGATTGCCAGCCAGGAACCCCTGATCCGTCGTGCGATCCACGACCTGGTGGCAGCGCACGGCGGCAGCATCAGCGCCGAACATGGCATCGGCCAACTCAAGGTCACCGAACTGCAGCATTACAGCTCGCCCGTGGAGCTGGATGCGATGCGCGCGATCAAGCGCGCGCTCGATCCCAAAGGGCTCATGAATCCGGGCAAGCTGCTCGCGCGCTGAAGATTCATAGAACCTTTGCGCTGGCGATCCCCACCTACGATCGCCGGAACAAAAACTTCAACCAGGAGCATATCCATGGCACGTTCACACCGCGCGCTTGCGCCCTTCGCTTTGCCTGCAACTTTGTGTGCGCTGGCACTAGGCCTCGCAGCGCCGGCTTTCGCCGACTCCGGGGGGGATGCCGCCGAACACGTGGTCACTTTCACGGTCAGTAATCTGGTCGCCAACCAGAGCGGCCAGGCCAGCGCTCTCGATCCGAACCTGCGCAACGCCTGGGGCATCGCCTTCGCGCCCGGCGGACCTTTCTGGGTCAATGACAATGCCGCCGGCGTGTCGACGCTCTACGGCGGCGATGGCAGTGTATTGCCGTTGGTGGTCACCGTGCCTGCGCCGGCGGGTGCAGATCCAGGATCCAGCGGCGCGCCCACCGGCATGGTCTGGAACCCGAGCTCGGCCTTCCATGTACCTGGAACCACCCTCGCCTCGATCTTCATCTTCGACAGCGAGAACGGCACGATCGCCGGCTGGAACGCGCAGGCCAACCTGACCAGCGCCATCACGGCTGTGGACAACAGTGCCATGGGCGCCGTGTACAAAGGTCTCGCCTTTGGCACCAACGCCACTGGCAATCACCTGTACGCGACCGATTTCCACAACGGCCGCATCGATGTGTTCGACAACCAGTTCAATCCAGTGACAGTCGCCGGCACCTTCACCGATCCGCGCCTGCCGATGGGCTACGCGCCCTTTGGCATCCAGACCATCGACGGTGACCTGTGGGTCACCTATGCACTGCAGGACGCCGTCCGGCACGACGATGTGGGCGGCGCAGGTGCCGGTTATGTCGATGTGTTCGATACCGATGGCCACCTGCTGCGCCGCTTCGCGCAACGCGGCGTGCTGAACTCGCCCTGGGGACTGGCGCGCGCGCCCTACGGCTTCGGTCAGTTCAGCGGCGCCATCCTGGTCGGCAATTTCAAGGACGGACGCATCAACGCCTTCGACGCGCGCGGTCATTTCATCGGCAGCCTGCGCACTGCGCGCGGCGCTCCGATCCTCATCGACGGCCTGTGGGCGCTGTCATTCGGCGGCGGTTCGAAATCGAGCCCGGAGTCGCTGTATTTCACTGCCGGCCCCGACGGTGAGAGCAACGGCGTATTCGGCGTGATCAAGGCGAGCGCGCACGCACCGGACTGAAGCGACGCACATCCCCCTGCCGGATCGCGGCGCGCTAGACTGAGCGCCGCTTTCCGGTGGGAGACTTGATCGATGAGCCTGGCACGAGCGCTGGCCATGCCGTTCCAGCTCAGCAGCCTGCTGCTGGTGGCGTTCATCGCCCTGATGGCTGCGTTTTGCATGGCCTTTGCGCACACGGTCACCCTGGTGGTGATCTTCCCGCTGATGTTCCTGCTCTCGTGGCTGAACAAGTACGCCTGCGCCCTGCTCGATCATGCGGCCAATGGTGTGATCGCGGCGCCGGTCGCTTCCACGGACATGCTCGGCCCTTTTGGCGGCATGCGGCCACTGGTGCACGTGGCGCTCGGTGTGGCGATCGCAGCACTGCTGCGCTTCGGCCCGCAACCCTGGGGCAAGTATCTGGGGCTGGCAGCCCTGTTGTTGCTGCCCGCATCGATCGGCGCCGCGGCACTCCGGCAGCACAGCTTCGATGCTGTGTTTCCACCGGCGCTGTGGCGCGTGCTGCGCGGCCTGGGGTTCTACTACCTGCCCTTGCTCGCGGCGATGGCGGCCTGTGCCGCTGGCATCTGGTGGCTTGCGATCTCACCGCTCTGGCTGGCAGTCAGCTACCTGCTGATGGCCTTGCTGTGGCTGTGCTTGCACAGCCTGCTCGGCGCCACCCTGTACTTGCGCCGCGCGGCGCTGGGCTTCGTGCCCACGCTCAGCCCCGAATGGTTCGCCGAACGCGACGCGCTTGAACACGAACGCCGGCGTCAGGGTGTCATCGACGCCGTGTACACCTCGATACGGGTGAGCGATGTGCCGCGCGCCCGCGCCGCGCTGCTCGCCTGGCTCGCCGCGACCGATCCCGGCCAGCACCAGGCAGACGCGCAGGCCATCCTGGCGAAGGCCGCGCACTGGCCCGAACAACGTGGCCTGCGCAGCGTGGCGCGCACATTGGTGGCGCAGTTCATGACAACGCGGCAACTCCCGACAGCGCTGGCCACCGCCGAGGCAGCGCTGGCCCAGGTTGGTGATTTCGAGCTGGACTCTGCCGCTGATACCGAAGCGCTGGCGCAGTACGCACTAGCCTGCGGTCGCACGCGCGTGGCGCAGCAGCTGCGCGGGAATTTCGCGCGCGCCGGCACACCGACGCCGCGCGGCGGCAGTGCGCCACCCTGAACGCGCTCAGGCGCCGCTAATATTCTTGAGCGCGGTTTCGTAGGCGGTGTTGATTTCCGCCGATTTCTTTTCCGCCAGTGCACGGATCTCCGGCCCCATGCGCGCCACCTTGTCCGGGTGATACTGGCTGATGCGCGCGCGGTAGGCCGCCGTGATCTGTGCCCGGTTCGCGCTGCGATCGACATCCAGCACCACATACCAGGGCATCGCGGTCTGCGGCGCTGGCCGCGGCGGGTCGCTACGCGCACCAGCGCCCGCCCCGGCGCCACCGCGTGGCTCGTCGCTCGCGCCGCCTGGCGGTGCACTGCCGGGCGCGCCCGTATCGCGCTTGCCGCCGGGGCGCAGGCGATCGAGAGTCCAGCTCACCGCCATGTAGCCGGCGATCAGGCACAGCAGGGAAATGAACATCTCGTAGCGGGTCAAGTGCGCTGCTCCTGCAGTTGATGTTGATAGCGCAGCAGCTCGGCTTGCGCCGGGCTGCCCTCGGTGGCCACCGCCACCTGCTCGGCAACCCGGCGCAGCAGTGCGGCGCGCAGGCTCTCGAAGGCCGCAGGCTCGAACACCGCACGCGCCTGGGTCAGTAAATCGCCGCGCACCGTGCCCAGCAGCGAGATCTTGCGCACCAGGTTGATCGCAAAGGGCGGGCACGCCAGCGCATCAAAGCTGAGGCTGCGCCAGTTACGCGCCGAAAGCCCCAGCGCAGCGCGATGCCACCAGATCCAGCTTACCGCGCAGAGCGCGGCCAGGTAGATCGTGCCGAGCAACACCAGCAGCGCCAGCGGCGTCAGACCGATGTAAACGCACACCGGCAGCGCGATCAGAATCAACAGCATCTCGAGGAACACCAGCACGCACAGCGGGCGCAGCGCAATCTGCAGCGCGGCGAGCGGCTTGAGATCAGTAGACTCCGCGGCGCGCGTGCTCGCCGACCAGCAAGCCCGCCACAGCAGCTGCTGTGGCGCGAAGGGATTGGGCAGGTACAGGCGACGGCGCAGCAGCAACCACTCGGATCCGGCCGCGCTGCGCCAGCGGCGCGCATCGCGGATCAGCACCAGCTCGTCACCGAACAGCCACAGCAGCGAATCGTAGAGATAGAACGCGATCGCCCCGATCGGTAACAGCAGTTCAGCGCGAGCGCTCAGCACCACTGCGCATCACTCTTTCTTCTTGCCCAACAGTTTGCGCAGGAAGGCGCCGGCACCTGCCACCGCGATGGCCACGAGTTTCCATCCTTTGACCAGGAAACCGACGATCACCGCCCACAGGCCTTTCTTGGTGGCGATTGCGGCCGCGCCGCCCAGCACCAGCGCCGCCAGGCCGTACTCGGCCACCTTGTCGCCGGGCTTCCACTCCGCATAGCTCTCGCCCGAATTGAAGCTGTAACCGTCGAGCACCGTGTTCAGCGCGCTCTCGGCTTCGCTGAGGCGGCTTGGCGCCGTGGCCATCACGATCGAAGTGTGGCCACGCCGGCCGAGCACCTTTGTGAAGAAATTGACTCCGGTACCACCGTTGCTCTGCAACGTGGTCGCCCACTCCAGTCGCTTGGTGGACTGATTGTAGGCCGGCGGTACCGCCCAGCCTTTGATGTGCAGCGCAGTCCAGCCGCGCTTCTGGCGCTCTTCATTGTTGGCTTCGGTATTTTCCTGCAGTGTCTTCAACAGCGCGTCGGCATCGATCTTCTCGTTGTCCTTCACGTAGCCACCGTCATCGAATTGCAGGTAAGCGGCCCACGCATGGTCGGCGGGCCCGATCATCACATCCTTGCCATTGCTGAAATTCTCGTTGAGCTCGTCAAACTTGGCGGTGTTGGCCGCGTCGAGGAACAGGTAACCGTCGGGGACAGTCAGCTTGGAATTATTGCCAACCGGCACGCTGGTCGGCCCCTTGATCCAGGCCAGCTCATTGACCTTGCGGTCGTATTCGTCCGCGGCGGCGGCGGTTTCCCCGGCCGCGAATACGGCGGGCGCCGCCAGAGCGCAGGCCAGTGTCAACAACATGCTGACGCGCAAGTCTCTACTGCTCTTCATGGCTAACCCTTCAGCTTTGTTGGACGGGCAATCAGGCGCCGGTGGGCGGCAGCAGACGCAGCAATCCTTCCTGGACCGTGCTCGCCACCAGGCGGCCAGCACGAGTATAGAGGCTTCCGCGCGCAAAGCCCCGGGCGCCGGAGGCGCTGGGACTATCCGTGGCGTACAGCAGCCATTCATCGACCCGCAGCGGCCAGTGGAACCACATGGCGTGATCGATGCTGGCGACCACCAGGCGACCGCGCGGCGCCTGCGCCTCGTGCGGCAGCAGTGCCGTGCTCAGCAGGTGGAAATCGGAAACGTAAGCCAGCAGGCAGCGGTGCAGCACATCATCGTCGGGCAGCGCATCGACGGTGCGCAGCCAGAAATACTGGCGCGGAGCGCCGCCGGCGCTGTCCGCCAGCTGCGGCGGGACCACGCGGAATTCGAACGGGCGCTCGCGCATGTACTTCTGGCGCAGGCGTTCGGGAAAATGCGCGATGGCCTCGGCCCCGAAAGGCACCGCCGGATCGAGTGATTCGGGCGGCGGCACTGGTGGCATCTCCAGCTGGTGCTGCAGGCCCTCCTCCTCCAGCTGGAACGAGGCCGAAAGGTGGAAGATCTGCTCGCCATGCTGGAGCGCCGTGACGCGCCGGCTGGTGAAGCTGTGACCATCGCGACTGCGATCGACGAAATAGACGATCGGTGCATTGAAGTCACCGCGCCGCAGGAAATAGGCATGCAGCGAATGCGCGCGTCGATCGGGCTCGACTGTCGCGTAGGCGGCCTTGAGCGCCTGCCCCAGCACCTGGCCGCCGTAGACCTGCGGGCTGCCGATGTCGCGGCTCTCGCCGCGAAAAATATTCTGCTCGATCTGCTCGAGTTCAAGCAGGCGCTGCAGGGCGGCCAGGCGGTGATCCATGTGCACTTGCTCAGGGCGTGTCGGCACTCACGCCCAGGCGCTTCTGCATCGCCGGGCTCGTGGTGGTGTATTGCAGGAACTGCTTCTTGGCCGGATACAGGTAGTGCTGCACGGCGAAGGCCGCCAGCGCTGCCTCATGGAAGCCGGACAGGATCAGCTTCTTCTTGCCCGGATAGGTGTTGATGTCGCCGATCGCAAAGATGCCGGCGATATTGGTCTCGAATTTTTCGGTGTCGACCTTGAGCGCGCGCTTGTCGAGGTCCAGCCCCCACTCGGCGATCGGCCCAAGCTTGGGTGCCAGACCGAAGAACACCAGCAGCTGTTCGGCATCGATTGATGTCACGGTGCCACCATTTCCCTTGATGTCGACACCGTTGAGCTTGCCTTCGCCCTGGCGCAAGGCAGTCGCCACGCCCTCGATGACACGCAGTTTGCCCGCGGCCTCGAGCTCGCGCACACGCGCCACCGACGCAGGCGCGCCACGAAACTCCGCGCGCCGATGGATCAGCGTCAATGCCGCAGCCTTCGGCGCCAGCTCCATGGCCCAGTCGAGCGCGGAATCGCCACCACCAAAAATGGCCAGTCGCCGACCGTGACAGTCGCTCGCCGTGCGCACCTTGTAGTGGATCTGCTTGCCTTCGAAAGCCTCGGCGCCCTCGACCGCCAGGCGTCGCGGCTGGAAGGAACCCACGCCCGCGGCGATCACCACCGCGCCGGCATCGAACGCCGTGCCGAAGCTGGTGACCACGCGGAAGCGGTTGTTGTCGAGCTTGCGCACTTCGACCGCCTCTTCACCGTAGTGGAAGACGGCGCCGAAAGGTTTGATCTGTTGCATCAAGCGGTCGACCAGTTCCTGCGCGCCGCACACCGGCAGGGCCGGAATGTCATAGATGGGTTTGTCCGGGTACAGCTCGGTGCACTGACCACCCGGAGCCGCCAGTGAATCGAGCACGTGGGCCTTGATGCCCAGCAACCCGAGTTCAAAGACCTGGAACAGGCCAGCAGGTCCGGCACCAACGATCAGCACTTCTACGCTTAAGGGTTCACTCAAGATGATTCATTCCGCATTGTTCCGGGGCGCGGCGATTCTAGCGACGCAACCCCTTGGCAGCAAACGAATTTGCCGGGAACAATGATACAAACCTTATGCGCCGGCAGCCATATGGGGACGTGCAGGGCCTATAATTCGCCCTGCGCGCCATCACTACAAGGGAAGATCATGACCAGCAATGCCGAGCTCCAGCAGCGCCGTAATGCCGCCGTGCCACGCGGCGTCGCCAATTCACTGCCCACTTACGTCGCACGCGCCAGCAATGCCGAGCTCTGGGATGTCGAGGGTAAACGCTACATCGATTTCGCCAGCGGCATCGCAGTACTGAATGTCGGCCATTGCCATCCGAAGATCGTGGCGGCCGTCACTGCGCAGCTCAATCTGCTCACGCACGCCGCATTCCAGATCACGCCCTATGAAAACTACGTCGAGGTCGCCGAGCGCCTGAACGAGGCGGCACCGGGCCCCACGCCGAAGAAATCCATCCTGTTCTCCGCCGGCGCCGAAGCCGTCGAGAATGCGCTGAAGATCGCGCGCTACTACACCAAGCGCGCCGGCGTGATCGCCTTCAGCGGTGGCTTCCATGGCCGCACGCTGGCGACCATGTCGCTGACCGGCAAGGTGCAGCCCTACAAGGCGGGCTTCGGACCGCTGCTGCCGAACGTGTACCATGTGCCCTTCCCGATGGAATACCACGGCGTCACGAGCGCGCAGTCGCTCGCCGCGATCGAGCAGCTGTTCAAGGCCGATGTCGATCCGGCGCAGGTTGCCGCGATCATCATCGAGCCCGTGCTCGGCGAAGGTGGTTTCTACATTGCGCCGGCCGACTTCATGCGCTCGCTCCGTGCGCTGTGCGACCAGCACGGCATCCTGCTGATCGTCGATGAGATCCAGTCGGGCTTCGGACGCACCGGTCGCATGTTCGCGATCGAGCATGCGGGCATCGAGCCCGACCTCATGACCGTCGCCAAGAGCATCGCGGGTGGTCTGCCGCTCTCTGCTGTCATCGGCAAAGCCGAGATCATGGATGCACCGCCGCCGGGCGGACTGGGCGGCACCTATGCCGGCTCGCCACTCTCCTGCGCCGCCGCGCTGGCAGTGTTCGACGTGTTTGCCAGCGAGGGACTGCTGGCGCGTTCAGTGAAACTGGGCGAGCAGTTGCAGACACGGCTGCGCAAGCTCCAGCAGCGCTTCAGCGCGATCGGTGAGATACGCGGGCTGGGCGCGATGGTGGCGATCGAACTGGTGAAGAACCGCAGCGCCGATCAGCCCGATGCGGATCTCACGAAAGCCCTGGTGCAGGCTGCGGCCAGGCAGGGACTGGTGATTCTCTCCTGCGGCGTCTACAGCAACGTAATCCGCTTTCTCGCGCCGCTGACGATCACTGATGCCTTGCTGGCCGAGGGGCTGGACAAGCTCGAGGCGGCAATGACGGAAGTCACCGCCACCTCGCGCGCGGCCTGACACCAGGAAAATGCGCCGGCGCAGATGCAGGCGCCGGCGCGTGGCCGCTTACGCGCGGCCGGCGTTTGCGTCGGTAGGAGCGTGGAAGTATTCACTCTCGGCCGCCACCTGGCTGATCAGCCGCTGCAGCTCGGCCAGGCGCGCCTGCGCCGTGCTGAGCGGCAGGCAGTCTTCGCAGCGCGCATCGCCGCAGGGTTGGCGCGAATACAACCAGTACTGCACGGCGCCGGCCAGCAGGCCATCAGCGATGTCCCACAGGTCGGCCTCTTTATCCTTGCCGGCGAGCCGGTTGCCGAGATCCACGGCCTTGGTGAAGGCTGAATCAAAGGTATCTGCGATTTCTTCCATGCCTTAATTGTACCCGAGTTGGCGGGATTGCTATTGATATCCCCGCGCCTGCAGCGCAAACAGCTGCGCGTAGTGGCCGCCGGTGGCACACAGCTCGGCGTGGCTGCCACGCTCGATGATGCGGCCACGATCGAGCACCGCGATCTGGTCGGCCATACGCACCGTTGAGAAGCGATGCGAGATCAGGATCGTGATACGAGCGCGCGCGAGCTGCCGGAAGTGCTCGAAGATCTCAGCCTCGGCGCGCGCATCCATCGCCGCGGTCGGCTCATCGAGCACCAGCACGTCGGCGCTGGTGCGCATGAAGGCGCGCGAGAGCGCCACCTTCTGCCACTGCCCGCCCGAGAGTTCACGGCCATCACGGAACCACTTGCCGAGCTGCGTCGCATAGCCTTGCGGCAGTTCCTCGATGAACTCGGCGGCCTGGCCCTTGGCCGCCGCATCGCGCCAGCGCGCTTCGTCGTCGAAGTGCGTTTCATCGCCGGCGCCCACATTCTCGCCGACCTGCAACTGGTAGCGCGCGAAGTCCTGGAAGATCACGCCGATGCGATTGCGCAGCGCGGCCTCGTCCCACTCGCGGATATCCAGACCCTCGAACAGGATGCGCCCGGAGCTCGGCGCATACAGCCGCGTCAGCAACTTGATCAGCGTGGTCTTGCCCGAGCCGTTCTCGCCGACCAGCGCCAGCGAACTGCCGGGCGGCAGATGCAGATCGACGTCGCGCAACGTCGGTTCGGTGCTGTCCGGATACACGAAGCTCACGCGCTCGAAGCGGATGCCATCCTCGGGATGCGGGCCGCGCACTGCCTTGCCCGGCGGCGTATCGACCGGCGTGTCGAGGTAATCGTAGAGCGTGGAGAGATAGAGGTTGTCCTCGTACATGCCGCCCACGGCCGAGAGTATCGAGGTCACCGCAGCCTGCCCCTGGCGAAACAGCATCAGGTACATGGTCATGCGCCCCAGCGTGATGCCGCCCTGCACGGTCGCGATGGCGATCCACGCATAGGCGGCGTACAGCGTCGCGCTCGCCACGAGGCTCAACGCAAAACCCCAGCTGTCGCGACGGATCGAGAGCGCGCGATCCTCGCGATACAGGCGCGAAAAAATATCGCGATAGCGCGCCAGGAAACGCTCGCCCAGACCGTACAGTCGCACTTCCTTGGCGTGGTCCTCGCGCGCCAGCACGGTTTCGAGATACATCTGCATGCGCGTCTCGGGCGAGCGCCAGCGGAACAGCCGGAAGGCATCGCCGGAGAATTTGGCTTCGGCAATGAAGGCGGGCACGCCGGCGAGCAGTAGCACCGCGACCGTCCAGGGCGAGAAATTCACCAGCAGTACACCGAAGCTCAGCAGCGAGATCGTGTTCTGCACCAGACCGAAGGTGCGCATCACCAGGCTAAGCGGACGACTCGAAGCTTCACGCCTGGCCCGCGTTAGCTTGTCGTAGAACTCGGAATCCTCGAAGTGTCGCAACTCGAGGGTGAGTGCCTTCTCGAGGATCATCACGTTGACGCGCTGGCCGAGCTGGGCTCGCAAAAGTGCCTGGCACAACGACAGGCCGCGTTGCACGCCGGCCAACAGCGCGACCAGCAGGCCCTCGAGCAGCACCAGCCGCAGCACATGCCGCAGGTCGTGGGTAGCGGAGTGCATCGCGGCTACCACCGCATCGACGATCTGCGCGCCAACCCAGGCCACGCCCGCAGGCAGCAAACCACCTGCCAGCGTCAGCAGCGCGGCGGCCGCCAGCAAGGGACGATTGGTCTCCCACACCAGGCGCACGGCGTGACGGCTGTAGCGGAACACGCTGAAGAAACCGCGCAGGGTTTCGCTGGCGGCGCGCGCAGGCGCAGTCTTGGGCGGATGTGGAGGGCCGTAACTGGTCGCCATCAGCTGTGCTCCGGTGCGCGCGCGTGTGACTGTTGCCTGCGGGCATGCTGTGCGAGCGCGATCAGCGTATGACCGCAGCGCAGTTCGCACTCACGCATCGACTGCAGCTGCAGGCCCGCCGCAGCGATCCACTGTGGCAGCGCACGTGCCAGCGGCACGGCACGCTGTGCATGCGCGGCGTCGGCACACTCGACCACCACCAGGCGCCCGCCAGCACGCAATACCCGTGCGGCTTCGGCCAGCGCGGCTTCCGGCCGCGCCGTGCCCGCCAGCACGCCGCTGATCGAGACCGTATCGAAACTGGCCGCCGGGTAGGCCAGCGCATGCAGATCGCCACTGCGGAATTCGCAGTGCGCCAGACCCTGGCCGTGCACGCGCGAGCGCGCCTGGCGCAGCGCCGGTGGCGAGCTGTCGATGCCGATCGCATGGGTGGCCTGGCGCCCGAGCAACTCGAGCACGCGACCACAACCCGTGCCGATCGCGAGCAGCGCTCCGCAGCTCTCAGTCCCGAGTTCGACTTGCAGCGCCGTCGCCAGCTCCCCGCGATCGGTGTCCTCGACCGTGCCTGAGGCGTGCACGCGCTCAGCCATTACGGTTGCGCGGCGCACGCGATCGCGCCGCAGCGCGCCCTCCCCGGTATCGAGGCGGGCCAACAGACCTGCCAGCCAGGCCGGCCGCGGCCCGCTGGCCGGCGTGCGGTAATAGATGCATTGCAGCTCGCGGAAGCGATCGAGCACGCCGGCCTCGCTGAGCAGCCGCAGGTGGCGCGATACCCGGGGCTGGCTCTGCCCCAGCACGCGGCACAACTCCCCTACCGTCAGCTCCCCCTGGCTTAAAAGCAGCACCAGGCGCAGCCGGGTAGGGTCCGAGAGCGCCTTCAGCGCGAGCAGGGTTTCGGGCAGGCGCTGGATGCCTGGAGGCGCTATTTGGTGCACGGCAGAGGGCATCCGATATATATAAACATATCTTTATATATTTGCCAGTAGCGGCCGCACAACGGCCCTGGCAGACATCACAGGCGCCGCCGCCGGGCTTCTGGTACCCTCCACGCCCTTTTTGGACCGCTTTAGGCTCCCATGCAGCGCCCGATCCGCAACATCGCCATCATCGCCCACGTCGACCACGGCAAGACCACACTGGTCGATTGCCTGCTGAAGCAGTCGGGCACCTTTGCCTCGCACGAGAAGGTCGGCGAGCGCGTGATGGATTCCTATGACTTCGAGCGTGTGCGCGGCATCACGATCCTGGCCAAGAACTGCGCCATCGAATACGGCGGCACGCGTATCAACATCGTCGATACCCCCGGGCACGCCGACTTCGGCGGCGAGGTCGAGCGCGTGCTCTCGATGGTCGATGCCGTGCTGCTGGTGATCGATGCGGTCGAAGGGCCGATGCCGCAAACCCGCTTCGTCACGCGCAAGGCGCTGGCGCTGGCCCACAAGGCGATCGTGGTGGTCAACAAGATCGACCGCCCCGGCTCGCGCCCGGGCTGGGTGATCGACCAGACCTTCGACCTGTTCGACCAGCTCGGCGCCACCGACGAGCAGCTCGATTTTCCGGTCATCTATGCCTCGGCGCTGCAAGGTTGGGCGAGCACCGATCCGACCCGGCGCGAAGCGGACATGACCGCGCTGTTCGAGGCGATATTGCAGTACGTGAAGGCGCCGCAAACCGATATCGATGGGCCGCTGCAATTGCAGATCTCCACCCTCGACTACAACTCCTACGTGGGCCGCATCGGCATCGGCCGCATCCGCCGCGGCACGCTGCGCGCTGGCAGCAACGTGGTGCTGCGCTTCGGCGAGGAGGATCGCGGCACCGCCAAGGTGGCGCAGGTGCTGACGTTCAAAGGACTGCAGCGCCAGAGCGTCGAGGAAGCGATGGCCGGCGACATCGTCGCGCTGACCGGTATCGACGAGGTCAACATCGGCCTGACCGTCTGTTCGCCCGAGGCGCCCGAAGGCCTGCCGCCGATCCAGGTGGACGAGCCCACGCTGGCGATGAATTTCCAGGTGAACACCTCGCCCTTCGCCGGTCGCGAAGGCAAGTTCGTCACCAGTCGCCAGATCCGCGAGCGCCTGATGCGCGAGCTGCAGAGCAACGTCGCGCTGCGCGTCGAAGACACCGGCGAACCCGATGTGTTCCGCGTGCTGGGGCGCGGCGAACTGCACCTGACGATCCTGATCGAGAACATGCGCCGCGAAGGCTATGAGGTCGCAGTCGGCAAGCCGCAGGTGCTGAAGAAGGTGGTCGACGGCAAGACGCTCGAGCCCTTCGAAGCACTCACGGTCGATATCGATGCCGATCACCAAGGCGCGATCATGGAGGCCCTCGGCGCCCGCAAGGCCGAGCTCACCGACATGGCGGCCGACGGCAACGGTCGCGTGCGCCTGGAATATCGCGTGCCGGCGCGCGGCCTGATCGGTTTCCAGGGCGAGTTCATGACCACCACGCGCGGCACCGGACTCATCAGCCACATCTTCGACGGCTTCGATGTCGTCAAGGGCGAGATTCCCGATCGCCACAACGGCGTGCTGATCAGCAATGAGGACGGCGTGGCCGTGGCCTATGCGCTGTTCGCACTGCAGGAGCGCGGCCGGATGTTCGTCAGCCCGGGCGAAAAGCTCTATGAGGGCATGATCATCGGCATCCACACGCGCGACAACGATCTGGTCGTGAACCCCATCAAGACCAAGAAGCTGACCAACGTGCGCGCCTCGGGCAAGGATGAGGCGGTCATACTGACCCCGCCAATCCAGCTGACGCTCGAATACGCGGTGGAATTCATCGCCGATGACGAGCTGGTGGAAGTGACGCCCGAGAACATCCGCATCCGCAAGCGCTTCCTGAAGGAGCACGAGCGGCGCCGTTCGGCGCGGACGGGCGCAACCGAGGCCGTGGGCTGAGCCGACGCCCGGTCGGCCTTGCCTATTGCGGCCCCAGGGCCGCCAATCCCGCTTAAGTTCAGTGACTCCTGCCCCAGTTGTTGTCGGGCGCGAGCGACAGCCTGTGCACGCAACCTGTTGCGGCGACAATGGTCTGAACACCAGACCATGCCTGCGGCCATGCGCCGGAACAGGCAAGATCTAAGTAACCGCCATGGAGTGCTGCGTGCGAACGATCAGAGCAACTGGACTTCGAAGTGCGCTGTTGGGCCTCGCCGCCCTGTGTCCCGCCATTGGCTGGGCAGCGCTCGGTGACAACTTAGCCTCGGTGCAGACCGATGGCGCGCGCATGAAGGCCACGCTGCGCACGATCGCGGCCAGCGGCTATACCGTGCACGAACTGCAGCTGCCGACCGGCACGCTGGTGCGCGAGTACCTGGACGCCAACAGCACGGTGTTCGCGGTCAGCTGGCGCGGACCCTTCAAGCCCGACCTGCGCCAGCTCCTGGGCCAGTATTTCGACACCTACTCCACGGCGCCGCGCAATGCGGGCTCGACGCGCTCGCACATGGCCATCGACGGCGCCTCGCTGGTGATGCGCAGCGCCGGGCACCTGCGTGCCCAGCTGGGGTTGGCGTATGTCCCGCAATTGACCCCTGCCGGTGTGAATCCGGAGGCACTGCCATGAGCGGGCAGCGCGGCCTGGTCCATGCGCAGCGCGCGCTGGGGCTGCTGACTGCGCTGGTGCTCACCGCATGTGGCGGTGGCAGCTCCGGCGGCGGACTGACGATCACCACCGGCAGCAACGTCGGCGCGGTCATTGTCGATGCAGGTCCGGGCGGCACTGCAATCAATCTGGCCTTCGTCACCGTGACGGTCTGCGCTCCGGGCACCACGAACTGCCAGAGCGTCGATCACGTGCTGCTCGACAGCGGTTCGACGGGATTGCGCATCATCGCCTCGGTGCTGACTTCCACGCTGACCAGCGCACTGCCGCAGCCTGTTACCGAGAATCTGGCTGGCAATCCTCCCTCCAACCCGATGTACGAATGCCTGCAGTTTGCCGATGGCTACACCTGGGGGAGCGTCCGCAATGCCGACGTGCAGATCGCTGACGGTGCTGCCGGCAACGTGCCGATCCATCTGATCGGCGATCCAGCCGCGCCGGCGGTGCCGAGCGATTGCGCCTCCGGACCGTCAGAGAATACCGTCGAGGCCTTCGGCGCCAATGGCGTGCTGGGCGTGAATGTGTTTCGCGAAGACTGCGGCGCGGCTTGCGCCAGCCAGATCGAGCCGGCGGCCTACTACGGCTGCCCGAGCGGCGGCAGCTGCGATACCACGGTGGGTGCCAGCACGGTGCCGCTGGGCGTCAAGGTGAGCACTGCGATGCAGGTCGCCAATCCGATCTACTACTTTGCGACCAACAACAATGGCGTGGCGATCGAACTGCCGACGCTGACCTCAGTCGGACAGCAGGCGGCGCGTGGCTCCCTGATCCTGGGCATCGATACGCAGTCGAACAACCAGCTGGGCAGCGCCACGTTCATGACCGTGGATCCGCTGACCGGCTACTTCACCACCGACTACGCTGGCAGTTCGATGGCCAACAGTTTTATCGACTCAGGCTCGAACGGCTATTTCTTCGGCCAACCGACGACTGCCTTGCCCGACTGCCCCAAGACCCCGAGCTTCTACTGCCCATCCGTCGCGCAGACGCTGTCGGCCACCAACCGCAGCCATACCGGTGTCACCAGCACCGTGTCGTTCAACATCGCCAACGCCGATACGCTGGCCTCGGCGAACCCCAGCTTCAGCGCCTTCAACAATGTCGCCGGCAGCAATCCGATCGCCAGCTCATTCGACTGGGGATTGCCGTTCTTCTATGGCCGGCGCGTGTACGTCGGATTTGAAGGGCGCAGCACCTCGGCTGGCAACGGACCCTTCAACGCGTACTAGCGTTACTGATGATCGCGCGCAATGCGATCTTCCCAGGACTTCTCGCGGATCAGCACGCCGTCTTTCAACAGCCGCCGATTGCCCTGGTAGTAGAAGTTGTCGCGATCGCTGCGCCACTCCACCTTGCTCTCCCAGCGCAGTGTGCGGTCCTTGAGCTTGATCGTGGTCGTGTACTCGCCGCGCACCGAGGTACGCTCGGGATGTTCGTCATTCGATTGGTGCGTGATCACATCCGTGTTGTATTCCTCGCCCCACGGAAAGCGCTCGGCGCTGTTGTTGGTCGCGACCACTTTGGCATCCCCGGTGCGGGGATTGCGTTCAACCGAAGAAATTTCCCCGTAGCCTGAGGGCGTGCCCAGATCGAGGCTTCCGTAGCCCGGCAGTTGCTCGCCGTCGGCCTCGATGGGCTGGAACTCGGGCGCGCTGCGCACCCTGCCCGCCGGCATCACCGGCAGCACCAGCTGCGTGCCGCCCGCGCCCAGGTACAGCGAGGTGATCATCGCATAGGGTGTCGGCCAGAGCATCGGCCACTGGGCATTGCTGACGGCGAAGCGCAGGCGATGCCCTTGCGGAAACACCCACGAAGTGAAGTGCATCTCGATCTCGAGCGGGAAACGCTCGCCCGGCACGAGTGCGCGCGGCTCGCGCGCCGAGTCGCGGTGCGCGCCGTTCTGCGCGGCGGAGGCTACCAGCGTCGTGGTGCCGTCGGGCGCAACATCCTCCAGCCTCACCATCCAATCGGCCTGGATCGCGCTCGCGGAGACCTGCAGCAGGGCATGCGGCAATCCCAGGATCTCGAGCTCCGTCGCCAGCGGCTCGGAATCGAACGCCAGACTGAAGGCATCGCTGGGGCGCTGATCGGGCGCCACATCGCCGAACCACATCACCGGTCCACCGGCCTCGACACCGCTGGTCGGAACGTAGCGCAAGTCGAGCTTTGCATCCCCGGGTGAGCTATCGATGAGCGCATGATCGGCTCGCGGATACAGCACACGCTGCTGCGAGTCGGCGAGCGGCCAGCCATCCTCAAAACGCCAGGCGCCGGGCGCGGTCTCGAGATAGGGCCCGGGCGGATGCCATTGCCGCACATAAACGGCCAGACGTGGCTCATCCATGATCCCGGTATTGCGCCCCTTGAGCCACTGGTCAAACCAGCGAACCATCTCGTGCCGGGATTCGAAGCCCGGCTTCGGATAAGGCTCATGAGGAAAGGTGTGGTTCCATGCCCCGACGATGCCTTTCACCGGCGCCTTCAGGTGCTCGAGCACGCGCGGCACGCTGTCGCGGTAACCGTCATACCAGCCGCCGATCATGAAGGTCGGAATCTGGATCGAGTCGTAGCGTGTCTTCAGCGAAGTGCGATCCCAGAACGGCCCGTCGCGTTGCTGGCGCTTGTAGGTCAGGCCCCAGGGTGGCTGATCGAAACGGTCGGTGAAGTACTGTTCGTCGATGCGGTATTCCGGCGCGCCCGGCATCGCGTTGCGCAGGTCCTGGTTCATCTCCCAGTCGTCCACGTGCATGACGCCATCCATGAAATGCACGTCGTCCTGGTAGAGATCATCGGTGGCATCCACCGCGATGATGGCCTTGAGCGCCGGCGGCCGGCGCATCGCCATGTGGATCGAATTGAAACCGCCCCAGGAAATGCCGAACATGCCGACCCTGCCGTTCGACCAGGTCTGCTTCGCGAGCCAGGCGATCACAGCATCGCCATCGCGGTTCTCGATGTCGCTGTACTCGTAGGGAATCAGCTTGCCTTCGCTGTTGCCGGTGCCGCGGATGTCAACGCGCGCGACCACGTAGCCGCGGCGCACGAAGTAGGCATACAACGCGTAGCGCTCGCCGCGCGCCTCGGTCTTGCGGTAAGGCAGGTATTCGAGCAACACCGGGAAGTGGCCGGCAGCGCCCTTCCCCTTCGGGCGCCAGATGTCGGCCGCGAGATGCACGCCGTCGGGCATGGCAATGCTCGCCTCCGTCATCGTCACATCGAAGCTCGGCGGCGAGGCCGGCAGCGGGCGATCCTTCGCAGGCGCAGTACCCGCCACCAGGCAAGGCAACAACAGGGCGAGGAACGCATGCCACTTCATGGTCAGGACTGTCAGCGATCGCCTTCCAGAAAACGCACGAAGCGCGCCAGCGAGCGGCGCTTGTCGTCCCACAACTCGTAGTCGTAGGCAAAATCATCGGCCTGGTTCTGGATCACGAGCTTCCGTGCGGCGGCGATGAAACGCAGCGTGCCGAGGTCAGTGGGGAACACCTTCGGCTTGGATTGCTGGCCCGGCTGCTGGCCGGGCGGCGCGTAGACCGGCTGGACAATGCCCAGATCCGAGGGCGACTTGCCATTGGCGGTAAGCGCGATGCGCCGGTCATCGGCTTGCAGTACCAGCGACTCGGCGCCCAGCGTGGGTGCAAAACGCGGGTCGAGCGTCGACCACAGGTAGGCGACCAGCACGTATTCGATCTTGCCGCCGCGGTTGACCGAGGCCGCCGAGAGCGTGACGTAGTCGCGCAGGTTGGCGGCGCGCTCGTTGCGCTCACGCGCAAACACCAGCGGCCGGTCGACCACCGTCACGGTGGCGCCGGTGGATTCATCCAGGTATTCAGTGGGCGGCGGCGCGTCGCGGGCGATGGCGCCGGTGGACAGCAGCAGTGCGCCGAGCGGCGCCAGCAATGTTCGGAATCGCGACACGTTCAGAACCCGATGCGGTATGCCAGGCTCGCATAATAGCGCGTCGTCTTCTGCGTTTGCTGCGTTTGCGCACTCGAATCGCGCTTGCCGAGCTGGCCGCCCAGCTCGAACTGCAGCAGCCTGCGGCCACGCTGGTAGTCGATCAGCATCGAGGGCAGCACCGAGAATTCGACGCTACCATCGCTGACCAGTTCACGACGATCGAAATTCAGGCGCGGGCCTATGCGCCACGCGCCGCTCAGCGGCATGCGGCTGGTGATGCCGATGGAGGCGATCTTGCCCACCTCGGTGGTGGCATAGGCGACGCTCAACACGTTGAAATCCCCGTTGCGCCAGATGTTCGATCCGTAGATCTGCGTCTGGTAGGAATAGTTCAGTCCGGTGGCGGCCTGGTTGGGTACACCGCCCGAAGCCGGCGTGGCGCCGATCTCCGAAGCGGTGATCGTGGTCGCGAACTGGAAACGCTGACCCAGCGGTCGCGTGGCAGTGATGCTGTAGTTGGAGCTGACCGCGGTGCGATCGATCGCCCACTGGTAGATCTCGGCGTCGGTCGCGACCTGGCGCAGCTCTGCCACGCTCGTGAACGGTTGGCCGATCAGTGCATTGCGGGCGGTGATCACCGGCGCATTGCGTTTTTCGATGTCGAAACTCAGGTTCCAGCGATCCGGCAGCTGCAGCGTACCCAGCAGCGCTGCGGCATTGAGTGACTTGAAATAGGTATCGTAATCGATCAGCGCGGTGAGCGAACTGCGCGGCAACAACAGGCGCGCCTCCATGCCGGCGGCGGCGCGATCCTTGATGCCATCAAAGGTCTGCTGGGTGTAGAACACGCTCGCATCCCAGTGCGCACCAGGAATCGCGAAGGGCAGCGCCACGGCCCAGAAGCGCCGCTGCCTCTGGATGCCGGCGCTGGTCTGCTCGACTGGATAGCCGTACGCAAAATTCAGGCCCACAGAGCGAAGCGCCTGCCACGAGGTGAAGATGCCATCGAAGGTGCCGAGCACGCCGTCCTCGTTGCGTGACTGGCGGCCGACGCGTGCCAGCAGCCGCAGCGTGCGATCAGAGACCTCGAAGGAGGCCACGCTGACGCGCTTGGTGGAATCGCTGTTGGCGGTGGCTGAGGCGCCAGCGAAATTCTTTGCGTAGCCGACGCTGACGCGCCCCAGCATGTCGAAGCGCTCGCCGCGGTCGCGCGCCAGCAGGTCGAGATCGTTGTACAGCGCATTCTGCTTCTGGGTCTGGCTGGCGGCCGGATTGTTGCCGCCGTTGCTGGCGCTGTTGCCATTGCTGATGGTGGTGCCATCGTAGCGATACATCTGGCCAACACCGCCGCTGATATTCCAGCCGGTGGGTGCAGCAGTACCGCCGCCCGAACCGGTACGCGCCTGCGTGGAGGCCGCGCGCAGCACCTGGAGGCGCCGCGCCACACGGTCGGCCGCTTCGCCAGTCGGGTAACGGCGCATGTATTCCTCATACTCGGCCTTGGCATGCGCGAGCTGGCTAGCGCGCTCGCGCGCCAGGCCCAGCAGCTCCTGCATCGCCGCGCGCTGCGGGAATTCCGGTTGCCGCTGCAGCTTGGTGAGCGCCGCAATCGCCTTGGGATAGTCGCGCGCCGTCATGGCGGCGCGCGCCTGCGACACCAGGGTCGCCAGTGCCGCCGGGTCGAGCGCCGGATCAGCGCCAATGCGCTCGACGGCCGGCAGCGTCTCGGCCGTGCCCCCATTGGTCGTGGCCGTGTCATCGCCGATCGCCAGCCAGGCGCGCGGGTAGTCGGCCAGCGCCCGCAGCAACAGCAGGTCGGCATCCTTACGCTTGTCCAGGGGACCCGCGCGCAGCCGGAACCAGGTTTGTCCATCGACCACAGCCTGGCTGACGAAGATCTGCGTCTTGAGCCGATCGCGCGCGCGCTGGATCGCAGCCGGCTCGAATTCCTTCGGCTGCGATTCCAGGTTGATGGCGTAATTGCTGACGCCATCGGCAGGTTCGTTGAGCATCACCTTGCCGCGACCGCGGGCGCGGTCGACCAGGCGCAGGCGGATGCTGCGCGGATCGACACCCTGTGCGACTACAAAACGCTCGCTCTTCTTGAAAGTAAAGGCCAGCGTTGCCTGGCCGGGCACATCGGATTCGACACGCACGGCCGCGATGATGGTGGCGCCACCGGACAGCGGCGGTAGCTCCGAGGCAATCTGCGTGCCCGGCTGCAGCAAGCAATCGCCTTGCGGCAGCAGTTGGATGCGCAGCTCCGTGCCTTCGAATGCCGGCTGGTGGGTGATATAACGCAGCGAGCAGGTGAACTGCACCACGATATCGGCCTGGTCGTCGCGATCGCTGAGCTCAACGATATCGACAAACCGCCCGGGTCCGTTGCCGAAGGACTGCGCGCGCGCCGGCACCGCGGGCAACAGCCCGAGTACCAGCGCGGCCAGCAGCCAGACCCTGGGGCTGCTAGTGCTTGAACGCGGCATCCGACACCTTGTGATAGTTGCCCGGCACCGATTTCACGATCGTGCCCTGCGTGGCGTCGCTGTAGACGTGGCAGGCGCTGGTGCAGTCACTCAGCTCGTTCACGGTGTACTTCAGGCCAGTCGTGGTCTTCGGATGCAAGGCGGGCTTGAAGGCGGCCGCATGACAGCCAGCGCAGCTGCTGTTCAAACCCGCTTGCCACGGAATCAACTCGCTATTGCCGGTGTGGCAGTTCGCGCAGGTCAGTGCCGCGCGATGCTGGCCCGGGAAGCTTGCCGTGGTGTGCACGTAGTGCAGCACCGCCCAGTCCGGATAGGCATGGCAACTGGTGCAATCGCGCAACGTGGCCATGTGCGCGGTCGGCTTGCCGATGTCGATGCTGTTGTTGTGGCAGCTGGCGCAGGTCGCCGTCAGCACGGTGTGGTCGACCATCGCCGGCTTCCAGCCCAGCGTGCCGTGGCAGGTATCGCACTGCGCACTGGTCTGCACGTGATTCTTCAACGGCAGGCCAGTGGTGGCTATGCCATTGTGGCAAGTGGTGCAGGTGTGCGCAGCCACGCCACCGTGATCGAATTGCGCTGGCGTCCAGGCGTTGGTGGTGTGGCAGGTTTCGCAGTCGTTGCCGCTGACGATGTGGTTGTTGCGCTTGCCGCTCGCGACCGTGGTGTTGTGACAGCTCACACATGTGCCACGCGTCTGGCTGTGATCCACAGTCGTGAGCGGTTGCCAGGCGAGCGTGTTGTGGCAGCTCTCGCAGCTGTCGCTGGTCGAGATATGCGTGGTCGGCTTGCCGAGACCACTGGTCGGACCGTGGCAACTCACGCAGGCGGTACCCGCAACGCGGCGGTGGTTGAAGCCCGCCGTGCGACCAAGCGCGGCGCCTCCCGCACCCAGCGCTGGCGTCACAGTGCTGGCCGACTTCAGGCTCGAACCCACGGCCACGCCGCGGCGCGCGCCAAACTTGTCGCGGGTCGAGTGGCAACCCGAACCGCCGCAGTCCTGAGTGCCGTGATGGCCACTGCTAGGCCGCACCCAAAGACTGGAGTTCGTTTTCCAGTTCATGCCGAGCTCGTGGCAGCTCACGCAGGCCATGGTGCGCACCGCCAGGTGCTTCATCACGGTTCCCGCAAAAGTCGTGAACACCGTGGCGGTGTGACATTGCTCGCAGGCGATGACCAACGTGCCATTCGGCGGGTTCGAGGGGATGTGCCCAGTGGCGCCCGAAGGGGGCTGCTTCAGGGTCGGCGCCGCCATGTTCGCAAAGCTCAGGCCATAGGCATGGCACTGCGCGCAGTTGGTGGTGATGTTCACGTGGTTCATCACTGCCAGGCTGTAGTTGCCGGCCGTGGTGTGACACAGCGAACAGTTGTTGCTATCGGCTGCCGGCAGCGGAATGTGGTTGGCCGGCAGGTCGGCTGCGCCCTTGAAGCTGGTGGTGTTGAAATGACAGGTGGAGCACTCGCCCGCCGCCACGTGGGCCGTGCCATCGGCCTTCAGCGCCGGCCGCACCTTAGTCGCCGGCGTGCCGATGTCGGTCTTGCCCTTCTCGTGGCAGGTCGAGCAGACGATCGAGGTCACCACCGTGTGCACCATCGAGGGCGGCGCCGTACCGCTCGCATTGGTGAACACGAAGCTGCTGAAGTTGCTGTTCGAGTGACAGCCCTCGCAGGCAATCGTGCCGGTCGGGATGTGGTTGTTCGGCATCACCTTGGTAGCGGGCGTGCCGAGGAAAGTCAGGCCGGCGGCGTGGCAGTTCGCGCAGCCGGTCGTAAAGCCGGTGTGGCTCATCGGTGGCACGGTGTTGGTGATCACGAAGCTGGTGAAGTTGGTGGCCGAGTGGCAGTTCGTGCACAGCGTGGTGCCGGTCGGTATGTGGCCCGTGGCCGGGAACACCTTGACCGCCGGCGTGCCGACGAAAGTAAGGCCGGCGCCGTGGCAACTGTTGCAGCTGATCGTGGCTACCGCCGCGTGGCTCATCGGCGGCACCACGTTGCCGATCACGAAGTTCGTGAAGTTGCTGGTCGAGTGGCAACTCTCGCAGGCTGCAGTGCCAAAGGGTATGTGATTCGACGGCGGCAATTTCAACGTCGGCGGCGCCATGTTGGCGAAGCTCTTGCCCGTACCGTGACACTGCGTGCAGTTGCTGGCGATGTTTACGTGGTTCATCACGCCAATGCTGTAGTTGCCCGGCGTGGTGTGGCACAGCGCGCAGTTGTTGTTGTCGGCTGCCGGCAGTGGAATGTGATTGGCCGGCAGGTCGGAGGCGCCCTTGAACGAGGTGGTGTTAAAATGGCAGGTCGAGCACTCACCCGCCGGCACGTGCGCCGTACCATCGGCCTTCAGCGCCGGCCGCACCTTGGTCGCCGGTGTGCCGATATCGGTCTTGCCGGCCTCGTGGCAGGTCGAGCAGACGATCGAGGTCACCACCGTGTGCACCATCGAGGGCGGCATCGTACCGCTCGCGTTGCTGAAGACGAAGCTGCTGAAGTTGCTGTTCGAATGACAGCCCTCGCAGGCGATCGTGCCCGTCGGGATGTGATTGTTCGGCATCACCTTGGTGGGCGGTGCGCCGAGGAAGGTCAGGCCATTGGCGTGACAGCTGGCGCAGCCGGTGGTGAAGCCGGTGTGGTTCATCGGCGGCACGGCATTGGTGATCACGAAGCTGCTGAAGTTCGTGACCGAGTGGCAGTTCTGGCAGGCGGTCGTGCCGGTGGGAATGTGGCCGGTGGCCGGGAACACCTTGACCGTCGGTGTGCCCACGAACGTCAGGCCCGCGCCATGGCAGGAGGCGCAGGTCTGGCTCGCGACCGCGGCGTGATTCATCGGCGGCACCACGTTGCCAATCACGAAGTTCGTGAAAACGGTGGGCGCATGGCAGCTCTCGCAGGCCGCCGTGCCGATCGGGATGTGATTGGTCGGCGGGAGCTTGAGCGTCGGCGGCGCCATGTTGGCAAAGCTCTTGCCTGCGCCATGGCACACGGCGCAGGCGGTGCCGCTCACCACGCTGTGGTCCATCGTATAGACCGAGAAATTGTTGGGGTCGGCGTGACAGCTGCTGCAATTGCTCGAGGCGCCGTTAGGCAGCGGGACGTGATTGGCCGGATAGTTGCCGGCGCCCTTGAAGGTCACAGTCGACTTGTGGCAGTCGGAACACTCGCCCGAGCTCGGGTGCGTGGCGCCGCTCGCCTCGGTGGCCGGACGCGTCTTGGTCGGCGGCACGCCGGCCCAGGTCAGGCTCTTCTCGTGGCAGGTCGAGCAGACAATCGCACTGACCGCGCTGTGCACCATGGCCGGCGCGACCGTGCCACTGGCATTGGTAAACATGAAGCTGCTGAAGCTGGTGTTGCCATGGCACACGCCGCAGTCGGCGCCGCCGATCGGCACGTGATTGGCAGGGAACACCTTGGTCGGCGGCGCACCCGCGAAAGTCAGGCCGCTGGCATGACAGCTGTCGCAGCGCAATGTGCTCACCGCCGAGTGCACCATCGCCGGCGGCGCCGTGCCGCTGGCATTGGCGAATATGAAGCCGCCGGGAATCGTGAAGTTGGTGTTCGAGTGGCAACTCTCGCAGGCCGCGCCACCGTAGCCGATGTGATTGGCCGGCGGCAGCACCAATGTCGGCGGCGCCATATTGGTGAAGCTCTTGCCCGGGCCGTGGCAGGTCGCGCAACCACTGGTGATGCCATTGTGCATCATCACGTAAACCTTATAGTCGGCCGGATTCGAGTGGCACAGCACGCAGGGCTGCGTGGTCGGGATATGCCCGGCGGGCTGGCCCGTGCCGCCCTTGAAGGTGGTGAAAGACGTATGACACTGGTAGCAATCGCCGGTGGTGGGATGCGGCGCCGGCGGTCGGGTGACGATCGTGACACCGAAGAAACTCATGCCCGCCTCGTGACAAACCGTGCACAGCATCGGCGGAGTGCCGACGGCCGGATGGTTCATCGTCGCACCGGAGAACGAGGTGTACTTGGTCGGAATATGGCAGGCCTCGCAGGGCGCAGCCGGTGTGCCAATCGGAATGTGCGTGGGCGGCATGCCCTTGGCTTTGGCCCCGTCATGGCAGCTCGCACATCCGGTCGTAATGCCATTGTGGTTGAACACGGCGCCCGCCCAGCCGATGGTCGAGTGGCAGGCGTTGCACTCGAGATTGGTATCGATGTGCGTCGGGCCCTTGCCCTGCGCCTGCACGTTGTTATGGCAGGAAGAGCAACTGCCCTGCACTTCCGCGTGATCGAAATTCACCGCCGGACTGAAGGCCACCGGTGTATGGCAGCCCTCGCAGCGGTTGGACGTGAGGATGTGACTGGTCGGCTTCTTGGTGGCGCGCACCTGCGTGCCCACGCCGTGGCAGGACGCGCAATCGCGCGGCGTACCCTTGAAGATCGCGTTGACGTGGCAGGATTCGCAGGGCAGATCGCGGTGCTTGCCGAGCAGCTCGAAACCCGTGGTCAGGTGATCGAAAGCCGTGCGTTCCACCGGTGCCGTCACCACGGGAGCCGTGGGCTGCGCCGTGGCAGTGCCCAGTGCCAGCAGGCCGAGCACGACGAGCGTGCCATAGCGCCCTGCCCGTCGCATCAAGGCCCACAACGTCGGAGTGTGCGAATGACTGTGTGTTGATTGTGTCATGACATCCCTACCTGGCACGTCCGCCCTGGAAGGTTACGGTGGTATGGCAGCGTTGGCACTGCCGCCCGAATTGCCCGGCATGTATGTCGTCCTTCTGGTGGCACGAAATACAGTCGGGCGAAAGCTTCACTTCACCAGCCGGCTTGCGATGGCAGTCGACGCACTTGAGTTTGCCGTGTGCGCCGCTCAAGGCAAAGCCGGTCTGCTTGAGGTGATCGAAGGTCCACAGCGCCCAGCCGTTGGGCGTATGGCAGCTGTCGCACTTGTCGCCAAGGCCACCCTTGTGGACGTCGTCCTTCTTGTGGCAATCGATGCAGCGTTCGCCGCTGGCGCTGAAAGCCTGGGTGCGGTGGCACTGCGCGCAGGCGACTACGTTGTGCAGGCCGAGCAACGGCCAGCTGGTCAGGTCGTGGTCGAAATTGATCTCGCTGCGCCAGTCCTGCTGGCCGTGGCAGTTGTCGCAGGCCAGCTTGAACTTCGTGCCGTGCGGACTGGCCGCGCGATGGCAGGCCACGCAGTCGGTGCCGAGCTTCTGCTTGTCGACATTGGCGCTGTGGCAGGTGTGGCAGTCGACCTTGGCGTGCACGCCCACCAGCGCGAACTTGGTCTTCGCCAGGTGATCGTATTTCACCGGGTGCCAGACCTCGTTGTCATGGCAGTCGTTGCACTTCTGGCCGAAGCGGCCGGCATGCGAGTCATCGGCCTTGTGGCAGCCGTAGCAATCCTTCGGGATCTTATCCTTGTAGTTGCCGCTGCGATGGCAGCCCAGGCAATCGACCTTGGCGTGGCGCCCGAGCAGCGCGAAGCCGGTTTCCTTTTCGTGGTTGAACTTGGCGGTCTTCCACTCGGTGGTGGTGTGGCACTTGCCGCAGTCATCGCCGCGCTCGCGGTTGTGCGCATCGTCGGTGGCGTGGCAGCCGACGCAGGCCAGGGGTGAATTCTTGTAGTGACCACCGAGGTGGCAGGCGCTGCAGCTCACGCTCTGGTGCACACCGGTGAGCGCGAACTTGGTCTTGCCGTGATCGAAGCGCGCGCCGGCCCAGCTGTCGAGGTTGTGGCAGTCGGCGCAGGCGGTGCCGAGCTGGCCCTCGTGGTAATCGTCGTTCTTGTGGCAGCTGATGCAGGTGGGCGTGGCCTTGCGATAGGCCTCGCCAGCCTTGTGGCAGCTGTTGCAGGCCAGCGTGCGATGTGCGCCAGCCAGCGGAAAATCGGTGCGCTCGTGATCGAAGGCCGTGGTGTTCAGGCGCACGATGTTGGCATCGCGCCCGCGGTGCTCGGTGTGGCAACCGGTGCACTTGCCGATGCCGGCATTGGGCATGCGGCCGTGGTAACCCTTGTGGGCCGTAAGGTCGGCGGCGATTTCCTTGTGGCAGGCCAGGCACAGCGCGCTCTGGCGCGAGCGGTCGCCGCGATCATGGCAATTGGTGCACGTGTCTTCGAGCTTGGCGTGCGCCTTGGAGACCTTGTCGGGCATCAGCAGGCTCTCGACCGAGGCGCCATGGGCGACCGGTGCGGCGATGAGCGTTGCTGTCAGCATGACTCGCATCAACCAAAGGCCTCCTGCCCAACGCACGGAATCAGTTCCCGACGCTCAGTAAACGTGTACGAAGATCACGTGCACAGTGCCCGCCACCAGCAGCATGATGAAAGACGGCACATGCGCGAAGTGCCACAGCGACAGCAGCTTCACGTAAACCCGATGCTCGTTGACCAGCCGGTTGGCATCGAGACGGCGCGTGGCGTAACCCAGCGCCGTGGCCGCGAGGCGCGAGCCATGCGCGGCCAGTGTCGGCGACTGGCGCGCCGCCGTGACCACCATGCGATGGATCGCGCGCTCCAGTCGCCAGCGCGTCAGCAGCGAACGCAGGCCGATCGTCAGCATGTTCCACAGGCCGCCGATGGGCGTGCGCGCCCGCTTGAACAGTCGCGCTTCCTCGGCCTCGATCACGCTCAGCAGATCGGGCAGCACACTCACCGCACTCGACTGCTTGCGCAGCATGTCGGCGGTGGCCTGCAATTCCTCGAGCGTGCTCTTGTGATCCGTCCAGCCGCCATACACGCGGCCGTAGAAGTAGCGGCCGATCACGCCGCTCCCCGCGACCACCAGCATGCAGGTCAGCGCCACATTGCTGTTGGTGGCACCGAGCGAAAAATTGGAATGGAACAGCACGATCAGCGGGCCCAGCACGCCAAAGACCATGTGGATGCGAAACCACCAGGTGACATCGCCCATCGAAGCCAGCCAGGTCAAGCGCTTGCGCGCCGGATAGGTCGACAGCAGCAGCATCATCGAGCCGCCGACGATGCCGAGGATGTAGCCCATGCCGCGTGCCGGCGTGATGTAGCGCTCGAGGTGCGCGTTGTAGCCCCATAGCAGCGCCCCGATCACGAACAGCGTAAAGGCGCGGACCGGGCTCAGGTGACGGCTGATGAATTCCATGGATCAACCAATCACCCTCTGGATGATCACACGTACCGGTTTGCCGGCTGAAGGCGTGAGCGGTTCGGTGGCGCCCTGGAAATCGCCCGGCGCCGGCATCGCCTGGCCGGTGCGCGAAGTGCGCGCTTCAATGGTGACCGGACCCGCGCTCGACAGATTTCGCCCGGGCATCATCGCCTGCGAATCATCGAGCTGGAAACTCACCGGCCAGCTGCCGGTGGTCAGGCGCAGGATCGCCACTGGTGCGCCGGGTGAATTCACCGACTTCGCCAGGATGAACAGTGTGAGCCCCGCGGGCACCTTGCCACGCAGCGCATCGGTCAGCACCACTTCGCCACGCACCACGCCGGCGGGAGCGCCAGTGGCAGCACGCGCAGCGGGCTTGGCGCCAGCGGCGGCGGCGGCGGCTGTCGCATTCGTCGCGCTCGCACCAGCAGGCGCACCGCCGTCGGCGAGTCGCTGATCCTCGGCAAGATTGGCGGCAATCAGCTTGGCATCCGCGGCGCCATTGCCGATGACGGCAGCCAGCCGCTGCCAGCTGACCACGGCCGCAGCGTACTGATGGGTTCCATGCTGCAGGCTGCCCTGCAGCCAGAGCGCCTTGGGATGGTTCGGGTCGAGGCGCAATGCATTCTGTATATAGGTGGCGGGCTGGCCGGACAGCGAATTGCCCGTGGCGCTGGCGGTCACGTCAGCATAGTCGGCCCAGGCATCGGCCGTCATCTCATTGCGCGCCACCAGTTTGGCGTAGGCCGCGCGGGCGGCAGCAAAATCGCGCTTGGCACGGGCAGCGCTGGCCTCGCTCATCAATTGAGTGGCCGCGAGCGACAGCGCCTGTACCGGTGGCGGCGCAACTGCGGCGGCGGGTGCTGCATTCTCGGTGCCCGCCCCGGCCGGCAATTGTTGTTTGCGGGCCAGCGCCGCATCGGCGGTGCGGCCCAGGAACTCGTAGGATTTGGCCAGCAGCTCCCAGTCTTCCGCGGAACCGCTGCCCCCCGCGAGACGTTTCTCCAGGTGCGTCACGGCACTATCCATCGAACCTGCGTTCTTACTCGAAGTTGAGGCAGCCACCGGGGGCGCAGCGACCGCCGCACCCGCGGCACCGGCGCTCGAGGCCACGGCATCGTGCTGGTTCAACTGTGGACTGCCGAGGCGCAGGTAGAGCGCGACCGCACCAATCACGGCAGCGACCGCCAGCAGCGGCACCCAGCGCGGCAATGCGCCAGCGAGCTGTGCGCGCGGCTTTCCTGCCAGCCACGGATAGACGACAGCCAGCACCGCGCAGCAACAAAGCACGCCCGCGACAAACCAGAAAATCTGGCCTAAATTCATGATATTAAGAGAGCCTTAACGTTTTGAACACATTCTGTCACGGATTGTAAAGCCTTTCCCCCGTCCGTCATGATGTCGCAACTGCGGGACAGTTCACAAATTAGCGACATGTTGACACGTGCGCAGGCTCACGGAAGCTAGGCGCCCATGTGCATTACTCTGCCCTTGCTTTGCTGTCGGCCCGGAGATCATCTGGCTGAATTATGGACCTGAGCCTGCTTGCCGTTTACGCAGCACCGTTGCTGCTGATCTTTGCCTGGTATCTGCGCCGTCACATCCGCGTGGACCGGCACAGCCGTGCCGTGCACCAGGAACACAAGGAAGCTGGCCTCGTCGAGCCCGCGTCACTCCATCCCGTGATCGATCCGGTGCGCTGCCTGGGCTGCGGCGCCTGCGTGAAGGCCTGCCCCGAACAGCCCGAACATCATGTGCTCGGCATCATCGACGGCAAAGCACAACTCATCGGCCCCACGGACTGCATCGGTCATGGCGCCTGCAAGGCGGCCTGCCCCTTCGATGCGATCTCGCTGGTGTTCGGCACCGAATCGCGCGGCCTCGATCTGCCGGTGCTCAATGCTTCATTCGAATCGAATGTGCCGGGCCTGTACATCGCGGGCGAACTGGGCGGCATGGGCCTGATCCGCAACGCGCTTACGCAAGGGCGCCAGGCGATCGAAGCCATCGCCAAGTCGAACCGGCGCGCGCCCGGCAAACGCCTCGATGTACTGATCGTCGGCGCGGGCCCCGCTGGCATGGCCGCGGCGCTCACCGCCAAGGCGCTGAACCTCACCTATCGCTGCGTCGAGCAGGAATCCCTCGGTGGCTGCGTCTACAAGTATCCGCGCGGCAAGCTGGTGATGACCGCGCCGGTGGAACTGCCGCTGGTCGGCAAGCTGTTCTTCCGCCAGACCTCGAAGGAACACCTGCTGGGCGTGTGGACCGAGATCATGAAGGACCACCAGCTGCGCATTCAGGTAGACGAGCGCATCGAGAACATTGAACAGGATGGAGATGGCTTCGTTGTGCGCTCCTCGAAGGCGGCCTATCGCGCCTCGACCGTGCTGCTCTCGATCGGTCGTCGCGGCACGCCGCGCAAACTCGCGGTGCCTGGCGAAGAGCTGCCCAAGGTGGTCTATCGCCTGATCGATCCGGATCAGTACATCGGCCAGGACGTGCTGGTGGTCGGCGGCGGCGACAGCGCGCTCGAGGCGGCCGCCAGCATCGCCGAAGTGCAGGGTACGCAGGTCACGCTCTCGTATCGCGGCGACGCCTTCGGGCGCGCCAAGCAGAAGAATCGCCAGCGCGTGGCGCAGGCGGCGGATCGCGGCAATCTGAAAGTGGTGCTCTCCTCCAGCGTCAGCCATATCCATCCTGACCTCGTGATACTCGAGCAAGGTGGCAAGCAGCTGGAAATTCCCAATCGCGCGGTGATCGTCAGCGCCGGTGGCGTGCTGCCGAATGAATTCCTCACCAAGGTCGGCATCCGCGTCGAAACCAAGTACGGCACGGCATGAGCGCGCGCCATCTGCGACCCTCAGCAAGGCTGGTGGGGCTCGCAATCCTCTCGCTGTCCCTGGTTTGTGGCACTGCGATCGCGGCTGCCGCCAAGACCGATGCGCTGGAAAACGCGCGCGTAGCGTTACGCGTGCGCGACTACCCGACTGCCCTCAGCCGGCTGCAACAGCTTGCCAATGCTGGCAACGCCGAAGCGCAACTGTTGCTGGGCCTGACTCATCTCAACGGGGTCGGCGGGCCGGTCGATGGCGCGCAGGCCGAGAGCTGGCTGCGCAAGAGCGCGGCGCAGAACAATGCCGCGGCGGCTTACGTGCTGGCCTCACTCCTGGCGCACAAGCCGGGCGCACCTGCCGAAGAAGCCAAGGCGCTGCTGCACCAGGCCGCGAAACTGGGGTATCCGGCCGCGATCGAAGATGTGCGCCTGGGGCGCGATCCGCTCAGTGCCGAGCGCGTGGGCCTGGCCGAATCCGCGCTGCGCCGCGATCTTGCGTTCAACAGCGCGCGCCATGGCGATGTGGCGACGCTCGCCGTACTGGGTGATGAACTGAAAACCATGCGCGATGATTTCGGCGCCACGCTGCTGGGCGCCGCAGCCGCCGCCGGCTCGCAGCCGGCGCTGCAGTTCCTGCTCGAGCGCGGCTGCGATCCTGCGCTGGCCGACAACTTCGGTGTCACGCCGTTGATGCTGGCTTCACAGGCCGAGTCGGCCGAGCTGCCCCGCCTGCTGCTCGCCCGTGGCGTGCCGGTAGCGGCCGTCGATACCGCACATCGCACCGCCCTGTTCTATGCGGCCCGCGCCGATCGCGCTGACAATGTCGCGTTGCTGGCCAAAGCCGGTGTGCGCCTCGATACGCCCGACAGCCGGGAATACACCGCACTCGATGCCGCGCTCGCCGTGGATGCCGCTGCAGCTGCGGCACAGCTGCGAGCGCTGGGCGCGAAGACGCTGGCCGCACACGCTGCGCCAAGCCGCGCCGGCAAATTCGATGCCGCGCGACCCGGAGAGATCTACCAGGGCTGGACTACGCTGGCACTGGCTGCGGCACGCAATGACACCGACGCCGCACAGAAGCTGCTGGCGGGCGGCGCCGATGTCGAGGGGCGCACGGCGCAAGGCGACACCCTGCTGCACGTCGCGCTGCACAGCGGGTCCGATGAAATGCTGAAGCTCTTGCTGGGCGCGCACGCCAATCCGCGCCAGGCCGATCGCCGCGGGCGCACGGTGCTGGTGCTGGCCGCGGGCACCGGTCATATCGACGCCGTGAACATCCTGCTGGGCGCCGGCGTGAATGCCGACAGCCGCGCCGGCGACGAGGCCACGCCACTGCTGGCTGCAGTGCGCGCCGGACGCGCCGAGGTGGTCGAGCGACTGCTCGAAGCGGGCGCCCAGGTCGATGCCGCCGATGCCCACGGTGAAACGCCGTTGATGGCGGCGGCAACCGCGGCCAATGCACCGGTCGTGCGTCTGCTGCTGGCCCGCAATGCTTCGCCGCGCACGGCCGACCAGCATGGCGAGACGGCGTTGTGGCGCGCCGCGCGCGCGGGTGCCGTCGACATCACACAGTTGTTGCTGGCCGCCGGCGCCGAAGTCGATGCCGCCGACAACGAGGGCCGCACGGCGCTGATGACCGCTTCAGCCGCCGGCTACGAAAAGGTGGCCGCGCTGCTGCTTGATTCGCGCGCCAAACTGGATGCGCGCACTGCCGATGGCGACACGCCGCTGCTGCTGGCCGCGGCGCGCGGCCAGGATGAAGTGGTGCAGCTGCTGGTGCGTCGCAAGGCTTCAGTGGATCTGCAGAATCACGATGGCGACACCGCGCTGCTGGCCGCGAGCCGCGCGGGCAGCACCGCCGCCACGCGCGTGTTGCGCGCCGCCGGCGCCAGCACCTCGCTGCGCAATGGCAAGCGCGCCACGGCGACCGACATCGCCCGCGATCGCGGCTTCAGCGGTCTCGCCAGCGAGCTGGAAGGCAAGTAGCCCCCACGCGCAGCGCTCAATCCGCCTGGATATCCTGTCCGGGAAACAGTTCTTCGGTGAATCCAAATTTGCTCAAGTCACGGATACGTGTGGGATAGAGCACGCCATCCAGATGATCGACCTCATGCTGCACCACGCGGGCGTGGAAGCCAGCCACCTCGCGATCGATGGGCTTGCCGTGCTGGTCGAAGCCGCGATAGCGCAGTCGGCGATGTCGCGGCACGAGCCCGCGCATGCCGGGCACCGAGAGGCACCCTTCCCAGTCTTCCTCGAGGCGGCCCCAATGCGCCTTCAGCACCGGATTGACCAGCACGGTGTAGGGCACCATTTCGGCCTGCGGATAGCGCGGGTTGCGCTCCATCCCGAAGATCACCACACGGCTGCCCACGCCGACCTGTGGCGCGGCCAGCCCGGCGCCTTGGGCGGCGCGCATCGTGTCCTCCATGTCGGCGATCAGTGTCAGCAGATGCGGTGTCCCGAACTCGGCCACCGGCGCGGATACCTGCAGCAGGCGCGGGTCACCCATCTTCAGGATTGGTCGCACAGCCATAAGATTCAAACCTTTGCGTACAAGTGTTGACGCTCTACATAGCATAGGGGCGCCGGCTTGGACCGGCGCCGCAGCAGCCTACCCTGCACGCCATGATAGGCAAAACCGGCGCCAGACCCCTCAATAACGCTGCGGAACTTGGCAAGGATGGTCGCGGACTCTTACCATGTGCGCACCGGTTCGTATGCACCTGCCACTCCCAGAGGATCGATTCATGAAATTCCTGCTGCCCCTGTCCCTGCTCACCGTGCTGGTCACGGCCCCGGCATTTGCCAATTGCAGCGCGCCCTCGAACGAGGTGAAGGTGCCCAACGGCGCCACTGCCACCAAGGACGATATGGTCGCTGCGCAGCACGCGGTCAAGGACTACAACGCGGCAGTCAAGGATTACATCGACTGCATCACCAAGGAAATGGACGCGAGGGTGGCGATGGGCGGCGACAAACTCACGGACGCCGATCGCCTGAAGATCAGCACCGAATACACGGCCATGCAGAATGCCGCAGTCGATCGGGTGCAGAAGGTAGCCGACAAGTTCAACGTCGAGCTGCGCGCCTGGAAGACCAAGAACGCGCCGCCGGCCGCTCCGGCCCAGTAAGGCACGCGCGACCTGGCGTCAGCGCCGGTCGCTGATCAGAGCTGCGCGCCCGCTGAGAACGTGTCGCAGCTCTCGATTTTGCCGCTCTCGAAACCACGCGCGAACCAGCGCTGGCGTTGCTCGGCGCTGCCGTGCGTGAAGGTATCGGGCACCACGCGCCCCTGCATGCGCCGCTGCAGCGTGTCATCGCCCACCGAAGCCGCGGCCTGAAGCGCCTGCTGCACCTCGCCCGGTTCGATCACGCGCTGATCCTGCATCGCCCACACGCCGGCGAAGCAATCGGCCTGCAACTCCACCTGCACCGAAATGCCGTGTGCGCCCTCGCCGCCGCCTGAGCGCGCGCGCAGTCCCTCGACTTTTTCAGTGATGCCGAGCAGCCTCTGCAGGTGATGTCCCACCTCGTGGGCGATCACGTAGGCGCGGGCAAACTGGCCCGGCGCGCCGAAATCCGTGGCCAGCTGATTGAAGAAGTCGAGATCCAGGTACAGCTTCTGGTCGCCCGGACAGTAGAACGGGCCGGCCGCGGCGCTGGTGCTGCCACAGGCTGACACCACTTCGCCGCTGAACAGCACCATGGTCGGTGGCGTGTAGCGCTGGCCCGAGGCGGCAAAATATTTCCCCCAGACGTCTTCGGTTTCACCGAGCACGCGGGCCGCAAAATCGCCCTGGGCATCACCAGGCTTGCCGGTGACCGCACTGCCCTGCGGCTGCTGCGAGGACATCTGGCCGTCGCCGACGATACCGAGCAGGGTCTGCGGACTGACACCGAGGAAGTATCCGGCCACCAGCAGCACGATAGTGCCGAGCCCAAAGCCAGCACCGGTGCGGCCGACGCCCATGCCGCGCCGGTCCTCGACATTCTCGCTTGCACGCATGTCTTCCAGACGCATCGAACCTACTCCTCAGTGTTGCGTGCCGGCCGGTTCCAGGCCCTTGGTATAGAGCACCGTACCGTCAGGCTTGACGATTATCGCATCCACATCACCGAGCCGTTCATAGATCTTGATCGCCGCTTCGGCACCGAGCACGAAGGCGGTCTTCGAGAGGCCGTCGCTCCGTGTGGCGCTGGTCGCCAGGATCGTGGCGCTGCGCACCCGACTGGCCGAGTGGCCGGTGTGCGGATCGATGATGTGGTGATAGCGCGTGCCATTCTCGTCAAAGAAGCGCTCGTAGTCGCCTGAGGTGGATATCGCGGTATCGACCAGCGGCAGGCGCGCGATCACTTCATCCCTGCGATCCGGATGCCTGATGCCAACGATCCAGGGCTTGCCGAAGCGGTCGCCGATGATGCGGCTGTCGCCGCCCGCCTGCACGATCGCATGCTGGATGCCGCGCTGCTGCAGAACGGCGATGCCGCAATCGACCGCATAGCCCTTGGCGATGCCGCCCAGATCGATGCGCACGCCGGGCTGCGTGTAACGCACGCTCGAGCTGGCCCGATCGAGCAGCACATGGCGGTAGTTGACGGCCGGCAGTGCACTCTTGATCTGCTGCTCGCTCGGATGGTGATGGGCGTGGAAGTCGTACATGAAGCCGACGCTGGCATAGGTGACATCGAAGGCACCATCGGTGATGCGCGAATACTCGAGCGCAGTCTCCAGCAGCTTGAACAGCTCGGCACTGATCTTCACCGGGTGCGTCGCGGCGGTGGCGTTGACGCGCGAGAGTTCGCTGTCGCTCTTGTAGGTGCTCATGCCCCGATCGATGCGGTTCATCTCGGCCATCACCGCATCGATAGCCCTCTCACCGGCGGCTTTGTCCTCCGACCAGAGTTCGACCACGATGCGCGTGCCCATCGTGCCATCGACGGTGCGCGAGAGCCATGCAGCGCGCGCCGGGGTCACCACGCAGGCCAGCAGCAACGCCAGCAGCGGCAATGCCAGGCCTGAGGTGCCGCGCGGAATCATCCTTACAGCTGCAACTGCGCGCCGGGTGCCGGCATGCTCACCGGCACGTCTTTGAGCAGCGCAGCGAAAGCCTGCATCGCGCCCTGCTCGCCATGCACGAGTATCGTGCGGCGCGCGCCGCCAGCGCGCGCGTGCCACTGCAGCAGCTCGCTCTGGTCAGCGTGCGCCGAGAAACCGTTGATGGTGTGCACCTGCGCGCGCACCGGCACGTCCTCGCCGAACAGCGTGATGCTGCGCGCACCATCGATGATGCGGCGCGCGGGCGTACCCTGCGCGGCATACCCCACGAACACGATGCTGGCGTTCTCGCGCGGCAGGTTGTGCACCAGGTGATGACGCACGCGCCCGCCGGTACACATGCCTGAGCCCGCCATGATCACGGCGCCGCCGCTGATCCGGTTGAGCGCCATCGAGTCCGAGGTATCGCGCACCAGCCTGAGGCCGGCAAAACCAAACAGGTCGCCGCCACCGCCGATCAGCGCCGCGGCCTCGGCGTCGTAGCACTCAGGGTGCCGGCGATACACTTCGATCGCCGATATGGCCATCGGCGAATCTACATACACGGGCAGTTGCGGCGGCAGCGCACCACTGGCCACGGCGGCGCGCAGGCAGTAGAGGATTTCCTGGCTGCGCTCGAGCGCAAAGCTCGGGATCACCACGTTTCCGCCGCGCGCCACGGTCTGGCTGACCACGCTGATCAGCTCGGCCACTGAATCGGCGGGCGAGCGGTGATTGCGATCGCCGTAGGTGGTTTCCATCAGCACGATATCCGCCCTCGGCGGCGCCGCATCGCGCAGTATGGGTCGCCCGCTGCCACCGATGTCGCCGGAGAAGAGCACCGTGCTGCGCTGGCCCTGCTCGTTGACTTCCACCAGCACGCTGGCCGAGCCCAGGATATGGCCGGCCTCGTGGAAGCTGACGCTGATGTCTGGCGTCAATGCCAGCTTTTCGCCATAGCCCGCGCGCCGCCCGAAGCGCTGCGCCGCGGCACTGGCATCGGCGCGCGTGTACAGCGGCTGCACCGCTGCGCCTTTGCGTGGGCGCTGGCGCGCGCTCGCCGCGGCGTCGTCCTCGGCCATATGAGCGGCATCCTGCATCACGATGCTGGCGAGTTCGGCGGTGGCGGCGGTGCTGATGATCTCGCCGCGGAAACCGCGCTTCACCAGCAGCGGCAGGCGGCCGCAATGATCCAGGTGCGCGTGCGTGAGCAGCACGTAGTCGAGTGCCGCGGCATCGAAGCCCAGCGGTGCAGCGTTTTCCTCTTCGAGCTCGCGACCGCCCTGGAACATGCCGCAATCGACGAGCAGCCGCTTGCCGCCACATTCGAGCAGATGACAGGAGCCAGTGACATCCTGGTCGGCGCCGTGAAAGGAAAGTTGCATAGGTCAGTCCTCGTCGCCAAACAGGGGCGTGCCAGCGTTGCGATACCAGGCCACGATGCTGCGCCAGGCGCTACGTGCATCCTCGGCGTACCAGAACAGTTCCGCGTCTTCGGCATCGATCACGCCCTCGCCGATCATGTAGGGAATGTCGATCACGCGTCGCCAGTAGCTCTCACCGACCAGCACCACCGGCACGGCCTGCATCTTGCGGGTCTGCAGCAGCGTCAGGGTTTCGAACAGTTCGTCGAAAGTGCCGAAACCCCCGGGAAAGGCCACCAGCGCCCGCGCGCGTTGCAGGAAATGCAGTTTGCGCATCGCGAAATAGTGGAAGCGGAAGCACAGGCCCGGCGTGACATAGGGATTGGGAAACTGTTCGTGCGGCAGGTCGATGTTGAGTCCGACGGTGTGCACGCCGCTGTCGTAAGCGCCACGATTGGCCGCTTCCATGATGCCGGGACCACCGCCGGTCATCACCACGGTCTTGCAGTGACTGCGATCCTTGTTGCTGGCGGCGATCAGCGCGCCCAGCTCGCGCGCCACCTCATAGTAATGGCTGCGTGCGGCGAGGCGCGCGGCCACGGCCGCGCGTTGCTGCAGGCCCGCGTCAGCGGGCGCGGCAGCGGCGGCGGCGAGCGCTGCATCGAGGCGGCGCTTGGCAGCGGCTGGCTCGAGGATGCGCGTGCTGCCAAACACGACGATCGTGTGCTCGATGCCCGCGGCCTGCAGCGAGAGTTCGGGCTTGAGGTAGTCGAGCTGCAGGCGCTCGGCGCGCAACTCGTCACGTTGCAGGAAGGCCGGGTCGGCATCGCCGGGCAGGTAGCTGGCGTTGGCGGTAATGGCCGCGACGCGCGCGGGCGCCTGCGGATCGTCGGCCGGAGGTTTGGGTGTTTGCCAGGGTAACGGCTCGCGCCGCGGCGGTTTCATCGTCGGCATATTAGCGCAGGCCTCGCAAGGGCCCACCATAGCCGGCCTCGGCGGCTTCCAGCAGGCCCTTGTGCGCCAGCCACTCCGGATTGAACAGGCGCGAGAGGTACTTGGCACCGCTGTCGCACAGCACGGTGACAATCACCTGGCCGGGACCGAGTTCGCGCGCCACGCGCATGGCCGCCGCCACATTGACGCCGCTGGTGCTGCTGACGAACAGGCCCTCCTCACGCAGCAGCCGGTAGACGCAAGTCACCGTCTCGGCATCCTCGATATGCAGCGCCGCATCGATCGGGGCATCTTTCATGTTGGCGGTGATGCGCCCGATGCCAATGCCCTCGGTGATCGAACCACTGCCCGTGGCCTTGAGCGCGCCGTTGCGTATGAATTCGTACAAGGCGCTGCCCGGCGGATCGGCCAGCACCGTGCGCACCCGCGGATTGCGCGACTTCAGGTACTCGGAAACACCAGCGAGCGTGCCACCGGTACCGCTCGCCGATACGAAGGCATCGATGCGCCCATCGGTCTGCTCCCAGATCTCGGGCCCGGTGCTCGCCACATGCGCGCGCCGGTTGGCGGTGTTGTCGAACTGGTTGGCCCAGATCGCGCCGGGGATTTCCTGCGCCATGCGGCCGGCGACTTTCTGGTAGTGATTCGGATCGCTGTAGGGCACGGTCTTGACCCGATGCACCTCGGCGCCCAGTGCCTCGATCAACGCGAACTTTTCCGGCGACTGGTTGTCGGGCATCACGATCACGCAGCGATAGCCGCGCGCCTGGCACACATGCGCGAGGCCGATGCCGGTGTTGCCGGCAGTGCCCTCGACCACGATGCCACCGGGCCCCAGTTCGCCGCGCTGCTCCGCATCGAGCACGATCGCGCGCGCGGCGCGATCCTTCACGGAGCCGCCGGGATTCATGAACTCGGCCTTGCCGAGGATCTCGCAACCAGTGCTCTCGCTCGCCGCGCGCAGGCGGATCAGCGGCGTGCCGCCCACGGCGGCCAGGAAATCAGCGGCAAACTTCATCAGGACTCCGGAGTGTGCGTGGTGTACACAGAACCTGCTGCCGGCTTGGCAGTAGTACCGGCGGCGAGGCCGGCGAATCGTGTCACGTCGCCGACCATCAGCAGAGCCGGTGCGGCCACGCCGGCTGCAGTGACCCGCGCGACGATGTCCTGCAGTTCGCCGGCCACCACGCGCTGGCCCGGCTGCGTGGCGCGCTCGATCACCGCCGCGGCACGCGCCGGCGGCGCGCCATGTTGCAGCAACCGCTCGACGATGCGTGGCAGCTGTGACACGCCCATGTAGAACACCACGGTCTGGAGCGGTGCCGCGAGCGCACGCCAGTCGAGGCTCGCGGCCGCCTCGCCCATCGCGGTCACGAAACACACCGACTGCGCGAGGCCCCGGTGTGTCAATGGAATTGCACTGGCGGCCGCGGCGCCGAACGCCGCGGTCACACCGGGCACGACCAGCACGGGTACGCCAGCACTGACCAGCGCCGCAATCTCCTCGCCGCCGCGGCCGAAAACCAGCGGGTCGCCACCCTTGAGCCGCGCCACGCGCAGGCCACGTGCGGCATACCCCTGCAGCAGCTCGTTGATGCGTGCCTGCGTGGTGCGATGTTCGCCGGGCCGCTTGCCCACGAACACGCGCTCGGCATCGCGTCGCACGCGCTCGAGCACGGCCTGCGGCACCAGCCGGTCGTAGAGCACCACATCGCATTGCTGCAGCAGCTGCTGCGCGCGCAGGGTCAGCAGGTCCGGATCGCCGGGCCCCGCGCCGATGAGCCACACGGCGCCGCGCGCTGCGGGCGCCGCCGCGGATGCCACGGACGCCGCCGTTGCCGCGGCAAGTTCGGCGGAAAACTCCGCATCGGCCGCTTCCTGCTCGATCGCGCCCGCGAGAATGCTGGTCGCGAGCGCACTGTCGAAGAACTGATCCCAGAATTTCCGACGCTGCGCCTGATCGGCCAGCGCGCGCCGCACCAGCCCGCGCATGCGCCCGGCGAGCAGCGCCAATTTCCCCAGGCGATGCGGGAGCAGGCTTTCCAGCTGCGCACGCACGCGTCGCGCCAGGGTCGGGGAGGCACCTTTGGTGCCAACCGCGATGATCACCGGCGAGCGATCGACGATCGCCGGCAGGTAACAGCTGGAGGCGCTCGCATCATCGACGGCATTCACCCACACATTGGCGGCGCGGCCCGCCGCGCTCACGGCCTGGTTCACCTGCGGGTCATCGGTGGCGGCAACCGCCAGCATCGCGGCTGCCAGATGAGCGGGCTCGAAACGCGCGTTGATCAGTTCGGTGCCGCTGCGCTCGCACAACTGGCGCAACTCGCTGCACAGCTGCGGGGCCACGACCCGCAGCCGCGCGCCGGCGCTGAGCAGCAGCTGTGCCTTGCGCGCCGCGACTTCGCCGCCGCCGACCAGCAATACCAGGCGATCGCGCAGATCGAGAAATACGGGAAGCTGATCCACGCGAGTCAGGCCGCGCGGCCGCGCTCAGGGCGTTGGGGAGGGGCGCATGCGCGGCTGCAGGCCACACTCGCGCGAATCCGGATTTTCCCACCACCAGCGGCCGGCGCGTTCGTCCTGGCCGGGCTCGATGGCGCGCGTGCAGGGTGCGCAGCCGATGCTGGGATAGCCGCGATCATGCAAGGGGTTGTAGGGCAGTGCACCGGCACGGATGTAGGTCCACACATCATCCGCGCTCCAGTCGAGCAGCGGGCTGATTTTCTGCAGGCCGTAACGTTCATCAATTTCGCTGACTAAATATGCGGATCGGGCCGCCGACTGTTCACGCCGCACGCCGGTCACCCAGGCCGCGCGGCCGGCAAGCATGCGCCGGAAAGGCTCGAGCTTGCGGATCGCACAGCAGCCCTGCCGCTGGGCCAGGCCATTGCGGAAACCGTTGATGCCCTCGGTGGCCACGAAGGCTTCGATCGCCGGCGCCTGCGGCATGTAGACCGTCATCCGCTGCCCATAGCGACGCTCGAGGCGATCGATCAGCCCCAGCGTTTCCTCGGGCAGGCGGCCGGTATCGATGGTCGCGATCCGGATTTCAGGCACCTGGGTCCAGATCAGGTCGGTCAGTACGATACTCTCGGCACCCAGGCTGCTGGCATAGATGACTTGGGCGTAGTCACGCACGGCATCGCGCAGGAAGCCGACGCTCGCAGCCACTTTGGCCTTCAACCCTGCACTCAAGGTCGGGACAGCGTCGGCGACGGACAGGGCGGATTTCAGTGCCATGGCGGCATTATCGGGGCACCCCACATAACTATGGGTGCATAAGCCCGTGACAATGCATGACCCCACCCCGAGCGGCTGCGGCACAATGGGCCGATGAATGTCCAGTACCCGCCCACGCTCCGTCGCCTGCGCCAGGACCCCCACGTACGCGCCCTGACGCGCGAGGTGCACCTGCAGCTCGACCAGCTGATCCAGCCCTGTTTCGTCGCCGAGGCGGTCAAGCAGCCCGAGCCGGTGCCGGGCCTCACGGGAGTCAACCAGGAAACCCCGGATTCGCTGCTGCGCCAGACTGAGGCGGACCTCAAAGCCGGCGTGAGCGCCTTCCTGCTGTTCGGCGTGCCGCGCGCGCGCAGCCTCAAGGACATCGACTGGTCCTTCACGGCCGGCCAGATACGCGCGCTCAAGCAGCGCTTCGGCAAGGACATCTGGCTGGCCGCCGATGTGTGCCTGTGTTCCTCGACACCGCACGGCCACTGTGGCGTGGTCAATGCCGAGGGCGATCACCTCGACAACGATGCCAGCGTGCAGGAACTTGCGGCCGCGGCGCTCGCCTATGCGCAGGCCGGCGCGGACTGCGTCGCGCCCAGTGACATGATGGATGGCCGCATCCGTGCCATCCGCAGCACGCTCGATGCGCAGGGCTGCGAGCGCACCGTGCTGATGAGTTATGCCGTGAAATTCCAGTCCACGCTCTACGGCCCGTTTCGCGTGGCCGCGGAATCGGCGCCGCAGGGCGGCAGCGCCGTGCAACTGAAGGACCGCGCCAGTTACCAGCTCGACCCGGCGCGCCCTGGGGATGCCTGGCTGTGCGCCGAGCGCGATGTTGCTGAGGGCGCCGACATTCTGATGGTGAAGCCCGGCCTCCCCTACCTCGACCTGCTGCGCGAACTCTCGCGCGAGATCCGCAAGCCCTGGGCCGTGTATCACGTCAGCGGCGAGTACGCCGCGCTCGAAGCGCTGGCCGCACAAGGTCTGGCGCCACGCGCCGCGCTGCACCGCGAAATACTCACGGCCTTCAAGCGCGCTGGCGCCAACATGATCATCACCTACGGCGCGCGCGAAATGCGTTCGCTCCTCGGACTATGAGCCGTTCGGAGGAACTGTATGCACGCGCGCTGCGCGTCGCCCCGGGTGGCGTGCACTCGCCAGTACGCGCCTTCAAGGGCGTCGGCGGCACACCTGTCTTCATGACCGGCGGTTCACAGGCGCGGCTGCGCGACGTCGATGGTCGCGAGTACCTCGATTTCTGCATGGCCTTCGGCCCGCTGATACTCGGCCACGGCAACGCGCAAGTGCGCGAAGCGGTGGTCGCTGCGCTCGATCGCGGCTGGAGCCTTGGCACCGCCGAGCCCTACAGCCTGGAGCTGGGCGAGTTCATCTGCAGCCGCATCCCCTGGGTGCAGAACCTGCGCTTCGTGAATTCCGGCACCGAGGCGGTGATGTCGGCGCTGCGCGTGGCGCGTGGCGCCACCGGACGTTCAAAGATCCTGAAGTTCGAGGGCTGCTATCACGGGCATGCCGATGCGATGCTGCTGCGGGCCGGCTCGGGGCTCGCCGAAGCCGCGCTCCCCGACAGCGCAGGGCTGGGCGCCGAGGCCGTGCGCGAAACGGTGGTGGCGCCGCTCGATGACGAGGCCGCGCTGGCCGCAGTCTTCGCGCAGCACGGCAAGGAAATCGCCGCGGCGATCATCGAGCCGCTGCCGGCCAACTATGGCCTGCTGCCGCAGCGCCAGGCTTTTCTTGAAACGCTGGCACGGCTGACCCGCCAGCACGGCGCGCTGCTGATTTTCGACGAGGTGATCTCGGGTTTCCGCGTCGGCTTCCAGGGCTACTGCGCAGTGGCCGGCATCGAGCCGGACCTGGTGACCTACGGCAAGATCATCGGCGGCGGCTTCCCGGTCGGCGCCTATGGCGGCCGGCGCGAGCTGATGCAGCAAGTGGCGCCGGTCGGTCCGGTGTATCAGGCCGGCACGCTGAGCGCGAATCCGGTCGCCATGTGCGCAGGCCTCGCGGCCCTGCGGCAGCTGGCTGATGGCTCACTGTATGCGCAGCTGGAAGCGCGTGGGGCACGCCTCGAACGCGCCTTGCGCGGCGTGCCGAAACTGCATGTGCAACGCGTGGGCTCGGTCTTCTGGATGTGCCTGGGCGAGGTCACACAGGATGTGATCCGCACGCCCAAGCAGTTTCCCGCCGGTTGCGCGCAGCGCTATGCCTCGATGTATCACCCGCTGCTGGCGCGGGGCATTTATCTGGCGCCCAGCGGCTTCGAGGTCGGCTTCCTGTCGGCCGCCCACAGCGACGCGGATATCGACCAACTTGCCGAAGCCGTCGCGGCCACGGTGGCAAAATTGTGAACTGCGCCACAGAGTCGCCATCCGCAGGCAGCCGCGGATATTCTGTCGCATAGGAATTGTGAACCTGTCAGGGGCGCCAAATTGCTGCCCGTCACACATTGGCGCCACTTGAATCGGGGGTTCACCGCCAGTGCCCAATCCAGAACCGCAGCGCAGTCGCAATCCGCGTAGCAGCCAGCCCGCGCCTGTCAGCGGCGCCGGCAAACGTCGTGACGCCTGGCTGCTCTCGCTCGACGATGGCCTGCTGCTGGAGCTGGGACCGCTGCTCGGCGATCGCTACCGCACCCGCCCCATCGAAGGCATCGAAGCGCTGGCCGAGGCCGGTACATCGCCCTGGCTGTTGATCTTCGATGCCAGCCTGCGCCACGACGCGCGCGCGATCGCCGCCCGCATCGAGCAGCAATATCCGATGGCGCCGATCATCATCGTCTGCGCCGACGGTCAATCATCCAGCTGGGCCAGCGCGCTGCACCGCGGTTCGGTGTGCGCGATCCTCGAGCGCGACGCACTCACCACGCGCGCCTGGCAGGATGCCTTGCAGATCGCCGAGCAGCGGCTCGATAGCGCCGCGGCGGCCGCCACCAGCACCACACTCGCCTCGCTCAGCTCGACCAGGAACCCGTTTCCGCCGAAGCGCCGCCTCATGCTGTTGCTGCCGCTGCTGCTGCTGGCGGGCGGCCTGGGCTGGTATTTCTTCGGCCGGGCAGGCAACGATCACGCTGCCAACGCTCCCACCAGTGCACTCACGGCCGCGACGCCGGGCGCAACCAACAACACTGGCAAGTCCGACGCCGCGAACCCGGCGCCAGCCGCCAATGCGCCTCCCGCGGCACCCAAGCGCAGCGCACTGGAATTGCTCTCAGACGCCCGCATCGCTTTCCATGATGAGAAAAGCCTGCTGCCGCGCGCCGATGCGCCCGGCGAGAGCGCGCTGGAGCTGTACGCGCAGGTGCTGGCACAGGATCCGCAGAATGATGAAGCGCGCGATGGCATGCGCCGCCTGTTCAGCGTCGCGCGCAGCCGCATCCAGACGGAACTTTCTGCCGGCAAGCTCGACGATGCCTCGCATCTGCTTGCGAGCTTCAAGGGCGTGGGCGTCGATGCCAGCGTCACCAGCCGGCTCGAGTCGGATATCGCCGCGGCCCGGCCGCGCTGGCTGATCGCCCAGGCGCGTGCTGCCCTGGCCGCGAACCAGCTCGATACCGCCACCCAACTGATTGCACAGATCGCCTCCGGCGGCGGCGATCGCGCCGCGCTCGCCGACCTGCGCCACACGCTCGAAACACACACTAGCGATGTGCAGCTGGCCGACATGGCCACGCGCGTGCGTGCAGCGATCACTGCTGGAGCCTTGCTGGAGCCCGCCGCCGACAGTGCACGCACGCGCTTCGCGGCCATGCAGCAGGTCAACCGCACCCATCCGCTGACACTGGGCGTGCAGCACGAACTGCAACTGGCCCTGCTGGGGCGCGTGCAGAGCGCACTGCGCGGCCAGCAGCCCGAGAGTGCGCAACCCTGGCTGACGGCCGCCAGCGAACTGGGCAGCAGTCCGGAACTCAGTGCCGCGCGCAAGCAGGTACAGGCGGAAGTGGAAGCCGGCAACCAGCGCGCCGCGGCGGCTGCCGCGGCAGCCACGCAGGCGGCGACCACGGCGGCAAACTCCTCTGCCACGGCCAGTGCCAAACCCGATTTCATCAACGCCAAGCCCACACGCCCGTTGAATGCCGCATTCCCGCCGCGCGCGCTGGAGAAGGGTCTCAAGGGCCAGGTCGTGGTCGAGTTCATGCTCGATCGCAAGGGCAAGGCCAGCGACCCACGCGTCGTGGAAGCGAGTCTCCCTGGCGTGTTCGACGACGCGGCCATGCTGGCCGTGCGCACGGGCCGCTACGACACTACGCAACTGGGCGCCTTAGGACTACCGCAGCGCGCGCGCCTGCTGGTGACATTCAGGTAGATTGCGGGTCAGGTACAGGGAGTTAGCATGGCTCAACCGGTTTTATCACGGCAATTGCGCTGGCTGCCCGTGGCGCTGGCCTTGTTGTGCACGACTGCGCTGTCGCTGCTGCTCTTCACCGGTGTGCAGCGCGCGGCGCGCCTGCAGTCGGCTTCCACCGCCTTACAGCTGGCCGCAGGCCTCACCGCCCAACCGCAGTTGATGCGTTCCGAGCTGACGCTGATCCAGCGCGGCCTCGAGACCCAGACTTATGTCGGCGATTCGCTGCGCACGCTCGCTGGCAGTCGCGAAGCCAGCAACGTGGCCTATGCCCAGTTGGCCGATGCCATCAAGGCGGCCGGTCTCGATGCGCGCAGCGATACGCTGGCGATGCTCGACAAGGCGCAGAAACTGTGGGCGCCGCTCGACAAGGGGCTCGAGCGCCTGGGCAACAACAAGACCGGCGACCTGTACAGCGATTCGGCCGCGGGCTCGACGCTCACCGCCGCGGGCGCGCGCCTCAAGCGCAGCGTCGATGAACTGCTTGCCACGCAGACGAAAAACACCGGGGCGCTTTCGCGCCAGGTCTCCGAACTGGCGGCACTGCTGCGCGAGGCCGTGGTCAATGACGGCCGCTCGCTGCGCGCGCTGCTGCTGGGCGGCTCGGCGCTGGCTGCGTTGCTGCTGGCCTCGATGCTGTATTTCTCCTGGCGCGCGGGCCAGGCCGCGCGCGCTGCCGGCATCGCGCAGCGTCAGGTCGCGCACATCATGGGCACGGTGCGCGAAGGGCTGTTCCTGATCGGACGCGATGGCCGCATCGGCGGCGCGCACTCGGATTCGCTGCGCGGGCTGCTGCGCGTGGGCACTCCTGCGGGACAGGACTTCGAGCAGTTGCTGCGTCCGCTGGTGGATGAGAAAACGCTGCTGGCGGCGGGCAAGTACCTCGGCCTGCTGTGGAAGGACAAGGTCAACGAGGAACTGATCGAATCGGTCAATCCGCTGAGCCAGATCGAAGTCAGCTTCCAGAAGGCGCAGGGCGCCACCGAAGTGCGCTACCTGTCGTTCTCGTTCCGGCGCGTGCGTGCGACGGCCAGCACTGCCGATCACGTGTTCGGCGTGGTCTCCGATGTCACCGAGCGCGTGCTGCTGCAACGCGAGCTCGATTCGCTGAAATCCGATACCGATTCGCAGTCGGCGCTGCTGCTGCAGGTACTGCAGGTCGAGCCGCTGCAGATGCAGACTTTCCTCGGCACGCTCGATGCCGCCGTACGCCGCAGCAATGCGCTGCTGCGCGCGCCGGGCAAGCAGCGCGCCGATCTGCAGCAGAAACTGCAGGGCGTGTTCCGCGAGATGCACAGCCTGAAGGGCGAGGCCGCGGCGCTGGGCCTGGGCACCTTCGTGCGCCGCGCCCACGAAGTCGAGGATCTGCTCAGTGGCCTGCGCAAGCGGGCCGAGCTGGCCGGCAATGATTTCGTTCCGGTGGTCGTCAGGCTCGATGAGCTGATGACCCATGGCCAGGAGATGAGCGCGCTGCAGGAGCGTGTCGGCCAGGCGCGTTCGACCGCCGTGTCGGCCAATGATCTGCCGCCTGAGCGCCACGGCGACACGGCGGTGCTGGCGGGAGGCCAGGTCGCCGCGGCACTGGCGCGAGCGGATCTTGGCCCAACCCCGGGCGAGCAGCTCAAAGTGGCGCTGCAACGGCTGTGCGCCGAGGTCAGCGCCGCCAGCAAACGCGACGTGCGCCTGCTGAGCGAGGGCCTGGAGAAGGTACCGGCCAGCCTCGTGCCGCGCGTGCGCGAGATCTGCATCCAGATGCTGCGCAATTCCATCGTCCACGGCATCGAGCCGCGTGAGCGGCGCGCGCTAACCGGCAAGCCGCCGGTGGGGAGCGTGCGCATCCGCTTCACGGACAGCGACCAGGAAAATTATTCGCTGATCGTCGAGGACGACGGTCAAGGCCTGAATCCCGAGGAGATCGGCATGCGCGCGGTCACGCGTGGCCTGCTCGATGCCACGCAGGCGGCCAACCTGGACCGTAGCGGCGCGTTCCGGCTGCTGTTCCATCCGGACTTTTCCACCGCCGATACGGTTTCCGAGCACGCCGGCCGCGGCGTCGGCCTCGATGTGGTCAATGCCGCAATCCGCGACAGTGGCGGACGCATCGGCATCTCGACCACGGCCGGCAAGTACACGCGCTTCAAGGTGCTGCTGCCGCGCGCGCAGGCCGAGGCTGATTCGCAGTCCTCGGCAGCCTGAGTCGCGCTGGCACTGTCCCCATGACTGAGGTGGCACATCGCCTGATGGTGGTCGACGACTCGAACGTCATCCGCCGCCGCATCGAGCGGGCCAATGAACTGCCCGGGGTCGAATTTGTCGGCGCCGCCCGCAATGGTGTCGAGGCCCTGGCCCTGTACGAGGCCGTACACCCCACGCTCGTGACCATGGACCTGACCATGCCCGAGATGGACGGCGCCGAATGCGTGGCGAAACTGGTGCAGCGCGACCCGGATATCAAGATACTGGTAATCTCCGCACTGGCCGACAAGCTGACGGCGATCGATGCGCTGGAAAAGGGTGCCAGCGGCTTCCTCTGCAAACCCTTCACCGACCGGCAGCTCAACGAGGCGTTGCGCAAATTGATCAGGACCTGACAGAGAATGAGCCTGGAGTCGCAAGTCGCGGTGTTCGTCGACGGGGTGCTGAATTACTTCGACACGACGGTGCAGCAGAGCGCGCAATGCGGCACGCCGCACCTGGCCTTAAGCGACAAGCCTGAAATCTCCGACTACACGGGCGTGATCCAGGTGACTGGCAAGCGCACCGGCATGGTGGCCTTCACGGCGCCCAAGAGCATGCTGAGCGTGATGCTGATGCGCATGCAGGAAACCGACATGGGGCACGAGAACCTGTGCGATCTGGTCGGCGAGATCGCCAATACGCTCTCGGGCAATGCGCGCCGCGACTTCGGCCACCAGTTCCAGATCTCGGTGCCCTCGGTGCTCTCGGGGCGCGACAGCCAGCTCGAATATCCGCCGGACCTGCGCCCGATCGTGATCCCGATCGACTGGCGCAACTACCACGCGCGCCTGATCGTCTGCCTGGGCGGCTAGACGCGGGGACCGCGCTCAGCATATCCTGACTAAGGGGAACTGCGGCGCCACAGAATGTGGGATGCGGCAAGGCGTACTTGATCGACTGATTCTGGCGTCAGGAGCTGCACCATGTCGCGCCGATTCACCTTTGGTCAACGCACATCGGTATTCGGCCGTGCGCCGTTCGCGCCGCTTGCCGTGGCGGCCGTTCTGGCGCTGGTCACTGCGAACGTGGCGCTGGCGGATAAGCGCTACGTATGGATCGACAACGACGGCACAGTACGGGTGACGCGCGAAGATCCGATGGGAGGAAGGACCGTTCAGACCATCACTGTGCCTGACGACATCAGCTGGCAGCATGCGCCGGATATGCTGGCGGAAAAGCCGGACAGCCACAAACTCTCCTCGCAGGAGCTCTTCAAGCTGGCAGCCCGATCTGTCTACTGGATAGAGAGCCGCAGTCAGGACTATGGCAATGCCCCGAGGACGGTCTACGGATCGGCGGTGGCTATTTCCGATGAACTCGCCTTGACCAATTGCCACGTGGTTGGCGGCGGCAAGGCCGCATTGCGCCTGGGCTCGGGGAAGACAGAGGCAACCACCGAAGTGGAGCTGGTAGCCGCGAACTACGATGCCGATCGCTGCATCCTCAAGGTTGCTGGAATGAAATTGCTCCCCGTAGTCGGCATCCGCCTCATGAGCACTCTTGAAGTCGGCGAGGGCGTCTACGCGATTGGCAATCCGCAAGGCCTGCAGCGTTCCCTCTCCGAGGGACTCATCTCGGGAATTCGCGATGACCCCGATGGGCGCCTGGTGCAGACCACCGCGCCGATTTCACCAGGATCCTCGGGCGGCGGATTGTTCGACACCCGTGGCAATCTGGTCGGCATCACTGCGCTGACGTTGACGAACTCGCAGAACCTGAACTTCGCCGTACCCGCCGAAGACTTCTGGAAGTAAGCGACGGCTCAGCCGCGCAGGCGCGGCCTCACGAGCGTACCGCTCGATTGCTGGTAGGCCACGCTGAAGCGCCCGAGCTCGGCCAGCGCCGCCTGCGCATCTTCGGCCGGGTCGAGATCGAAGGCGTCGAAACCGCAGCGCGCCAACAGAAAAATGTGATCGCGCTTGATGGCGCCACTGGCACGCAGCTCGCGGCGATAGTCCAATTGCTGGCGCAACACCTGCGCCTGCGAGAAACCGCGGCCATCGCCGTTCTTCTCGAAATGCACCACGATCAGCGCGAGGCGCCCAACACAGGGCGCGAGCAGGCGCACATCGCAGGTGGGACCGATCACGACTCCACTGCCTGCCGGGAGCGCGGCAGCCGCGGCAACGATCGTGGCAAATGGCAGCGCCTGCGCTCCGCTGCCCGCCTCGTCCGGATAGCGCCAGCTATCGCTGGTCAGCTCACGCTGCCGCAGTATCTGGCGCATAGACGCGCTCCTTGAAGGGTTCCACGCCGAGGCGCCGCACCGCCTGCAGGAAGCTCTCCTCGCCGCTCTCGCGCTGTTCGACGTAGACCTCGAGGATGCGCGCGAGCGTAGTGGCGACGCGCGCCTTGGCCACCGACGGGCCGATCACTTCGCCGAGCGCCACCTGTCCGCTGGCCGAACCGCCGAGCGTGATCTGGTACCACTCCTCGCCGTGTTTGTCGACGCCGAGGATGCCGATGTGCCCCACGTGGTGGTGGCCGCAGGCATTCATGCAGCCGGACATCTTCACCTGGATCTCGCCCAGGTCGTAGAGGTAGTCGAAATCATCGAACTGTTCGTGGATCTGCTTCGCGATCGCGATCGAGCCGGCATTCGCGAGACTGCAGAAATCGAGGCCCGGGCAGCAGATCATGTCGGTGAGCGTGCCGATGTTCGGCGTCGCGAGGCCCAGCGGCACCAGCGCCGCGTGCAGTGCCGGAAGCGTATCCTGCGCCACATCGGCGAGCACCAGGTTCTGGTCGTGCGTGACGCGGACCTGGCCAAAGCTGTAGCGATCGGCGAGCCCGGCCAGCGCATCCATCTGCGCATCGGTCATGTCGCCCGGCGCTTCGCCGTGCTTCTTCAGCGAGATGAACACCACGCGGTAACCCTGCACCTTGTGCGCACGCGTATTGTGGCGATGCCAGGCCAAGTAGGCTGCGCCAGCGCCGGCAGAGGGCACGGTGTCGGGCACATTTCGGTACGCCGGCGGTGCAAAGAAGGCGCGCATGCGTTCCACTTCCGCCAGCTCGAGGCGCTGCGCCGTCGCGCGGCTCGCCGCATATTCACTTTCCACCTGACGCGTGAATTCCAGGGCGCCGAGCGATTTCACCAGCACCTTGATGCGCGCGCGGTGGATGTTGTCGCGCCGGCCGTGGCGGTTGTACACCCGCAGGATGGCTTCGAGATAGGCCAGCAGCTCGAGCTGCGGCAGGAAGGCACGGATGCGCTTGCCGATCATCGGCATGCGGCCCAGGCCACCGCCCACCAGCACTTCGAAGCCCGCGGCACCGCTGGCATCGCGCACGATGTGCAGGCCGATGTCGTGCACTTCGGAGGCGGCGCGATCGGTGGGCGCACCGGTCACCGCGATCTTGAACTTGCGCGGCAGGTAATAGAACTCCGGGTGCAGCGTCGACCACTGGCGGATGATCTCGCACCAGGGACGCGGGTCTTCCAGCTCATCGGCGCTGACGCCGGCCAGATGATCTGAGGTCACATTGCGGATGCAGTTGCCGCTGGTCTGGATCGCATGCATCTCGACGCTGGCCAGGTCGGCCAGGATATCGGGCACCTCGGCGAGCTTGGGCCAGTTGTACTGGATGTTCTGCCGTGTGCTGAAGTGGCCGTAGCCGCGGTCATAATGGCGCGCGATGTGCGCCAGCATGCGCAGCTGCCGGCTGGAGAGCAGGCCATAGGGAATCGCCACCCGCAACATCGGCGCATGGGTCTGGATGTACAGCCCGTTGCGCAGCCGCAGCGGACGGAACTCGTCCTCGCTCAGCTCGCCGGCGAGGAAACGCCGGGTCTGCTCGCGAAACTCCGCCACCCGCTCGGTGAGGAATGTGCGGTCGATGTCGTCATAGCGATACATCCGGCTACTTTACAGGCCTGGGCGCGCGGCTGCGGCGCCTACCCGGGTTATCTGGAAAAACGCCCGGGTTATCAGCCGGTGGTCTGCAGGCCCACGCCGATGCCGTTGACGCTGGCCAGCAAGGCCTCGAACAACGCCCTATCGTTGCGGCCGCTGGCCCGCCAGCGGCGCAGCAGGTCGATCTGCATCAGGTTCATCGGGTCCACGTAGGGGTTGCGCAATGCGATGCTGCGCTGGAGCGTGCGGTCCTGGTCCAGCAGCGCACCGGTCTGCTTGATCTCGCAGACCATGGCGCAGCTCTGAGCATATTCCGCCTGGATCGCGCGCGCGCACTCCAGCGTGTCGGCGGGCGCGAGTTCGTCGTAACTGGCGGCGATGAGCATGTCGGCGCGCCCGAGCGTGGCCTCGATGTCATCGACCAGGTGACGGAAGAAAGGCCAGCCGGCATAGGCGCGTCGCAGCAGCGCGATGCCGCGCGCCTCGCTGGCCGCCTTCAGGCCCGTGCCAGCGCCGTACCAGCCCGTGAGCATATGGCGCGATTGCGACCAGGCATACACCCATGCGGCCGGCGGCACCGCGCCGACATCGACGCCCTGCGGCGTGCTGTGGCGCTGCTCGCCGATGCGCATTCGCTCGATCACATCGATGGGCGTGACCGCACGGAAGAAGCGGTAGAACTGCGTGCCGCCGGCGACCAGCGAGCGCCACGCAACGCGGCTGTGCTCGGCAACTTCGCCGACAACTTCCGCCAGCGCCACGCCTTCCTGCACGGCGATGCCGCGGCGCACGGCAAGCGTCGCCAGTGCCAGCGTGCCGAAGGCGCGCTCGAGCGTGCGCATGGCGTTGGCACGCAGCCCGAAGTTCTGCGCGATGCTCTCGCCCTGCTCGGTGAAGCGCAGCACGCCGCTGGCCACTTCCGCGGGCGCCGCGCGCAGCAGCGCGTCGATGCGTCCGCCGCCGCGCGAAATGCTGCCGCCGCGGCTGTAGAACAGCACATGGCGGTCGCGCGCCTGATCGAGCGAGCGCGACAGCGCGCGCTGGGCGCGATAGGCGGCGTAGCGCGAAGCCACCATGCCGCTCTCGCGGCTGCTTTCGGAATAATCGATCAGCACGGTCTGCACGCGTCCTCGTGCGGCCAGGTGCCGCTGGTAGGCCGTGTCGGCCAGCAGCTGCGTCATCACTTCACCGCACCCCTCGAGGCTCGCAACGCTGTCAAACTGCGGCGCGATATCGATGGCGGCCGCGCCGCTCTGCCGGTCGCGCGCGCCCGCCCAATGCGCCAGCACCAGGGGCGCCAGCACATCGGCCGCGGTGGCGGCGCCGCTGACGATGTACAGGCCCACGGCCTCCGGGCCGTAGCGATGTCGGCCCTGGCGGATGGCTTCGAATACCGCCAGCGTGCGCCGCGCCAGCGCATCGAAGGCACCACTGGGCGCGGCGTCGCGATCGAGTAGATCCACCAGACGCGCATGTTGCTCGGCAGCGCTGCGCTGCGGCCAGAGCGGATCATCGAGGCCCTGCGCCAGCACCGCGTGGTGCACGTCGCTGCGCTGGCGCAGGTCGAGCGTGGCGAGGTGGAAACCAAAGGTGTCGACGCGCGCCAGCAGCCGCCGCACCAGGAAATAGCCCGCATGCACGCCGTGATTTTCCCGCAGGCTGGCGGCGAGCAGGGCCACATCGTCGCGAAACTGCGCCGGGCGCTCGTAGCCGTTCGGACGGCCATCGAAGGTGATGCGCAGCCGCTCGGCCATCTGTCCGCATAGCACCCGATAGGGCATCGTGTCGTGGCGCGCGGGCGCCAGCCCGGGAGCGCCGGGCAAGAGCGTGCGATAGTCGGCGATGCGCTTGGTGACGGCCGCCGATACGCCAACGCGCGCCGCACTCTGCGAGAGCTGCTGCGCCAGCTCCTGGCAGTCGGCAAAATAGTTGCTGATGATCACCTGCTGCTGGCGGGCCAGCGTCTCGCGGATGCTCTTGGCGTGCACTTCGAGGGCGCCATCCATGTCGCCGCCCACCCAGGTGCCGAAACCCAGCAGCTGCGGCAATTCCAGCGCCTCGGCGTCGGCGCCATAGAGCTTGGCGAGCGCGGCGCCGATTTCCTGGTAGAAGGCCGGCACGATGCGATAGAGCACCTCGGCGAGATAGAAGATTGCGTGCTCGCGCTCATCGGCGACCGTCAGGTATTCGCGCGGGTGCTCGGCCGTCTGCCAGTCGATGGTCACTTCGGTGCGGATGCGCTCGAGCAGGCCGCGCTGCTCGTGTGGCGCGAGCTGCGGATTGCTGCGCTCGAGTAGCCGGTCGGCGAGCCGCTGCTGGCGGCGCAGCACGGTGCGGCGCACCGACTCGGTCGGATGCGCGATCAGCACCGGTTCGATGCTGAGTGAACGCAGCAGGCCCATGACCTCGGGGAGCTTGAGCCCCTGGGCTTTCAGCTCGGCGAGCGCATCCTCGACACCGCCGGGTTGCGGGCGCTCGCCATCGCCCAGAAAATACTCGCGCCGGCGCCGGATGCGGTGCACCTTCTCGGCGACATTGGCGAGCTGGAAATACGAGGAGAAGGCGCGCACCAGGTCGCGCGCCAGTTCCGGCGGCCGCCCCTGCACCCGTTCGCGCAACGCCTCGCCAGCGCCGGCTTCGCCCGTACGCCGGCGGATCGCGAGCTTGCGATCCTGCTCGGCCAGCTCGTACAGCTGCGCTCCGCCCTGCTCGCGCAGCACCTGGCCCACGACCTCGCCCAGCGCGTGGATGTCATCGCGCAGCGGCTGGTGGTGGGGCGGAAAATGCAGGTCGTCGCGGTTCACTTGATGCGTTCCAAAGGCCGCGCATTGTACTGCATGGCGCCGGGTGCGGCCTTCAGCCGGCCAGCAGTACCGCCTCGGCATGCTCGAGCGCCTCGGGCGTACCGTAGATCACCACGATATCCCCTTCGCGCAGCTCGGTATCACCATCGGGCTGGCGACCGGTGATGCCCTGGCGGCGTACGGCGGTGAAGGTGACGTCGGCACCCTGCGCGCGCGCGTCCTCGATCCGCCGGCCGATCGACCAGGAGTGCGGCGGCAGCACCACCGAACGCAACTCCTCGCGAAAGGCATGGGTGTCGTCGACCACGCGCGCGCCATCGTGGCGGAAGATGCCGCGCAGCGTTGCGTAGCGCTCGGCGCGGATGTCACCCACGGTGCGCACCACCTTGCTTACCGGCACATCCAGCAGCATCAGCACCTGCGAGACCAGCATCAGGCTGGCCTCGAAGGTCTCGGGCACCACTTCGGTGGCGCCGGCTGCATTCAGGTCAGCGAGCCCCACGTCATCCTGCGTGCGCACCAGCACCGGCACATCGGCACGCAGGCGGCGCACGGCCTGCACGATGCCGACCGAGACCGCCGGGTTCGCAAAGGTGATGATCACGGCGCTGGCGGCAGCGAGGCCCGCATGCTGCAACAACTCCTCATCGGCACTGTCGCCGTACAGCACGGTATCGCCGGCATTGCGCGCCAGGCGGATGCGGGCCGGATCGAGGTCGATCGCGATGTACTCGAACCCCTGCGATTCCAGCACCCGCGCGATATTCTGGCCCACGCGCCCGAAGCCGCACAGCACCACGTGTTCGCGCCGCGCGAGCGCATCGGTGACCGCCTCCTCGCGCTCGAGTGCACTGCCGGGCGGGCCTTTCTCGCCCAGCAGCAGCCGCGCAATGCGCCGGTTGGCGCGAATGATCAGCGGGCTCAGCATCATGCTCAGCACGATGGCAGCCAGCAGCGGCTGCGTGAAACGCTCGGGCACCAACGCTTCGTGCTGTACCAGGATCGTCAGCAGTGCGACACCGAACTCACCGCCGCCGACCAGCACGATGCTGGTGCGCACCGCCTTGAAGTTGCTGGCCACGAAGCCGCGCGCCACCAGCGTGACCAGCAGCGCCTTGCCCAGCAGCAGCGCCGCGAGCAGCGCCGTGACCACAAAGAAATTGTGATACAGCAACCGCAGGTCGAGCAGCATGCCGACCGAAATAAAGAACAGGCCCAGCAGCAGTTCTTTGAACGGGCGTACGCTCGATTCCACCTGGTGCCGGTACTCGGATTCGGCCAGCATCATGCCGGCTAGGAACGCACCCAGCGCCATCGGCAGGCCGACCTGCTGCGTGATCCAGGCGCAGCTGAGCACCACCAGCAGCACGGTGAGCGTGAACAGCTCGCGCAGGCGGCTGTGGGCAATTTCGTAGAACAGGGGTCGCAGCACCCAGCGGCCGATCGCCAGCACCAGAGCGAGGGCCAGCATGCCCTCGCCCGCCATGCGCGCCAGCGCCGCGGCCGTGAAACCGCCACCGCTGTTGCCCAGCGCACCGGCCAGGGCCAGCAGCGGCACGAAGGCGAGGTCCTGAAACAGCACCACCGCGAAGGCCAGGCGCCCGTGGGTGCGATTCAGCTCGGATTGATCGGTCAGCTGGTGCAGCACGATCGCCGTCGAACTCATGGCGAGCGCGCCGCCGACCACGATGCCGCTCGGCCAGCTCACGCCCAGCACATGCAGGATGGCCGCGCCGCTGCCGCCGATCACGAGCAGCTGCGCGGCGCCAAGGCCGAACACCTCGCGACGCATCGCCATCATGCGCGGCCAGGAAAAATCGAGGCCGAGCGTGAACAGCAGGAACACCACGCCAATCTCCGCCAGCGTGTGCGTGGCGGCGCCGTCGGGCAGCATGCCGAAGGCCAAGGGACCCAGCAGCATGCCAACGACCAGGTAGCCCAGCATCGGCGGCAGCCCTTGCCGGCGGGCGATCGCCACGACCGCGACCGAGGCTAGCAGCAGTACCAGTACCTGGCTGAACAGCGTCAACGCGGCATCATGGTGACTGTGGTGTCATTGCGATCGAATCCCTGGATCGCGCGACGGTAGGCGTTCTGCACCAGGCGCTCGGCGAGCTTGTCGGTGCGGGGCGAGAGCAGCATGCGCAGCAGCACGTCTTCGCTCGGCCGGCCACGCTCATCGACCAGCACCTGTTCGATGTAGCGCGCCAGACGCGAAGTCATCTCGTTGACGAAGCGCAGGCGCGCACCATCCTGCACCTGGTCGGGCAGCGGCCCGTAGGTCGAGCGCGCCTCGGTGCACAGCTCGTGCAGGAACATGCCCAGGAGCCGTGCCTGGTCGACCGGCGCGAGTTCGCTGAAATACTGGATCTCGGACTGTAGATTCATCGAGTTGCAGTCCTCGCTGGGTGCCCTGTCAGTGCCGAATATACCCCGGATCGCCGCTCCAGCCTGTGCGAATATCGGCCGATGCGACCCCCCGCACGCCGGTCGGCAATCCAGGGAGTTCGCGCGATGAGCCATCCCGGGCTCGGCGCGACGCCCGCTGTGGCCGAGCAACGCCTGTGCGCGCTCGAGGATATTCCCGACGGCGATACGCGCGGTTTCTTGCCCTCGGAACACAACGAAGACCGGCTGTTTGCGGTACGGCGCGGTGGCACGGTGCGCGTGTACCTCAATAGCTGTCCGCACACCTGGGGGCCGCTGGACTGGGCGCGGCACAAGTTCCTCGCGGCGCCCGGCGGCGATATCGTCTGCTTCGGACACGGTGCGCGCTTCGATGTCCAGAGCGGTGCGTGCACCGCGGGCGTGTGCCTGGGCCAGCGGCTGATCAGCGTGCCGGCACGCGTCAGCGAGGGCGTGGTCTATCTGCCAGCGGTGCTGCCGACCAGTCCGCGCCAATAGTCCGCGCTGATCAGGTCGGGAAGAACTCGATGGTCTTACGCCCGGTCATCGCCTCGACATCCTTGGCCTCGAAGCGGAACAGCCGCACGCGCCCGACGATCTTGCTCTCCAGCTCCGGATCGTTCAGCTCGCTGCTGAGCACACGGCAATCGGTGACCTCGCCCGAGGGCGCGATCGTCAGCTGCAGTACCAGCTTGCCCTGCAAGTCGGCGCGCTCGCGCGTTGCGCGGCTGTAGAGCGCGTAGATCGCGCCCTTGTTGCGATCGAACATCAGCTCGATCTCTTCCTGGCTGCGTGCAGCCTTGCCGCTATTGCCGACGCGCGTGGCGCGGTTGCGCGCGGCATCGTTCGCGATGTTCGAATTCACGCCTACCGTGTTGTGATCCGAGAGTGCACCGGCGCCGGAACCAAAGCCACGGCTGGCATTCGCCGTGACGATGCCATTCGAACCGGTGCCCACCTTCGAGGAGATGAGCGAGCGCTCCGAGCGATTGTCCTGGCCCGCGGCTGCCGTCAGCTTGCGATTCTGCAGCTGGCTGGTGTCCATCTGGTCGCGCAGGTCGGCGAGCTCGTCCTTGATCGCGCGCATCGCGGCCGAGTTTTCCACCTTTTTGCGCACGTCCACGGGTTTGGGAACGTCGGTGGGTTTCGGCTTGGCCTCGGGCTTGGGCTGCTCGATTGCCTTCGGCGGCGTCGGCGGCTTGGGTTTTTCCTGCGCCATCAGCCGGGCCAGGCGCGGCGGCACCGCCTCCTCGGCGCTGATCAGGCTCTTGGGCAGATGGATGAAGGGCAGCACCAGGCCGAGCACCGCCACAGTCACGAGACCGATCAGCAGCAAGCGCCGGAAGCGATTCTGGTCCTCCGGGTAATTCTCCCAGGGGAGTTCGTAGCTGCGGTAATACTGGGTAAGCTGCACCGTAGGGTTCTCCGCCTTCATCGCTACAAGCTATGCCGCAGTTTCGCCATGTCGACGGGGCGGTCTTTCTGCAGCAAGGCAAAGGAAATACGTCCGTAGTCGGCATCCGTGCAGGTGCCCATGACCTTCTTGAGTATCTCGTAGGGCATACCCTTGTCGGCCATCAGCGTGATCTCGCGCTCGGCGATGTCCTTCTCGGTCATCGCCTGCCCGACGAGCTTGGGGCGCTTGAGCGCGATACTCAGCGCCTTGATGATCGGATCGGGGCTGGCGGTGATCTCGCTGATCGCGGCGATGCGCTCGCCCTGCACGAACAGCTCGTCCCTGGTCACCATCACCACCACGGTCTCGCGTGGCCGTAGCTCGGAGATCGACTGCGGGATGTCGATGCTCTTGGTGTTCTGCACCACCTCGACTTCGGTCGAGTACACCAGCAGGAAGGACACCATCACGCTCAGGATGTCGATCATCGGAATCAGGTTGAGGTCGGCATCGGCCTTGTTGCGCATCTGGTGCTGCAACATGCGCCGTGCGCGGTTCGACATGCTCATTTCTTGGCCCCAGTGCCCGCAGCGGGCGCGTCACCGACCGGAATCGGCGCATCGCCGATCGACACCTCGGGGAACAACTCGGCCTGCACGGTTTGCAGACCGGCGTTGACCTCGACCACGCGGGTGCGGTCCATCACCTCGATCATCGTGTTGTAGGGCGTATCGGGCTCGAGCAGGATCGTCGCCTCGGTCTTGTCGGGATAGCGCGATTTCACGAACTTCAGGTACTCGGTCAGGCCATCGAGGTCATAACCCTTGGCCGTGTTCGGGAGCGTGCGCAAGGGCCCGGTACCGCGATCAGCGACCGTCAACTCATTGCTACGCACGATCACCTCGAGGTTCAGGCCCTTGGGGAGTTCCGGAAAGCTCGCGTTGTTGCTTGGGAGTTTCAGGTCGAGCACCACGGTCCTGGAGAAGATCGCGGTCATCAACAGGAAGGTCACCAGAACCGTGAAGATGTCGATCATCGATACCAGCTGCAGCTCGGAGGGCTTGCGCTGGCGACGCATCAACTTTCGTACCGCTGCGGAACGACGCATGCTAGTTCTCGCTGATTCTGTGGCGCTGGACTGACGCTAACGGGTACCCGTTCAGGACGCTTGCGCCGGATTGCGCTCGGTCACCGCGTTGAGGAACTTCACCGAGGCCATCTCCAGGCTGTCGATCAGCTCCGTGGTCTTGGTCTGCAACACCGCATGGATCACCAGCAGCGGCACCGCGGTTATCAGACCGAAGGCCGTACAGTTCATGGCCACCGAGATGCTGGCCGAGAGCAGATTAGCTTTCTCCGAAGGATTGACGGTCGCCACCGCCGCGAAGGCGTTGATCAGACCGACCACCGTGCCCAGCAGTCCCAGCAAGGTGGCCAGGTTGGCGAAGGTCGCCAGGTAGTGGGTGCGCTTCTCGAGCTTGGGCACGATATCCATCAGGCTCTCTTCCATGGCCTTCTCGATGTCGTCGCGGCGCCGCGCCGAGGCGATGCGCGCCAGGCCGTAGCTCAGGATCTGGCCGATAGCGGCATCCGAAGCGCCGGTGACTTTCACCGCACCCTGGAAATTGCCCTGTGCCAGCAGCGGAGCGATCTCGTTCCACAAACCGCGATTGCGCAGTGAGGTGGCGGTGAGAACGATGTAGCGCTCGATGGCGATCGCCGCGCCGATGACCAGCACCACCGCGATGGGGTACATCATCGCGCCGCCGCCCTGGAAGAACTTAACGATCATGCTGAAGAATTCCATTACTCAGACTCCCATGCCTGAATCAACCAGTGAAACTAAATACTCTTGGTGTCGCATTGCAAAGAACTACTTCTCATCCCCGGAACCTGGCCCTGAAACCGGCCCGGTGACGGGTGCCGCAGGCGCGCTAGCCGGTGCCGCGGGCTTTGCACCAGGCGCTGCCGGCGCAGCGCCCCTGCCCGCGCCACCGCCAGCCGCATCGGGCTGCAGGGCGGCAAAATAACGGTTCTGGCGCTGGAATACGTCGCGATCTACTGGCGCGAGCATCTCATCGAGCAGGCTCTTGGGCGGCCGCCCGGCGAAATCGCCCAAGTCAGGTTTCTTCCAGGGCACAACGTACATCACATTCGGCAACTCGCGGTTGCCTGTGACCTGCATCGTCTCGAGTTCGATGTAGTCATGCGCCTTGGAGCCGTCGGCAGGCTTGCCCGGCGCACTCTTGCCATTGCCCTGCCCCTTGCCTTTTCCCGGCACGTTCGCGGCACTGGAGGTCTGTACGGCCGGCTCAGCGGCGCTGGCATCGGTGGCCGGAGCCGCGGGACCTGCTTGCGGCTGCCGTTGCGTTTGCGTTTGCGCCTGCGGCTCGGCGCCGAACGCGCTCATCAGCCCCAGGCAGCAGACACCCAACGTTGCAACGATGAATCGGTTCACGATGCACCTCCCTTGTTGGCTGCACCGGAAGCATCCGGCGCGGTAGCGGGCGTGGCAGCAGGCGCCGCGGCCGGCGCTGTGGCCGGCGACGATGCGCCGTCGGCGGGCGGCGCCTTGGGTGTGGCGCGGCGGCGCACTTCGGCGATCCAGCCACTGACCGGCTTGTCTTCAGCGCTCAACTGCTTGTACTGCTCGAATTCCACCAGCGCGGCCGTGGGGTCATCAAGATAGAGGTCGAGCAGCACGGCGAGATTGCGATGCGCGGCGACGTAGGCGGGATCTGCGGCCACGGCATGCTCGTAGGCGACGCGCGCCTCCTTGAACTTGCCTTGCCGGCGCAATGTCAGGCCGAGCTCGTCCCAGGCGCGCGCGCTCGCGGGCGCCCGTTCCGTCGCGCGCTGCAAGGCGGCGGCCGAATCATCGAGCTTGTTCTGATCGCGCGTCACGATGCCGAGGTTTACCGAGGGCTCTGCCAGCGTCAGATACTGCAATTCCATCTGCTTGAAATCGAGTTCGGCGTCGGTGGGCCGGCCAGCGAGCAGATCGGCCACGCCGTGCGTGAAATCGGCCACCGCTGCGGGCGGCAGCTGCCCATCAGCCGGCGTGGCAATGCTGCGCAACAGATCGCTGGTGGTCTCGGTCTTGGCATAGCGCGCGGGCTTGAGCTCGGCGAGCGCGCGGTAGCTGTTGCGTACCGAATCGTCGTAGATGCCATCGTGGACGCGATGCGCGTTGACCTCGTGGATCGAGATGGCCTGCTCCTCGAAGGGGAAGGCCTGCTCTTCGAGCAGCGAGTCGAATTGCAGGAGCTCCTCGGCGCTGAGCTTCTTGGGCCGCTCGGAAGCCAGCAGGTCCTTGCCGAGCGTGCGGTAGATCTCCGCCATCTCATAGGTGGCCGCGGTCGTGGTGCTGGCGACATCGTAGGCCACCACGGCCTTGTAACCCGCGAGTGCGCTCTCCATGGCCTGCTTCTTCGCTGCCAGCGATTTCTTCAGCGGCAGCGTGAGCTGCACCGCGCGGAAGGCATCGCGCGCCGGTGCCGCCAGCGCCAGGCGCGCCGTAGCGGCCAGCGAACGGGTGCGGTCGGTGCGTCCCGTGCCGGCCGCGGCATCGGCCTTGACGATTTCGTTCTGCCAGTAGCGCAGGCGCTCGGCGTTGCTGGCGTGCGAGGCGAAATCGGCCAGTCGCGCGCGCGCCTCCTCGGCATCGACCACCGGAGTCGGATAGTGCTGCACGAACTGCTCGAGCATGCTGATCGCATGCGCGCCATTGCCGGATTTTTCGTAAAGATCGGCGGCACGGAGCGTGGCCTCGCGCGCCACGGCCGGATCTTCGCCCGGCGCCGCAGCGATGCGCTCGAATTCGGCGGCGGCCTGCGCACCCTGCCCAGCCTCGACATACGCGACCGCCAGTTTGCGCGTGATGTCCGCGCCATATTCGCTCTTGGGGTAGTCGCGGCGATACGCCTCGAGCACCTTGATCGCGAGTGGCCACTGCTTGGCATTGATCAGCGAGGCCGCTGCATCGTATTGCGCCGTGGCCACCACCTTCGAGGCTGGCGCCACCGTGGCGACGCGCAGGAAATCGTTGGCCGCGCCCGCATCATCGCCGGCCTTGCGCTTGGCATCGCCCTGCTTGTAGACGGCGGCTGCCAGGCGTTCGGTGATGTCGGCATGCTCGGGCGCCGCGGGCGGCGTGACCGTCAACGCGCGCGTGAAGGCGGTCTCGGATTTGTCGAACACGCCCTGCTCGAACTGTGCCTGGCCGATGATCGTCCAGCCGATACGCTGTTTGGCGGCATCGACCGGGGGCGTGCGCGCCAGCAGCGAGTCGGCCAGCTTGATCGAGCGCGGCAGATCGTGCTGCGCGAACACATCCTGCGCCGCACGCGTCAGCACGCTGGCACTCTCGGGATGATCAGGAAAGGTCTCGGCGAAATGCACGCCCGAGGCCGTGGCCTTCTCATGCCAGGCCGGACGCTGCACCGCGGGCAGCAGCTCTTCCTGCTTCTGGTACGCAACCAGCGCCGCATAGCCGGCGGCCGCCGAACGCGCACCGATCGGATAGGCATAGGCCGTGTGTTCGTATTCGCTGGCCGCATCCGGGAACTGATGGCTCTCGAACAATGCCTCGGCCAGCAGGTAGTTGGTCTCGGCCGAATCCGGATCATCCGGGAACGAGGCCAGGTAGTCGCGATACCAACCTGCGGCCGTGGTGTAGTCCTCGAGCTTCTTCGATTTCTGCGCCTGTGCGTGGTAGTACTGCGCGAGATCCTTCAGGTTGCTCTTGAGCTCGGCCACCACCTGCGGGAAGGCACCGCGCTCGCGCCCCTTCCAGAACGCCGTCTTAAAGCCGTAGCTGCGCACGTACTCGCCCTTGCCCTCTACCACCAGGTCGGCAAAGCCGCCCTTGGCGTAGGCCGCGATCGCCTGGTTGCTCAAAGTAGGTGCGTGCACATCGACCGGATCGCGCGCCACGAAGGCGCGATAAGTGTTGGCCGCATCCTGGTAGCGCTTCTGCTGCACGTACAGATCGCCCAGGCGCGAATACAGCAGCCAGGCGTAAGGGGTCGGACCGCGTTTGGCGAGCAGCTGATCGAGGGTCTTGGCGCCATCCAGATTGGAAGAGGCGAGGCCCATCGCGTGCAGCGTGTCTTCGACGAGTTCACGATCGGCGCGCGAGAGCGTATCCAGGTTGCGCGCTGCACCGACATGACGGCTGTCGGCCAGCATGCGATCGAGCAGCTTCGCAAAGGAGCCCAGGCACTCTTCGTACTGCGAGCGCTTGTATAGCGACCAGCCGTGCTTGTAGAGACTCTGGCTGTAGAACGTGGAGCCGCCCGGACCGCGCGCCACCACCTGTTCGTAGGCCTGCTGGGCGTCGGCATAGCGCTGGTCGGAAAACAGCACCTCACCACGGCGAAACTGCACCTCGGCAATCTCGCGGCTGTTAGGAAAGCGGCGCACGATCAGGTCGAGCGTCGCCAGGTTCAGGGCGCGCTGCCCCGTGGTTTCATAGGCACGCGCCAGCTGGTAGAGCACCTCGTCGTTGTGCGCGTAGTCGGGATAGGCCTTCAGCAGCGTGGCATAGAGCTTGATCGCCTCGTTCCCCTGCATGTCCAGCTGCGTGACCTCGCTCGACATGCGCTCGAGCTCGCCGGATTCCAGGTTCAGGTCGCCAAGGCGCTTCAACGCCTGGGCGCGCAACTTGGCATCGGCGTTCGACAGCTCGAGGAACTGCTTGTAGCCCTCCATGGCCTTGGCCGTACTGCCTGCCACGGTCGCATCCGTGTGCACCTCGACATTGCGCTTGATCAGATCGCCGACGGTGGCGGCGCGCTTGGGCGGCGGGTTCGCCGCCAGCGCTGTGCCCTGCAGGCACAGCAGCGCGCCGCTGGCGAGCAACACTTGCAGTGCGCGCTTCATGGCGTACTGCCTGTGGGCGTCGGCTCGCCCGGCGCCGTGCTGTTGGGCGCTGCGCCAGTGGGCGCAGTGTCAGTGGGCGCAGTGTCAGTGGGCGCGGTGTCGGTGGGCGCGGTGTCGGTGGGCGCAGCCTCATTGGGCGCACCATCGCCAGCGGCCGGCGCGTTCGACGCATCGCGCGCTGGCGCAGGCTTGCGCGGCTCGCCGGCACTGGCGCGATCGTAGATGTCGGCCAGCGAGAAGCGCGCCTGTACCTGGTAGGCGGCGAGGCGCTCTTTCTGTGCCAGCAGTTCGTTCTGCGCCAGGTGCTGCAGGAACACGTTCTGCTGCTGAGCGGAATCCTTGAGCGACTGCTGCATGGCCGCGATACGTGCCGCCAGCGCCGCAATGCGCGCGGCGAACTCGCCCGTGTTGGTCGGCACGCTGCCGCGTGCGCGCTGCACGCGCGCCCAGCGGTTCTGCGCTTCGTTGAGCGCTGCATCGAGCGCGCGCAAGGCACGCCGCTGGCTGTAGTCGCGCTGCTTGAATTGGCTGTCGAGGCGCCAGTAGAGCACGCCCTTCATCAGCTTGAGCTTGTCGCGCTCGATCTGCAGGGATTCGGGATTTGCGGCCGTCGCACTCACCAGCGTACCCTCGAGCTGGCGCAGCTTGGCCCACTGCTTCTGCTCGGCCCCGGTGCCCAGCGCCGCCACATCATCACCGGTTTCGATGCTGGTGAGGCGCGCATCCACCGCGGCGCGCGCCGCGAGGAACTTGGCAGGCAGATCGCTCGCCAGCAGGGCATCGGTGCGCGGCAGGCGATCGGCATAGGCGCGCTCACGCGTATCGATCATGGCGCCGAAGGCATCCATGCTCTGGTCCCAGCGCGTCAGCGTGTCGCCGAGGAAGCTCAGGTCGCGGTAATTTTTCAGGCCTTCCTGGAAATCGTTGTCCGCCAGCAACGCGTACAGGTAGCGCGACTGCGGCGCATCGGGGAGCTGTCGCAACTGCCAGAACCAGCCCAGTTGCTTCGCCTGCTTGTCGGCACCCAGCAGGTCATCAAGCATCCGCCCTTCGCCGATGCGCACGATCGAATCATCGATCTGGCCGGCTTCACTCTCGAAGGACTTGATCGCCGATTCGTAGTAGTCGGCGGCTTGCGCATTGGCGCCCAGCTTGCTGAAGGCATAGGGCACGGCGAGGAAGGATTCCTGCACCGCCGCGTCGAGCAGGTTCCGCTCATGCAGTTCCAGCCAGGGCGTGAGCGCTTCGCGGAACTGCCCGAGCTGCGCATCGGCCCAGCCCACGCCCAGCAGCGCACGCGTGGCGTAGGGCCCGGTGAGTCGCACGCGCTCGAGCGCCACGCGCGCATTGGCCGCATTGTTCGCCTGCAGCCAGGCATAGCCCAGCGCGAGATTGGCCTTGTCGCGCAGCGCCAGCAGCTCTTCGCCGCCCACTTCCATGGTGCCGACCGCGGTCAGCACCGGATCGGCATCGCTCATGCGGTTCTGGCGCACCAGGGCCACGCCGAGATTGAAGCGTGCGTAAGCCATCCAGTCCGGCGGGCCCTGCCAGCCAGCCAGGCGTGTGGCCGCTTCATCGAAGCGGTTCTGGCGCATCAGCACGTTGACCAGCAGATGCTGGCGTTCAGCCTCGAGCGCCGCCGTGAGCGTGCCGGTGATGCGCCCGAGCGATTGTTCGCTGCGATCGTAGTAGCCGCGCGTGTACCAGACCTTGGCCAGGTAGAACCAGGCGCGGTTGCGCACGCCGACCGGCACATCGTTGCCGAGCAGTGTCTCGAAGCGTTTGCCCGCTTCGTTGTGTATGCCGAGCGAGAGGTACAGGCCACCGGCCAACAGCGCCGCATCGTGTTGATGATGGGGCATGCGCTGCCAATGCTCGTAGGCCTCGAGGCGCGTGAGCGCTTCGAATTCTTCGCCGGCATAGAAATGGAACAGCACGTCGCCGTAGAACAGATCCTGGACACGGATCTTCGGCAGGCTGTCGGTGGGCGCCGCGCGCGCAGCCAGTGCCGGCGACGCGATCAGGGCCGACAACGCCACGACACCGCTGGCCAGCAGCGGCTTCAGTAGCGCCTGGGGTCGCCGCAACAGAGCGTTACTCCCAGTCCCGGATCTCGAACTCCGGTTGCGCCTTGCGCGCCCGGTCGGAAATCTTCAGCTCGAGATACTTGGCGCCGACGCCCTTCTCGAACTTGATCGACGCGCCGCGCCGGTAGTCGCGTTCGTTGGGGCCCTTGCCACCGAACAGCGCCACCAGCTCGTGCGGGCCGGCACGCAGGTTGCCGACATATAAGCGCTGCACGCCGCCCTTGGCGAGTGCCGCGACTTCGCGCGGCGTGTACAGGTAGGTTCCGACTTCCTTGTTGTCGATCTTCACCGTGACCGAGTCGAGGCCGAAGAACTCACCGACATCCATGGAGATGAACACCGCCACCTGTGTGTTGGCCGGGAACAGCAGCTCTTCCTCGAGGACGAACAGGTCCTTGTTGAGATCGACCACCTGCTGCTTAAGATCCTGGATCTGTTCATCGAGCGCACGCGTGCTGCCATCGGCGGCCGGTGCCGTGGGATCGGCCGGTGCTGCGCCCTCGCCGCTCGCCGGCGCGCCGGCAGGCGCAACCGCGCTCGCTGCTGCGGGTGTACTGGCCGGCGCGGCCGCGGCACTGCCCGCCGCCGGACTCGTGGCCACAGCCGGCAAGTCGGCATCTGCGCTCCAGGCCGGTGCTGTCTGCCACAGCGACAACGCCAGCAGCACCAGTGCCAGCGGCGCAAAACCGCGCTGCCGGCCAGCAATTCCTGCAATTCTCATAGTGGGCAATCCATTGGCAAGACTGTCAGCGACCGCTTTACGGCCATCACAGCGGATCATCGAGCAAGGCGCGCAACTGCGCGACGTACGAGTTATCAATACCGCGAAAGTCCGGCTGGATGCTGTGAACGCGGCCGCGCCGGTCGATCAGCACCGTGGTGGGCAGGCGCTCGATGCCATAGGCCCGGCTGACGCCCTTGCGCCGGTCGAGCAGCAGCGGGAAGCGCGCCGGATGCGATTTCGCGAAGCGCGTCGCGCGCGCGAGATCGTCATCGACGCTGACCGCGAGCGTCACCAGGCCCGCGGAACGGTAGGTGGTCTGCAGGTCATCGAGCGCCGTGAGCTGCGTCACGCAGCGCGCGCAGCGGCTGCTCCAGAAGGCCAGCAGCACCACATCGCCACGGTATTCCGAGAGCCGCACATTGCCGCCGCTGGCGGCCGGCAGGGCGAAATCGGGAGCGGCGCTGCCCGGCTGGGCGTCGGCGAGCGCCGCGGGCTGCAGCGCAGCCAGCAGCGCCAATAGCACGGATATCCGTCCGAACCTGCGGATCAACAGCGGCTCCTTAAGCAATGAACAACGGCGCCGGACGCCGCCCGCCATTTGACATCATCTGGAGCTCGGATGCGATAGCCATGATGGAAGAATGCGGCAAGACGGCGGCTCATGGAACCACCGCGAGCGTCTGTGATGCGCGACAGCGAACGATCAGCCGGTTGCGATCAGCTGGGCGCGAATTTCTGGTTGGGCGCTGCTATCGGCGGCAAGCCGATGAGACCGGCCGTGCTGCCCAGTCCCGTACCGACACCGCTGGCCCACTTCAGAGTAGCGAACTGGCCTTCCTGGCCATGCAGCGCCATGTAGTTCAGCACTACGGTTTCCGCCAGCAGGTTCACCGCATTGGCCGCGGGGCTCGAGGTACTCACCACCGAACCATCGGCGCTGTAGTGACCGATCTGGTTGGCGATCGCAGCGATCGGACCTGCCGGGTTGTACACCAGGAAGAAGGCCGCCGCCGTCGACTGGTTGTCACCCGTCCACACGCCCTTGCCACGTCCCGCTGCCGAGTTATCGATCATGCCGTTCGAGGAGAGCGAACCATCGCTGAACACGTAGAGCATCAGCGGCATGTGCCGGCGTGCCGCGTATTCGAGGCAGGCGCCCATGCAGCGACCGGCGCGGAAATCGCGGCCTTCGCCGGTCGAGCGATCGCCGGTGTGATAGTCGAAGCCACCCATTTCAATGGTGCCGGCACCCGCATAGCCGTTGACGACCATCTTCATCACGGCCGCGGTCTTGCGGATCTCGCTGTCGCCATCGTATTCGGCCTGCGTGAAGATGCCGGTCGGCCCGACAATCAGCGGATCGATATCCGGATCGAGCGCCGCCTTGGCATTGCCGTAGCGATCGGCCAGGTCGGCCGCCTTCACGTAACCGCACTGCACCAGCTCCTTGACCACGGCGTCGGCGCTCATGTCGGTGCGCAGCTCGACGTTGTTGAGCTTCTTGCGGCTGATGCGCTCCATCGATTCGAGCACCGCAGTGGCATCGGCCTGGCTGAGCAGACCCACCAGCTTGCCGGTGTCGACCAGACCCGTGACGTCTGAAGAACGATCGACCTTGGTCGGGCGCGCTGTGGCATCCATCATGTAGGAAGGCGCCACCGAATTGCCGCCCGAGTCGGAACTGTCGGAGCCGATCAGCGGCAGCAGGTCGCCGAGCGCGCCGGCCGAGTAGATGCCGTACATCGGGTTGTGCGGATTGTTGCCGGTATCGTTCTGGCTGAGCGCCGGCAGCACCGTGCCATTGATGTTGGCGCGCGTGGTGACCGCCGTGCGCTCGAGGATGCCGCGCAGGAAGGCGCTGTCGGAGTGGAAGGCCAGTCCCAGCTGCTGGTCGATGAAGCTGCCCGCGCCGATCGAGGCATTGGGCACCATGTTGCCCGGCAGGCCCAGCTTGCTGTAGCCCGCGGTCGAGAGGAAGTCGAGCTGGCCGCCGCCCTGGCCCACCAGCACGTTGGAGCCGGCGATGTTGGCGCCACCGGCGAGGTCGAAGCAGATGAAGGGGATCTTGCCGGCGCCGGGCACGATATTGCAGGGGCTGCTCTTGAGCGCCGCGATATCGGGCGAGAGCGCGGCATAGGCTGCGCGCGGGTTCGCGAACAGGCTGAACGCCGAGGCGCCCACCATCGCGACACCGCCGCTGATCATGCCCTGCCCCAGAAACTGGCGGCGAGTGACCGGCAACGGATGATCCGGATGCCGCAGCGGATCATTCAACCCCAGGGGACGTTTGCGACGAATCTTCATAGGCAGCCTCATTGATCCTGGTGGTTGCGCTTACTTGATCAGCACGGCGCCGCTGCCGAGCACGGCGGCGCAGGCGGCTTTGGTGATGGTCTTGGTGCGTGCCGGTGTCGCCGTGCAGGTCGGGTCAGCCGGGTTGCAGTTGGTCAGCTTGGTGACCAGGCGGTTGATCTCGGTGCTCACATCCGGGTGGTCGATGCTGGCATCCGCATCGAGCGGCTGCGTGCTCAGGTTCACGCCCACGCCATTGGTGAGCAGCGGCGTGATCAGCGGCGTGGTGTCCATGAAGGCACTGCTCGGCGGCGCACCGAAATTCAGGCCCGGAAAGTACGTGCCCGCCTGGTTCGATTCGACCAGCGAATCGCAATACTGGATTGCGAGCTGCGCGACACCGACCTGGTGCGAGGCCACGAAGCCTTCGATGAACGGTACCGAGGGCAACTGCTGCTGCACCAGCAAATACGTAGACTTCACGTTGGCATTGCCGCTCGACACACCAGTGATGCTGGCGAACGAGGCATTGATCTCGGCAAAGGTGCGGATGCCGAGCTGCGAGGCCTCCGGCTTGTCGGCCGGGGTTGCTGGCGTCGGCGGCACGGGATCGGTGCGCACGTGCGTCTGCGTGCCGATCTGGTCGAAGCTGAGGAAGAAGAGGTCGGAATCCGGCCCCTTCTCCAGCGCGATCACGGTGCCCACATCCGAGAGCCGCTGGCCCACGCCGGCGGTGAAGTTGGCGTTGCTCACCATGACATCGAGCGGCGCGTAAGCCTGGCCCACCTTGGCCTCGGCACCGTTGATGCCGATACGCATGCCTTTGATCGGGATGCTGCCCGGCATCGCCGCCGGATCGAGGCTGATGAACACCGGCTTGTTGAACAGGTAGCTGTAGCTGTCGTAGCGGCTCACCTCGAACATCACATAGGCCTGGTTCATGCCCGTGAGCTGGCTGACATTGAACAGCAGGAAGTAACGCTCACCGACGCCGGCGGCGAAGTTCTGCTGGATCTGCTCCTGGGTCAACGCCTTCTGGTACACGGCCGCGAAGCGCAGCGTGCCCTGCCACTTGCGGTTGCCCGAGGTCTCGTTGCCGAGCAGGAATATAAAGGTGTCGTCCCAGTTGCCCAGCGTGCCGCCCTTCTCGGCATCCACGTCGCCGGTGTAGTTGCCGTTCACGTACAGACGACGGCCGTTGACCGCGTCGTAGGTGAGCACCACGTGCTGGAGCGAAGCCTGCGCGTCGCGATCGGTGTCGCGCGTCAGCAGCGCCGGGGCGCCATTGGCGTCGGTGGCGCTCGAGCGCGTCAGCATCTCGTACTGGTAAGCATGCTGCGACATGGTGAAGTTGCGCGAGGACGTGCCGCCCGAGAGACTCGCCATGTAGGCGTCTTCCTGGGTCACGTTGGCCGGCGCGGTCCACAGCTCGACCGAGAACTCACCGCTGTTCTTGATCAGGTTGTAGAGCTTCTGGCTGGCCGCGCCACCGCGCGCCTCGCCACCGTTCGGTCCGAAGCGCACGCCCCAGCCGCCCACCCAGCTGGTATCGCCGGCGAGCGTGAGGTTCAGGGCCGGATCGACGCCGCTGGTATCGTCGGCGGTCGAGCCCGTGCCTTCCTTGAACTGGTACTTGGCAATGATGCCCGTCTCGTAGCGGTTGCCGCCCGAGGCGATGGTGCCGTCGTACATCGTCAGCGCCTTGGAGAGCACCAGCGACGGATCGACCGTGCTGACCGGTATGCCGTTGACGAAGGCCTGGATGGCCGCGAGCATCGTCGCCGAGCTCTGCGGGCAGCTGACCGCCGAGCTGCCAGGCGGCACCCAGCAGTTGTGGCTCTCGTCATGCAGGCGCACGTAGAAGCGTGAGAGATCCGGCGTATCGAGATTGATCTTGGCCTGCGCGTTCGCATAGGCCTCGTTGACATCGCTGCTGGCGAAATACGGCGTCTGCGGCGTGAGCGCATTGGCGCTGTGGCAGCGCGCGCAGAACTGCGTGAGCAGCGGGTAGATCGTGGTCTGGAAGCCGGCCGCGCTGGCCGGGAAAGTCTTGGTGCTGCCCACGTCCTTGTCGAGCGGCGCAACGAGCTGGATCTGCGTGCCGCCGCCGCTGACGCCGCCGGCCCAGTTCTTGATCCAGGTGGTGAGAATGTCGGCGCAGGCCTGGGCGCTCGAGAGCCAGCAATTGTGGCCACCGGCGACCTTCTGCACCATGCGCGACTGGTCGGGCTGCGACAGGTTCACGACCGTGAGCGCATCGTTGTAGGCCAGGTTGACGTCATCCGAGCGCGCAAACATCGGGCTCTGGCCACCAGCCTTGTGGCAGGTGCCGCAGCGGTTGGCGCCGTTGATGTTCTGCCACAGGTTGACCTTGAAGGCCTGCACATCGGCGCTGCCCGGAGCCGGGCCCGCGTAGCTGGACGCGGTCACGCCAGTGGCCGCATTGCCATTCAGGGTGGTCGCGGCGCCGCCCGAGCAGGCACTGAGCACTGCAGCCAGTCCGGCCAGCAGGAGTGTCGACAGGAAATTGGTACGCTTCACGTTGCTGTCTCCCGGGAACTGGCGACTAGTTGCCCATGCAATAGATGGCGGCGTCGGCGAAGACCTGTTTCATCTTGTAGCCGCCGTTCTTGAAGTTGCCCTTGATCGTGCTGACGGCCTGGCGATCCTGGGCATTGCCCGGGTCGCGGAAGCACATCGCACGGAACACCTTTTCAACCTGGCACTGGGCGAAGGCGTCGCTGTGCGCGAGCTCCTGGCCCATGCTCTTGGCGCCGGTGCCGCTGCCCATCAGTGCACCATCGAAGCCCAGCACCTGGTTGGCGCCCTTGCGCCAGTAGTTGTTCCAGTGATCATCGGTGGTCACGTAGCCGGTCTTGAAGTTGTCCGAATTAATCAGGTACTTGGGCTGCACGGCACCGGCGGTGTACAACTCGCGACCGCTGGTGGCGTCGAAGTCGTAGTAGGCAAAGGCCTGCGCCAGCGGGTCCATGCCATCGTGGCAGGTGATGCAGTTGTTGAGGAACACGCGGCTGTCGCCACCGGGCGAGCGGCTCACGTCCTGGCGGATGCGATCCGGCGGGAGCGAGGAATCCTGCATCTGCTCCATGTCACGGCACAGGTGATTGATGAGCGTGAAGCGGAACATGCGGCGGTTGGTGCCAGCCACGAAGAAGGCGGCGGCCGAGGCGCGCGTGGTCATCACACCGGCAGTGGCGGAGCTCGGGATGCCAAGCAGGCTCGACTGCGTGGTCGGCTGCAGCGTTGCCTGCAGGTCGACATTGTTGTCGTCCAGGTACTGGTAGTGATCGTTGTTGCCCGGCGAGTAGGCCGGTGCACCGGGGGCGTTGGACACGTACAGCGTGTCGGCCGACAGTACGGTGCTGAAATCCATGTCGTCGCGCACCATGCCGATCACGGTGGCGGTGTAGTCGTTGAGCGGCACGAACACGGTGCGCTCGACATTGGTCCACGGCGCGACGAAATTCTTCAGCGTCACGTTGTAGAAGTTCTTGTTACTCATGGCGAGCTGCGCTGCGACCGTGGCCTGGCCCATGGAGATGTCATTGGCCATCTGCGTGAGCACGGCATCGGTAGGCGGCACTCCCGCCAGGCGATCGTGCAGGCGCCGCGCCTGTTCACGCGGACCTGCGTACGCGGGGCTGACAGCCTGCATAGCCAGTAGCGCCGCAGTGGCGAGTGTGGCGATGCGTCGCGCCAGATCAAGGTGCCTGTCCTGTTTCATCACGTAGCTCCCATGTGCCCAAAGGCTGCACTTCGAGGGGCAATATATCCACCAGTTCAGCAGCTTCGAGTTGTCTCAACTCGCATACGTCGCAACTCACCGACATCGCGCGCGCTACTGTTCAAGCGCTATGCTTAAGACCATGAACTGCGATACGTGTCACAGCGCGCTGAAGGGCGATCCTCTACCACTGGCGGATGTATGCGTCGAACCCCGATCCCCTGCCGCTCACGGCAAGGAACCGCATCCGGCGAACGCCGGAGGTGACGCAATTGGCAATATCGCGAGCCTGGCTCGCAGCAGGGAGCAGCAGGTCATGAAGCGTGAATTCCGTCGGCTGTGCACCGCTTTGGCGCTCGCGACACTGACCATAAGCCTTGCCGCCTGCGGCAGCGGCGGGAGCCTGGACATCGGGCGCGGCCAGACTGGCAACGGTGCGACCACCGATTTTGGCATCGCCTACATCAAGCGCACGCTGCCCACCGATCCGGTGGCACTCGACAAGCTGCGCCAACTCGACGACCTGCGCCACCAGCGCAAGTTCTGGAGCAAGACCGACGTGTATCTGCGCGACAAGGCTTCACCGAGCGGCGTGGAGCGCAACATCACCACGCGCATTACCGGCACCGATTTCTACGACATCAAGCACCTGGACGTCTCTGCCGACGGCAAGCGGCTGGTGTTCGCGATGCGCGGCCCGTTGGTCGCGACCATGAAGGATTTCGAGCAGCCGACCTGGCGTATCTATGAGTACGACATCGCCGCCGACAACCTGCACAGCCTCACCGACGATGTCACGGCCAGCGAAGGCGAGGATGTCTCGCCGCACTACCTGCCCTCGGACAGCACCCATCCTTATGGGCGCATCCTGATCAGCTCGACCCGGCAGCGCTATTCCAAGGGTGTGCTGCTGCAGGAAGGCAAGAGCGGCTTCGAAGCCCAGACCGAGGATGGCGACGAGTCGGCCTTCACGCTCAACGTGCTCGACCCGACGCTCACCGGCCCGAGCGCCTTCCAGCAGATCTCCTTCAACCAGAGCCATGACCTGGACCCGAGCGTAATGTCCAACGGGCGCATCCTCTACACGCGCTGGGATCACGCGCCCGGTGGCACCAACGCGATGCACCTGTATACGATGAATCCTGACGGCAGCGACCTGCAACTGCTCTACGGCGCGCACAGCCACAATGTGGGCACGGCCGACCCGGTCACGATGCTCCCGACCCCGGTCGAGTTCGTGAAGACGCGGCAGATGCAGAGCGGCCAGGTGATGGCGCTGATCCGCCAGGCTGCTCCGGGCACCGATTTCGGCGGCAACCTCGTGGTGCTCGATGTCGTGAACTCCGTCGAGTGCACGCAGCGCACCCTGGCGGCGGGCGTGGGCGCAGGCGGCAGCAACCCCTGCCCGGCGCAAAGCTCTGCGACCTCGAACGATGTGCGCACCATTCCCGGCCCCTCGCCGGGCGGACGCTTCAACGGCGCCTATCCGCTGTGGGACAACACCAACCGCATCCTGGTGAGCTGGAGCCAGTGCCGGCTGATCGACACCACCGGCGCCATCGTGCCCTGCACGGCCGCGAATCTCGCGGTCGCCAATCCGCAGCTGGCGCCGCCGCTGTACAGCGCCTGGCTGTTCGACCCCGCTGACAACACGCTCAAGCCGGTGGTCGCACCGACCGAAGGCGTGATGCTCACCGATGTGGTGACGCTGCAGGCGCGTACGCCACCGGCCTACGTTGCACCGGTGGGCACCGGCAGCACACTGGCCGGTGATGGCCTGGGCATCATCGACATCCGCAGCGTCTACGACTGGGCCGATGCCAAGTGGATCGGCGCGGGCGCTGCCAGCAATTCCGCCTTCATCAGCACCATGGCCATGACCAATGCCGATGCGCGCCCGGCGCGCTTTCTGCGGCTCGAGAAAGCCGTATCAATGGGTGACAAGGACCTGAAGGACGGCTTCCCTGATTTCAATCGCAACATCTCGCTCGACAATTCGGTCGGCTACATGCGCGAGATCCTGGGCTACGTGCCGATCGAGGCCGATGGCTCGGTGCGCGTGAAGGTGCCGGCGAATGTGGCCTTCCAGATGACGATTCTCGATGCCAATGCGCGCCGTATCCTTACTTTCCCGCAGCATCGCGCCTGGCTGCAGCTGCGCCCGGGCGAGGTGGTCCAGTGCAACGGCTGCCACAATGCACGCACCCCGACCAGCGTGACCGCGCACGGCCGCACCGGGCTGTTCACGCCGGCCAATGCCGGTGATGCCACCGGCAAGAGCGCGGCCCAGCTGATCTACGGCAGCGCCACCAACTGCGCTGTCACCAACTGCCTGGCGGCCACGCCCAGCGTCAACGTGAAATATGCGGGCACTGGCGCGGCCGGTGATACGGCGATCGACTACAGCTACAACCCAGGCCTGTCGACGCCATTGCCCACCAGCCAGACCTGCCTGAACTCCTATTCGTCGAACTGCCGGATCACCATCGACTACGACAAGAGTGGCACCGGTGCGGCCGCGAGCGTGCCCGGCCACATCCATCCGCTGTGGCAGGTGAATCGCGGCGCCAACACCTGCGTGAACTGCCACTCGGCGGCGGCGCGCACCGTGCAGTGCACGCCGGCGGGCTCCGCCACGCCAATGGATGTGATGATTCCGGCCGGCAACCCGCAGGGCGGCCTGGCCCTCGATGACGATCCGGCCCAGCAGGTCACGGCGCAGCTGCGCGCCTACACGCAACTGCTCATCAGTCACGTGTCGGGCAGCTATTCCATCGACACGGCCTGTACCCTCACGCTGTCCACCGTGCAGGTCAACGCCAGCATCAATAGCGGTTCGGCCGCCACGTCGAGCTTCTTTAATGTACTCTCTGGCGCCACGACCGGGACCGTGAATCACAGCGGGTTCATGACTCCCGCGGAACTGCGCTTGCTGTCAGAATGGGTGGATATTGGAGCCCAGTATTACAACAATCCGTTCGCCGCGCCGCTCAATTGAGTGGCTGCGCCCGCTGGCGCTGCTGCTGTTCGCGTTGCCCCTGTTCGCGCTGTCGCCCCGTGCACTGGCGGCAAAGCACGAGCTGTTGCAGCTGTTCGTTACCGAACCCTACCTCGAGCTGCACACCGGCCCGGGCCGCGGGTATCCCGTGACCCAGGTAGTCGCGCGCGGCGATTCGATCGACGTGCTGTTCCGCCGCACCGAATGGTTCAAGGTGCGCACCGAGCGCGGCATCGAGGGCTGGGCCTCGGAACGCGACATGATCCGTACCACGCTCGCCGATGGCTCGCCCTTCACCTTCAATCGTGGCGATCGCGAGGGTTTCCGCTCGCACCACTGGGAAGGCGGCGTGATGACCGGCGACTATGCCGGCGCTACGCTGGTCGAGGGCTTCTTGGCGCGCTCGCTCACCGACACGCTGAAGGTGGAACTGCACGCGGGCCAGTTCCTCGGCAATCTCTCGAACGGCTATGTCGCCGACCTGGGCTTGAACCATGTGTTCATGCCGCGCTGGCGCTTCTCTCCCTTCGTGACGCTGGGCACCGGCATCGAGCGCACCGAGGGCAAGGGCACGCTGGTGCAGCCGGTGACCCAGAACTACCAGACCGCCTACGAGGGCATCGGCGCGCGCTACTACCTGGCGCGACGCTTCTATTTGCGGGTCGAATACCGCCACCACACGGTGTTCACCAAGAGTGACAGCAACGAGGTAAAACGGGAATGGAAACTCGGATTCGCGTTCTTCTATTAGCCCTGGTCTGCGTCGCGACCAGCGGCTGCGCGCACCTGCATTGGCCGTTCCATCGCCACCACGCGAAGGACGCGAAGGCCGTGGGCGCGCAGAGCGCCGACGCCGCCGCGGCGGTCAGCGCCGAGGCCGCGGCCGTGCCGCCCACGGTGATCGAACCGCAGGTCGAGCGCCGCAAGATCAAGGTGCCGAAGATCAAGAGCCACAACGTCGAGCTCGGTGGCTATTATGGTGAAATCTCGATCGAGGACTTCGGCGCGGCGCCCGTGAGCGGCCTGCGCTTTGATTATCACATCACCGAAGACTTCTATTTCGAGGCGAATTATGCCCGTGCCAAGGGCGGCAAGACCAGCTTCGAAACTCTGGGCGGCAATGTGCAACTGCTCACCGATGCTGAGAGACGCTTCACGTATTACAACCTCTCGCTGGGCTACAACTTCCTGCCTGGCGAGGTGTTTCTCGGTCGCAACCGCGCCATGACCAGCGGGTTCTATCTGGTCGGCGGCATCGGCAGCGTGAAATTTGCGGGTGATCAGCATTTCACCGTGAATTTTGGCGCTGGCTTCCATGTGCTGCCTACCGATTGGCTGGCGATCCATATCGAAGCGCAGGATCTGGTATTCAAGTCAGATCTGCTGGGTGTGGAACGCCTGAAGAACAACCTGACTGCACAGGTAGGCGCGACCGTGTTCTTCTGACACGGAGTACGATCATGAAACGCTATGCACTGCCCCTGTGCCTGATGGCCCTCTCGGCCGCGACGCTCGCGGCTTCGGTCGATCCGCTGCGCACTGGCGCACCGGCACCGGCATTTGCGTTGCAGTCCAGCAGCGGCAAACCGCTGAAGCTGGCTGACTTCAAGGGCCAGATCGTGCTGGTGAATTTCTGGGCCAGCTGGTGCGGGCCCTGCCGCAAGGAAATGCCGATCCTCGAGCAGCTCAACCGCCAATACCGCAATAAAGGCGTGACGCTGGTGGGCGTGAACGTGGAACCCGACCGCGCTGCGGCGGTCGACTGGCTCAAGGCCACACCTGTCTCCTTCCCGATACTCTTCGATGTGGACAGCAAAGTCAGTAAGCTCTACCAGGTCGAGGGCATGCCCAACACCGTGATACTCGATAAGACCGGCAAGGTGCGCTACATCCATCGTGGCTACTCGCCGGGCGCCGAGAACGAGTATCTGGACCAGATCCGCGCACTGATACGGGAATGAAGCTGAATGTCTAGACGATGCGGTTTGCTGCTGCTGGTGGCCTTAAGCGCGGTGGCGCTCTCGGCCTGCAGTCCAATCGAGCCGTGGGTGAAACCCTATGAGCGCGAGCACCTGGCCGAAGCGGTAATGTCCTTCAACCGCGATCCGGTCTCGAACACCTACATCGATCACGTGTTCGAATCACGCGAGGGTGCGCGCGGCGCCACTGGCGGCGTGGGCGGCGGCTGCGGCTGCAACTGACCCGTGCCCGCGATGCCCCGAAAACTGTCCCGACTGGCTGCCGCAGCATTGCTGCTGCTGGGCACCGCCACGGCCGGCGTACTGCCCGATGATCGCGCCGATGTGCTGGTCCACACCTACAAAGGTGGCGGCATCGAGATCAAAGGCCCCTCAGTGCTGGTGCGCAAGAAATTCGGCGATCATGTGTCGGTCGCCTACAACTACTACGCCGACCAGATCACCGGCCACGTCGATACCTACTCAGGCGCTTCGGTCGATGCGACCACGGGCGCCAGCACCTACAAGGAAGAGCGCAAGCAGCATTCGCTGAGCGTCGATTTCCTGCAGGACAAGACCACCTGGAGCACGGGCTACATCAACAGCGACGAGCCCGATTTCAAGTCCAAGACGGCGTTTGCCTCGGTCAGCGAAGACATGTTCGGCGACCTGACCACCATCACCTTCGGCGTGGTGCGCGGCTGGGACAAGATCGGCGAGCGCGGCAAGACCGCCCTCGATGGCGAGGCCGACCGGCGCAACTGGCAGCTGGGCCTGACCCAGATCCTGACCCGCAAACTGCTGCTGAGCGTGAATTTCGAGACCTCCGAGAGCGAAGGCCTGCTGAACAATCCGTATCGCAAGGTGCGCTACCTCGACGGCCAGGAAACGCGCGGCTATGGCACCCAATCGGAAGCCTACCCGCACACGCGCACCGGCAATGCCGGCTCGTGGCAGTTGAAATACCACCTGCCCGGTCGCGGCGCGCTCGACGGCAGCTATCGCTACTACGCCGACACCTGGGGCATACGCGCACATACAGCGCAGTTGGGCATCGCCCAGCCGCTGTTCCACAACTGGCTGGTTGACGGCCACTTGCGCTTTTACCGCCAGAACCACGCCACCTTTTACAGCGACCTGTTCCCCTTCGCGAGTGCACAGAACTTCATGGCGCGCGATCGCGAGCTGGCCACCTTCCACAGCCTGACGCTGGGCCTGGGCGCCTCGTGGCAGATGCCGCACCCGCGTTTCCTGCAGAAGAATTCACTCAACCTGCGCCTCGACCGGATGCGCATCAACTACGACGACTACCGCGATCTGCGCTACCTCAACGCCGGCGCGGGCAACGAGCCGCTGTTCATCCTCAACGCTACCGTCTTCCAGCTCTTTTATTCTGCCTGGTTCTGAACGATCATCGCGGCTGCGGGTCTACTGACCCGCCACACAACCAGGGGAAGCTCATGACTCAGTACGCGCAACTGCGCTCCACCTTCATTGCTCCGCTGGCGGCACTGTTCGCCGCCCTGCTGTTGCCCTCGCTGGCAGGCGCCCAGACGCGCGAAGACGCCCGCCTGATCACCGCCACGCAGGTACTGAATGAACTGCAGGCTTCGCCCGACCAGCGCATCCCCAACTGGCTGTTCGATCGTGCCTATGGCGTTGCGGTGATACCGGATGTCATCAAGGGTGCCCTCCTTGTCGGCGGCCGGCACGGCAATGGCGTACTGAGTTCGCGTGATGCCAATGGCCGCTTCAGCGAACCGGTGTTCATCTCGCTCACCGGTGGCAGCGTCGGCTGGCAGATCGGCGCACAGGCCGCAGACATCGTGCTGGTGTTCGCCTCGCAGCGCAGCCTCGAGAATTTTGCGCGCGGCCAGTTCACGCTGGGTGCCACTGCTTCGGTGGCCGCGGGCCCGCTGGGCCGCAGCGGCGAGGCGTCGGCTGGCAAGGATGCCGAGATCTACTCGTATTCGCGTGCCCGCGGCTTGTTTGCCGGCGTCGCCCTCGATGGCACGGCGCTGATTTTCGATCGCAAGGCCAACCGGAATTTCTATGCGCGTGAAGTGACCACCGCCGAAATCACCGGCGGTTCGGTAAAGAGCAATTCGGAAACCGCGCGTCGTTTCATCGCCGCGATCGTTGCGGGGCTGTCGCCTGCAAGCCGTGGTGATGCCGCGGCGCAAGGCTCAACCCCTGCGGTCGCTACTCCCGCGCCGGGCCAGGGCGGCAGCGCACCGGCGGTGCCTGCGCCCACGCCAGCGCCAGGCAATGACGGCGCCAAGACCTTCCCGCTCGCCGACCCGAAGCCGGGCAGCGAGCCGATGTAGATCCGCCCTACTCGCTGCCGGATACCTTGCCGAAGCGGTAGTTCAGCCGCAGGCCGAACACACGCGGCTCGTTGGTGGTCTCGCGCAGGTCGAAGTTGAAGGTGTTGCTGTAGACGATCGCGTTCTTGTCAGTCACGTTGGTGACGAACTATTCCGCGAGCCAGCGGCTGTCAGTCGGGTTCAGGCCGACCCGCAGGTTGGCGACGCTGTAGCCCGGCTGCAGGATGCGCGGGGAACCGTGGGCTCCCTCGACATGCAGGTCGTTCCACCTGTCACCCTTGTGCGCCATGTCGAACTGCGCATACACCAGCTTGTCCGCGCCCACATGCCGCTGGTAGCGCAGGTTCCAGCTCCAGTTGAAATACGGCACGAACGGCAGCCGCTCACCCACGTTGGCCTGGAAGGTGCGATACGGGCTCGATCTCAGGTGTGAGTCGGTATAGCTGCCCGAGGCCTGTGCCGACCAGTGCTCGTCGAACTTGTAGTCGAGATTCGATTCGATGCCCTGGATGCGCGCATCGCCGACATTGACGTTGAAACTGCTGGGCGCGCAGATATCCACAATTCGCATAGGCCATCACGCCGTGCGAAAAGTGGTAGTTGAGGCCGAACTTGCCGTTCCACTTGGCCGATGAACCCACGCTCAGTGCCGGCGAGGTATCCACGTAGGCAAACTGCCCGTAGGGGCTGTAGTAGCTGAAATCGGATTTGAAATGCACCGCGCCGGCCTCGACGCTCAGCTTGTCGGTGAAATCGAAGCTGATGTTGGCAAACTCTGTGGTCTGCAGGTTGTCGGTGCGCGTCTGGTAGCCATACCAGATGCCGGGCGGAAGCGAGGTGAAACCCGGCGCCGTGCCTTTGTAGGCGTTGTAGTACTGGAACGCGGGGCTGTCGGTGCGCAGGCCCGGCATGTAGTAGGTGCTGCCTGAGTTCTTGTCGCGCGTCTTCTAGGTGTACAGGCCAGCGAGCCAGTGGAATTTTCCACCCGGCTTGGAGGCGAGCCGCAACTCGTTTGACCAGCGTTCCGGGTTGGTGTGGTATTCGTAGTACTGGATCGGCACCGCGCAATCGGTGTAGGGCCCGCCGCCATACACGGGATCATTGGCGCAGGTGACGCCCTCGTTGGCGCCGTTATGGAAATTCTCGATGTACTGCGAGTACTCGTTCTGCTGGCGCCGCGGCAGCGACCAGTAAGTGCTGGCGAACACCAGGTCGGCGATGCCCAGGTCGCCATCGATATGCAGATCGGCCATCTTGGCCTCGAAGCGGTTGCTCTCCGGCCCGAAGCGCGAGACGGTACGTGGCGGCAGGTTGGGATCCTGGTCCCAGGCACCGACCACGTTCTGGCGCTGGAAGCTGTAGGTCAGCGTGCCGCTCCAGTTGTCATTCAACTCGCCGCGCAGCGCGATGCGGCCACCGGTCGTGTGTTCGGTGTTGTAGTTGTCGCGCGCCCAGGCCGAATTGTTGGACACCGCGGTGTTCTTCTATACGCGCGTGGTCAACAGATTGTTGATGAAGCCGCCACGCGAATCGATGAAGGCCGAGACCCGCAAGCCCAGCTTGCCGGGGATCAGCGGCGCGTTGAAGAAACCCTCGTAGGTGAAGTTCTCGCCGCCGTTGGCGATCGAGCCGCCACTGAAGTCGACGCCGGCGCTGAAATTATTGAGGTCGGGTTTGTTGGTTACGCAGCGCACGGCACCCGCCATGGCGCCGGCGCCATAGGTCGTGCCCTGCGGCCCGTTCAGCACCTCGATGCGCTCGATGTCGTACAGATGCAGGTCGGGTTGGGTACCGGCCCAGCTGGTCGACATGTCATCGACGAAGAAACCGGTTGCGGAGAAATTGGAGTACGTCGGGTTGCTGCCATCAGCCACGCCGCGCATCACCAGGAACTGCGTACCGGGGCCCGCACTGATGAAGGACACCGAGGGGAGCTTCTGCGCGTAGTCGTCGAAGCCCTAGATATCGAGCTGTCCGAGGTCCTTCTTCGACAGCACATTGATGCTAAGCGGCACATCCTGCAGGTTCTCGCTGCGCTTGCGGGCCGTGACGATGACGACATCGAGGGCGTCTTGTGAAGAATTGTCAGCTGCGGCTGCAAACGCAGGCATCACCGGCGCGCTGAAGCCGGCAATGGCTGCCGCCACGGCCAGGCCGATCGCGGGATGAATGCCGCGCGTTGCCACGCGCGGCCCACTGAATGGCTGTTCAATCGCGGTTTGCTGCTTGCGGATACACATCTGTGGACTCCATCAGCGCTGATTGCAGATGCATCATCCATTGGCCGGGCGCACTTAGTCAGCAGTGCAACGGCGGCGCAACAGCAGCGCTGCGAATCGATTTCAGTTGAAGCGTTGCAGGCAATCACCAAGTGCCTGGCGCAGGGGTTCCAGCTGCATTTCGAAGTGACGCCAGTAGCCCACGCCCGATGCATACAGGGGCTGACGCACCTGTTCCGCGCTTGCAGTGCGCACTGCGCGACGTGTCTCGTGGAATGCGAGGCAGGCTGGCTCGAACGGCAAGCGGCAATGCGCCAGCAAACGGCGGATCTGCGTCTCGGGATCCGCAATCAGCCGCTCGTACCCGAAACACAGCACTTTGCCCGGCAGCACGGCATCCCAGTGATCCTTCAACGACAGGTAGGCGCGATAGTAATGGCCGAGATCTACTAGGTCGTAGCTGTAGGTCTGGCCATCGGCGAAGTGCTGCTTGTAGGCGCTGAAGCAGGCGTTCAGCGGATGTCGGCGCGCATCGATGATCGTGGCATTGGGCAGCATCAGCGCAATGAGTCCCACGTGGCTGAAGTTGTTGGGCAGCTTGTCGGTGAAGTGCGCATGACCAGTGCGCAGTGGCGCAGTCTCGGCAAGGTAGCGCGCCCCGAGCGTCGTGAACGCGCCGCTCGGCGCCGTGGCCAGCGTCTCCGGATAACCGTCGCGGCTTGGCACCATGTCATCGAATTGGTGGCTGATGTTGATGATGTTGGGCAACTCCATCGTGCCCTCCACCTGCGAGTGGCTGGCGAGTATCTGCTCGATAAGTGTCGAGCCGGAACGCGGCAGGCCCACAATGAAAATCGGCGCCGCGTCCGGATCGCCGCAGCCGGCGTGCCGGGCGAAGAATTCCGCGTTGAAATACGCACTGATTCGTCGGCAGCGCTGCTCGAAATGCCCGCTGTCGAACGGGGCATCGAGCCGTCGCAGCGTGTTGCCCAGCTGGTAGTGACTGAAGGATTCGGGGTACTGGCGGCGTTGTTCAGCTGCCTTGCCGAGTGCGAACTGCAGGTGTGCTGCCGCGGCGCGCCGGGTGTCGGTGCGCGCCAGCTGCGCTTCCATCGCGGCGATGTCCGTGGCGCTGAAGTCGTAGTTCTTGAGATCGGCGAGGCTCCACCAGGCCTCGGCGCAGCCCGGGTCCATGCGCAGCGCCGCCTTGTAGGTGGCCTCGCACTGTTCGCGCCGGCCGAGCGTCTTCAGTAGATGGCCGATCGCCATGCGCAGCTGCACTTCCCCGGGGCTGAGTTGCGCTGCGCGCTTGTAGGCTTCGAGTGCCGCTTCCTGGCGCAGCAGGCGCACAGCCACTGCGGCGAGCGTGATCCAGCTCTGGGGGTTCTCGGGCTCGATCAGCAGGAGCCTGCGGACCGCGGCGTCGGCCTCCGCGAGTTTTCCCAGCGACATCAACACCTGCCCCAGTCCACGCCAGATCAATGGATGGTGGGCCGACTGCTTGAGTGCATGGCGCAGCAGGCGCTCGGCATCGCGGCCCCGGTCGGCGGCGAGCGAGAGCGCTGCCAGGCCGCACAGCGCGGACACATGCGCCGGATCAGCCTGCAGGATCTCGCGGAACAACTGCTCGGAGCCTTTGCGATCGTCGGCGAGCAGCGCCGCGGTGGACCTGGCGACGCGTGTCTGCTCGGCATCGCACAGGCGTGCACGTTCGTAGGCTACGCGTGCAGCGGCGTATTGCTGCAAGTCCACCAGTGTGTCGGCGTAGGCCAGCCAGGCGGGCGCGTGGTGTGGCTGCTGCGCCAGCACCAGCCGCGTCTGCTCGCGGGACGCCGTGAACTGGCCGCCGGCGCGCAGTGCACGCGCCAGATCAATGCGTGTCGCGACCGGATCGGGCGAATGGGCCGGCACGGCGCCGAGCGCAGCTTGCAATGCGGCGATGCCCTCGTCTACGCGCTCCTGGTACAGCAGCGCCGCGCCCAGCAGTGCGAGGCAGGCGGCATCGCCCGGCCGCTGCGCATCCAGCTCGCGCAGTACGCGCTCGGCAGTGGTCGCCTGGCCCGCGCGCAGCGCCTGGCGTGCACGCCGCAGCCCGCCGTCGCAATCGCGCTCGCCGGTCAAGTGGCCGCGTGCGGCTTGACCCCGGTCCAGGTCCAGCCGGCGATCTTCCAGCCGCTGGCGCCTTTGCGCAGCGCGTAGGTCATCTGCCCTTCTTCCGCCATCGCCTTGCCGTGTTCCTTGTAGGTGTACAGGGTGGGGATCACCACGTAGGCAAAGCTGCCGTCGGCTTCGACGCGGGTCGGTTCCTTGTAGGAGACATGACCATCGGCTACACCCGCGGCAGTAGCGTGCTTGTCATAGCCCGCCGCCCATTTGTGGGCGGCATCGGGGCCCGACCAGCGATGCGGCGCAAACTCGTCGATGATGATGATGTTGCCGTTCGCGTAGGCGGCGTAGGCGGTCTTGGTGTCGCCGTTGTTGAAGCCATCGATGAACTGCCGGATCGGCGTCATCGGCTCGTCGGGCGCAGCAGCGGCGGCGAGCGTCGACAACAGCAACCCTGTCAGCAGGACCAGCGCGGTTCTCTTCATGGCGGCACCTCTATTGATGATGGCGAAAATGCATCCTGCGCCACTGGATCAGCGGCTCGCTCAGCAGCAGCGGCACCGACCAGCAGGCGAAGGCCAGCATGGTATCGACTTCCATCGGCGCCGCGATGTTCAGGGGCATCAGCAGCTTTTCCACCAGCCTGAAGGTCACGAAGGCGAAGGTGACCACGTAGCTGCGGATCATCCACTCGCGATGCTGCTCGAGTGCCCGATTGCGGACGGAGTACAGCGCCATCGAGGTGGTGATCACCCACGCACAGGCCAGACCGAACAGCCCGGCGGCATACGCGAAGTCTTGATGATCGATGGTGAGTGCCAGATAGAACGCACTTGCGCTGCCAACGGTGACGCCGGCGAGATAAACCCGTCCGAGCCTGCGGTGCAAGAAGCCGGTGCGGCCAGTGAGGCCCAACCACAGCTGCACCAGGCCCGACACTGCGGCGAGTACTCCGCCGAAGATGTGCGGCACCAGCCCGAGGCGACGCGGCCAGAATTCTCCATAGGTGCCCGCATCGAAAGTGGTGTAGCGCAGCGCACTGTGATCGATGAACCAGAACATGGCGCCTGCCAGCACCAACAACACCAGGATGAGGCCAGCCCATGTGTTGCGGGGAACTACGTCTGAGCTGCGGGTCGCCATTTTTTTCATTGTATCTGCGACGGTATCGCATGGCGCCCCTTCAGCGCCCACGCGCCAGTGGATTTGGCGTCGGCGCGCCAATGCGCGTCAGCGTGTTGCGGTCGGTGTGGTGGAAGGGTGCGGCCTGGCCCTTCACCTGCAGCACCGTGTCTTCCTCGTAACTCCAGGTGCCGTCGTCATTCACACGCACCTTGATGCGGAATTCCAGCGTCGTGAAGGCATGTTCGAGGAAGGCGGTCGAGCAGATGCCGGCTTCCGTGGAGCCGCGGCGCGCCGCCACTTCGAAGCTGCGCGCATCGGCGGCCGCATGGCCGACGGCCAGCGCCACCTGGCCGCGCGGAATCGCAAGCGAATGCAGCACGGTGCCGGTGGCAGGCTCCCACAGCCAATAGCCGACCTGATCGTGATAGGCCTCGATTTCACCCGGCTTTATCACATGCGTGTGGTAGCGCAGGCCATAGAACAACTGCGGGCCATTGGCCTGCGGATCGATCGGCTGCAATTCGATGTGCTCCAGGTAGGCCTGGCGGCGCGGCCCCTCGGGTTTCGGATTGACATCCATGCCCCGCAAGCCTTCCCAGATGCCTGCCAGGCGGGTGAGCGGCCCGAGATTGGCCAGTGTGTTGACATCCACACCTTCCGGCTCGGTATAGATGTCGCTGGGGAACTCACTCACGCTGCCTGCTCCTTGGTTGAATTGCATTCTAGCGTCTGGTCGGCGCCGCCGCGATGGCCTACTCTGTCGCAGCAACGCAGGAGGATCCATGCAAAAGCGCAAACTGGGCAACAGCGGCCTTGAAGTCTCGGCCCTCGGGCTTGGCTGCATGAGCATGAGTTTTGGCTACGGGCCACCGGGCGACAAGCAACAGATGATCGAGCTGATCCGCGCCGCAGTGGCGCGCGGCGTCACCTTCTTTGACACAGCCGAAGTCTATGGTCCCTACACCAACGAAAGGCTCGTGGGTGAGGCGCTGGCGCCGCTGCGCGCGCAGGTGGTCATCGCCACCAAGTTTGGCTTCGGCATCGTCGATGGCAAGCAGCAGGGTCTCAACAGCCGTCCCGAACACATCCGGGAAGTAGCTGAAGCTTCCTTGCAGCGGCTCGGCATCGACACGATCGACCTGTTCTACCAGCATCGCGTGGATCCCGATGTGCCAATTGAAGAAGTAGCCGGCGCCGTCAGGGAACTGATCAAAGCCGGCAAGGTGCGCCACTTCGGGCTCTCGGAAGCCGGTGTGCAGACGATCCGGCGCGCCCATGCGGTTCAACCGGTCACCGCTGTGCAGAGCGAATATTCATTGTGGTGGCGCGAGCCGGAAAAAGAAACTTTGCCGGTGCTCGCGCAACTGGGCATTGGCTTTGTGCCATTCAGTCCGCTGGGCCGCGGCTTCCTGACCGGCAAGATCGATGAGAGCACGACCTTTGACAGCACGGACTTCCGCAACAACGTGCCGCGCTTCACGCCCGAAGCCAGGAAGGCGAACAAGGCGCTGGTGGACTTGCTCGCACGCCTCGCGGCACGCAAGCAGGCCACACCTGCGCAAGTGGCGCTCGCCTGGCTGCTGGCCCAGAAGCCCTGGATCGTGCCGATTCCCGGCACCACGAAACTGCATCGACTCGAGGAGAACATCGCTGCGGCTGCGCTCACGCTCAGCGCGGAGGACCTGCGCGAAATCAATGAGGGTGCCGCCGCAATCACTGTGCAGGGCGATCGCTATCCCGAAGCCTTGAATCGCCTCGTGGGGCGCTGAGCGCCAGAACTCCAGGGGCTCGCGCGGCGCTCAATTCTCCTTGGGCGCGCTCGCGGGTTCACTCAACAAGGATGTGATGTCATGCACCAGGTCGGCCACTGGTGAATCCGCCGCGCTGACCAGGCGCAGCCTGCCAGTGGCATCGATGATCAGGGTCGCCGTCGAGTGAGCGATGGTGTAGTCCCCGCCCTGCGGAACGCGCGTGTATTGCACCTGGAAACTGCTGGTCGCCTGATTTATCTGCGCCGTCGTGCCGGTAAGACCAATGAAGCGCGGGTCGAAAGCCCGCATGTAGCTCTTGAGCAGCTTCGGACTGTCGTGCTGCGGATCGAGCGTGATGAACAGCACCTGCACGTTGGCGGCACGCTCGCCTAGCTGCTTCATCACCACGGCCAGCTTGTGCATTTCGGCCGAGCAGATGCCGGGGCAGCGCAGGAAGCCGAAGAACACCACCACGATCTTGCCGCGATAGTTCTGCAGGGTGCGCGGCGCGCCGTCGGCATCGCGCAGCCTGAAGCCGGGAGAGTGGGCGGCCTGCGGCCAGGGTGCCAGCTTGAATGCCAGCGGCGCTGCAGCCCCGCCTGACTCCTCCGGTGCCGCGAACAACATGAACAGGGCCGCCAGGATGGCAACGATGGGCGAGCGTGCAATAGCGGTGCGCATGATGTTATCGGCAGCGAAGTGTTATGGGCAGCGGGTGGCGAGCGTCTGCAGGGAAGTCAGGTTGATGCGATTGCCGTCTTCAATCAATACACCCTTCACCGCTACCTTGTGTCCGCCTCGACTGCGCGCATCAAAGGGCCCGGTGCCGATCAGCGCGTAGCGACCGGTGCCGAGCGGCAGCGCTTTGGCGCCCTGCAGTTCCGTCGATGAGCTTGCCTGACTCTCGGTGGCCGCCGGCTTGCCAGCACGGCGCAGCAGCCAGTCATTGGCTCGACCTGGCACCAGGCAGCCTACTACCTGCACGGCCTTCAGTGGGCGCGGTTGCGGCACGGCCGCGCCAGTGCCCGTTGCCGTTGCCGTGGTCGTGGTCGTGGTCGTGGTGTCGACAGCGTACTGCGCCAGCGGGCTGAACATTTCATCCCAGGTCTGGTTCTGCCGTCGGAAATACACCAGGTTCTGGGGCCCGCAGTTGCGACCAGGATCATCCGCGGCGATGCGCTGGCGGTAATTTTCCTGCGAGTTGTCGTAGTGCGCCGTGACGATGAGCTTGCTGCCGGCCGGCGCCTCCAAGGGTTGCTCGAGCTCGTAGGCCAGCTGCCAATGGAAATCATAGGCCGGCACTGTCAGCAGCGTCAGTTCGCGTCCATCGGGATACACAAGCACATACCGGAAATCGCGCGCCCGCATGTGCGCATGCGGCTGCAGCTGGAAGATAGTCACGGCTTGCGTGAAGGCCGCCATGCCGATCAGCTCGTAACTGTGCTCATAGGGCGCGATGGGCGGAATCGACACTTGCGTGCCCTCGGCCTTGGTGCCTGGCGCATCTGTCAGCAATTCGCTGCCGTTGGCGATGATGGCATTTATCGCCAGCGGCGCGCGAAACAGCTGCTGCCGTGGCGGGGCCGGGCGGAACCACAGTGCCAGCTGCGAACGATCGGATTCGGGCTTGCCGGTAGCGCTGTAATGGATGTTGAAGTTCAGATAGTAATTCTTGCCGGCCTTGAGCAACTTGCCGCTGTCCTCGGCGAAGACCTCGAGCGTGGAGCCAGGCGTGTACACGCCAAGCATGTCGTAGGCATTGGCGTTGGCACGGTCCACCACTGCGGGTGTGACATCGGCGACTGCGCCTTCGGGAATGCCGAGATTGCGCGCCACGGCCGCGAACTCCGCGATTTCCTTCGGCCCCATGCCTTCGGGCAGCAGCACTTCGGTGATGGCCATGTGGTGCAGCAGGCGGCGATTGCCGGCGCGCAGCTGCATCGCCGCGATCCATTGATCCTGCATCGCCGGCACCTTGATCAGCTGCTGGATGTAGGGGATCTCGCCGCTGGCGGCAACGTGCAGCTCCGGCAAGGCAACAATCGCGTCGGGCGGGCGCCGGAGCGGTGATTGCCAGGACTGCACCTCGTCAGTCATCGCTGCCAGATCGGCTGCATTGCCCTCGGGTGTTCCGCCGTCGATCCAGGCCAGCAGCGTGCCCACTTCGCTGTCGCTGAGTCGGGCGTCATTGCGAAACTTCAGGCTGTGCACAGGATCAGCGGACCACGGTGGCATCCTGCGCGCAGCCACCTGTTCGCGAATCGAACTGGCAGCAGCCACAGCCTTCGGGTACGAGAGCAGCGCCACGCGTGCCGGGCCATCGTCGGCGGCGTGGCAGGCGGCACAGTGCCGGAGCAGGATCGGCGCCACGTCTTTTGCGTACGTGGGCACCGATCCGACCGCTACCGTGGCGCCGCCCAATACCGCCAGGGTGAGCATCAGGCTGGTCAATCGCCCCGGCATAATCGCTCCGCTCGCATGCAATGCAACGAGCGCAGTTTAGCATCAGCGCATGAGGGCTCAGAAGCGATCGAGGTTCATCACCTTGGTCCAGGCCGCCACGAAATCGCGCACGAACAGCGCCTGCGAATCGCTGCTGGCATAGACCTCCGCGAGCGCACGCAGCTGCGAGTTCGAGCCGAACACCAGATCGACGATGCTGCCAGTCCATTTGCGCTTGCCGGTGGCACGATCAAGACCCTCGAGCAAGCCCGCCTCGGCGGCCGATTTGTGCCAGCGCGTGTTCATGTCGAGCAGGTTCACGAAGTAGTCATTGCTGAGCACTTCCGGTCGCTGGGTGAACACGCCGTGCGGTGACTGCCCGACATTCGCATTCAAGGCCCGCAGACCACCGACCAGCACGGTCATCTCCGGCGCGGAGAGGTTCAGCAGCTGAGCCTTGTCGATCAGCAGCTCGGCCGCAGCCGCCTCGAAACCGCTGCGCAGGTAGTTGCGGAAGCCGTCAGCGAGTGGTTCGAGCACCGCGAAGGATGCCACATCGGTCTGATCCTGCGAGGCATCCATGCGCCCCGGCATGAAAGGCACCAGGATTTCGTGACCGGCCTTGCGCGCCGCCGCTTCGATCGCGGCGCCGCCGCCCAGCACGATCAGGTCGGCCAGCGAGATGCGCTTGCCGCCGCTCGCCGCGGCGTTGAATTCCTGCTGGATCGCCGTCAGTTTCGCCAGCGCCTGGTCGAGCTCGGCAGGCTGGTTGGCTTCCCAGTTGCGCTGCGGCGCCAGGCGGATGCGCGCACCGTTGGCGCCACCACGCTTGTCGCTGCCGCGGAAGCTGCTGGCCGAGGCCCAGGCGGTGCTCACCAGCCGTGCAATCGACAGCCCCGAGGCGAGGATCTTCGCCTTGAGCCGCGTGACATCCTGCGCATCGATCAGCGGATGATCGACGGCGGGAATCGGGTCTTGCCACAACAACGCCTGCTTCGGTACCAGCGGGCCCAGATAGCGCGCCACCGGACCCATGTCGCGATGGGTCAGCTTGAACCAGGCGCGCGCGAAGGCGTCGGCGAACTGTTCCGGATGCGCAAGGAAGCGCCGCGAAATCTTCTCGTACTCAGGATCAAAACGCAGCGCGAGATCGGTGGTCAGCATCGATGGCGCATGACGCTTGCTGCTGTCATGTGCGTCGGGCACGGTGCCGGCGCCTGCGCCCTTGAGCGGCTGCCACTGCTGCGCGCCGGCCGGACTCTTCGTCAACTCCCACTCGTAGCCGAACAGGTTCGCGAAGAAATTGTTGCTCCACTTTGTCGGCGTCGTGGTCCAGATCACCTCCAGCCCGCTGCCGATGGCATCGCCGCCCTTGCCGCTGCCGTAGCTGCTTTTCCAGCCGAAGCCCTGCGCTTCGATGCCGGCGCCCTCGGGCTCGGCGGCCACGTGCTTGCCGGGATCGGCGGCACCGTGGGTCTTGCCAAAGGTGTGGCCGCCCGCGATCAGCGCCACGGTCTCTTCGTCATTCATCGCCATGCGGGCGAAGGTCTCACGGATATCACGCGCGGCAGCCAGCGGATCGGGCTTGCCGTTCGGACCTTCCGGATTCACGTAGATCAGGCCCATCTGCACGGCCGCGAGCGGATTCTCGAGCTTGCGATCGCCGCTGTAGCGCTCATCGGCCAGCCACTTGCCCTCTCCGCCCCAGTAGATTTCTTCTTCCGGCTCCCAGATGTCGGCGCGACCACCGGCAAAGCCGACGGTCTTGAAACCCATCGACTCGAGCGCGACATTGCCCGCGAGGATCATCAGGTCGGCCCAGGAAATGCGCCGACCGTATTTCTGCTTGATCGGCCACAGGAGGCGCCGTGCCTTGTCCAGATTGACGTTGTCTGGCCAGCTGTTCAGCGGCGCAAAGCGCTGGCTGCCGTTGCCGGCGCCGCCGCGCCCATCGCCCACGCGGTAGGTGCCGGCGCTGTGCCAAGCCATGCGGATGAACAAAGGTCCGTAGTGGCCGAAGTCTGCCGGCCACCAGTCCTGCGAATCGGTCATCAGCGCGTGCAGATCCTTGATCACGGCCTGCAGGTCGAGGCGCTTGAATTCCTCCGCGTAGTCGAAGCCCTCGCCCAGCGGATTGGACTGCGGCGAGTGCTGATGCAGGATCTTGAGGTTCAGTTGTTTGGGCCACCAATCCTGGTTGGACCTGGCGCCCACCGTGGCGCGCTGCTGTGATCCGCCCGTGACCGGGCATTTGCTCTGGTTTTCCATGATGTCTCCGTGCAGGTAATGCGGTTCTTCAACCCTGCCGGAAAGATAACGCCACCGGCGTCATCAATCCAATCGATCTTGTCGATCAGTCTTATTGGAAAACCCGATATCGCTACAGGTTCAATACACCACCGCCTGTTGTTGCGCTGATTGCGGCGCCGCGCGCGAACGTGAGCTGCACCACCTGCCGGGTCGGCCTCGCGCGGCGTGCCCATAGCCTCGCCGCGAGACCCGCTATACTGCAGCGCGCCGCTATGGCATGGCTGGAGGCGGAATGATGCGTTACCCGATGTTGCTGGGCGCGTGTGGCCTGCTGACGGCTTTCCATACAGCCATTGCGGCAGACGCAATGGGCCGCCTGCCGCGCCAGCGGGCGCAGATCAATGCGCGCCCCATGGAGCCGTGCATTACCTCTGCGGCCTTCATCATCCCGAAGACCTGGTGCAGATTCCGGGCACGCCGTGGATCCTCGTCAGCGGCATGGGCGGCTCGCTGCCCGGTTCGCCCCCGGGGGGTGGTGATCTTTACCTGCTGAACAGCAAGAGCCTGCGCTGGCACTCGATCGCGCAGGCGGCACTCAAGCGGGTGGAACACAACAAGTTGTACGGTGATTGCCCGGCGCCCGACGCCGCGCAGTTCGTGGCCCATGGGCTCGCGATCCGCAAGGGCGAGCACGGACGCCACACGCTGTACGCGGTCAACCACGGTGGACGCGAGTCCATCGAGATATTCAGCATCGATGCGCGTGGCAGCGAGCCGCAGCTCAGCTGGGCGGGCTGCGCCGAGGTCAAGGAAAGCGTCTGGTTGAATTCAGTCACGCCGCTCGCCGGCGACAGCTTCATGGTTACCAGCACTTTTGATCCGCACGATGCACATGCGCGCGACAAGATGGGCCGCGGTGAGTATGCCGGCGCTGTGTTCAAGTGGCGACCCGACCGCGGCTATGCGCACTACGCGAATACCGCTGCGACTGGTGACAACGGAGTGACAACTTCGAAAGACGGCCGCTGGCTGTACTTCAACTGGTTCTTCGGTCACCAGGTGTTGCGCGTGGCAGGTGATGGAAGCGGAGCACCCAGCACCGTGAAGCTCGACTTCCTGCCTGACAACATCGGTCATGCGCCGGACGGAAGCCTGCTGGTCACCGGCCAGGTCGTCGACCCGAAAGTCCTGATGGGCGACTGTTCAACCGGCAATTGCACGCACGATACCAGGCTGATCCGGCTCGATCCGGTCAGCCTGCAGGTGCAGGTGCTGGCGCAACTACCCGCCAACGACACCTACAGCGATGGCACGAGTGCCGTGCAGGTGGGCGACACGATCTTCATGGGCAGCTACCACGGCGACGCCGTGGCCTACATGAAAGCCCCGCACTAGCGCACGCGCAATACGATTTTGCCGAGCAGATGACCGGCCTCGAGGCGTCGGTGCGCCGCCGCTGCATCAGCGAGTGCAAATTCCGCGGCGATCGGCACCTGCAGGTGCGCGGCCCCGACAGCCTGATTCAGCCGCGCCAGTTCCTGCGGGCCATCGACGAAGCTGTACATCGTGATGCGCACACCGAAGCGCGGCTTGGGCGCGGGCTGCATGCCATACAGGAAGGCCACCCTGCCCCGGCCATCGCTGCGCAGCGCGTCGACGCAGTGCTCGAGCTCCGCGCCGCCGGCAAACGCCAACACCGCATCGACACCCCGCGGCGCAAAGCCGCGGGCGGCAGCAGTCAGGTCTTCGCTGCGAGTATTCACGACGGCATCGGCGCCCAATCGCTTTACGAGTTCGACGCCTTCGGAAGTTGATGCACTTGCCAGTACCCGGGCACCGCGCAGCTTCGCGAATTGCAGCGCCAGCGTGCCAACAGCGCCCGCGGCTCCGTGGATGATCAGGGTTTGTCCGGCCTTCAGCTGCAACACATCGTCGATGCCTTGCAGTGCCGACAGCCCGCTGATCGCAAGCACACCAGCCTCGGCCGGTTTCATGCCCGCCGGCACGTGCGCAATGTTTTCAGCCCGCACCGACACATACTCGGCATAGAAACCATTGCCCGTGCCATACACCCGATCACCGGGTTTGAAGCCGCGCACGCCCGGGCCCACGGCCGCGACAATGCCCGAACCATCGCCACCCAGTACCTGCGGAAACTTTGCGTGCTCACCCGGATTCTGGCGCATCTGCGCCTCCCAGGCACCAATGCCTGCTGCCTGCACGGCGATCAGCACCTGACCAGGGCCTACGCTCGGAATAGGCAGATTGTGGATGGAAAGGACTTCCGGGCCACCGCCCTTGTCGAAGGCGGCGGCGCGCATGGTTGCGGGCAACTGGGGCGCTTGCTGCGCTTGCGCGCGTGCATCGCTCGCAGCTGCACACAACGCGACGGCGGGCAAGGCCATCAACAGCGCGCACGCGCTGACCAGCGCACGGCCCACTATTGCGCCACCGGCGTGGTCTTTGCACGACCAAAGAATTTCTGCGCCTCCCCGGAAGGCGCCCAGATCACCAGCATCCTGACATCGCCTTCCTTGGGCACCAGGTGACGTACCGCGTCTTCGGGCCTGACCACGCCCACCATGCCGGGCGTCAGCAAGTGCATCTCGCCATTCACTTCATGGCCCAGCGTGCCCGAGAGCACATAAAAGATCTCGACCGCATCATGATGATGACTGCCAACCACTTCACCGGCGGGGAGCGTCAGCTCGGCCATGTCCAGTGCCTTGCCGCCGAGATTCGAGGCATCGAGCAGCAGCTTCCAGTGTTCGCCGCCATCCTGGAATTCGACCAGGCCCTTGGTGGCATATGAATAGGTGTGGGTGCTCGCGCCCTGCTGCTGCGCATAGGCGTAGCCGGCATAGCTACCCAGTGATACGGCAGCGAGTGCTGCCATGGTGGTCGTCAGGGCTATCGTGGTTCTGGTCATGGCATTGGCTCCCGAGTGTTATGCACGCAGAGGTTCAAGCAGGGTGGGCCTGACGATGCGCGCTTCACGGATTGGCAGATTCACGAGCGCGGCGAGCGTTGCGAGAATCATGTCCGCGTACCACATCCAGGAGAAATCACCGAAGCGCGTGATCGCGAGACCCCCCAGCCAGGCGCCGAGGAATCCGCCGATCTGGTGCGTCAGCAAGGTCAGGCCAAACAGCGTCGACAGGTAACGCGTGCCGAATAATTTGCCGACCAGGGTCGCGGTGGGCGGAACCGTGGCCAACCAGGTGAAACTCAGCAGTATCGTCAGTCCGAAGCCTTCATGTAGCAGCAGCATGCCGGCAAGCAGGATCGGGCGCGGCCCCCAGCGATCCGCCAATGCGCCGGCAATGGGTTGTATCGCACCCCAACTGAATTGTCCGATGGCGAGCGCAAAGCTGATCGGGCTGATGAAAAGGCCGAAGGACTGGCGGCTCCCCATCGTGACCATCAGGATGCCGGCGGCGGCCAGCGTAACGGGCAGAACTCCGGGCTTGAATACCGAGCGGAACATGACTAGTCCTTAGTATGCCGACGACCGCGACCCGATCAGAGGCCGTTGCCCGCCGAAGCTAGATAGTCGTCATCAATATATCGGTCATCGACCGGTCCACGGTGCGTACCTGCATTCATTGCTCATAGCAGGTGATACATCACGAGCGCGTCGACATAACCTTGCTCCCGGTCGCTGAACGCTGCCGGCAGGCGGCCGACCATCTCGAAGCCCAGCGACTGCCACAGTCGCACCGCGCGTTCATTCGTGACCACGACGAAGTTGAACTGAATGGCGCGATATCCACGCTCACGAATGCTCGGGACGATGAATTCGGCGATCGCCGTAGAATCCGCAGGTTGCGCTGATCTGATCGGCATAGTGGAATACCCGCTGCCAAGATTACTCCAATCGGATACCCGAGCAAGCGTCGATGGAAGCCTTCCTGATTTCGATCTCGACCGTTGCGATCGCCGAGATGGGCGATCGTACGCAGCTGCTGGCGCTGGTGCTTGCGGCCCGATACCGCAAGCCCTGGCCGATCATTGCGGGAATCCTCTGCGCCACGCTCGCCAATCACGCCGTCGCCGGCCTGATTGGCGCCGAAGCCGGGAAGCTCTTGACGCCAGCACGGCTGGACGCCGTCGTCGGCATCAGCATGATCGGCATGGCCCTGTGGACACTCAAGCCGGACCAGCTCGATGAGGGGCCGGAGAAATCCGGGCGCGCCAGCGCATTCACCGCAACCTTGATCGCGTTCTTCCTGGCCGAGATCGGCGACAAGACGCAGATCGCCACCATGGCGCTGGCCGCCGCTTACAGCAACCTCGCCGCCGTTGTTGCCGGAACTACCGCCGGCATGCTGGTCGCCAACGTCCCGGTGGTCTTGCTCGGCAATTCATTCGCCGATCGCTTGCCGCTACGAGCGATACACATTGCAGCAAGCCTGCTTTTCTTCGCGCTCGGAACGCTATTCCTCTGGCGCGCGTTCGGCAATCGCTAGCCCACCAGGCTGGCGCGCCAGCAATCGCCATTGCCAGATAGAACCGGCGTCGGGAAGAGCGCTGGTCGTCACGTGGCCAGATCTGGATTGCTCAGGATCAGCTCATCCCAGAGCGTCTGGTAGGAAAGCCAGCCGCAAAGGCCGCCGCACCTGCGGCATCACGCACCACCCGCGGCTCGGTGATCAGGGCCTGGCGCTCATAGAACACACTGGCATCCTGTGTGATCGGATCCAGCACCCTGCCAAGTGCAGCCCATGTCGAACCATGAATGGCATGCGAGTGACACATCGCCGTGACGTCGGGCCTGGCCTGGTGGACAGCGGTATGCAGCAGCAGCCCCGCGGGATTGACCGGGCCCTTGCCGTACAGGATCTCGCCCTGGTGCGAAACCTGCACCTGGTCGGATACACCGATGCGACTCATGGGCACACCAACCGGATTCACCCAGAAGCGATCTGCAAATTCCGGATCGCGGACGGTGAGGTGCCCGAGCAGGCCTGTCGAGTAGCCCCGCAGTCCGAAGATTCGACAGGTACCCGCGAGTCGGTGCAGCACGTGGGCGCGCTCGTCGGCTTTGGAATTAAAGCGCGGTGGGCTTCGGGTCCTGAACTGCTCGGTGCTCAGTGTCACGAATGCATTCTAGTGAACCACGATCGTGCCGGTCATCTTCGGGTGGATCGAGCAGAAAAAGTGATAGGTGCCTGATTTGTCGAACCTGAAGCGGAAGGTCTCGCCAGTATCCAGCGCTGCGGATGCGAACAATCCGGCATCGCTGCGCACTGTATGTGGCTCATCATCCTTGTTGATCCAGGTGATTGTCTCGCCAACCTTCGCCGTCACAGATTGCGGCTCGAACATGAAGCCTTTGATGACGACCTGCGCCGGCGGCGACGCAATGATCGCAGGTGCGTCCGCCGCGATGGAACTGCCGGCAAGCGCCAGCGTCGCTGCTGTGCATAGCGCTCTCAATGTCGATGACAAGACTGCCCTATCCCAGCGTCGCATCGGCCAGCACCAGCGAGCGCGGGTGCTTGACCAGCATGGCGGTGGAGATGCCCAGCATCCTCGACAACTCGTCGGCCGGCACCTTGAGCGGCCCGGGCCCGTTGCCGACGCCCGGCGCCGGCTGCGGATAGGCCGTCGAACGCGCGGTGTGGAAGGTGATCTGTCCTTCGACCTTCTGCACGATCTGGTGGATGTGGCCGTTCAGTACCGTGACCGAACCGAAGCGGCGCAGCGCTGCGATGAGCTGATCCGCGTCGCCCGTGCCCCAGCCCCAGGGCTCATGGATTGTCCAGAGCGGCATGTGGGCAAACACCACAATGGGAGTGCTTGACGAGCGGCCCTTCAGATCCGACGCCACCCACGCAAGCTGCTCGGCACCGAGCGTGCCGAGGCCGCCCGGCTTGAACTGCAGCACATTGACCAGCGCGATGAAGTGCACGCCCGCATGATTGAAGCTGTAGTAACCCTTGTTGCCGGAGGCCTTGCCGAAACGTGAGAAATACTCCTTGACCTCGGGGTCGGTCACATCGTGCTCGCCCGGCACGGTGTGCAGTTCCGTGGTCTTGAGTTGCCCCAATAGCTGCTGCGCCGTGTCGAACTCGGCCGCCTTCGACAGGTGCGTGATGTCACCGGTGTGGATGATGAGCGCGGGTTGATCGGGCATCGCATTGACCAGCGCGATGCTTTGCTTCAGCGTGCCATTGACGTCCGGGTTGGCTTCCTTGTTGAAGCCGATGTGCGTATCGCTGATCTGCACGAACAGCGGCTTGCCCAGCTTCTTGACGGCCGTGCTGTCTTGCGCAGCTACGGCCAGCTCTACTGGAGTCAGCACGCCTCCGGCAAGCACGAACAGTGTGCCGGCGCCACCAAAAGCCATGCAACGCAACGCGTTGCGGCGGGACTGGAGCAAAGTGTCGGTCACGGGCTTCTCCTGTGGCGGGTTCACAGGACAAGACTTGCGAGCCCCGACATTTATTCCCGTGACTCTCGCTACTCAGGTCGGTGGATCGTTGCTTCGCTGGCTTTGCAGCAAATTTCGCAGACCCAGCAATTCGCTCCATGCGGTGTCGGATACGGCCGCATACGCCAGATCACCACTCCTCCAGAACGCGAGGTGATAGCCGCGACGTGTCACGTTCCCTGGCAGCACGCCAGCTGGCACTGTCCAGCAGTAGACATCGATGATGTGCCGGCCGTGCTGATAGATCAGTACCGCAGCACGCTGGTGGTCGAGCGTGTCGACGCGGCCGCCCTTGAGCGCATAGCCATCGGCTGCAAAGTCCACGACCACCGGCGAGACCTCGGTGCGGCCGGCGAACCATGGTTTCACCGTGTGATGATCGGTCGACTCGACTGCCAGGAGATGCCCGGACATGAGTGCGCCCACATGCGCGCCCAGCACCTCGTCCACCATGCGATTCGAGGCTGTCGGCGTGACAGCAAAATAGACACACACAGCGGCGATAGTGGCTGCGGCGAAGCCGCTGCCTGCGCCTGACCAGAACGACCAGGCCGTGAAGCGCGGCCGCAGGCGTCGGCCGTAGGACCCTCGCCCTGCATCTTCCATGTGGAGCAGCTGCCGCGCTCGCTGGCGCAGCGCCTCAGGTGCCGGCGCCTTGCTGGCCAGCGGGCGCAGTCTTGCCCGCAGCGCCTCCACGTGCGCGTGCTGCTCGCGACACTCGGCACAGTGCTCGAGGTGCCGTTCGATATCGGCACTGCCCAGCGCGTCCACCTCGCCGTCCACATACGCCTGCACACGCAGGGATTCAGGGCACTGCACGGATATCTCCCATCTGGGTCAACCAGCCTTTGCGCAAACTCGCCCGCGCCCGCGACAGGCGCGACATCACCGTGCCCAGCGGCGTACCGGTCACGGTCGCGATCTGTCGATAGCTCAGGTCTTCGAATTCCTTAAGCACCAGCACCTCGCGAAACTCTTCGGGCAGTGTCTCGATGAGCGCACGCAACGCCTGCGCCTCCTCGCTTTGCATTGCCGCGCCCTCCGGATCGGCGGAGGCATCGCGAAACTCGTCACGGTCGCGACTGTCGTGACCGACTTCCCCATCGGGCAATGGGTCCCAGCGTCGCGACGGGCTTTGGCGCGCGGAAAAGTGACAGTTTCTGACGATGGTCAGGAACCAGGCTTTCGCATCGGGATTCCTGAGCCCGTCGAAGCCGCGATAGGCGCGCAGCACCGCGTCCTGGACCACATCCTCGACGCCTTCACGCGAACGCGCCAGCCACCTGCCAAGGCGGTACGCCGCGTCCAGATGCGGCAACACCTGCGCCTCGAAGCGGCGGCGCCTATCGTCCATTGAACTGTTCGGGTAGTGAGCTCACGGCAACCAGGCGCATTCCGGCAGGCGAAACCAGATACGGAGTTAGACTCCGGACGAGCCCATCTTATTCCCGTTCCGCCGCATGTTCATGCGGGCCGGGAACAGACCCGCGGGTGCAGTGGCGCGTCGTGCGACCACTGGCCCGCGGGTTCGGGTTCAAAGCGCCCTGAGGAAATCCAGGATGGCCTGCTGGTCAGCATGCGAGAGTGCAGCGAAACGCTTGACCACGGCGTTGGCCTCGGAGGCTCCATAGCAATTGGATCCGGCACGGTTGTCGCAATCCCCCGCCGGCGAATAGTGCGTGTAGATCGTCTTGAGCAGATCGTCCGTGCGCCCGTCATGCAGGAAGAAGCGCCGCTGGCCGACGCCCCACAGCGGCGTGGTGCGGAACATGTCGCCACTGGCAGCCCCTTGCGTGATGTCATCGGCGAGATTGCGTCCCATGTGATGAATCAGCAGATCGGAATACAGGTTTGCGCTCAGGCTCTCAAGGGCAGCCGTTTCACTGCGCGCTGGTGTGACCATGGTGGGCGTGTGACAGGCAGCGCATCCCACGCCAGGAACGTCGGGACCGGTACCGAACAACGCCTGGCCGCGCAGCGCGCTCGCCGTCATCGGAGCGGGCTTCGGCGCGTCGAGCAGCCGCATGAACATCGAGAACATCAGCCAGTCTGGCGCCTGATGCGCCGGCGTGTAGAAGCTCTGGTTGCGGATATCCTTGTCGTCCATGCGCAGGATATCGTTGGGCTCGCTCTTGTCTGCGGTGCACGCCGGCGTCTCGTCCGTCGCCTGCGTGAACACGTCGTTGGTCACGCCCATTTCGACGTTGTAGGCCTCGCCTGAAAAGATCGCGAGCGACTTGTTCTGCGCCTTCCAGCCAAACTTGGTGATGGTGCCATCATTGCCGCTGCGATTCGGGACACCGACGATGCCGAGCGAGGCGCGGATTGTGGCGCTGGCGGCGTGCCGCGCCAGGATTTCCCGATCCTGGATGCCATCGATGATGCCGAGCCCGAAGAGCTGCAGCGGAATGCGGAAGCGCAGGTTGCCGCGACGGAATTCAGTCTCGAAATCCGGCTGCGGCAGCACCTGGTTGTTGCAGGTGTCGGCTTGTCCCGCCGGAAATACGTCCGCGCGGCCAACCACCGTGAACAGCTGGTGCACCCCACCATCAGGTGAACCGTCAGGCTTGCGCGCGAAGCGCACTTCGCGGATCGGCCCGAAACGCGTAATGAACGACGGCACCGCATTGGAAGCGCCCTTGCGATGCGGGATCAGGTCGAACATCGGGTTTTCCGGCTGCCGCTGCTGGTTGGGCAGCGCGCCGGGGTTGGGCACCATGAATCCGCCTGACCCGCCGACCGCCGGCTGGTTGTGGCAGACACTGCATTGGTCGCCATTGAATCGGGTGCCGAGCCCGGAAGAATTCGATTGAGTAACGACATTGGCGCGCGCGGGCTCGAGACGGGTTCCGATCACCAGGTCCGAGCAGTCATCGCAGACCGCCTCCAGCTGGATCATGCGCTGCACGCCCTCATCGAATACGGCTGACTCAACGGTGCTGAGTCCGGGCAGTGGACTGCCCGCCCCGGGCTGCCCGAGCCTCACGCCCGGATCCACCTGAGCCATGCATACGGAAGCACCGAAACACAAGACAGCCACAGTGGCGGCCCGTTGCAACCAACCAGTTCTTAAGACGTTGTACATAATCGGCACTCCCTGTTTCTCAAATGCGATCCTTCTGTAGACTGTTACGAAATTTCTCCGCAAGAAACGACATGCGGACCAGCATTTACTGAGCGGCAATGACGGAACTGAAAGATGAGCATGGGGAGCCACTGGCGAACCCCCTTACCGTGACTCCCGAGCAGGGTCGTGCTGTGCTCGATCGCCTGTTCAACGGTGCTTACTATGAATTGCGCCGGATCGCGCATCTGCGCCTGTTCAGAACGCCAGCGATGACTTCGCTCCATACGACGGTGCTGGTTCACGAGTGCTACCTGAGACTGGCGAAGCTGGGAGGCTTCCAGACAGAAGATCGGGCCTATCTGCTCTCGTACGCGGCCCGGGCCATGCGCTCCATCATTGTCGATCTGCTCAGACAACGCAGCGCCGTGCGCAACGGCGGCGATGTCTTGCACGTAACGCTGGATCCAGACTACGAGCCTGCAACCCTGGTGGCGGACAGCCAGGTGTTGCGCATCAACGAAGCACTCGAGGAACTGGACACCATCGATCAGCGGCTGGCACGCGTGGTCGAGATGCGCTACTTCGCTGGCCTGGAGTTTGCCGAGATCGGCGAGGCACTCGGCATGACCGAGCGCACAGCGCAGCGCGACTGGCAGAAGGCCCGACTGTGGCTCGATGCCGCGTTGCGTGACTAGAAACGAGTGCGCATAGACCGGGACAACTGGAATCGGATCTCCGCGCTGCTCGACCAGGCGCTGGAGCTGCGGCCAGAGGAGATTCCCGGATGGCTGGCGGACCTGGCGCTACGCGATCCCGCGGCCGCCCGCACGCTGCAGGAGTTGCTCAACCGCCGGGCAATCATCGACACCGGCAGCTTCCTCGAGTCCCTGCCGCAGTTGCAGGATTCGACGGCTGCGGCTCAACTCGCCAACCCGGGCAGCGCATTCTCGGCAGGCACTCGCATAGGCCCCTACCTGCTGGAATCCGAACTCGGGCGCGGCGGCATGGGCTCGGTGTGGCGCGCGCGGCGCGTTGATGGAACCCTCACGCGCACGGTCGCGCTCAAGCTGCCGTTTGCGGAGCACTATCGCCGGGAATTCATCGACCGCTTCTGCCGCGAACGCGACATCCTGGCAGCGCTCGCGCATCCGCATATCGCAAGACTCTATGACGCGGGCATCACGGCCGAAGGCCAGCCCTACCTGGCGATGGAATACGTGGAAGGCGTGCCATTGACGCAGTACTGCAGCGAGCGTCGCGCCAGCATCGCGACGCGGCTCGCCCTGTTTGCGCAGGTGCTCGACGCCGTGGGCTATGCGCATTCAAACCTGATCCTGCACCGCGATCTGAAACCCTCGAACATACTGGTCACGCCGGCGGGCAACGCCTGTCTGCTGGATTTCGGCATTGCCAAGATGCTGCCGACGGGAGAATCAGACTCTGCTGACCTGACGCAGTTCACCCGCCGCATGTTGACGCCCGGCTATGCCAGTCCGGAACAGATTGCGGGCGCGCCGCTGGGTGTCGCGAGCGATATCTACTCCCTGGGAGTGCTCCTTTATGAATTGCTGAGCTCGGAGCGACCGTACCGTCTCACGCGCCGCTCGGTCGCCGCGCTCGAAGAGGCGATCCTGAGCGCCGACCCGCAAAAGCCCAGCCAGGCGGTGGGCGATGCCGGCAAGGCCGCCGAGATCGGAGCAATGACTGTAGCCCAGCTGCGTCGAGCCCTGTCCGGCGACCTCGACACGATCACGCTGAAGGCACTGAAGAAGGAGCCGCCACTTCGCTATGTTTCAGTCGACGCCTTTGGCGGCGATCTGCGACGTTACTGCTCGGGGTTGCCCGTACTGGCGCGACCGGACGCACCCATGTATCTGCTGCGCAAGTTCGTCGCGCGTCACCGACTCGCGGTCGCCGTCACTGTGCTCGTGGCCTTGGCGCTCGCTGCGACCACCGGCATTTCCGTGCACCAGGCGCGACTCGCACGTGCGCAGGCGATTGTCGCCAGGAACGAGACCGAGCGCGCGCAGGCCGTGCAGCAGTTCCTGCAGGATATATTCCGCACCAACACGCATCTGCAGAGTAACCCGCTGAAAGCGCGCCAAACCACCGCGCGCGAACTGCTGGACGTTGGCGCGGCACGCGTGGGCGAGCAGTTGAAAGACGCCCCTGAGGCGCAAGCCGAGGTCTTGTTGACGCTCGCCGACATGTATACGCAGATGGGCCTGGACGTGCAGGCTGCACAGTTGCGGTTGCGACGCATAGAGGCGCTCACGAAGGCCGGCGCATCGACCAGCGTGGAGCTCGCCGATTCACTGCTCGACTATGTGGTGGATATCTCGACCACGCCGGAGCGAGTACGAATTCCGGCACTGCTGCGAGAGGCGCAGGGCATCCTCGACAAGCTGGGCGATTTCAAGTCTGAAACCCGCGCCGGCGTATGGATGGAATCGGGCAGCTACCTCAGGTACACGGCACCTGAACGGATGCAGAGCCTGGAAGACGACGCACTGCGATTGCTCGCAGTCAACGCGCCCGACAGCTGGACCTACCAGCTCGCACTCGACAAGGCCGGGTACGCGCATTACGAACTCGGCGACTACGCTGGCTCCGAGATCATCTTCCGCAAGTCGCTGCAGGAAGTGCATCGACGCGTAGCCACCACTTCGGCGTGGGAGATTTCGCCGCTCGCAGGGCTCGCCGCCGCGCAATCCGCGCTGGGCGAGTTCGTCGATGCTGAGCGCAATTTCCGCGCCTCACTGGCGGCCAGCCTCGCCCAAAACGGCGACTCGCATATCGCGACACACATATCGCAGTGGCGACTGGGCTCGTTTCTCCACGCCACCTCGCGTGTTCGCGAGGGCCTTCAATTGCAGGCACAGGCCATTGACGGCATTCGACGGGGCACAGTGCCGCAGAACTCGACAGTCGCAGCTGCGATTCGCGCGCAATATGGTCGCAGTCTGCTCGCCGAAGGCGGCTTCGACGCCGCTGAAGAGTACCTTGCCCAGGATGTCGCTACGCTGGACAAGACATTTCCCGACTCGATACTGCTTGCCGCCGCGCTGCTGGAGCACGGCAAGTGGGCTACGTTCACGGGTCACTATCGCGAGGCAAAGGCGGATCTGGAGCGAGCACTGGCTCTACGCCGCAGCATCGGCGGAAAAGCCAGGGAGCCGACACTGGAAAATCCCTATCTGCTCGCCCAGGGTAGTCTGGCGTTGGCGCAGGGGAATACGGACGGCGCCATTCAATGGGCGAAGCAAATGCATGCTGCCAGGTCGCCGGCCTACCCCGCTGCCATGGTGGACGAGGTGGCACGCAATACCTTGCTGGCGGAAGCCTTCAGCGCCAAGGGGCAGTTCGCCGAATCGATGAATACTGCGCGGACTGCCGTCGATGCCGCCCAACACGCGGACATTCGCAACTACATCCAGGACTACGAGGCCGATGCCTTGCTGGCGCTGGGCGAATCGCTGCGACGAGGCGGCAAGGGGCAGACTGCCGTTGCGCTATTGCGACGGGCATTGAGCCTGCGGCTCGCCACCGATGTGCCGAACAGCCCGTGGCTGGCGCAGATCAGGGTATCCCTTGCCCAGTGCCTGCTCGATCTCAACCAGAATGCGGAAGCACGAAAGCTCTATGGGGAAGCCGCAGCGTCCCTGTCCCATCACGCCGATCTGGGGCTGCAGTTCCGCCAGCCTCTGCACGAGCTGGCGAAACGCCTTTAGATTCGCAGTCCTGTTTGTTCAACGACGGACCGGGAGCGAGGCAGCGTACGCTGTAACGTCAATCATATTCGCAAGCTTCAATTGCGCGACGATTGGCTTCATCAACTCTGCCGCGTCATTGACGCGCTTGCCGGTCTGGAACTCGAACAACGCGCGCAGCAGGTAGGTTGGCGAGCGGCCGGCGAGCGCGGGTATCGGCCCTACTCCCCCAAGTTGCGGGCTATGACAGGTATCGCAGGCACTCTTGAGGCCGTCGATACCCTGTGAGGCGACCAGTTTGCCGCGCGCAATGCTGCCCTTCGGCACATAGGCGATGTAGCGCATCCGATCGTCGCGCATCTCATGGCGCTCCGCGTCGGGAGAGAACTCCATCAGTCGCGTGCCCAGAGGTTCCGTTCCGGCGCCAGCGATCGCGCTGTAAAACCAGGCCAACGACCCGCGAGCGCGGTACCCGATCAGTCTCAACCACGCGTACGCGACTGCGCGGCGCCTGCTGCGCAAAATACGCCGCGGCGCTGGCAACATCCGCGCTGGTCGCATGCTGCGCCACCTGCAACATGAGATCGCTCGGTCTGTAAGGCCCGCACCAGGCGCCACGACGCGCGCCACTGGCGAACTTCATCACCTGGCTGGTGATGTAGGCAGCAGGAAGCCCAGCCAGCTGGGAATTTTCCGGGCGCCCTTGCCCCGTAGGCGTATGGCAATAGCCGCAAGCGTAGGCCATGGGAGCCCGGCCACGCGACACACTTTCCGGCATGGGCGCGTGATCGTCGGGGTGCCAGTCGGGAGCAAAGTTGAGATCGTGGAGCTGCGTGTAGGTGTACGCCTGCGAGCTGCCAGACAGGTGCAGCTGCTCATCGGGACTTTGCGCGGCCACCTGCTCCGAGGGTGAGTTGGCGGGATAGAGCCACGATGGAGCCGCGCAGTCATCCTGCGCAGTCATTGCAAGGTTTGGACCGCCGATCCCAATGACCAAGATCAACGCAGCGCTGCGGAGTGATCCGTGCGAGCGCATCACCTCAGAACCTGGCGTATGGGAGCGTCGGAGCCCCGCGCTTGAGCGGCGCGCAAGCCTCGCGCAGCGCATCAGGGTGCGCCGAGCAGTTCCGTGACCAGGGCCGATTTACTCGCCGCGCTGCTGAGGTCGCGGGTCAGCACAAGTGCGTCCATCGACAGTGCGTCGCGCGCCGCCGGGAAATCCACGGCCGACGGGAGCCGAGCGAAGTCGAAATGCGACATGTCCCCGCCGAGCGACCAGAGCTCGTGCACGAGCCGATCCACCGACCGGTCCCGTACCGCGGCGCCCAGGTCGCGCCGTCGCGCAACGATAACCGACTGCGCGTGCGACAGCTGCTTCAGAAGCGCGGCATCTGCGGCTGTCGCCGCGGGCGCGGCGAGCACGCCCCGCTGCTCGTCGAGCATCGACGCCAAGCGCGAGAGTAACTCGTCGAGCCGCTTCAGCAAGGCATCGATCCGGGGGACAAAGACCGCCATGGCGCCTACCTCATGCTCCAGGGAGTTGGTATCGGCGCCAACCGAGGGACGGTATTTGGCGGGATCCACACTTGGTCCCCGCCGCCCCTGAGCACATAGCCGGGCATGGCGGCCGGTTGCGGTGCGCGGTGCCGGTCCACGCCGGCCAGCCGCCATTCGGGACCGTGTACTCGATGTACCCACCGTCGCCGTTCCATTCGCCCTTGACTGCCAAGTCGGCACGCCACGCGGCCTCGGTTTGCGGCATCTCTCGCGTCCAGCACGAGCCCGCCGGATTATTTCCATCGCCGATGATGCGCAAGAGCTTGGTGCCTTCCGGAATCGTGGTGGGCTCAGGGGTTGCCGCCTCTTGCGTCGGTGCTCGGCCTGAGCCACGCACCGACCTTTGCTGCAATCAGGCCAATACCGCTGCGACGCCAAAGCGTGTTATTGAATGTGCCAAATGCTCAGCGGCGGTGTCGATGTCCTTGTCCGTCGCTGCACCCGCAATAGCGAGCAAAAAGCCGCCCGGTTCGCGCCCACCGTCAAACGCGGCCGGACCGGCTGTGGCCAAGAGAAGCCCCATCATCGCCACATCGAAGATTTCACCGGCGATGGGGACCGCAAAGATGCCTACCGCCTTCTCGGCATTTTCCCAAGTGGCGAATGGGTTCCACAAAGACTTCATCTCAAGCGGCAGTCTGTTGTCAGTCCGCTTAAATACTTCAAAAAGAATCTTCGTGGCCGGCCAACTATGGACGTCATCACTCTGCGAGCCGGCGGCTGGACGAACTACATTGATAGCCGCTGGGGAAACTCCCCGTCCGCTCTGAAGCGCCGCCACAGTTGCGTGACCGGCGACGCCATCAACCGCCAGTCCTGTTGTACCTTGATGTTTCGAGACTGCCTCCTGCGTTACGGGTCCGAACACACCGTCTATTTTTAGGCCGCTCTGTGCTCGCTCGTTGAGCACACGCTGTACCTTCCGAACAAGTGGGCCTGTGTCACCCCGTCTACAGGAGTCAGCTTTCGCAGTTCCGTGCCTGCGCTGAATCCGGTGCGTCTTGAGGCTTGGTTGCCTTGAATAGCAGCCGGCAATCCCCGGAGCGTAATATCGGGTTACTGCAAGAGTACCCGTGTCCGGCCGCTCGGAATCAGGATGTAGCCCTACCGGTCCAGGGGTCCTTGGCACGTTCTTGCTCAGAATCTATGTGAATCGTGTCCATAGTATTGTCCGAGAACTTTCGACTGCGCAAGCCGAGGCAGCGCCAGAGCTACGCAGCAGTTGATCTTAGTTCGGGGGGCATTGGGGGATTCTCGTCCACAGGGCCGCCTTTCAAGCGGGCTTGATAGCGGATGCTCAAGATTTTGGTCGGATTTTCTTCGGCACTGCGGACGATTTTGCTGTTGTCCTTTTGCCGTTCCGGGGTGATGGTTGCGACGGTAAGGAATCGACCGTGTTGACGAACGTCTATCACAGATACAAACACAATTCTGATGGATGGGGTGATGATGTTCGCGAGGTAAATCCGACAGCGTGGTCGTCCCGTGACTGTCTAACAGTTCATTGAACTTTTCGGTTCGCATGAGCGTTGCACAGCCTTCACTGTCATGTGCTGACCGAGAACCGCAATGGTCTGGTGATCGACAGCCGATTGACACAAGCCGGCGGCAGTGCGGAGCGCGAGGCGGCGCTGGACATGCTCGGCGCGCTGCCCGGCGAGACGCGCAAGACGGTCGGGGCCGACAAGGCCTATGACACGAGCGACTTTGTCGCGCGCTGTCGAGCCTTGCATGTCACGCCACATGTGGCGCAGAACACCACGAACCGTGCCAGCCGCATCGATGTGCGCACCACGCGTCATGCCGGATACGCCTTGAGCCAGATCGCCCGCAAGCTCATCGAGACCATCTTTGGCGACGCCAAGCAGCACGGCACGTTGCGTCAGGTCAAGCTGCGGGGTCTGGATCGCGTCGAGTAGCTGTTCACGCTCGTGGCCACTGTGGTGAATCTGCGCCCCCTGCCCAAGCTGCTCGAGCTTCAGTACAGCGGATAGCGCAGGGAAGGTGCGCCTTGAGCAAGCCCAACGATGCCAAACACGACAACTCAGCAGTCCTGAGCGAAAAAAAACAGGCTCTCCGCCGCTGCCGCTTCAACTGCTGAGAACACTTGCATCGCGTTCAATGGCCAATTTTCAACAGACTGTTAGATCGCGCGCCCTTGATCAACAACCAACGGCAAATTGCGAATTCGCCGCCGATCACACCTAGGGCTGCGGTCGCACCAGCTGCAGCTCGCCCCAGTCACCATTCACGCGCCCGTTCGGATTGAAGTTGGGATCGTCGGTCACGACGTACTGATCGTTGCCATTCGCCCAGGCGTGGTCATAGAGGTTGCTGAGCTCGACCGTGTGGCCGGTGGAGGGATCACGGAAGGTTTGCACGCCCCGCACCAACTGGTCAGCTCCGTAGGCTGCCACCATGGAACCATGCTGCTGGTTGGCCGTCACGCCCATGATCGTCTCGACCGCGTGCTGCTGGAACGCCGCGACTATGGCGTTCTGCTTCTGCATCTCCCGCGCCCACTGGGTATATGTCATGTTGATCAAACGGCTGTACCACGCTTGCAACTGCGGATCGATGCGGACGCTGGTCGCCATCACCCGGTACAATTTGTCGTAGCCGTCCAGTTTCCCCTTGGGAGCCTGGAAGACCGTGACCTGCTCGACGTGCCAGTCGTAGCCCACGCCCCGTCCTGCGATTGGAACAGGATGCACGACGATGACCGCGGACCACCATTCATCGACCGGGTCGCCCTTCTCACTGGTCGTGGAAGCTCGCACCCGCGCGGCCTCGACTCGCGTCGCGCCGCCATTTGCGCCGTCCCGCTGCGGCCCCAGGCCGAGCTGCATGCGGACCAGTTGCTCGAGCTCGGGAAATGGCTCCGCAGTCACCTGCGGCCGGTCCTTGTGAAACTTCCAGACGATGTAGTCCCGGATGAAGTCGGCCGCGTGCGGCGGCGCCACAATGGGGCAACCCTTGAGCTTGAACTTCTCATCAAAGCGATCGCGCTGCTCCCACTGCTGCCGGACCGCCGGGTCGTCCGCATACCGGAATGTCGCCTGGGGCAGCACGCTCATGGCGTAGGCCCCGTCGCCGCTCTTCGCCGCTCCCGTCAACTGACTGTAATCGGAGAAGCAGCTTCCGACATCCCTGGCGGCCATCCCCCCGTGCACGCTCCAATCCGTCGGCGCGAGAAGCGAGAAGATCTTGGTTTCGTGGTTCGCGTCCAGCGGTGGCAACGGATTGTCAGGAACCGGATCGAGCTTCATCGTCGCCGTGACGCGTTTGAGCTCGTAGTAGCGAGCCGAGCTGCTGTCGGCGTGCGCGGCTGGCTTTGCATTCGCGGAGGTGGCGGTCGAGCCGGAATGCGCCACCTTGCTGGACGCGGCCGGTGCGACGTGAGTGGCCGGGTGAGCATCCGCAGTCTCGCTCGATCCGGGCGCGGCGCTGGGCGAGGGACTCGCGCTGGATTGATCGGGCGGCGGACTCGGCGGCGATCCGGGGGCGGCGCCTGATCCCTGGAGCACCTTGAGGACAGCCTGCTTACAGCTAGGAGTGACCTCTTCTTTATGTTGCTTGAGACAGGCGAGCACGCGGCCCCCGCCCGGCGCCACACCGGTGCAGAACTTCTGCAGGTCGCTCTGGCATGCGGCACGTGCATCAGTCCAAGCCTGCGAGAGTTCCTGCGCCCACGCGGCCGGCACCGAGGCGAGCGCGTAAAGGATGAGTGCGGGTAGTGTTTTCGACATCGATCGGCCCCCGATGAGACAGGCAGCTGACGTGGTGCTTGGTTCCCAGGAGCATACCTGCGATGTTTGCTGCGGTACAGGGACACCGACTTGGTCCGCTTGGGGTCGGAAGCGGCCGGTTTGCACCCCATCCATTTTTCGCCGCGGATTTTCCTGTCACGCGGTCGACGGTCGACTTCGGCGCCGATCACACGCTGTATTTTTCTGCAGAAACACGCGGACTTTTTAGTAGGGATGACGCTAACCGTGTGACTTCCTGAAGGAACCCTCGGTGTAGCTTTGACTACGCCTTCTCCGCCGGCTCGGGCAGCAGTCAACTGCAGCTTTTCTGAGGAGCGTTATGAAGCGTAGTATCCGAGACCATGCCCCCACGGTGAAGGAAATACTCGTGAAGAAAAATTTGTTCCTCGCTTTTGGTCTCGTGCTCGCCATGGCGGCGCTCGCTGAATCACAAGCTGACCGCGGGCCGCCGGCCGACATACTGGCCGTGCGCAACGTCGAGGTGACCTTCCATACCGCTGGGAGCGTGCTACCCGAGAAGAACTTGGATCTTATGATGAGCATCTATGGCGACGATGCGGTCCTTACCGACACTGCGCACGATAACAAGGTTTACACCGGTAAATCAGAGGTGCGTCGGTACTGGGCAGACGTCAGCGGCCCATTCCGCCCCGAACATCACTGGATCGGCTACACGCCCGCAATGCGAATGCACGCACAGGTCGAGGGCGACAAAGCGTCGCTTTATTTTGAGTGTCTATGGATGGAGGTAGAAAACAATGCCGTCGGCGCTCACTCTTTCTCCGATATGAAACTCGCCCGCGTTCACGGACATTGGCTCGTCAAAGAAGTCCGGGTGGGAAAAATAGAGAAACTCTGATTAGGCGCGCTGGCTGCAGCTCAGCCGGCGACGATCTCAGTTTTGGCGAAAGTTTTGCGATTTTGGTTCCTCGAAGCTGTCGTTCCCAACCGGCGGCAACGAGTCGCAAGCGACCGGTTTGCACCCCATCCGTTCTTCGCCGCGGATTATCCTGTCACGCGGTCGACGGTAGACTTCCATTGGACTTCGGCGCCGATCACACGCTGGATTTTTCCGCAGAAACACGCGGAACTCTTAGTAGGGATGACGCTAAACGTGTGCCATCCTGAAGGAGTTTACAGCGATGGCGCGATCGCTGTTCAACACCGATGACAGCATCGCTATGCCCTGCTCTGTAAACGCGAACGGGGCATAGCGTCGACCACCGCGACCGAGTTTTGAGGTCACAGATTGTGATCTCAAAGCCGCCCATTCGGCGGCGGACAGCTCAAACATGAAATCCGTCGGAAAGCGCGCTGGATTGCGCTTGACGGCCTGCAGCAGGGCGCGAGTCTCCACGCCGTTTGCCTGGGCGCATCACCGGTAGACTTCCGGTAGAGGCTGACGCCGAAATCAGCTGGCGTTTTCCTGCGGAAACACGCGGGCAATCGACGCGGCCGGCTGGTAACCCTCTGGTTTCATCCGCAAGCCGCCTGAGTGACGACGACTACGCCTTCTCCCCCACCTGTAACTCCGCGATTTTGAAGGGCACCCCACACCCTCCAATCCCGCAGTACCCATTGGGATTCTTCGCCAGATACTGCTGGTGATAGTGCGCCCGATAGTTGGAAATCCCACTAAATCCCCGCCGTTGCATCATTGCTGGCCGGCTATCGGTCAACTTCCGGTAGACGTTAACGTCGATCGAGCGGTAGACCAGTCAGCCGTCAGAGGGGCTGCAGCCTGCCGTCCGCACCATGGGGATGCGGGCTGATCCGGGCCGCTTGTTTGCCGACCTTGTCCTTCGCCATCTCCAGATCGAAGTGCGCCTGCAAGTTGATCCAGTAGCCGTCCGACGTACCAAAATACGCCGAGAGCAGCACGGCCATTTCCGGCGAGATCGAGCGCTTCTCGCGCACGATGTCATTTACGCGAGGTAGCGGGACGTCCAGCGCCTTGGCCAGCGCATACGCACTGAGACCTACCGGCGCCATGAACTCCTCCCGGAGAATCTTGCCCGGGAGAGCAAGCTTGATCTTTCGCGTTGCCATAACCATATTCCCGCCTAGTGATAATCGACGATCTCGACGTCAAAGGCGTGACCGTCACGCCAGCGAAAGCAGATCCGCCACTGCTTATTGATCCGGATGCTGTACTCGCCCTTTCGATCACCCTTTAGGGTCTCGAGCTGCTTCGAACTCGGAATCGAAAGGTCCTTCAGGTCTCCAGCCGCGTTGAGTTGCTGAAGCTTCATCAGCGCCCGCTCTTGAATGTCGCGTGGAATACGCTTGCAGTACTCGCGACTCCAGATCTTTTCGGTCTCCCTGGCCCGAAAACACTTTATCATCGACCTATAGTAACGTGTCCCGTTAGTACCGTCAGGCGTTACCATGGCCGACAGCTTCGAGCTGGCACGACACGCCGACCGCAGTAACCCTCGGCGCAGCGCCGGCTACGCCTTCTCTCCCGCCTGTAGCTCCGCGGCTTTGAAGGGCGTCAGGAAAAAGCCTTCATAGACTTGAGCGAACTCATGTACTCGCGAACGAAGACTATCTTGCCGTCTCTGGCGCGCAGGTAGAACGCATAGTCTTGGGCATATTTGCGGCCGCTGGCAATGACGGTCGACCCCCCTGAAAACTCAGCAAATGCGGCGTCCTCGTCCGCAAGGGCATGCAAATTAGGCGTTGAAAAATTGAGGTCCTTTACGACCTCGAGGAACCCGGCCACCAAGTTCGTCACGTCTGCTCGGCCACTAAACCGCGACGGACCGCTTTCGCGGTGCAGAAGCCCGCTCCGCTGATAAACCGGGGTGGCTCTGTCGGCCTCACGACCTCGATCGCCAACGTCAAGGGGATGCCCGAGCAGCTCGCATATGGAGCTGCCAAGGCTGCGCTGCGATCATTCGCCCGGACGCTCGCCGCCGAGTTGATTGCTCATGAAATCCGCGTCAACGCGGTGACGCCCGACCCCATCGACACGCCGATCCTCGGCAAAGTGTTTCCCGATAAAGACGCGGCCGCCCAGATCAGGGAGAAGACGGCCGGCATGGTTCCCATGAAGCGCTTCGGTTCGTCGGACGAGACCGCTAAGGCCGTCCTCTTCCTCGCGTTCGATGCGACTTTCACGACCGGCGCTGAACTTCCGGTCGATGGCGGTTGGTTGCAACTCTGAACGCGGTACAGGGCGCACGCTCCACCAGATCGGGGTTTCGTGATGAGTCGGTTGGAAGCCAAGGTCGCGGGGATCACGGGCGGGACGAGCGGGACCTCCTCGACGCGGTCGCTACCAGCAGGGAAATGCTGGCGGAATGCAGGCCGCTCTACCGGATTTCTACCGAATCGCACTGCCCGCTGTCCATGGCATTGTCAGTGGACTTTCGGGAGACGCTAATGCTGATCCGCCGGTAGACAAAACCTCGCTCCGATTGGAGCAACTTCCGAGTTTGAGCCAAAGGAGTCGGTTGCGGCTGCCTACGGCATTCCCGACACCGGACGTTCCCGTGGCCGCGCGCGTCGTTCTATTTCGACAGGATGACGTGCATCGCGTGGCGCGAGGTAACGTGTTCGGTGCATTTGAAGCCGAGCGCGGTCAGATCGATACCTGACAGCAAGGCCTCTCCCTGCCCGAGCAATGCGGGCGACAGCGCGACGTGCACCTCGTCAACCAGTCCTGCCTGCAGGTATTGGCGGACGGTGTCCGCACCGCCGCCGATGCGCACGTCGCAATCGCCGGCGGCCTTCTTCGCCGATTCCAGGGCGGCATGGATTCCATTCGTGATGAAGTGGAAAGTTGTCCCGCCCCGCATCTCGATGGGATTTCGCGCGTGGTGCGTGAGCACGAAGACCGGCGTGTGGTACGGTGGCTCGTCGCCCCACCAGCCCTTCCACGACTCGTCGGTCCAGCGTCCTCGGACGGGGCCGAACATGTTGCGCCCCAGGATCCACGCACCGACGTTGGCGAAGCCGCGTGCCGCAAAGTCGTCGTCTGCGCCTGTCTCCCCGCCGCCCTCTCCATGCATCTGCTGGAAGGTTCGTGTCGGAAAGACCCACTGCATCAACGCAGCGCCACCGACGCCCAACGGGTTGTCGAGGCTTTGCCTCGGACCGGCGCTGAAGCCGTCAATGGACATTCCGAAACTTGCCACCTTGACGTTGGACATGATGCGTTTTCCTTTCAGGGCGTATTGACGCGATATTGACCTGCTCCCCGTTTTAGTCCCGTTCCGGGCTGGAGCCCGAGGTTAAAACTACCTCTTTCTTCCTCTTCGTTTCCAGCTCAGCTGCGAAGCGAGCCGCTCCAAGCGCTAGGAACAAGAGATTTGTCGCCAAGTGGGATGGCCTTAAGCGGAAGCCGGCTGGAGAACGCGTGGCCCAGGAAGATCACTGGCACGTTGGCTACTGGCATCCGAAGGGTTGTACCGGCGACGATGGCGACCAAATTCTGGTAGACAGCACCCAGTGCCACCGTCGCAACCGGCCTCTTGTCACCGATTGCAGCGATGAAGGCGCTCTGGCGTCGTAGTTCGCCGTCTTTGCCATCGAGTTAGTCGGGTATAGGCGTCCACAGTGCCATGCCAATCATGCTGGTGCTGACGACCAGGTCGAGACGTGACGGGGTCAGGTAGCGCCCGAAATGTGCGCCCACGTAGCCGGCCGCCGCGTGGTTGGCAAGCGTAGCGCGAAGGACGCCACCGACGATGGGCGGCCAATACCAGTGCGAGCAGCTGCGTGCGATCGCCCATCTCGGCGATCGCGACGGTGAAGAGTGAAATCAAGAAGGCTTCCATCGCCCCGGTCTGGCCGGGTGGCTACTCCACAATCGCGCCGCATTTGTATCTGGTTGGAGTGATCTTGGCAACGGGAATTCAAGTCGGCAGTCTTGCGGAATCCGAGCGGCAACTCCGTGATCGACGAAGGGAGTCGCCACGGACGCAAGCCCAAGGCCTCCGACGTGGTCTACCGACGGAGCGACGCTGAGGTCTACCGAAAGTCGACCGGTAGAGGCCTACCGCGACGGCAACCGTGGGGATTCCGTGGGATTTACCGTCATCGGGCGTACTATCACCAGCAATATCTGGCGAAGTATCCGAACGGGTACTGCGGGATTGGAGGGTGTGGGGTCCCCTTCAAAATCGCGGAGTTACAGGTGGGGGAGAAGGCGTAGTCGAAGCTTCACCGAGGGTTCCTTCAGGAAGTCACACCGTTAGCGTCATCCCTACTAAAAGTTCCGCGTGGTTCTGCAGAAAAATTCAGCGTGTGATCGGCGCCGAAGTCTACTGGAAGTCTACCGTCGACCGCGTGACAGGATAATCCGCGGCGAAGAATGGATGGGGTACAAACCGGACGCTTCCGACCGACTGCGGTCCGCCGGAGCGGCCCTGACGACTAAGGACGGCTCGCGACCCGATGGAGACCGTAGATAACGGCGGCTTACGGGCGACGAATCGTTATACCAAGATAGGTTGTCGCGATTACACTAGCCGACAATCTTGTGAGAAATACCTTATCAGTATGCGTAAAGCCGCTATTTTCCTCACCTCGGTTATCCTGCTTGCGAGGCTTGGTATTTCTTCTGCTGCCGCACCCAGCTCTCAAGTGGAGGCGGCTGTACTCGACATCGTGATCGCCGGCGGCCGTGTAATGGATCCGGAGTCCGGATTGGACGCCATCCGAAACGTCGGCGTTCTGGGTAACAAGATCGTCGCTATTTCCGAGCAGCCCTTGCAAGGCAAGCACACAATTGATGCTCGTGGACTGGTCGTCGCA
>JANXYK010000053.1 GCA_025350055.1 Gammaproteobacteria bacterium | reverse complement strand
CGAGTACAGGTAGGCCAGTTCCACGCTGAACGCACTGGTGGGTTTCAACAGCAGGCTTGCCCGGCCGGTGAAGGTCTTCTGGAAATTCCAGTCGTCCTTTTGCGTGAACACCGCGGAGCTGTTGGCCGGATCGGCGGGATTGGCCAGCACCGGCACACCGGTCAGGTAAGGCGGATCGCGCACAATGAGTCCGTTGACGTGAATGAAGCCCGGCTCGTACTCGTATTTCGCCGAAGCGCGCAAGGCCGCGACATCACCCAGCGGCAGATTCACCAGACCATTGGCTTCATAACCGGCCGTACTCGAGTGGGTGGTGGTGGCAGCACCCGCTCCCACATGGGCAACGATCTTGTTGAGCTCAGGCGAGTTCGGGATGAATCGCAAGGTTCCGCCCAGGGCACCCGCACCATACAGTGTGCCCTGTGGACCGCGCAGCACCTCGACCTGCTTGATGTCGTCGAGCTGGAAATAGCCGCTCATCGGCGAGTTGCCCACGTAGGTGCCGACCGGATTCTGCTCGAAGCTGCGAAAGCCGCGCGGCTCACCGGTCGCATTGAGTCCGCGGATGATCGGTGCGACGGCGCCGGCGTTGCGGGCGCCGAAATCAAACATGCTGAGGCCAGGCACCTGCAGCGTCAGCGTCTGGATGTCGACGACCCCAGTGCGCGCGAGCGTAGCGGCATCGATCACGCTGATGCTGTAGGGCACCTCCTCGGCGGTCTGCGCACGACGCGTCGCGGTGACCGTGATTTCCTCCAGCATCGAGTCCGCACTCGCCTGTTGTGCGCTCAACGGCAAAGGGTTGCCGTACAACACTGCGCAGACGGCAGCACTGATGCCGAGGTTGACCGGACTGGCGGCGCCGCGCCGAGCATCGGGATTGCGATTGTGTCCGCTGCTCTTGGTGCTCATGGACCCTGCCTCTATAATCCTGTTGCGCGCGACTCGCCGTTGCGCACTGCCCCTACGTTTCACTATAAACAGCATCGCGGTGCATTCTGCACGAGCGGTGCGCGCCGCCAAGCGCCGCGGCGTTTCCTCCAAGCTTACAGTATGCCGGCGCCTAGAGTACCATCGATCGACACAGGGGGTGCCACTATGAGCGCGACGCGACGCGAATTCATCATGAATATGGCTGGTTACGCGGCTGTAATGTCTGCCGCCACATCCCCAGTGCAAGCGGCGATGAGCCCGCAGAAAAAGTGGACCCTGCCGCAGAAAAACTCCTTCCGGGTCATCGAGAACGAGTGGATTGCGATGAAGGATGGTGTGCGCCTGGGCGTGCGCCTGTGGATCCCCACGGATGCGCAGCACACGCCGGTGCCCGTCGTGCTCGAAGCCATTCCGTACCGCAAGCGTGATCTGGAGCGGCCGCGTGACGAGGGGTGGGCCAAGCAGTTCGTGCCATACGGCTTCGCCTATGCCCGCATCGATCTGCGCGGCTCGGGCGACTCGGACGGAGTGCTGCTCGACGAATACCTGCAGCAGGAGCAGGACGACACGGTGGCAGTGATCGCCTGGCTCGCGCGGCAATCCTGGTGCACGGGTGCCGTGGGTATGCGCGGCATTTCCTGGGGCGGATTCGCCTGCTTCCAGGTAGCCGCGCTGCAGCCCCCGGCGCTCAAGGCCATCATGCCGCAGTGTGCGACCGACAACCGCTACACCGACGATGCGCACTACCTAGGCGGCGCACTCACGCTCGACATGTATGACTGGGGCGCCGAGTTCAAGAATGTGATGGTCGCCAGTCCCGATCCCGCGATCAGCGGTCCAGCGTGGCGTGAGAAGTGGCTGCGACGCCTCCAGGCCACGCCGCCGATCCTCGCCACCTGGCTTTCGCACCAGACCTACGATGCCTATTGGCAGCACGGATCGATCGCCATCGACTACGCTCGCATCAAGGTTCCCACCTACGTGGTCGGCGGGCAGATCGATTCCTATCGCGATTTTCTGCCGCGTACGCTCAGCCACTTGAAGGTGCCGCGCAAGGGACTGATGGGCCCGTGGGGCCATAAATATCCGGACATCGCCGATCCCGGTCCGGGGCTCGACTGGGTCAGCGAAGAGGTGCGCTGGTGGACCCAATGGCTGAAGGGCATCGACACCGGGATCATGCAGGAGCCGATGTTCCGCGCCTACATGGAATACCAGATCGCCTCGGAGGTGTGGCCGCGGGATACGCCCGGACGCTGGATCAGCGAGGCCCAATGGCCGCCGAAGTACAACGCGGTTCGGCAGCTGCATCTCAATGACGAGGGACTCGGTGCGCAGCCGGGTAAAGCGAATGTGCGGGTCATCAAGTCGCAGGAAACGCTGGGACTGACCAAGCGCGAGTGGTTCCCGTGGAACATGTCGATCGATCTGCCGCCCGATCAGACAGCCGATGATGTGCGCTCGCTGTGCTTTGACTCGGCGCCATTGAATGAAGATCTCGAGATCCTGGGCAACCCGCGGCTGCGTGTGCGGCTGCGCTCGAACCAACCGGTAGCCAAGCTGGTGGCGCGGCTCAACGAAGTGACGCCCGACGACAAATCCTGGTCCGTGAGCTATGGCGTGCTGAATCTCACGCATCGCGACAGCCACGAGAAGCCCTCGGCGCTGGTGCCGGACCAGACCTACGACATCGATCTGTCGTGCTACTTCACCGCGCACCGCTTCAAGCAGGGCAATCGCATCCGCGTCGCGTTGTCCGAATCCCTCTGGCCGCTGGTGTGGCCCTCGCCGCAGCCAGTCGAGCTCACCGTCTCCACCGGCGTCTCGACACTGTCGCTGCCGGTCCGGCCGATCGACACGCCCGATGCGGCGATGCCGATCGAACTGCTAAAGGGCCGCATCGAGAAGGAAGCCCGGGCAGATACGCTGATCGACAGCCGCCACGAGATCACGCAGATGGGCCCGGACGTGCACGGTCGCGTGACGTTGCACAAGCGCCTGCGTGACCTGCCCGAGACGTTGGCCGATACCGGCACCACGGTCTCGGGTGGGAGCGATTGGTACATGAGCATCCAGGAAGGCGATCCCAACAGCGGGGTCTGGCAGATCGAGTGGTGGAGCGCGATCTCGCGCGGCGACTGGATCACGAAAACCCGCTCGACGATGGAGTTGAGCTCGACGCCCGAGCAGTTTCGCATCAAGGAAGCCCTCACGGCCTGGGACGGCGAGCAGCAGGTATTCCACCAGGCCTGGGATCAGTCGATCCGGCGTGAGCTGGTGTAACGTGATCCATCTGCCATCGCGCGCTCGACGCCGGCTGCTGCAGCAGATCGCGGCGCTGAGCGCCGCCGGCCTCTGGCTCGAGGACAGCCGTCGACCCGCGTGGGCCGGAGCGACCGTATCCGCAACTCGTACTTCACGGATGCTCTGGGCGCATGACGCCGGCGATGTGCAGGTGGTGCCCGGGCCCTGGCCGACGCCGGCCCAGTTGCCGCCGGGCGTACGCTTCGAGAGCCTGCGGCTGCGCATGCCCGATGGTGTGCACATCGCTGTACTCGCGTATCTGCCGACGAGCATCGCCCGTGGTGTGCGCGTGCCGGGCACGCTGCACATCGTGCCCTATCGGCAGGATCCCAGCGGCGTGTCGGCCGGCATGAGCACCTACAACAACAGCATGGGTTACCAGGCGCAGCACGGCTACGCCGAACTGTATGTCGACGTGCGCGGCACGGGTGGCTCGGAAGGCGTGCCCCTCGATGAGTACACCGTCGAGGAACACGCCGATACCGTCCGCATCATCGACTGGCTCTCGAAGCAGCGCTGGTCGAATGGCGCCGTGGGCATGTACGGCACTTCCTACTCGGCCTTCAACTCCGTGCAGATAGCCGCCGAGTATCACCCACCGGCGCTCAAGGCCATCTTCGCGCTGTGCGGCACGGACGCGCGCTACACCGACGACATCCACCATCCGGGCGGCATCATGCTGATGGTGGACAACTCCTGGGTGCTGGGCATGGTCACCAGCAATGCCACGCCTGGGGCACCGGACTTCAACCTCGAGAACCAGGCGGCGCTCGATCGCTGGAACACCCCGCCCTGGCTGCAGGTGTACCTTCGACACCAGCTCGATGGTCCGCACTGGCGCCGTGGCTCGCTGGCCCCGGACTACGCTCGACTCAAG
>JANXYK010000043.1 GCA_025350055.1 Gammaproteobacteria bacterium | reverse complement strand
CTGCAGTTGGCCGAAGCCCTGAGAGTCATGCTGTTGGAGGTCTACAAGCAAAGGATAGTGTCGGCCGGCAAGGGCGAGAAGATGGAGGCAGTATTCGACTACGTGACGTCACCGCAGTTTGCGCAAAAGCTAAAAGCGGTTTACGAAACTTTTGCCTCCATGCGCAAGGAGCTCGAACAAGAACGTACTGTGACCATGCAGCGGTGGGCTCGACGTGAAAAGGCACTGCAAGGTGGCGTTGCCTCTCTCGTCGCTGTCGTCGGCGAAGTGCAAGGTGTTGCGCAGATCGAGGGCCCCGGGTTTCAATTGGAGCAGGAAACTTCGCCCGGTCAAGAAAGTTAGCCGGGTTGAGTCGCCCCGGCTTCTCCGGAGACATTTTGTTGAGAGTCATGCGGGCGGGGCCACTGACTTCTGTTGCTGACAAAAAGTCCGCTCGAGTCACCGTGCGCACGACCCCCACAACGCGGTGATCGCGTGCGTTCATTGTGCTGACTTCATGAAAGTTCTACAGCAGGTTCCCAAGAATGGCCGCCGAATGTAGCGCGTACCACGCAAGGAGTTTCAACTCGTGAACGTAGTTGTTCAAGCGCCAGCCGCACCCCCATCGCAGCAAGACACGAGACCAGCCCGAGCTCTAATGGGTTGGCTTCCTCTTGAGCTGGATACGCCGGTTCTTTGAATTGGGTGTGCGCTTGCCTACCAGTGGATAGACGGCTATGCCGACCGAAAGTCGACCTGCAAAGGTTCGCCGCGAAAGTAGGAGCGGGGATTCTGTGGGATTTATGTGCACCAGGCATGCTGTTACGGCTAGGGATAGTTGGGCTTCCCCTGTCACCGCTGACACCAAGGTTAAGTGCGAAGATATTCAGCAGGGGAAAATGTGGACCTGTCCGAAAATCAAGGCGCTCTGGTGACAGAAGAGTGAATGATGTGCTTGTGCGAGGACGTCCACTGAAGTCCCGCTGCAGCTTACGATTCAGGGGGCCTCGGCAAGGGCCCCGGCAGTATGACGATGCGAGAAAATCACCAAAGATCAACAAGTTAAGGTGCGCACGCGGTGGCCACCCTAGCCAACAATTCGATCAATCACTTACGCGCTCGTTCGCGCTCCTCGCGGGCCGCACGAAAACCAGCTCGTGACTTTCGCGTGACTCAAGCTCGCTCGCGTACGCGCTCGGCGGCCGCGATCAAGGTACCAGACGTCGGCGTCGTGCGAACACGTGCTCCGGATGCTGGCCTCGACAGCTCTCGATGATGGATCGGGCCACGCAGTTGAGGGCCACGTAACGACCCGGCCCGTTTTGACGAACTGCCTCGGGACCACAAACAAAATCGGCTGATACATCATGGTCCAGTGACTTTTACGGTGGCATCCAGGGAGCTATCCGCAACGGTACAGCGGATTTGGCGTCTGCGATGAGTTCTGCATTGCGTAGTGCCCGTGCGGAGATTTCAGAGGAGATCAGGTTGTGTCGTGCGACATCACGCCAATAAAGTTCCGCGACATCTGCAATTGCTCGCCACACGCCCAGGTTGTTGCTGCCCGGCAGCGGGATTTCGAATTCGCGATCTGGCAGCTCGTCGCCACTGACCGGCGCATACATCATGGGCAGCATGTCGTAGACGGGCGCCAAGGAGAGTTGTTGTCCAAAAGAAAAATGGAATGACAGATTGCCGAAATGCATGTCGGTGTTGCCGATCAGCTGCCCAAATGTCGCAATACGCACTATGACCTCGGCGTCCTGGGCGCTTATCTTTCCTGTTGCCCGGAGATCCTCACTGGCGACTATCCAATTATCCCGCCGACCGCCAAACTGATTCATGACAGCCGCGAGGCTGACAATCCCGCGCCTGCCGTGCGCACCCGTCCGGTCAAATCGCTCCGACTCAAGAAACATGCGATCGCCCGCGGCGATCAACTCGGCCGCACAGGCGCTTATCGCAAGTGAACTCAGGGCCTTGCTCGCCAGAAATTCGCACACCAGCAGATCAGACCATCTTCTCGATGCGCGGTTGTTCCCTGCAGGTGAAAATTTTACCAGCACCGGGCGTACCCGATCTTCGGTTCGAACAACGGCAGTAAACTTTGGATGTTCGCCGCCAGCGGAAGATCCGGGAGGGGTTCCAGCTATCGAGGAATTTGCCAGCATCGGGTATTGACGCGGGCGATCTAGGAGCTCTATTGGAGTCTTTTTTTTCTCTTGTAGTTGCTTTAGGTATCGCTGCAGCGATTCATCACCCATCAGCAGATTACCTATTGAGTCATCGCCGCGCCGTGTCAGGTAATTAAGAACATTGGTGTCATTCCAGTCGGTGATACGTTCAGGTAGATCCAGCTCGAGGTATCGCTTCGGAACGGTTCTCCCCATGAAACCCTGGGGCCATAGATCCTGGATGAAGAATGGCAGGCCATCGCTAACATCACTGAACTGATCGTCTATTGCGGCAAACCAGAACTGGTTGTGTGCGAGAGCAACCAGTCGGCCGTGTTGTGTGGGCTCGCCGCTCTCATTGACCAAGAATACGGGCCAGGATGAGCCAATTTGAGGCAGGTCTTGGCGTAGCGCGTAGCGCGTGCTTCTTCCGCCCTTAATGCGCACCACTCTCGTACCGAGTTGAGTGATGGCTCGAGACAGCGTGGGCTGGCTGATGCCTAGGGCATGGCGAAGTTCAGAGCCCTTGGCGATTCCGCGGGCAAGTATGGACGGCAGCAGTTCCATAACTTTAGGCACAGACCAATTGTAGCAGGAAATGAATTTTAAATGAATAGAATATGAATAGAACACATGTCATTTAATTTCAATATATTCAATTAATTAGCTATGTTGTTTATGTATTAAATGAATAGAAAATCACATTGACTTTCTCCGTCTTGCTGGCGCACCCTTTGGGTGCGCAACACCCGAAGGGTATGCCAGCAAGACGGAGCCAAGGCCAAGCTCCCAGGCCCACACCACGGCGAGCGTCGATCGCGGTGCAACGGCGCGGTGCCAGCACTCGGTTTGGCGCACTCTCCCTATCTAAAGTCGAATCCGCGAAGTTCGGCTGGCATGCATCGGGTCAACGCTCGGCGCAAGCCGTCGGCAGGTACTCGGCAGCGCGCTGCCTGCTCTGCAGGCCCGCATCGATGTCATCAAGCCTGCCGTTGCAAAAACGCTGCCAGCAGGACGGCAACAATGGCCGCAGGACAGACGAAGCGCAGCAGCAGGCGACAGAGTCCCACCACCAGCATCGTGCTGTCGCCGAGCTCGGCGGCGAATGTCGCGCGGTCGAGGCGCCAGCCGACGAAGAGACATGTCACCAGCGCGCCCACGGGCAAGAACAGGTTACCGGCCACGAAGTCGACTACCTCGAAGAGGGTCTTACCGGCCAAGATTTGGAGCCACTGGAGTGGATGCCAACCGGAGATCCAGTTGAATGAAAATATGGAACCAAGGCCGGCCACCCAGATCGCCACTGCACTCGCGAGAGCCGCCGTCGAGCGCCGCAGCCCGCGGGCTTGCAGCCACGCGGTCACGGGTTCGAAGCCGGCGAGCGATGGGGTGAGCGCGGCAAAGACCAGCAAGACAAAGAAAATCGTGCCGATCAAGCGGCCACCCGGCATTAGGGCGAAGGCCGTGGGCAACACATCGAAGACTAACGCCGGCCCCGCGGCCGGATCCATGTGGAAGCGAAATACCAGGGGGAATACCAGAATGGTCGCCAGTATCGAGACGAGCAAAATCGACCCGCTGACCAACAGCGCCGGTCGCACGAGGGGCGCTCGACGGGGCATGTAGGAGCCATAGGCGAGCATCATTCCCATGCCCACTCCGGTGGCGTAGAAGGCCTGGCCGATTGCGGCGAGGACAACTGCGGCCGACAGGTTTTCCCAGTGCGGCGCAAACACGAAACGAATGGTCTGCGCCACATCGCCGGTGGCGAGTGAGTAAACATCCAACAGGAGCAGCAAGACGAGCAGCACCGGTGCACGAATCCGGCTGGCCAGCTCGATTCCCGGGCCGAGCCCCCGGGCAGCGATGAAGGTCACCAGGGCGATAAACCCGACCTGCCATCCCATGAGTTGCCAGGGGTTATCCAGAAAATGCCGCCACTCGGCCTGCAATTCCGGTCGCGATAAGCCGGCCAGTGCGCCCGTACCGCATTTCCACGCGTAAGCGACCACCCAGCCCGCTACGATGGTGTAATAAGAGGAAATTAGAAACGCAGCAATGGTGCCGAGTTGACCGATGATGTTCCAGCGGCGAGAGCGGCCGATGCTGACCGCCATCGCGCCCGCGGCGTCACTGGGCGCAAGACCTGAGTAGCGTCCGATCAGGTATTCCGCCACCAGCAACGGGGTGGCAATGATCAAGCAGGCGAGCACGAAGACTGCAATGAAGGTGCCGCCGCCCAAGGTGCCCGCGAGATACGGAAAGCGCCAGATACTGCCCAGCCCCACCGCGGCGCCGATCGTACCGAGATAAACGGCGAATTGCGATGACCAATTGGAGATCGGCGGCGATGACGGACCCGGCGGGCTGCGCGGATTGCTGCTCACCGGGAAGGCGAGGCGGGCGTCGAGACTGAGGGCGCCGTCGAGGTGGGCGTCGGCGGCATGTTCTCGTCGAACCAGGAGACGATGCGTCGCGTTCGATCCAGTACATGCGCCGGATCGGAGAACTCATGCCCTTCGTGGGCGTAGATGACCAATTCGGTCTTCACGCCCAGAGTTTTCAATGCATGCCAGTACTCATACGACTGCGGCGGTGGGCTTTCCACATCGCTATCGCCGACGATCAGCAAAGTCGGGGTATGCACGTGCTTGATGAAGGCGATGGGCGAACTCTTCTCGTACACGGCTGGGTCATCGTAGACCGAAGCGCCGAAGTAGGGGATCAGCCATTCATCGATGCCGTTCTCGCCGTAGTACGACAATAGATCGGAACAGCCGGCCCCCCCTACAGCTGCTCGAAAGTGGTCAGTCTGGGTGACTGACCACATGGCCATGTAGCCACCATAGCTCCATCCGGTGATGCCGATGCGTCGATCGTCGACGGGATGCGTGGCCACAACTTGGCGGACCCCCGCTAGGATGTCGCGAAGATCGCCGCCGCCCATGTCCTTGATGTTGGCCCGCTTGAAGGTCTCACCAAATCCGGCGCTGCCGCGCGGGTTAGGCATAAAGACGTAATAGCCTTGGTTAGCCAGCAACGTGGCATAGTCGACATGGTTGGGCCACGCCGGCGCGTTGAGCCACGCGGGCCCGCCATGGGCCCAGACCACCATGGGATAAACACGGCCGGGTTCGATTTTCACCGGCGGCACGAGCCAACCCTGCACGGAGAATTCATCGCTGGACCAATGCAGGTTCTCTGCCCTGCCCCACAAGGCAGGTACGGCCGCCGTGGGCTGCGGGATGAGCGGCCGCCAGGCGCCGGCTTTCCCCACCCAGAGCGTGGGCGACTCGTTAAAGGATTCGCGAATCACAGCGGTGGTTCTTCCATCAGCCGCCACTGAAACACCGCGGGCGAAATCACCCGGCCCGGTAACGGTCTCCGCGGCCTGCCACAGGCGGTGCACTCGTCCTGACTGACTATTCACTGTCGTCAGGGCACTGCCGCCATCGCTCGCAGCGGCCGTCAGCATGTCGCGAGATTTTGGCAGCCAGGTGAACCAAAAAGTGGAGTCGGTACCGTCAGGGGTCAAATTTCGCGGCGTTCCTCCCGCCCCCGCAATAACGTACAGGTTGCCGCTCGCGATCGATTCGTCGCTCATCAGGCCGCCAACGAAGGCGATCTGGCGCCCGTCAGTCGACCAGCGCGGCACTGCAATTTGCATATCGGTCTTCAAGATGGATCGCGTTGCGCCGGTGTTGCGATCGATCAACTCCAGTTCGGCCACATACCAATTGTTATCCCCCGAACCGTGGGCCGCGGTGACTGCAAAAGTGGTCCCATCGGGCGACCAATCGTACTCGTACACATAGAGATCGGCGGGCGACACCCGCGTAACTACACCGGTAGCGAGATCCACGGTGGCGATACGCTGTTCCAAGATTTCCTGGCCGATCACTCCCGTTTCTTGCGCGACCGCCTCAAGCGGACCCGCGGCTCGCGTGGCATTTTCGGTGAATAGAAAGGCGATTGTCTTGCCATCCGGGGACCAGCCGGGCGATGCCAGAAAGCCCTTCAATCGGGTGAGCCGCCGCACGGCGTGGTCATTTGCACGCATGACGTAGAGCTGAAATTGCCCGGGGTCTTCCGCGTCCGACAGAAAGGCCAGCGCGGAGTTGTCAGGGGCCCAGGCCAATGCCTTCTCCCGAACGACGGAGCTTGCAACGGCGTCGTTGGAGGATCGTGCGGTCACTCGCTGCGGTGCACCTGGAGAGGAAACGGCGGCAATGTAAATCGATGAGCCGACGGCGTTTTCTTTTCGATCGGCGCCGGTCATTTGCGCCCATGCCACCCATCGAGCGTTGGGCGAAATGGCCGTCTCGAGATAACTCGTGGCGCCGGTGACCTGCTGCATGGTGCTCTTGAGCGAGGGGCGCTCGATCGGCTCGGCATGGACGTTAGCCGCCGCCCAGAGCAGGAAGAGATTGAGCACAGCGAGACGTAGGTTCATTGAGTTTCTAGAATCGATAATAGGCGGTGAACCCGGCCGTGAGCGGGCGCAGGGCCGCTGAGGTAAACAGCGGATCACCACCCGCCGCATGACCGAAGCCGAGCCGCGGATCCGAGTGCGTCGCGTTCTGCACGTAAGCCGACACATCCCACCCCTGGCGCAGGGCGCCGAGCCGCACATCGAGGGTGCCGTACGCCTGATTTTGAAACGGGCCCACTTGTGGGTCGAAGGCATTGTCCTGCGGGTTGAGCGCATTGGGTGCACTCAACCATCTGAAATCGGTTCTGACATAGGCACGAGCCTCACTCCAGAGCGCGCCGATGTCATGCGAGTAGTCAGCGTGCAGTGAAGCGGTCCACGGCAGCACGTTAGGCAATTTCTCCCCGACTCCATTCAACAGGGGGGTGATCCCATTGATGGGCGCGCCATAGGCAGCATTCGGATAATACGCATTCGTGTACCCAATGCTGGCGCTCACCTTGAGCCCTTCGGCAACGATGGCCGCGACTTGTAGGTCAAAACCTTGGCTCGTGGCCTTGCCTCGATTCGCCGTGAACCCCTCGTTGCAGGACGTCAATGTGACACCCGTTTGGATATTGGTCCAGTTGATATAAAAGACGCTCGCCTGGATGGCGAGCTTCTTCTTGAACAATTCATCCTTGGCGCCAACTTCATAGCTCCACAGCGTGTCGGGGCCAAAGGACTTGGGCACCGACGTCAAACCGAGTGCGGCGAGGGAAGGATCGCACAACGCATTGCCCACCGAGGTGGCGGCATTGCCGCCACCGGCTCGATAGCCCTTGGCGGCGGTGGCATAGACCATGTCGTTGTCGGTGTATTGATACGTAAGTCCAAAACGAGGCGTGATCGGATTGCCGACCTGGTCCGGCAGGGTTATGTTCGAATACGTGAGGCCATTCAAGGGACCCGCCACGATTTCATTCTGATGTTCGACGACCGAATGTTCGATGCGCACGCCGAGGTTGGCTTTGACGCGCGGCAAGATATTCACGGTAATCTCGCCGAACAAGGCCTCTTGCACGTCGGTGGTCTGGAAATTCGTATAGGAATTCAAGACCTGGCCGTTGACGACAAAGTTGGGATTGCCGAAATAGTCGAAGCTGCTCAAGCCGGCAACCGCTTGGGTAATGGGACTTAGGTCGGGTGGGATGAGCTGCGCAAGGCCGGTCACTGCATTTCGATAGTAGGCGCCAGCGACCCAGCTGATGCGTGAGGCAGTCGAGTTCGAAGTGAAGCGAAACTCCTGCTGCCAAGCGTGGGTAAAGGACAGATTATCTTCGTAGGATCGAAAACCGGCCAGTCCGGGCAAGAAGGGAATACCGCCGCTGAACTCCGATTCCAAGCCTTGTGTAATGTCGTTGAAGTCTTCGTATTCCCGGTCGAGGTACGAAGTATCGGATTGCAGGGTAACTCCGGCCAGGTCGTACTTGATAGCCAGGCTTAGCACTCGCAGGTCGTCGGTGTATGGCTCGCGCACCAGGGATCCATTGACATGACTGCGTTCTGGGTTCGGCAAGTAGTTATTCCAATACAGGTCCGGTTCGTTTTGGTGCACATGCTGCAGGAACGCGGCCATCGTCAAGGAAAGCCCGGGCGCTGGGTCTACCGTTACCGCGGGGCGTAGTACGTAAGCATTGGAGGAATTGGCTTTTCGCTTGACGATCTGCCCGGTAAGCGGATCTTCCCGGTCGATGAAACCGCTTTCGGATTCGAACCAGCCACTCATCCGCACTCCGGCGATGCCGGGCACCAGCGGTGCTCCATAGGCAATACCGGCCTCGTAATTACCGCCGCCGTTGTGGGTGTAGCCCACGTCCAGCTTGGCATAGCCGGACGATTCGCTGAGGGTGGGCTGCGGCGTGATGTAGCGAATGGCACCGCCCATGGCGCTCGAACCGAACAGCGTGCCTTGTGGACCGCGAAGCACCTCGACTCGGTCGAGATCGAAAATGAGCGGATGCGGACTGCCCGCCGGGCCGGCACCGTCCTGCCGGCGGATCGCAACAGGGGTTTCGTCAATGTAGAACTGAGTCGTCGGCGCGTTGCCGCCGCTGAATATGCCTCGGATGGCGACATCGGTGAGGCCTTGAACCCCGGATTGGGGTGTGGAGACCACCAAACCCGGTACGATGGCGGCAAGGTCGTTGAAGGATTGGACGTGCAGTTCGTCCATGGTTTTCTGGGAGAAGGCCGAGATACTGATCGGCACCCGGTCGAGTTTTTCTTCGCGCCGTTGCGCGGTGACCACAATCTCTTCCAGACCTGTCGCATTGGCATCGCCGCGCGTTGTGGACGCACTCGCGTCGGCTGCGATGGCGCGCGGGCTCGTCAATGCATACAACAGCGTTGCACCGCCGACCAGGAGACGCGCACGTCGAGACTCAAGTACACGATGCATCATGGTGAATTCCCGTAAGTTAGCTCAGGCTCACCGGTATCTCGTCATCCTCATTCGTTGCCTTGCCGTCGACTCAATGACTCGGCATTCCCCCTCAACAGGTCTAACGCGTCCTTGGTCGTGATCGCAGTACAATACTCCCCGTGCATGCTGGTCACGGCCAGCGCATGGACCACCTCCGGGTCGTGGTCGACGCCGTCCCAGCCGATCCGATTGCTAGTCGCGCACGCATCCGCCGCGAGATAGGCATCGAAGCCCATGTTTCCCGCCATGCGAACCGTGGTCTCGACGCACATATTGGTAAAGAAGCCCGCCACCACCAATCGTCCGATACCCCGCCGGCGGAGGATCAATTCGAGATTGGTGCCGATGAACCCGCTGTTTACATCTTTAGTGATGACCGTTTCGCCCGCTCGGGGCTCGAGCCCCTCTTTGATCTTGCCGGTGGGCAGCGCGAGCTTTAATGGCGAGCGTGCTTCGCGGGAGTCATGCATGGTGTAAAGAACCGGTAACCCGTGGGTGCGCCATCCATCGAGAAGTGCGGAGAGATGAGTCTCAGCCTGGGGATTGTTACGTCGGCCCGTCGGGCCGCCCCAGTGCTGGAGGACATCGACGCCCTTCTGGACGTCGATCATCAGTAACGCGGTGTTTCGATCGAATTTCGCAATCATTTTTCGGTGAGTTCCTGTTTGATGTAAGTGGGCTTGCCCGGATTAGGCGCCGCTAGGCAGCTCGAATGCGCTGAATGCGGAAATTGGAAAAGACGAACTCGAAGCCAGCTTCCTCGACCAGTCGATCGGTGGTGGGATCCTCGCCATACGCGGGACCGGTGAGCGAGACGAACGAGCGCACCGGATGGCCGAGATGCTTCTTGAACTCTCCCTGCGAGCCGAGCACTTCCTCGCGCCGGGTGGCGGCGTCCATTCCCGACAACAGCATGTGCGAGCGCGTGTGGCAGGCGATCACATGCCTCTTACCGTCGAGCCGGCGCAGTTCGTCCCAGGTGAGCGCATAACGGCCGTCGCGATATTCGTGAGTGAGCATGTCGATATCGTGGTGCTCGGCATAGTCGAGCTGCTGCGGAACGGCCGTGTTGATGAATCCGGTGATCACCCAATACCAGCCGACGAAGCCGTGCTTCTCAATCAAAGGAGTGAGCACCTCGTAGCTGTTACGATAGCCCTCGAACACCGACACGATCAGGCCGGGTTTCGCCTTGTGCCAGGCCCCGGTGGTCAGGTATTCCCGCAATTCGTCCTCGTTCACCGAGGAGAATGCGCGGGCGTACTCGCCTAGCTGCCGGTCGTAGTGCGCCGTTTGCCCGAGCGACGTGCTGTGGAAATTGACGGCGCGAATCAGCGGATGGGAGCCGAACTCCTGTTCGAGCTCTTGCGCCCGAGAACGGAAAGTGACCGGCTCGCTCATCACGCGCCTGCCTTGCCGAGGCGGCCGAAGTCGCGCTCCGCCAGCACTTCAATCAACTTGGAAATGTCGGTGGCGGGCGCCTCCGGGTTGATGTGCAGCCACGCCGCGCCATTCGCGCGCAGTTGCGCGGCGATAGACTGGCTGAACAGTGGGGGTTGCACGGGGGCGCGATGCGCGTTCGCGGCGGCCACGTTCACACAGGCGAGGAACACGGGGATACCTTCGTCCGAATAAGCCCGCTCACCCAGGCGCGCCAAGTCCTCACGCAGGTGCCTTTCCACCGCATCGCCGCTGGGCGCGTTGCTTAGCGGGCGCTCGGCATCCCGGGTAAGGGACAGGCGCCGAGCCCATGCGGGCAGGGATACGCCGGCGCTGAACGCACCGGCCACGGCCAAGAGCGTCTCGCGGCGATTGAGGGTCCGGGGTGGCTTTGTCACGGTTGATGCTCCCTACGCTGTCTAAAAATTATCGCGCGGCACGCCCGAGCCGCTGCCGCCTACCAGAAAATCCAAGTCCGCGCCTTCGTTCGCCTGCAGCACATGATCGACGTAGAGCTTCACGTAGCCGCGCGTCGCAGCGGGGACCGCGGGGATGAAGGCGGCGCGGCGGCGCTCAAGTTCGTCCTCGCTCACCAGCAGCGATAAGCTGCGCTGGCGCACGTCGAGGGCGATCAAATCCCCCGACTGCACCAGGGCCAGCGGCCCGCCCACCGCCGCTTCGGGCGCGCAATGCAGGACCACCGTCCCATAAGCAGTACCGGACATGCGTGCGTCGGAGATCCGCACCATGTCGGTGATGCCGCGTTTCAAGAGATTTGGCGGCAGCGGCAGATTCCCCACCTCGGCCATGCCGGGGTAGCCCTTCGGTCCGCAATTCTTCAGCACCATGACGCAGGTTTCATCGACGTCCAGCGCCTCGTCGTTGATGCGCGTGCGCAAATCCTCGATCGACTCAAACACCACCGCGCGCCCGGTGTGCTGCAGCAGTGCCGGCGTGGCGGCGGAGGGCTTGAGCAGCGCGCCATCGGGCGCTAGGTTGCCCTTGAGCACCACGATACCGCCATCGGCTTTGAACGGCGCCCCGAACGGATGGATGACCTCGCGGTTCCAGCACGGTGCGTCCCGATTGTTGTCCCACAGGGACCGGCCGTTCACGGTGAGTGCCTCGCGGTGCAGGAGATCGTGTTCGCCCAGTTCGCGGATGATCGCGGGCAGACCGCCCGCTTCAAAGAAATCCTCCATCAAAAACTTACCCGACGGCATGATGTTCAGCAAGCAGGGCACGTTCCGTCCCAAGTCATTCCAATCATCCAGCGTGAAGGGCAGGCCCATCCGGCGGGCGAGCGCGATCAGATGAATGACAGCATTGGTGGAACCGCCAATCCCGGCGTTGACGCGCACGGCATTCTCCAGCGCCTGCCGGGTGATGATCCGTGACATGACGACGTCTTGCTTGACCAGATCGACGATGCGACGCCCGGACTCTCGCGCCAGCAGGTTTCGGCGCGCATCGACCGCCGGTATCGCCGCATTTCCCGGCAAGGAGATCCCGAGAGCCTCCACGAGGCAGGCCATCGTCGATGCCGTACCCATGGTCATGCCGGTGCCGTGAGAGCGGTGCATGCCGGCTTCGGCCTCATGATATTGGGACAAGGTGATCTCACCGGAGCGCAGTTGCTCGCTCATGGAGATGGTGTTGGTACCGGAACCGATATACTTTCCCTGGTATACCCCTCGCAGCATGGGCCCGGCTGAAATGCCAATGGATGGCACATCGACGCTGGCGGCACCCATTAACAACGCGGGCGTGGTTTTGTCGCAACCCATGAGCAGGACCACGCCGTCGAGCGGGTTGGCTCGGATCGACTCCTCAACGTCCATCGAGGCGAGATTCCGATACAGCATGGCCGTGGGCCGCAGCATGGTCTCGCCCAACGAGGTCACCGGAAATTCCAGCGGAAAGCCGCCCGCTTCCAAAATACCCCAACGCACGTGGTCGGCGAGGGTCTTGAAATGGGTATTGCAGGGCGTGAGTTCCGACCAGGTATTGCAAATGCCGATCACTGGCCGACCGTCGAACTGGTCCTGCGGGATGCCGCTGTTCTTAAGCCACGAGCGATAGTAAAACCCGTTCTGGTCCTGGCGCGCAAACCAGGCGCGGCTGCGCAGTTCCTTGCGGACGCTCACCTGACCTCGCTTGCCGTTCCGCCGTGCGTCCCCTGCGCAGCGATGACGCTCTGGAGTTGCGTCCCGAGCCCCTCGATGCCGAGCGAGACCCGATCGCCGACCTTTAGGTACACGGGTGGTTTTTGACCCAGGCCGACGCCGGCCGGGGTACCCGTCGCCACGAGGTCGCCCGGCTGCAGCGTCATGAACTGGGATAGATAAGCCACGAGGTAGCGCACCGTGAAGGTCATGGTCGCAGTCGAGCCGTGCTGAAAGCGGCGGCCGTTCACGTCAAGCCAGAGGGACAAGCGCTGCGGGTCGGCGACCTCATCCGTGGTGACCAACCACGGGCCCACAGGACCGAACGTGTCGTGCGACTTGCCCTTGGTCCATTGCCCTTGGCGCTCCATTTGAAAGCCGCGCTCGGATACGTCGTTCACGACGCAGTAACCGGCCACATGCTCGAGCGCCCGCGCCTCGCTCACATACTTCGCGGGCGTGCCGATGATGAAGGCGAGTTCCACCTCCCAGTCCAGCTTGCTGCCGCCCCGGGGCATCTCAATGTCATCGTTCGGGCCGCAGATCGCGGAGCTCGCCTTCATGAACACAATGGGTTCAGGGGGTAACGTCAAATTGGCCTCGGCGGCGTGATCGGTGTAATTGAGGCCGATACACACGAATTTTCCGCTGCCCGCTACGCAGGGCCCCAGCCGCGGCGTGCCGGTCACCAGCGGCAGGGTTTGCAAATCGAGGCTGCGCAGCCGCGCGATCGAGGACGGCAGCAGCGCTTCGCCGTTGAGATCGGCGAGGTGCGCGGACAGATCGCGAATCCGACCCTCGGTATCGAGCGCACCGGGCCGTTCGCTGCCGGGTGGACCAAAGCGCAAAAGCTTCATGCGCAGGCTCCGCGGAAGTGCGCAGCAGTTAAGATCATAAGCCCTCGCTTTTCACGAAAGTACCCCAGGCCTGCGGATTGACGGCATCGCTCGGCACAATGCCCTGGAGCGCCTGCAGGGCGTTGCGCACGGCACGCACGGCGGCACCGGTTTTCCCACCTTGCGTGAGGCCGGCCTGATGCGGCGTCAGCACGACATTCTCAAGTTCAAACAGCGCGCTTTTCAACAGGGGTTCGTCCGCGAATACATCGAGCCCTGCGCCGGCGATCTGCCCGCCGCGCAGCGCATCGACGAGGGCGGTCTCGTCAACCAACTCACCGCGGGCGATGTTGAGGAGATAAGCGGAAGGTTTCATCAGCCCCAGCTCGCGAGCGCCGATCATGCGCCGGCTGCCCTGGTCGAGCGAGGCGAATAGACCCACGACGTCGGCCTGACGGAGAAGGTTGTCGAGCGTTGCAAATTCGATACCGTATCGACCGGCGAGCTCAGCATCGGGTGTACGCGTGTGCACCTGGATCCGCATGCCGAAGGCGCGTGCGCGCACCGCGAAGGCCTTGGCAATTTGTCCGAAGCCGACCAGCCCTAAGGTCGCGCCATGCAGATCCATGCAGGATTGCGTGCGTGCGGCCCACTCACCGGCGCGGATGGCCCGATCGCCGACGAGAATCTTGCGCACCACGCATAGCATAAGGCCCATCGCGAACTCGGCACATTGCTCGGCGTTGACGCCCTTGACGTTTGTGACCAGCACGCGGCGGCGGCTTGCCGCCTCGATGTCGACATTGTCGCTGCCTGAGGTGTGCAGCGCCACGACTCGCAGCCCGGGGGCGAGCGCCAAGGCATCGCTATCGATGCCGAGCACTCGACCCATGACGACGGCGCGTGCCTCGGCCAGCGCATGGCGGTGAGCCGGCGCGAGGCGGTCCCACGGCGTGAGGGCGGGCACATAGGTCACGAGGTGACCCGACGACTCGAGGGTCGCGACCGCCTCGGGAAGGCTTTGTAGGCTGTCGGAAATAACTACGATGCGGCAGGGCGTGACATCGCTGGCTTGAGCACGTCCGCTCACAGCGCCGCCACCACCATGCCGAAGGCCGAGGAACCGGCTGCGACACGCACCTTCGGGCATTCGCCGGCGAAGACGGCGATCGTGTCCCACGATTCCAGCATCAAGGCCGCAGTCCCGGGCGTATCCACCCGTGCCGCACCCCGTGAGGGGGTCGTGCGCACGTGAACCAGTGCCTCGCCGGAGCCGGACTCGAGCCCGAGGTTGAGCGTTGCGGTCCGCGGACCCTCATCCACCTGCAACAGCCGCAGGCGCAAACGCTCCGCGTGGCTCATATCGTCGAGTAAAACGTGCGCGCCGGGGCCGTCCGGGCACGGCGCCGCCGTGAGCACGGCGGGCGCGCGGCTTGCGGTGGGCAGCGCCCGGGCGTAAGCGACTTCGGCGGCGCACTGCGGGGTGAGTGCGTACTCGGCGTGCGGCGGCAGGTATGCGGCGCAACTTGCCCGGGTGTGCGGATCGGCGGCGGTGAGCGTGAAGCGGGTCGTATTGTTCGACCAGTGTTCGCTACGGATCACTAAATCGACTGTCCCTTTGAGCACCACGATGAAGACTTCATGCTCCTCGGCATGCCCGTCGATGACCTGTGGCGGTGCAAAGCAATAGATGCGCAGCGTGCGCGGAGTCTTAAAGCCCGTGGAGGTCTGATCGATGTCCACCGGGCGCGGCACCAGGCCGGGTACGCCGGCGAGAGCCACGCTTGCCTCCTGCTTGGCCTTTAGGACGATCACCTCTGTTCACGCGAACTGCGGCAGATGTGCCTTGTGCGCCTCGATGAGGTCGCGCGCCAGCGCTGCGGCGGCCGCCGGCTCGGTCACCGCGCCATCGGCAAGCAGCGCTTCGACGAACAGGTCCACACTACCCTCCAAGGCGGCTTGCACGGTCACTTCAATTGCAGCGATCTTCGAGGCCAGCTTCGCAACCAACGCCGGAGGCAGCGGCGCCGACTGCAGCGGGGTGAAGCCCTGCCCCGTGGCCGATGCCGGCAGCTCCAGCACGGCATCTGGCGGCAGCCCGGGCACAGCCCCCCCATGCGGCATGTTGGTGGAGAACACCTCGCGCCGATCCTCGAGGAGTGAGCGGATGATGTCCACCAGTTGCTCCGATTCGCCGGGTACATTGTCAAAGTAGGAGGGCGGCAGGGGATCTTTCGAGCGGGCCACCGCCAGCATCTCGTCAAACCAGGTGTCGCCAAGTGCGATACGCCCATCGATCGAGAAAGCGTCCACACCGAGGGTGTGCCCGTAGTAGCAACCATTTGGGAATCGCTCGGGATAGAACTCGGCGACGTGGCGGTCCATGGCCACTGGAAAGACGCCATAGCGTTCGAATATCGACCATGACAGCGGGTCATCCGAATAGCGCGGCGCGCGCCCCGTCACGCCGTTGGGCCAGCTGGTCTTATCACGAAGCTCCTGCTCGAGCAGCGGCCGCTGTTCGTCGAGTTTCGCCCGCAGCAGCGGCTTGACATCCTCGCCATTGCAGCGGATGTCCATGAGGAAGGTGAGGTGGTTCAAGCCCACTCCGAAGCTCGAGATGCTGCCTTCCTCACGCCCGAGGAAGCGCGCCAACTCGTTCTCGACATGATGCACGCCGTGGCACAGACCGATCACCGGCACGCCGGTTTTCAAGCGGATGGCACGGCAGATGGCCGTCATCGGGTTCGAGTAATTGAAAAAATGTGCCGCGGGGCACAACCGCGCGACATCCTCGGCAATCGCCACCATCTGCGGAATCATGCGCATGGCGCGCGAGATTCCGCCCGGCATCACCGAGTCGCCGACCGGCTGATAGATGCCGTGCCTGCGGGGTACTTGGATGTCGAGTTCCCAGCCGCGGCGTCCCCCGACCGCGATGGTGGTCACGACGAAGTCGGCGCCGGGCAGCACCTCGCGGCGTTCGATCGTTGAGACAATCGGAAAATTCACGTGCTTGAAGAGCAGCATCTTGCGCACCAGCGCGTCCACCGCCTTCAGGGTGACGGGATCGATGTCGACCAGCGCCAACTCCCAGCGGTCCGACTCACCGCTGAGGATCAAGTCTGCCACCAAGCGCTGCGTGAACACCGTGCTGCCGGCGCCGATGAGAACGAGTTTCAATCGATCGCTCATGTGACTATTCGCGCCAGTCGCAGGACGGATTTCTATGCCGTGCCGAACGCATAACTTCGGCCAAAGGCAGTGTAACCTGCGCCCACGCCGCTCGCGCTCTGGCCCGTGGCTTCGCCGTTCGTCCAGACAAGCGAGCTGTCGCCATTGAGTCAGCTCGTCACGATTGAGTTGGTGAGGTTCTTACCCTCGACGTAGGCATCGAAGGCTTCGTGATGGCATAGTGAAGCGTCGCCGCCATCCTTCAAAGTGATCGAAAATAGCCGGGTGGTCACAAGTGTCATCCCCTACCTTTATAGTTTCGGACTTTGAAATGATCAGATTCGAGAACAATATAAAAGACAACAACAATAAAGACTCAGATCAAGCTTTCATATCTTCGCATTTGAGTGTAATTCGGGATTCGGTAAAGTCAACAAGCAGCCCTCCGTCCATGGGATAGGAGGCCGCGCGCCATCGAACGCCATCAAGGACGCAGGCTGAAACGCGCGCCCGCGTAGTAATACCGGCCCAGCGGCGAGATCGGGATGTTGGTGAAGTAGGAGGCGGGATCAGGCTTTTGATCGGTTAGATTGTTGACCCCGACATACAAGTCAATGCGTTTCTGAATGTTGAACTTAAGTTGCGCATCATGCTGCCAGAGTGCCGCCAGACGAAGATACTGGGGTGCGGCGATATTCGGGCTGGCGTCGGTCGTAGCCCGGCTGAATGCGCGCGTGGCATCGTTCCACCTCAGGTTGTAGTTGAGGGTGACGGCGCCAAACGTCCATGTCGGCGAAAAGTTGGCAGTCCACTGCGGCTTGAAGGGCTGATCGACCTGGTTCTCGGCCAGTGCGCCTGGGATACCAACGAGATCCAGCGTGCGAAGATAACCGACCACCAGCCTTACGTCGAACGTACCGATCTGCTCGGTCCGGACCAGGTAAGCCGCATTGATGTCGAGACCGGCAGTGTGAAAGCTGGCGACATTCAGTGGCCCCACGACGAACGAATTGATGATGCCGGTCCCTTGCGCGCGCGTGAATTGGTTGCAGAATTGATTGGGAACGGTTGGCTGATCTACGCACAGCGTGGCGAGAGTACCCGCGTCAATGGTGTTGATAGCGTCCTTCAAATTAATGTCGTACCAGTCCAACGAGGCGCTAAACCCGCTCAGGAAGCGCGGTCGCAGCAGCACGCCCGCAGTCCAGGAGCGCGCGACCTCTGGCTTCAGCCTCTGGTTGCCAGATGAAGTTCCGTTGACGAAATTGCCGGTTTGCAGTCCAGGGGAAACGATGGCGCCGACCGCCGCGAGCGTTGCCACGCAATTTGCCTGACGATATTGGGTGCCGTTATTGATCTGGGCGGGCGTACACGGATCGGTGAAGAAATTCGCTGCGCCGAGCGTCGGCTGGAACAGTTCGCCGATATTGGGTGCACGCACCGCGTTGCCGTAGCTGCCACGGAAGGCGACGTCCCTGACAGGCGAATAGGTGACGTTAAACTGCCAGGTGCTGGTTTTGCCAATCGTCGAATAATCCGAGTAGCGGCCGGCGGCGCCGACCGACAGTACGTTGGCAAAGCGACGATCCTTCAATATCGGGAGCTCGACTTCGGCAAACGCCTCCTTAACGTCGAATTGCCCGCGAGAAGCGCTTACCACGCTTGGCTCGTCGAATTGAAAAAAGCGTGCATTGGCAAGATCGGCGTTGGGATCGAAGCGACTCGATTCGCGGCGATACTCTCCACCAACGGCGTACTTGACCGGCCCGCCGGGTAGCTGGAAGTACTGCCCAAGATCACCGCTGATGCTCGCACTAGCTACCTGCTGCTCGATCTTTGCGCTGCTGACGTTGTTAGTGCGGAAGTAGGCAAGTTGCTGGGGCGTCGCCGGACCAGGGCCGAACAGGCTGATCGGGATGCAGCCCGATCCCGGATTATTCGCGGGATTGCAGATGATCTGACCCGTCGTAGGATCGCGAACGGCGTCGATCGCATCCATGTATTGCTTTGCGAGCCGGTCGCCGATTTTCGTAATGGGGTCCTTCGTTTGTCCATATTCGTAGTAGGCGTCCCACGTCGCGTGGTCCGAAATCCGCCCTGAAGCGTCGATCACGCTGCGATATGTTCGCCGTAAATCCTCTTCGCCTGGACGTCCGTAGTCGAGGTTGTCGCGACTGACGAAAAGGTTAGAGGCGCCGCGCGCGAGCGCTGCATTGCGGATCGCGGCTGGCACGAACGGATTATCCAGACTGATGAGGTAGTTATAGGTTCCGGTATATTGACCCAAGCTGCTCGTGTGGTTTTCGACATACTTTGCCTCGACCGAAAGCTTGAAGGCGTCCGAGAAGTCGTAGTGCCCGAGCAGGTTGACCGCTTGGCGCCTGGTTTTGGGGAACAGGTCGCCTTGGTAGAAGCCGGCCACCTGAGTGCCGACGCCGCCAACTTGGTAGTAAGCGGCAGGCATGCCGGGATCATAGGGACGCCCAAGGCCATCGAAACTGGGATTCGCTTCGTTGCCCACGAAAACCGCACCGATCGGTGATTCGTTTACATACCTGATGCCACCGACGAGGATATTTTGCGGAACGCTGAGGTCCGTACCGGTGTAGGCGTCATTGGGAATAATATATTTGCGGTGACTGAATGTGAGAAAGGGGCGATCGTCGTTGGCGACTGCATCGTCAGCGTTGTACTCGTAAGCCAGCGTCACATTGCCCAGCCCGCCGCCAAAGTTCTTGCCGGCGGCCAATGAAACAAAGCGGTTGCCGGCGTCGCCGTAGTTGGAGATGCCGTACTGGACCCTCCCGGTGACACCCTCGAAGTCCCGCTTGAGGATAAAGTTGACCACGCCGGTCACGCCGTCGGCACCGTAAATTGCTGAGACCGCGCCGGTTAGCACGTCGACGCGCTCGATCAGGTCGGTTGGGATGCTGTTGATGTCCACCGCCGCGGTGTTCGCCTCGCCGGCCACATGCCGCCGCCCGTTAACCAGCACCAGAGTGCGATTGGTGCCGAGATTGCGCAAGTTGAGTTCATTCAGGCCAGTCTGGCCGAAGCTGCCGTAAGTGCCGTTCCCACCCGAGGTCTGCGTGCTGTCGTGCGAACCGGTAAGCGCCGGCACACGCTGGAGGAAATTGGTGAGATTGGTGTTGCCCGATTGCTGGATGTTGGTGGCGTCGAACGAAACGATCGGATTCGGTGCCTCGAAATCGGGTCGCGCGATACGGGTGCCGGTGACCACGATCTCGGTAATCGACTCCGTGCTCTGATCGTTAGCCGCCCGCGCGGCGGCCGGAGCGGGGGCAACCGTTGCCTGGGCGGCGGGCTGTGCGCTGTCGGTCGCCTGCGCGAAGGCGCTGGTCGAAAATATTGCAGCGCCAATAAGCAACAGCGCGCGCGAGGTGTTGGCAAGCAGCATGGTATTTCCCTTTCCCCTTCTTAAGATAGTTTCGGGCTTTTAAGTCACGATATTCGAGAACATATGAGACAAAACGAGAACAAGTCAGCGGGCCAAGCTTTCATATCTTTGCATTTTAGTGTAATGTAGGATTCGGTAAAGTCAATAAGCAGACTCACCCAATTCCGGAGCTAGTTGGCACGAAGTTATTGTTCGAAAGTTTTTTAGCGGCAGGTGCCCTCAAATGACAGGCCGCACTTGCGCTTAAGCGGGCAGACGGCCGGCGAGCATGTCGCACCTGATGATTATGCGAGGCGGACCTCGACCCCGCGGCGTCGCATCTCCGCGACGACAGTGGGATCGGCTGCCCGGTCCGTGATCAGCATGTGCAGCTGTTCGACTCGTGCAATCAGCGAGACGTTTCTGCGCATCAGCTTGGAAGAATCAGCGACGGCCACCACCTGTTGGGAAATGGCGATCATCTTGGCATTGAGCTGCGCTTCCGAAAGATGCGGCGTCATGATTCCGCACTCCGGATCGAGACCGTCGGCGCCCAGAAACAAACGGTCCGCTTGCAATCCAGCGATCGCCGCCTCGGCCATGTAGCCCGAAAAAGCATTCGATTCAGCTCGCAATACGCCGCCCGGCATAATCAGCCGAACCCAGGGAACATCGGCAACCACCACAGCAATGTTCAATGCGATGGTGATGACGTTCAGCGTGCGAAACTCCATTAGACGAAGTTGTTTGGCGATTTCCGCCGTCGTAGTGCCCGAATCCAAAATGATCGTCTCACCGTCGCGGATGAGAGCGACCGCCTCCTTGGCGATGCGAACCTTTTCGGCGTGGTGCAGCGTGCGCTTCACTGAGATCGGGCGGTCTTGGCCGTCACGGCTCAGAAGCGCGCCACCGTGGGTACGTTCCAGGGCACCGATGGCCGCCAGAGCGGCAAGGTCATTGCGAATGGTGGCCGTCGAGGTGGCGAAGCTGCTCGCGAGTTCGTCGACGGTGACTCGCCCGTTCCTTGTGAGCAAATCCAAAATCTGATGCCGCCGTTCACCCACCAGCAGCCCGGTTCTGTGCTTGTTATCCACCTCGTGCGGCGATCTCTCGGCGATAGCGTGCGAGTTAGTCGGCTCCGCCGACCCAGGCGCCTGAAGGTTGCGCTTTGCTGCGGTCATTTCTATCTAAGCCCTTGAAGCAAGCTGCCCCAAGCTCGCGATCGCTCAATCCTATACTTGTAAAATGTAAAAGCAAATGCCAACATATGCAAGCTCGCCCCTATCATAAAGTTTCATTTGTTCTTTTATTTGCGCGCTTTTTAGCTGAGGTACGTGCATGGTGAGCGCCAAAACAATTTTAGTATGAAGCCTTAAATTGTCCACACCCGAATGAAACCGTTGCTCGATCTCGTTCGTGCGCACAAATCCGGCAAGTCGGTGGGAATCTATTCTGTTTGTTCGTCCCATCCCTTGGTGCTGGAGGCTGCGTTGCGGCTGGCGGAGCGCTGCCGCAGCTATGCGCTCATAGAAGCGACGTGCAATCAGGTGAATCAGGAGGGCGGATATACCGGAATGCGGCCCGCGGAATTTTTTGAATCGGTGCACCGGCTGGCCGCAAACGTAGGTCTGCCTGCCGAGCGTGTTTTGCTCGGTGGCGATCATCTCGGGCCGAACTGCTGGAAATCGTTGCCGTACACTGATGCCATGCAGCGAGCCGCGGTATTGGTGCGCGATTACGTTGAAGCGGGCTTTCGCAAGATCCATCTCGACTGCTCCATGTCGTGCGCCGATGATCCGGCGGCGCTAGGTGATGAACTAATTGCTGCACGCGCCGCGGGATTGTGCGAAGTCGCGGAACAAGCAGCGCAGCGCAGCGGCGCTCAGCGGCCGGTCTATATCATTGGCTCGGAGGTACCCGTTCCCGGTGGTTCCAATGAAACCATGTACGATTTGGCCGTCACCACACCCGATGCCGCAGCTGCCAGCATCGAGGCGCACCGCCGCGCATTTTCGCTGCGTGGCTTGGAGGATGCATGGAAACGCGTCATCGGGATTGTGGTGCAACCAGGGGTCGAGTTCGATCATCAACAGGTCGTCGACTACCAACCGCTCAAGGCTTCCGCCTTGAGCAGAAGCATCGTGCCGATCCCAGGGATGGTGTTCGAAGCTCACTCAACCGACTATCAAACTCCGAGCGCGCTCGCAAACCTGGTCAGCGACCATTTCGCCATCCTCAAGGTTGGACCGGCCGCCACCTTCGTCATGAGAGAGGCGTTTTGGGCGCTGGCCGCAATCGCCACGGAATTGGGGCTCGACTGCGGTGATTCGTTGAGGAAGATCCTGCTTGAGGAGATGCGACGAGAGCCGAAACACTGGAGCGCTTATTATAAGGATCGGGCGCAGCAGCACGTTGACCTGCAGTTCAGCCTGAGCGATCGGATCCGGTACTACTGGGGTTCGCCTGCGGTGAGTCACGCGAGTTACCTTCTGTTGGCGAAGCTCACGGCAATCGGTATCCCGCTAACGTTGCTGAGTCAATACATGCCGGTGCAATTTGCAGCGGTTCGAAACGGACAATTGGATAACAGTGCGCGCGCCCTAGTCCTCGATGGCGTTGCGCAGCTGCTGCGCGGTTATATGCACGCCTGCGGTCAAGATGACGTTTGTGGCGTTGTTCACCACCCCACGAGAGGCGAAAGATGAAGTTTTTGGGCTTACCGCCGGATCAAAGCGACGCGTCCGGCGCTCAGTGGACGATGCAGGAAATTGCACAGCAGCCTGACATTTGGTTAAAGGCCGAGATGAGCATGGCTTGCGATGTGAGGGCGGCGCGTACGTTCCTCGAGCCCTTGCTCAGTCGCAAGGATCTGCAAATCGTGCTGACGGGTGCCGGAACGTCCGCTTGCATTGGCGAATGCCTCGCGCCGTCACTGACGCGTCGATTCGGAATGCGCGTGCATGTCATTTCGACCACAGACCTCGTCGCCGCTCCCGACAGCTGGCTTGCTGCGTCAGCGCCCGTACTGCTGGTCTCATTCGCCCGCTCCGGCAACAGCCCCGAAAGTGTCGCGGCGATGGCGCTCGCCGAGCAGATTTCGCCCGATTGCCACCACTTGATCATCACGTGTAACCGCGAGGGCGAGCTCTATCGCCGCGGCAGTAGCTCGCGCAACGCGCACGTCCTGCTGCTGCCCGACGAAACGAACGATCGCGGGTTTGCCATGACCTCGAGTTTCTCCACGATGATACTCAGCGCGGCCCTGACGTTCGGTCTCCTGGCGCCGCAATCTCCAGCCATACTCGCGCGTTGGGCAAGCCAGGTGCTCACCGGTTTCCCAGCCTTTGCCCCGAGTACGGGAGTCGAGCGGGTCGTGTATCTCGGCAGCAACGAATTCAAGGGGCTCGCGCGCGAGGCGGCCTTGAAGATGCTCGAACTTACCGATGGCCAGGTGGTCGCGGTCTCCGAGACGCCCTTGGGATTCCGTCATGGCCCAAAAACATTCGTCAATGCTAAGACGATGGTGATCGTGTTCGTCAGTAACAATCCGTACACCCGGATCTATGAGCTCGACTTGCTCAATGAACTGCGGCGCGACGGGATTGCATCGCGTGTGATTGCACTGAAGGCGGATACCGCCGTCGCAGAGTCGCCGGAGGAGTTCCACATTCAGGGTGCTTCTGGTGCACCTGACCTTGATTTGTGCTTTCCTTACGCAGTATTCGCGCAGAGTATGGCACTGCGTCAGTCGCTGGCTCTTGGACTGCGGCCCGATACGCCCAATGTGAGCGGGGTCGTCCACCGGGTGGTTCAGGGCGTTTCTGTATACCGGTGGGATCCCCGGCCGTGAGCTTCCTCGGCGTCGACGTCGGACGGTGTGCCCAAGGAATCGCGCACGGCGTGCGCAAGCGCTGCAAGCTCCTGCGATGCTTTGGCGAAGATTTTCAGTGCAGACGGGTCGCCGGCACTAGCCGCCTGCCACCGAGCGCGGGCGCCGCGCTGCATGCGGCGACTCTCGCCGGCTCCCCGCTCGGGGCCGATGCCACGAATCACCTTTCGCGCACTAACGCCAACCGGGAGCACAATTGCCCGCTGTGACTTTGACTCCGGGCGCCGAACTGTCTTGGCAACCGTCCACTCTGTATCGGTGGACTGTGCTGCTGTTCGTCAGTCTCACAATGGGCTGTGCCACTTACTACATCTACGACAGCATCAATCCGCTCGAGCGCATTTTCATCCAGGAGCTGGGCTTTTCCGCCACCACGTTCGGATGGTTGA
>JANXYK010000068.1 GCA_025350055.1 Gammaproteobacteria bacterium | reverse complement strand
CTTGAGTCCGTACCCGACTGCCCATCTCAAACGCTTTGGGGACTACCCAAAAGATCTCTCGCCGGAGGCGGAGCCGCCGACAAAGTCTCTGCTCAACTGAGACCATGGGAAGAGAGCCGAAAAGCAATGGAAACTGGGGGCGCGATGCCTCGCGGAAACTTGGGTCCGGTCACCCCCCTCGGCCCCCCAGCAGGAATCGCCATGCCGGGCCTCGAGTTTTGCAATTTAGCCGGCCATCAGCCCCACTATGACCGATCTCAAAGGAATCTTCCCATGGTGCCTACTACAATCACAATACGGCACTGATGGGCGCGTACGCCCTGTCACTGTATGCACTGTGGCGTGCGCTCACGACCCCGGGTATTCACTGGTGGCTGCTGCTCGGTCTGGCCTGGGGCATCGGCCTGCTGTCAAAATACCAGATGGCCCTGCTGATCGGCTGCAACGTGCTGTTCCTGTGGAGTCTGCGTGCGCAGCGAGCCGGGCAACTGGTCAGGGGATGTGCTGTGGCCGGCGCAGTCGCGACCGTGGTTGTTGCCCCGCACCTGCTCTGGCTGTTCCGCAACCACTTCCCTTCATTCGGCTATGCCTCGGTCACACTGGCGGCCCACCTGGGACCGGCTGATCGGGCGCGCGACGTGCTCTACTTCCTGCTGCACCAGGTGGGCCGCATCGCACCCCTGGCAGTGTTGCTGGCGGTGCTGGCCTGGCGCGCGCGTTCCGACGAGGAATCGCCCGCGGAGTCAGCCGCCGCGGCTGCGCAGCTTGAGTGCGCCAGTCGCTTCTGGCTTATTCATGCCTGGGGCCCCGTCGCCGGCATTGTCCTGCTCGGCTTGCTGCTGGGCGCGGCGGTTGAGAATCACTGGGGCATGGCCTCGCTGTGGGCGATGCCGCTGTGGGTGTTGAGCACGGAACGCGGACGGCGCTGGGCGGCGGCTCCCGTGATCGACATCGCGCTGAGTGCACTGGCCGTGCAATCGCTGATGGTCGTGGGCAATCTGGCAGGCAGCTGAAGACTGACGGTCAAACCGTTCTGCCGTAGAAACCCAGGCGTTCCTTGTCGCTGAATTGCACGCCTGGCCGGTCGTAGTAGGAATACACCGCGATCATGCGCGAGTTGCGACCCTCGACGGTCGAGACGCGATGCATGGCATTCTTCCCGGCAAAGACATTGAGTGTGCCCACCGCCAGCGGATTCACGCGAATGCGGTTGCTCTGGCCGCTGAGCACGCGACCGACCTCCTCGTAGTTCGGCTGGCCATCGGCACGCAGCTCGCTGCAATACTGAAACTCCCCGCCCGCTTCCGCCGCCTGGATCAACAGCGTGGTCGTATAGCGTGAGCGGTCGAAATGCCAGTTCAGGGCTTCACCGGGCCGGTACTCCATGACATTAGCGCGCGCCAGCGCATCGTCCATCAGGTACAGGCGTGAAATGCCCAGCACCCGCGCGATGAAATCCGCGAGCGGCTGCCACTCGTACAGCCGGTGCACGAAAGTGTGGGTCATCTGGTCGTCGCACAGCGTGTGGTTGACCGTGCGGAATTTCTGCAGCGCCGGATGCGTATCGCTCAGGCCCTCGACGCGATCCAGGAAGTAGACGTTGTGCATGCGCGCGTGGGTGTAGGACTGGCTCGCCGCCAGCGGTTGCAGCTCGGCGGCCGCCTTGCGGATCGTCTCGGGTCGCACGAAAGCCTCGAGGTTGAACGTGCCATCGCGCTCGAGTGCGCTCGCGCATTGTTTGACCAGCGCGTTGCAGGCTGCGCTGTCCGGGCGATCCAGGGGATAGCGCTCGAGGTCTAGTGCATCACGCATGGCAGATCTCCCGGGACTGTGAATGACTCAAAGGACGACGGCTCAAAGGACCACGGCACCTTGTGTCGCCGTGGCGGCCTCGCGATTGCGCTGCGCGGTCAGCCAAGCGACGAAGGCGCGGATCGGCGGACTGCGTTCATTCGACTTCGGATACACGGCGCAATAGTCGTACTGCAACGGCAGGTGATACGCGAAGGGCATCACCAGCCGCTTCGCCGCGAGTTCGTCCTCGGCGAGGATCGATTGCCCGAGCGCGATACCGCAGCCCGCGCTGGCCAGGTCTATCGCGAGACTCGAAGTATCGGTGGTGTGCCCTAATTCCTGGCGCGGCCAGCGCTCGACGCCCTGCCCCGCCAGCCACGCGCTCCAGTCCGGGTACGAGGAAAAGCCGACACGCCAATTGACGTGAATCAGGTCCTCGTCACGCAGTGAGTCGGGCCGCGCTGGATCGAGGCGACCGCTGCTGATGAATTCAGGCCTACACATCGGAGTCACGCTGTCGCTGCGGAACGGCACGGTGATGAAATCCGGATACAGGTGCTCGCCGTAGGACAGGCGCACATCGACACGATTGCGGTAGAAGTCGATCGGGTCTTCTTCGAGCCGCAGGTCGATGCGGATCTCGGGATGCGTGGCGAGGAACTCGGGCAGGTGCCGGTTCATCCAGCGCACGCCGACCGAGGGCAGTACGCTCAGGATCAGATTGGAGCGCACGGCGCCCGCCACCAGCCGTTCGGTCAGCTGCGCGAGCTCGTCCATCATGCCGGCGGCCACCGCCTGCACGCCGAGTGCGACTTCCGTCAGGTACAGCTGGTTGTTGCGCCGGATGAAGAGCTGCCGACCGTAGAAATCCTCGAGCTTCTTGATCTGCTGGGCGACTGCCCCGGGGGTCACGTCGAGCTCGGCAGCCGCGAGCACGAAGCTGCCCAATCGCGCGCTGGCCTCGAAGGTCTTCAGGGCGTTCAGCGGCGGGAGATTGCGCGACATCTCAGCGCTTGCCCCTAGAGACCACTAGCCATTCTATTCGACGGCGTGCCACGCCCCAATATTCGACTAGTTTTTCTCTCTTGCCAAGTCTTTTTGGCCCGCGATCTGGCGCTCTCAGTGGTAGTTGTAGCCGAAGGACAGGCCGATCACCCGCGGGCGGTTGATCTGGTAGTCATCGGTCAGGTTACCGAGGAAACCGACCTTGGTGGGCGGCGCGAGCACAGCCCGCTTGTCGAGCAGGTTGTTGGCGCGCAGGCTCACCGTCCAGGGCCCGTGCTCGAGCGCAGCTGACAGGTTCAGCAGACCGTAGGCTGAGGA
>JANXYK010000054.1 GCA_025350055.1 Gammaproteobacteria bacterium | reverse complement strand
CTTGCGCTACCTGTTCGAACGCCTCCCCGATCATCCCGTCAATCGGGTCCACGAACTCCTGCCATGGAACCTCGTCACCGCAATCCCGGCAATGCGGCTTGCCGCCTAAACCCTGTCAATGTGCCCAGACCGGACGCTTACAGTCGATGGGCTGGCACGACGATTGCTCTCTCCACAGCGTGGTGAAGCCAATGGTGGTCAACCACTACAACACGCAAACAAGGAGAGATCAGTGAATAAGAGTGAATCGATTCTGCGTCTCGCGGTGCCGGCGTTGCTGGCGCTGGCGGGTTCAGCGTTCACGGCCAATGCCGTGGCCGCTGACAGTGACAAGGAGCAGTGCGCTGGCATCCCGAAAGCCGGCAACAACGGCTGTGCGACCAGGATGAATGCCTGTCGCGGGCATGTCGAGGCGGACGCGACGCCGATGGCGTGGATCTACCTGCCCTAGGGCACCTGCGATCGCATCGTAGGCGGCCACGTCGTGCATGTGAAAGATCCGACACCGGTGAGCAAGACCAAGTAGCGCATCAGCACCAGTGCGCCCACCCGGGACGATTCGTCCCGGGTGGGCGCAGAAGAGGAGGGGAAAAATCATGTATCGCGACGAATTTACAGGTAACCAATACACGGCAGTGCGCGAACTAGCGACTGTAGTCAGTGTGCGGTTGCCCGGCAGCTGGTTGCCAGCGGCGCCTTGCAACCTTGCACTTGATACCCGGCAGTGGTCCACGCGCGCGGCTCGCGGTCAGAGCTGGCAGGCGCATGACAGCGCCAGAACATCCAAGCTGGCGCACTGAAGCGCGCCGCCGAATACGGAACACACAGGGAGTAGCTCGTGTTGAACAGCAGTCAGAAGCTCTGGTCGATGGCACTCGCGGCGGGTGATGGCACGCGCCTGGCGGCGCTCACGACTGACTCCGCCGGCAATGCGGTGCCCAAGCAGTTCTGCTCGCTCGCCGGCGGAAGCTCACTGCTGCAGGGTGCCATGGGGCGCGGCGCGCACCTTGCGGCGCCCGAGCGGGTGTGCACCATCGTGGCGGAGAAGCACCGGCGCCATTGGCGGCCGATGCTCAGGCGCATGGCGCCCGACAACATCGTCGTGCAGCCGCGCAATCGCGGCACGGCCAACGGCGTCCTGCTGGCGCTGTTGTCCATCCTGGATCGCGACCCGCTGGCGCACATGGTGTTCCTGCCGGCAGATCACTACGTCCAGGACGAGGCGACGCTGGCCCTGGGTCTGGAGCAGCTGGTGGAGCATCTGCAGCGCCAGCCCACGCAGCTGCTGTTGCTGGGCATTACGCCCGACGAGGCTGATCCGGAGCTCGGCTATATCGTGCCGGGCGAGCGCCTAGGCGAGCGGATGCATTCGGTAACGCGCTTCGTGGAAAAGCCGCCCGTCGAGCGTGCGCAGGCATTGCTGCGTGAAGGCGCGCTGTGGAACAGCTTCATCTTCGCGGCGCAGGGTGCTGCACTGCTGGGACTGATTCGCGAGCGGCATCCGGAAATCGTCGATGCGATGGAAACTGCGCTGGCGCGTGATGTCGTGCAGCCGGGCGGTGCGGCATTGCAGGCACTGTACGAGCGGCTTCCCGATGTGGATTTCTCCTGTGCCATCGTCGAGGGCGCGGAGCAGCGACTGCGTGTCGTTGGCACTGCACCCTGTGGCTGGACAGACCTGGGTACTCCCAGGCGCGTCGTCGAGACGCTGCGACGGCAGCGGCCGGCTCCCGCGCCGAGGCGTCGCTCCATCCACATGCCACCTGCATTGGTGACGCTGGCCAGCCAGCGCGCACTGTTGCAGATGGCCGGTTAGGAGCGCTGCCGTGAACGCGCGCACCCAGCTGATTGCCGCCGGTCGCCATGCGTTCTGGACGCATCCACGCACTGGCGTTACCCCACTGTCCGAACCCATTGCGCCGCGGGCGAACATGCGGGTCTCGTCACCGTCGTCGTCTCCTTCTTTATTGTCTGGAGGCGCGGAGGGCGCGCCGAGGAGTCATCTGTGGATCGGCTGAGTCTGGCGCGACCCTCATTTGCGAGCGCCGATGGTGCCTTGTCCAGGGAATGGCTGCTGACCAAC
>JANXYK010000047.1 GCA_025350055.1 Gammaproteobacteria bacterium | reverse complement strand
TCGTCGGCAGTATGCAGGCGGCAGCCATGAACTCGATCACCGGTGCCGGACTGACCGTCGGTACCGTGACCACGCAATCCAGTGCCACCGTGGCCGGCGGAACTGTCATCAGCGAGAACCCGGCCGCCGGCGCGAGCGTGGTGAGTGGGTCCGCTGTCGCGCTCGTCGTATCGAGTGGGCCTTCCACGAGCAATCCAAAGCTGGGCGGTATCGTGTTGGGATTGGCGGGCGCCCAAACAGTGCACTTACTGAATGGCGCAGACAACGTGCCGATCAGCGCGAACGGTACGTTCCAGTTCCCAACGGCTCTGGCCTCCGGCCAGACCTACAATGTGACCATAGGCTCCCCGCAGCCCACGGGACAGACGTGCGCCGTAGCCAATGGTGCCGGCACTGCGGCATCCTCAAACATCTACAACGTCGTCGTGTACTGCACCGTCAACGTGACGACCGCCAGCCCGACGGGCGCGTACACCATGGTGAGTAACCAGATCGATCAGCAACAGGACGTGTTGGCCAACCTGAACTTGGATGGCGTCGGGAACTACACGGGCACGGGAACGACGGACACCAACAACGTCATTGCCTCGGTGTCCCCGTCGGGGACTTATGCGATCGCGATCGCGCCCGATTCGATTCCTTACCTGACGACCAACGGCGGCAACGGTCAAGGGGCGATGGAATTCAACACCAACGCATTCGTACTGCTCACGAGCGTCACGGCCGGAATGCAGCCCGGCCTGGCGATCGGCGTCAAGCAGGCGCAGAACGTCACCGCCTCGAGCGTCAACGGCACGTACACGGGGGTTTCGCTGGAGAATACGTCACCGATCAGCAGTACCATCAAGACGGATACTGTGAGCAACGGGACCTTTAGCAATGGTGCCGGTCAAACCAATACCAATGGAACGATTTCCACGGGGACCGCCAATTCTGGTCTTACCTATACCGTCACCTCCAGCGGGGCGATAACGGTCGGTACCGGTGGCGCCGGCGTAAGCGGCGCGGTCAGCGCCGACGGCGATCTGATCGTGGCAGCACCCATTACAAGTAATGGCAATGGCTCAACACCGGGTATCTACGTCCTGGTCAAACAGGGCACCGGAGTGGCCACTGCCACAATTAACGGCGTCTACACGATGGTCAGCCTGTCGACGGGTGCTTCGCTCACTGCAAACGACGGCAAGTCCTATGTCGTCACCATGGCCGGTGGCGCCTTCGGTGGTGGCTACTACGAAAACAACGCGGGCACAGTAACAACCGCAACTAACATCAGCGGCACCTATGCGCTGGCTGCTGACGGGACGATGAACATGGTGATCAGCGGTGGTGGCCAAACCCTGCTGGGTACGGTGAGTGGGGACGGCAATGTGTTCGTGCTAGCCGACATGACGAGCGGCGAGCGGCCCACGCTGCTGGTGGGCGTGCGCCAATGAGACCCGGTGTGGGTGGGTGAGCGACGAGCCGGAGTGGTGCATCTCAGGGCCCGGCCGACGACCCGCCGTAGGTCGCGAGTGAGCCGCAACCCTCTCCTCACCGCACCCGTCGCAGAAGGCGAGCCTGCCATGGTCAGGCGGTCAGGCGTGGCTACGGGTTTTGGCCAAAAGTAGCGCTATTGTGTTGATGACATTTCAATACCGGTCCCTCGACGGCGTTTGTTCAACGGTCTTCGTAAGGTCTCAAGCGACGCATCCCTAATAGCTCACTTTGAACACCGGGCTATCCTCGGCCCTCGTCTTGCAGTAATCGTACACGCGCGTCGTGCTGACGTTCGCGTGCCCAAGCCACTCCTGGACCTTCGCGATGTCGGCGCCCTGCTCGAACGCGTTCGTCGGGGCCGTTGCGCGCGCTGCGTGAGGTCCGAACCGCTCCGCGCTCACCCCGACCTTTGTTCCGTAGTGCTTGACGATCTGGTAGACGCCGTCGGCTGCTGACCAGAAGGTAGGATGCAGCAGTCACGTTTAATTTTGCGAGTGTAGACACCGTGCCCGGCCAGGAACAGCCGTTAGACCGGGGCCTGACCCGCTGGCATGCGCTGGCAGTGGTGGTCGGCTCGATCGTCGGCACTGGAATCTACATCCGCCCCGCCTCCATTGCACAGCTGGTGGGGAGCCCAACCGTTGTTTTGGCGGTTTGGATATGCGCGGGGTTGCTGAGCCTCGCCGGTGCGCTGACCTATGCGCAGCTGGCCGCGCGGATCCCGCGCTCCGGCGGCGAGTACGCGTTCTTGCGAACAACCCTCGGCGAATTGCCCGCCTTCCTGTTCGGCTGGATGCGCCTCACCGTTTCCGTTGGCACGTGCGCAGCCATGGCAGTGGCTGTGACAGTTTTTCTATCGGACCTGGTGCCGCTCGGGCAGCCGTGGATTCAGGTGCCGATTCCGGGGTTCCACGCGACCGTGCTGATTGATCTGGGATCGCGGCAGTTGCTGGCGGTCCTGATCATCATGAGCCTCGCCGTTCTGAACCTCCGAGGTGTGGGTACGCCGGCCGATTCCAAGTAGGCGTTACCGCGCTCAAGGTGGCCGGCCTGTTAGGCCTGATAGTCGCCGTATTGGCGTTTGGTCACGCCGCCGGCAGGTCGACGTTCGCTCACACCAGCATTGGGACTATCCCAGGCTCCGGGGCATTCAGTGCCGCCTTGCTTGCAGCGATGGTGGCCTTCAACGGTTGGGCCAATGTCGCCATGCTGGCAGGCGAGGTAAAAGATGCCGAGAAGACGGTGCCGTGGGCTTTGCTGCGGGGCATCCTCGGCGTCATTGGCCTCTATCTGATGGCGAATATCGCCTATCTCTATGTCCTGCCGATAAGTGACATTGTGTCAGCCAATTCTGCCGCTCACCCGGCCGCCTCGAGCGTCGCTAGTCGTGCAGCTCTCGCCGCACTGGGCCCCCGGATCGGCGTGTCGCTGACGGTCCTGTTTATGGTTTCGGCGCTCGAAACGCTTCACTGCAACCTCATGTCGGTGCCGCGCGTGTTCTATGCGATGGCCAGGTACGGCCTGATGCCCGCAGCCCTCGGCCGCGTCGATCCAACCGCGCGAACCCCCGCGGTATCGATCCTGACCGTCGCTCTCGTTGGCGCCCTTCTCGCCGTCGTGGGCAGTTACGATCGGCTGAGCAGCATGGCCACGTTCGGCAATCTGCTTTTTTTTGCGCTCAATGCGGGTGGCCTGATTCGATGGTCTTCAAGCACGACGGGTTCGCCCAGGCGCGGGATTCACCTCTAAGAGCTGGCTTCGGTTTTTCGGACACGGGTATAAGTGGATTTCAGCCCGGGCACAGACGTGACCGGAGGGTAGAAGTCCATGAAGAAGCCGAGACGTAACCACTCAGCGGCCTTCAAGGCGCGAGTGGCGCTGGAGGCG
>JANXYK010000009.1 GCA_025350055.1 Gammaproteobacteria bacterium | reverse complement strand
ACGCTGTCGACCAGCAGCGCGCTGCGCCCATCGCCCAGCCGCAACGCCGCCCCTGGCGGCAAAGCCAGCGGCGTGTCGGTCGCGAAACGCTGCATGCGGCGCTTCACGCGGCCACGATAGTGCGCGCGCGCGATGACCTCCTGCCCGGTGTAGCAGCCTTTGTCGAAGCTGACGGCTTTCAGCACATCGAGGTTCAGCATCTGGGCGATGAACTGGCCGCTGGTGGCGGCGTAGACCTGCGGCAGGCCGCGCGCAATCGCCACGATCTTCTCCGCTACCGTGCCCGCAGGCGCGCCGGGTAGCGCGCGCAAGGCCTCATCGGCAGGCTCGACGCTGATCTTCACTTTGGCACGCAGGATGAAGCGCGTCAGCGCGCCGGCGGCGATCGCGGCCAGGTCCTCGGGCAGCAACGCCACGATCTCATCGCTGCCGCGCGTGCACATCTGCAGCACGGCCAGCACGCGGCCCTGCGGCGTGTGCAGCCCCGCGCCCAGCATGCGATCGGCGGCCAGCAGCTGCATGTCGTTGGAGAGCTGCCCTTGCAGGAAATTGCGGGCGTCCGCGCCGCTGATGCGCAGTTGCGCCAGCAGTGGCGCGGCACTGGCGTTGACGTGGGCGGTGGCCGGCATGGACGGATTCTGGCACACTCGTGCGTGATGCCGCTGCCGCCCGCCAACCCACCAGTACCGTCGGCACCTGTTCCGCCGCTGCAGCCCGCCGCTGTGGCCACCCACGCCGACCCAGGCTCGCCGGCCGCCAGTGCGGAGCCCCTGGGCGTGCACCTCGTGAGCGCGAAGCTCATGCGCCCGGCCGAAGTGGCCGGCCCCACGGGCCCCGATCCCACGCGCTATGGCGACTGGGAGCGTGCCGGGCGCTGCATCGATTTCTAGGGTGAGCCAAGGATCACCAATGAGCCAGCGACCGCTGTCGCCGCATCTGTCGATCTACCATTTCGGACATACGATGGCGCTGTCGATCGCGCATCGCATCGCGGGCCTGTGGCTGGCCGCGGGAATGTGCGTACTGGTCTACTGGCTCAACAGCCTGGCCGATGGCGAAGCAGCCTACGAGCGCGCCACGACGCTCCTGTCTGCCTGGTATTTCCGCGTGCTGCTGTTCAGCTGGCTGGCCGGCTTCTGCTATCACCTGGTCAACGGCCTGCGCCACCTGGTGTGGGATGCCGGTTTCGGCCTGGAAAAACTGCAGGCGCGGCGCAGTGCGGCGCTGGTCGTGGTGGTGGCGCTCACGGCCTTCCTGGTCGCAACCTGGCTGTTCTGCACCCTGCACCGGGGCTCGCCATGAGCCTGCGCTCACCGTTGGGCGCCGTGCTGGGTCATGGGACTGCCGGCGAGGGCGTCGGCCACTGGTGGTCGCAGCGCCTCTCGGCGCTGGCGCTGGTGCCACTCACGGTGTGGTTGCTGGTTTCCCTGTGGCGCCTACCGTTGGCTGACTTTGCGGCAGTGTCCATCTGGATGGCGACTGGCTGGAACCCGGTGCTGCTGACGCTCACCGTACTGGTCGGCTGCTGGCATTCGCTGCTGGGCGTGCAGGTGGTGATCGAAGACTATGTGCATGCCCCAGCGCTGAAGCTGACCGCATTGCTCTTCAGCAGCGGCGCACATGTGCTGCTCGCCGCAGGCGGCAGCTACGCGATCCTGCGCCTCGCGCTGCGGAGCGCCACATGAGCGCCTGGGAATTCATCGATCACAGCCACGATGTGATCGTGATCGGCGCCGGTGGCGCGGGTCTGCGCGCCACGCTCGGGCTCGCCGAGGCTGGCCTGAGCACCGCCTGCATCACCAAGGTCTTTCCCACCCGCAGTCACACCGTGGCCGCGCAGGGGGGCATCTCCGCGGCGCTCGGCAACATGGGCGCCGATGACTGGCGCTGGCACATGTACGACACCGTGAAGGGTTCCGACTGGCTCGGCGACCAGGACGCGATCGAGTTCATGTGCAAGCAGGCACCCGCGGCGGTGATCGAGCTCGAGCACTATGGCGTGCCCTTCTCGCGCACCGAGGATGGCCGCATCTACCAGCGGCCCTTCGGCGGCATGACCACTGAGTTCGGCAAGGGCATCGCGCAGCGCACCTGCGCGGCCGCCGATCGCACCGGCCACGCGATTCTGCACACGCTCTACCAGCAATCGCTGAAGAACTCGGCCGAGTTCTACATCGAATATTTCGTCGTTGACCTGATCATGGAGAATGGCGCCTGCCGTGGCGCAATTGCCATCGATCTGGCCGAGGGCCGACTGCATCGCTTCCGCGCACAGACCACGATACTGGCCACCGGCGGCTACGGCCGTGCCTGGTTCTCCTGTACTTCAGCGCACACCTGCACCGGCGATGGCGGTGGCATGGTGCTGCGCGCGGGTCTGCCGCTACAGGATATGGAGTTCGTGCAGTTCCATCCCACCGGCATCTACGGCTCGGGCTGCCTGATTACCGAAGGGGCACGCGGCGAGGGCGGCTATCTCACGAATGCCTCGGGCGAGCGCTTCATGGAGCGCTATGCGCCCAACGCGAAGGACCTGGCCTCGCGCGACGTCGTGAGCCGTGCGATGACCATCGAGATACGCGAAGGCCGCGGCGTCGGCGCACACAAGGATCACATCCACCTGCACCTCGAGCATCTGGGGCCTGGCGTGATCAAGGAGCGCTTGCCCGGCATCGCCGATACCGCGCGCATCTTTGCGGGCGTCGATGTTGCGCGCGAGCCGATTCCGGTGCTGCCGACCGTGCACTACAACATGGGCGGCGTGCCCTGCAATGTGCAGGGCGAAGCGCTCACGCTGCGCAATGGCGCCAGTGATGTCGTGCCCGGGCTCATGGCGGTGGGCGAGGCCGCGTGCGTCTCGGTGCATGGTGCCAATCGGCTGGGCTCCAATTCGCTGCTGGATCTGGTGATCTTCGGGCGCGAAGCGGCGCGCCACTGTGCGACGACGCTGAAGCCGGGCGCGGCGCAGAAGCCGCTGGCCAAAGGCGCCGGCGATGAAGCGGTGGCGCGCGTCGAGCGACTGCGCCAGGCGAAGGGCAGCCGGCCCACCGCGCAGATCCGCCTGGAGATGCAGCGCCTGATGCAGGCCGATGCGGCCGTGTTCCGCACGGGCCCGACGCTGCGCGAAGGCGCGCAGAAACTCGCGGCCATCTTAGAATCCTTCCAGGACGTGGCGCTGAGCGATCGCGGCATGGTGTGGAATACCGATCTCGTCGAGACGCTGGAGCTCGCCAACCTGCTGCTGCAGGCCACGGCAACCATCAACTCCGCGGCCAACCGCGAGGAGAGCCGCGGCGCGCAGGCGCGCGAGGACTTCCCGCAGCGCGACGATACCAACTGGCTCAAGCACACGCTCTGCTGGGTCGATAGCCATGGCAAGGCCACGTACGGCTACCGCCCGGTGCACCTGGAAACGCTCACCGACGAGGTGCAGACCGTGGCGCTCAAGGCCCGCACCTACTGATGCACACACCCGAGGACAAGTGCCGATGGTCGAGCTGAGGCTACCCGCGAACTCCATCGTCGATCGCAAGGCCGGCAAGCTTTTCAAGGCGCCTGCCGGCGCGAAACGGGTGCGCACCTTCCGCATCTATCGCTTCGATCCGGCCAGTGGCCAGAATCCGCGCGTCGACAGCTACGAGATCGACATGGCCGACTGTGGGCCGATGGTCCTCGACGCCTTGCTCAAGATCAAGAACGAGGTCGATGCCACGCTGTCGCTACGCCGCTCCTGCCGCGAAGGCATCTGCGGCTCCTGCGCAATGAACATCAATGGCCGCAACACGCTGGCCTGTACGCAGCATTGCGATGACCTGGGGAAGGGCGAGGTCAGCATCTATCCGCTGCCGCACATGCCAGTGGTGAAAGACCTGGTGACCGACCTGACCAATTTCTACGCGCAGTACGCGGCCGTGAAACCCTGGCTGCAGACGCGTACGCCGGCAACGCCCGATCGCGAGCGCCTGCAATCGCGCGCCGATCAGGAACAGATCGACCGGCCCTCGGCGTGCATCCTGTGCGCCTGCTGCTCGACCTCGTGCCCCAGCTACTGGTGGAACAGCGATCGGTACCTGGGGCCGGCGGCATTGCTGGCCGCCTACCGCTGGATCGTCGATTCGCGCGATGAGGCGCAGGGCGAGCGGCTCGATGAACTTCAGGATCCGTTCCGCCTGTATCGCTGCCACACGATCATGAACTGCACCGAAGCCTGCCCGAAGGATCTGAACCCGGCGCGCGCCATTGCCAGCATCAAGCGCCTGATGCTCGAGCGCCAGCATTGAATGCCGCCCCGCGGGGTCAGTTGCTGTGGCGCTGCCGGCGCGGCATGAAGGAACTCGATCTGATGCTGCAGGACTGGCTGGAGCAGCGCTATGCCGGGGCTACCGAGGCCGAAAGGGCCCGTTTCGAGGCCTTTCTCGCCTTGCCTGACCCCGTGATCGCTGGATTGCTGCTGGCACATGCAGCCCCGGCCGACCCCGCCTTCCTTCCCCTCGTTGGCCAGCTGGTCCAACTCAAGCATTGAGCTGAAAGGCTCTGCGCGCCTGGCCTGTGGCTGGGCACTGTGGTGGCCTGGCCCTGGCGCTGGCCATCAGCCTGGGTTGCCGCCTGCCGCTGGTGGCTGCAGGAGCGCAGCGGGCGGGGGAGTTATGTCCAACCGCTACCACCCCGGAGGCTGGGTCCGCTGCTGTGGATGCACTGACGCAGTGAGGGTCGGCGCAAATTGTTGATCATCGATGGCTCGGTCGTGGAACCGAACCAGTGGCGGCGACTCAAAGCGGGATTGAAGCTCGGCAGGCCTTAGCTTGGGTGGGAATGGCGCGATGACTGTCAACTGTATCCCTGCTGCTAGACTGGCCACTGAAGGCAGCATTGGGGGAAGGCTTGGTGCAGGGACGACCCGCGGTATGGCGAACTTTAAACTTCCTGCAGGGTCGGAACCGGTGCCGGGTGCGAGTGGGCCCGCCGCGGATGACGGGCGCTCACTGATGGCCGCCGATACTGGCGATCTCAGCCTGGTGAGAAGGGTGCAGGCGGGCGAGCGTGCCGCCTACGACCTGCTGGTACTCAAGTATCAACACAAGGTGGTCAAGCTGGTGATGCGGTATCTGCGCAACCCGGCGGACGCGGAAGATGTCGCACAGGAAGCCTTCATCAAAGCCTACCGGGCGCTGCCGCAGTTTCGCGGCGACAGCGCCTTCTACACCTGGCTGTATCGCATCGCGATCAACACCGCCAAGAATTCCCTGGTCTCGCGCAACCGCAATCCGGTCGGCTACGAGATTGATGCACACGACGATGAAGACGGTCCCGACATGCTGAGCCGGCTGCGCGATCCGGATACGCCCGAGGGCCTGGCGCTCAGCGAAGAGATCCGCAATATCGTGCACGCCGCCATCGGCGAACTGCCCGAAGACCTGCGCACCGCAATCATGCTGCGCGAGCTCGAGGGCCTGAGCTACGAGGAGATCGCGGCCTCGATGAATTGTCCGGTGGGCACGGTGCGCTCGCGCATCTTCCGCGCCCGTGAAGCCATCGATCGCCAGTTGCGCGAAGTCTTTGACGGCGGCCTGGGCCGCGCACAGGAGTTGTTGTGAATCGCGACGAACAAGAAAGCCAGTTGTCCGCCATGTTCGATGGCGAGTTGCCGGCGGCCGAATGTGAACTGCTCTCGCGCCGGCTGACGCGCGAGGAAAACCTGCGCGCCACCTGGTCGCGCTATGCCGTGATCGGCGCCGCACTGCGCGCCGAACCGGTGGCGCAGGTCAACCCGAATTTCGCACGCCGCGTGAGCGCAGGCTTGCAGACTGCACCGGTTGCAGCCGCTGCCGGCACGGGCGCGCGCTCGTCGCGCCCATGGCGTAGCGCCGCGCTCGGCGCGGGCCTGGCCGCCGGTGTGGCGGGCGCCGCCATCATGCTGCTGCGCAATGGTCTGCCCGTCACCCAGGATTCGCTGGTGGCCTATTCGCCGACGGTGACCCGTGCAGCCCTGCCGGCCGCCGCTTCGATCCAGGGCGTGAGCGTGGCCGCGCACCCGTCGCTGGTTTCGGTGTCGGCTAGCAATGAGCCGGCCAGCTATGTGGTGCCGCCGCGCAGCACCAGCGCAGCGCCGGCTGTATCGGCGTCGCTCGCCAACTACGTGCTGGCGCACAGCGCCGTGATGTCGCCACTGTCGCGTCCCAACGTGGTATCGATTCTGGTCAGCGATGAGTTGGTGGCGCCAGTCGATGTGCCACCTGACGCTGCGCGTGCGAGCGGCGCCCGTGTCCAGCCCGATGTTCAGCCATAAGGCCCGTGTAGTAGCGCTGGTCTCCGTGTCTCTGGGCGCCGCGGCCGCGGCGCTGGCTGCCGATGACGCGCGCGGCTGGCTCGAGCGCATGGAACATGCGCTGGCCACGCGCAACTACCAGGGCACCTTCGTACACGAGCACGGCGGCCAGACCGACACCCTGCACGTGGTCCATCGCGTCGATGACAACGGCGTCGCCGAGCGCATCCAGGCGATGGATGGTTCGGGGCGCGAGTTCGTGCGTCGCGGCGGCGAGCTGAGCACCTATTTTCCCGACCGGCGCGTGGTGATGGTCGAGAGCGCGTCGCAACGCAGCCTCCTGCTGGCCGAACTGACGCAACTCGATAGCGTCGCCTCGCAGCTCTATACGTTGAGCGAAGCGCCGGAAACGCGCATCAGCGGCCGCGCCGCGCATGTGATCGATGTCGAGCCGCACGATGATCTGCGTTATGGCTACCGGGTCTGGATCGATGGCACGAGCGCCATGCCGCTCAAGACCCAGCTGCGTACCGCCGCGGGCAGCGTGGTCGAGCAGCTGGTGTTCACCGAGCTCACGCTGCCTGCGCATATCGACGACAAAGCGCTGCAACCGCCCTTCGATGCACGCAACTGGCGCTGGCTGCGCCACGAGAGCGTGATGGCCGGCGCCGCCAATGACGCCATGCCCGCGCTGAAATGGCAGACGGGCCCCTTGCCCCCGGGCTTCCGCATGACCGGTCGTTCCACGCGCCTGCTGCCGGGCGGCAGCCAGACCGTGACTCACCTGGTGTTCAGCGACGGTGTGGCCTCGGTGTCGGTGTTCGTCGAAGCCACTGAGGTGGGTGCCCCGGCTGCCGGCGGCCAGGGAGCGCAGGGCCAGGCGCCCACCACCGTGACGTCGCTCGGCTCATCCACAGCCATATCGACCATGATCGATGGTCACAAGGTGACGGCGATCGGCGAGGTGCCGGCCGGTACGGTGCGCGCAATTGCCGGGTCGCTGCGGGCCACGGAGGCCGGGCGCGGGGCAGGGGCAGGCGGCCCCGGGGCCGCACATGCCGGCGGTGGCGTGCATCGTTGAGCCTTACGCCTTGAGTGCCACGCCGTCAGCGCCCCAGCTCAGCCTGGTCACGCGCGATGACTGTCATCTGTGTGAAGAGCTGCAGCTCGAGTACGCAGCACTGCGCCAGCGCTATCCGCTTCCCCCGTTGACGCTGGTCGATGCGGATGCCGACCCGGCGCTGCTGCAGCGCTACGGCCTCAAGGTGCCGGTGTTGCTGCTCGATGGGGTGCCGGTGTGCCACTACCGGCTGGACAGCACGGAATTGCTGCGGCTTTTGCGGCTATAATCCGCGCGCCCCGGCCCCTGGGGTCCCGGGTTTTCCTTGATGCAATTCATACGTAATTTCTCGATCATCGCGCATGTAGACCACGGTAAATCGACGCTCGCCGACCGCCTCATCCAGCTGTGCGGCGGCCTCGAGGAGCGCGAGATGCAGGCCCAGGTGCTCGATTCCATGGACCTGGAGCGCGAGCGCGGCATCACCATCAAGGCGCAGAGCGTCACGCTGTTCTACAATTCGCAGGCCGGTCAACGTTACCAGCTCAACCTGATCGACACCCCCGGCCACGTCGATTTTTCCTACGAAGTCTCGCGGAGCCTGGCGGCCTGCGATGGCGCGCTGCTGGTGGTCGATGCCTCGCAGGGCGTGGAGGCCCAGAGCGTCGCCAACTGCCACACCGCGGTGGAGCAGGGGCTCGAGGTGCTGCCGGTCATCAACAAGATCGACCTGCCCTCGGCTGACCCGGTGCGCGTGGCCGCCGAAATCGAAGAGATCATTGGCATCAGCGCCGAGCATGCGGCGCGCGTCAGCGCCAAGACTGGCGAGGGCGTAGCCGAGCTGCTGGAAGCCATTGTGCTGCGCATCCCGCCGCCCAAGGGCGATCCGCAGGCGCCGCTGCAGGCGCTGATCATCGATTCCTGGTTCGACAACTATGTCGGCGTAGTCTCGCTGGTGCGGGTGATGAATGGCACGCTGCGCCAGGGTGAAAAGCTGCGCATGATGTCCACGGGCCGCAGCCATGGTGTCGATAAGCTGGGGCGCTTCACGCCGCGTTCGGTGGCCTTGCCGGAACTGGGCGCCGGGGAAGTCGGCTTCGTGATCGCCGGCATCAGGGAAATCGATGGCGCGCCGGTCGGTGACACCATCACCCACGACAGCCGGCCCTGCGGGGCGCCGCTCCCGGGCTTCAAGCAAGTGCAGCCGCGCGTGTTCGCCGGCCTGTTCCCGATCAATTCCGAGGACTACGAGAGCTTCCGCGACGCGCTCGCCAAGCTGCGCCTGAACGACTCGGCGCTGCACTACGAGCCCGAAGCGTCCACGGCGCTGGGTTTCGGTTTCCGCTGCGGGTTTCTGGGCCTGCTACACATGGATATCGTGCAGGAGCGGCTCGAGCGCGAGTACCAGCTCGAGCTGATCAGCAGTGCGCCCACGGTGGTGTACGAGGTCGTGTGCACCGACGGCAAGGTGTTGCACGTCGACAGCCCGGCCAAGTTGCCGGCGCCCGATCGCATCGAAGAGGTGCGCGAGCCGATCATCACTGCCAACATCCTGGTGCCGCCCGACTATGTGGGCGCGGTGCTGGGCCTGTGCAGCGAAAAGCGCGGCGCGCAGAAGAAGATGCAGTTCCTGGGCACGCAGGTGGCGCTGCAATACCAGCTGCCGCTGGCCGAAGTGGTGCTCGATTTCTTCGACCGCCTCAAGTCGGTGAGTCGCGGCTATGCTTCCTTCGACTATGAATTTAGCCATTTCCAGGCGGCACCGCTAGTCAAGCTCGATGTGCTGATCAATGGTGACAAAGTCGATGCGCTGGCGCTCATCATCCACCGCGACAGCGCCTACCAGCGCGCCCGCGAGCTGGTGGACAAGATGCAGGAGCTGATTCCCAGGCAGATGTTCGAAGTGGCTGTGCAGGCGGCGATCGGCAGCCATGTGATCGCGCGCGCCACGGTGAAGGCCCTGCGCAAGAACGTGCTGGCAAAATGCTACGGCGGCGATATCACGCGCAAGAAAAAGCTGCTCGAGAAACAGAAGGAAGGCAAGAAGCGCATGAAGCAGGTTGGCCAGGTGGAGATTCCGCAGGAAGCCTTCCTGGCCGTGCTCAAGGTCGGCCGCAAATGAGTCGCGCGCCGCGCGGCTGACGCACAAGGATCAGACATGAAGATGCAGATACTCCAGTTCCTCACCTACCTCGCGTTGCCGCTCACGCTGATCGGTGTCATCGACGACTGGTTCATCCGGCCGGCCCGGCGGCTGGCAGCGCTCCCGGGCGAGGCGCAGGACCCGGCCTGGTTGCGCGTGGTGTACACGCTGCTGCCGGTGGCGGTGATCGGCGCCATCGGGCGGGTGCTGGTTTCCGAGCGCCTCGATTTCTCGCTGGTGTTGACGTTGGTGCTGTCGATCTCGGGGCTGATCTGGGCGGTGGATCGCTGGCTGCTGGCGCCGCAGCGGCAACGGCGCGCGCTGGCTGCTGGCGTGGATGCCGGCGCCGTGGCGCTGCCAGTCACGGTCGACTATGCGCGCAGTTTCCTGCCCGTGGCGGCGCTGGTGCTGGTGGTACGCGCCTTCATCTTCGAGCCGTTCCGCATTCCCTCCGATTCCATGATGCCCACGCTCCTCGACGGCGATTTCATCGTCGTGAACAAATTTGCCTACGGCCTGCGCATGCCGGTGCTGAATCGCAAGCTCCTGGCGATAGGCGAGCCTGAGCGCGGCGATGTGGTGGTGTTCCGCTTTCCGCCCGACCCGGCCGTGAACTACATCAAGCGGCTGGTGGGGCTGCCGGGCGACACTGTCTCGATCCAGGATGACCAGCTGATCGTCAATGGCACGCCGGTGCCGGTGACCGATCGCGGCCGTTTCGACGATGGTTGCTACCTCAACATGCGCCTGGGCGAGGAGCAGCTGGGCAAGCACCTGCACCAGACGCTTTCCTGCCGCACCAGCGGCGGGCTGGGTGCGCCGCCGGTGGCCAGTTGCAACCGCAACATGGACCACAGTTATCAATGTGATGACGCCCGGCATGGCGACGGGCCCGACCTCAATGATAGATTCGACATCAGGGTGCCGCCTGGCCACTATCTGATGATCGGCGACAATCGCGACAACAGCTCCGATAGCCGCGTGTGGGGGTTCGTGCCCGAGGAGAATCTGGTCGGCAGGGCCTCGCGAATCTGGTTCAATTGGGATTGGCAGCGCTCGGGTGGCCCCAGTTGGCGGCGGATCGGCAAGCATATCGATTGATCCGGGTAGCAGACCCGGGGAGGACGGTTTCATGCGCAAACATCAACGTGGCGTGACCTTCATTGGCTGGGTATTCCTGCTGGTGCCGCTCGCCATCCTGGTCTATGTCGGCATTCGTGTGACGCCGCTGTACCTCAACTACTTCCGCGTGGTGCGCTCGCTCGAACAGCTGGCTGCCGATACCCGCGGCGATTCGCAGGTCAATCCGGTGGCGCTGCGCGCCTCGCTCGAGAAGCGCTTCGATGTCGAGTATGTCGATCATCCGGCTGCCAAGGAAATCGACATTCATCGCGATGGCGACAAGTGGGTGGCCGTGGCCGATTACGAAGACCCGGCGCCGCTGTTTAGCAACGTGCTGATCGTGGTGCAGTTCAGGAAGCAGGTCGATCTGCAGTGACGAGCGAGCGCGCCGCCGAGTGGCTGCTGCGCCAGCTCCAGTACCAGGTCGTCGACCCCAGACTTTTCGAGCAGGCCCTCACCCACCGCAGCGCCGCGCGCGCCAACAATGAGCGCCTGGAATTCCTGGGCGATGCGATCCTCAACCTGATCGTCGCCGAACACCTCTACAGCCGCTATCCGCAGGCCGACGAAGGCTCATTGAGCCGGCTGCGCGCCGCGGTGGTCAGCGGCACGTCGCTGGCGCGCATCGCCACCGGGCTGGATCTGGGTGCGGTGCTGGCCCTCGGCGCGGGCGAACTCAAGACCGGCGGCTTCCGTCGTGAATCGATACTGGCCGATGCCTTCGAGGCGCTGTGTGGCGCGCTGTATCTGGAGGCGGGCTTCGAGCGGGTGCGCGAGCTGATGCTGAGCGTGCTGGGCCCGGCACTGGCGGCGCTCGAGCCGGCCGCGGCCGGCGATGCCGATGAGCAGAAGGATGCCAAGACCCGCCTGCAGGAATGGCTGCAGGGGCGTGGCCTGGCGCTGCCACGCTACAGCGTGGTCGGCATCGAGGGCGAATCGCATGCGCAGGTGTTCGAAGTCAGTTGCGCGATCGAGGCCCTGCGTCTCAAGGCCAATGGCAGCGGCATGAGCCGGCGTCGCGCCGAACAGGTGGCGGCGCAGGCGCTGCTGACGCAGCTGCCCGGCTGAAGCGCGATGAGTGACTATCGCAGTGGCTTCGCGGCGCTGATCGGGCGGCCGAACGTCGGCAAGTCCACCTTGCTCAACGCGCTGCTGGGCCAGAAGCTGGCTATCGTCACGCCGCGCCCCCAGACCACGCGCCACCGCATCATCGGCATTGTCGATACACCCGAGGGGCAGATTGCCTTCGTCGATACTCCCGGTATGCACCAGGGGCACGAGCGCGCCCTCAATCGCGCGATGAACCGCACCGCAACCTCGGTGCTGGCCGATTGCGACCTGGCGCTGCTGCTGGTCGAAGCGCAGCGCTGGACGGACGAAGACGAACTGGCGCTGCAACGCGTGCGCGAGTCGGGCCGGCCGGTGATCTGCGTGGTCAACAAGATCGACAAAGTGTATCCGCGCGAACTGCTGCTGCCCTACGTCGGGCAGCTCGCCACGCGCGCCGATTTCCTGGCGATCGTGCCGGTCTCGGCGCTACGCGCCGGCAATCTCGATGAACTCAAGCGCACGATCCTGGCCGCGCTCCCGCAAGGCGAGCGCATGTTCCCGCAAGGACAGGTCACCGATCGCAGCGACAAGTTCCGCATCGCCGAGTGCATCCGCGAAAAGCTGACGCTGGAGCTGGTCGAGGAATTGCCCTACGGCATCGCGGTCGAAGTCGAGAAGCTGGAGACCACGCCCGACGGCCGCACCGAAGTGAGCGCCCTGATCTGGGTCGATCGTGCCGGCCAGAAGCCCATCGTGATCGGCGCTGGTGGCGAGCGCCTCAAGCGCATCGGCCGCAGTGCGCGTCTGGAGCTGAACCATATCTTCGGGCGCCGTCATCACCTCACGCTGTTCGTCAAGGTGCGCGAGAACTGGGCCGATGATGTGCGCGCGCTGCAGCAGTTGGAGCTCGAATGAGTCGCGTGGGCGCGCGCGTGGAGTTGTGCTGTGGCTATCTGCTGCATCAACGGCCCTGGCGCGACACCAGCCTTATCGTCGAGCTGTTCACGGCCGAACACGGGCGGCTTACGGCCTTCGCACGCGGCGCGCGCGGCACACGTGGCGCGTGGACGCGCTATTCCGGCCTGCAACCGTTCCGGCCCTTGTTGCTGTCGTGGACCGGGCGCGGTGAGGCACCCACGCTCACCGGTGCCGAGAACGATGGCTCGCCGCCGGCTCAGCTGGCGCCCGAGGCGCTGCTCAGCGCCTGGTACCTGAACGAGCTGCTGCTCAAGCTCACCGTGGCGCACGATCCGCATCCCGAGCTCTACTTGCAGTACCGGGCCACGCTCGAGCAGTTGCGCGCGGGTGCGTCGCTCGAAGCGGCGTTGCGCCAGTTCGAGCTGCGCCTGCTCGAGCTGCTGGGCTTCGGCGTCGAACTCAGCCGCGATTGCGCCGATGGCAGCACCGTGCTCGAGGATGCGTATTATCATTTCACTGCAGGCGAGGGCGTGCGCCGGCAGCGGCCAGAGCAGCACGAGGGCGTGAGCGACAGCCCGCTGCTTCCGGGCCGCATGCTGTTGCAGCTGACCGAGGGCCAGCTGCCGGAGGACCCTCAGTCGCTGCGCGCGGTGCGCGCGCTGTTGCGTGCGGCGCTCGATCATTGCCTCGAGGGCCGCGAACTCAAGACCCGCGTGGTGGCGCGGGCAGTGGCCAGGATCAGGGGTGCGAGTGCATGAACGGGCGGATGGAACTGGGCGTCAACATCGATCACGTGGCCACGCTCCGTCAGCAGCGTGGCACCGCTTATCCCGATCCGGTGCATGCGGCGGTGCTGGCCGAGCAGGCGGGCGCCGACAACATCACACTGCACCTGCGCGAAGACCGGCGCCACATCCAGGAACGCGACGTGCGCGCGCTGCGCGGCCTGCTGGCCACGCGGATGAATCTCGAGATGGCCAACACCGAACCGATGATGGCGCTGGCCATCGAAGTGCGACCCGCCGACTGTTGCCTGGTGCCCGAGCGGCGCGCCGAGCTGACCACTGAAGGCGGGCTCGATGTGCGCGCGGCCAGCAGTGCCGTGCGCAAGGCCTGCGAGCGGCTCAATGCGGCGGGCATACGCGTAGCGTTGTTCATCGATCCGGACCCGGCGCAGATCGATGCGGCGGGTGAGTGCGGCGCGGCGGTCGTCGAGCTGCACACCGGCGAATACGCCGAGGCCAGCGGTGCGGCGCAGGCCCATGAGCTCGAGCGGCTGCGCGCGGCCGCACGCCACGCGGCGCAGCGCCGCCTGATCGTGCACGCAGGGCACGGCCTCAACTATCGCAACGTGCAGCCGATAGCGGCGATTCCCGAGATCACGGAGTTGAACATCGGTCATGCGATCATCGCGCAGGCGATCTTCAGCGGATTGCCGGCCGCGGTGCGCGACATGATCGCGCTGCTGCAGACAGCGCGCTGATGCTGCGGCCATGATCTACGGCATCGGCGTCGACGTACTCGAGCAGGCGCGCATCACTGCGGCATTGAAGCGCTTTGGCGAGCGTTTCACCAATCATCTGCTGCTGCCGGCCGAGCATGAGCAGCTCGCAAAGACCCAGCGGCCAGAGCGCTTCATCGCGATGCGCTTCGCGGCCAAGGAAGCGCTGGTCAAGGCGCTCGGTACCGGCTTCGCGCACGGCATGTGGATCCGCGACATCGGCGTGGCGCAGAACGCCTGGGGCAAGCCCGAGGTGATCTACTCGGAGCGCGGCGACAAACTGCGCCGCAAGCTGGGCGTCGGCGATGGTCACGTGACGCTCACCGACGAGGCCGGACTGATCGTGGCGGTCGCCATACTGATGAAGGAGTCGGCGTCATGACGCGCCTGGTGTTCGACATTGAAACCGTGCCCGATGTGGAACTGGGCCGACGCCTGCACAACCTCGAGGGCCTGAGCGATGCGCAGGTCGCCAAGGCCATGTTTGCGGTGCGCCGCCAGGAGAGCGGCGGCGATTTCCTGCCGCTCGAGCAGCACAAAGTGGTGGCCATCTCCTGCGTGCTGCGCACCCACGAGCAGCTCAAGGTGTGGAGCCTGGGCGATCTCGCCTCGAGCGAGGCGGAGCTGATCACGCGCTTCTTCGAAGGCGTCGACAAATACACGCCAGATCTGGTGTCCTGGAATGGCAGCGGCTTCGACATGCCGGTGCTGCACTACCGCGCGCTCAAGGCGGGTGTAAGTGCGCCGCGCTACTGGGAAACCGGCGAAGAAGACTCGAGCTTCCGCTACAACAACTACCTGAGCCGCTATCACTGGCGGCACCTCGATCTGATGGATGTGCTCTCGAGCTTCCAGGGTCGTGCGCGCGCATCGCTGTCCGACATGGCCACGCTCCTGGGCCTGCCAGGCAAGCTTGGCTTTTCCGGCGCACAGGTCTGGGATGCGGTGCTCGAGGGCAAGCTCGCGGCAGTACGCGATTATTGCGAGACCGATGTGCTCAACACCTACCTGATCCTGCTGCGCTTTGAGTTGTTTCGCGGCCGGCTCGATGCCGGCGGCTACGCCGAAGAGCTGGAGCGGCTGCGCGCACTGCTGCGCGCCAGCAGTGCGCCACACCACAGGCAGTTCCTGCAGGCCTGGGAGGCGCTCGGTTGAGGCGGCGATTGTCGAGCGAGCCCGAGACCGGGCGCGTCGAGTCCCTGAACCAAGACGGTGCCGGCGTCGTGCACGCAGGCAAGGCCGTGTTCGTCGCGGGCGCCTTGCCCGGCGAACTGGTGCGCTTCGTGCGCCGGCGCGCGCACAGCCAGTACGATGAGGCCGAGCTCGATGCCGTACTGGAGCCGGCCGCCGCGCGCGTCACGCCACGCTGCGCGCACTTTGGCACCTGCGGCGGCTGCGCGCTGCAGCACCTCGATGGCGCCGCGCAGCTCGAGATCAAGCAACAGCAATTGCGCGCCGCGCTCGAGCGCATCGGCAAGGTGACGCCGCGCGAATGGCTGGCGCCAGTGACCGGCCCGCAATGGCAATACCGGCGGCGCGCGCGGCTCGGCGCGCGCTACGTGCGCTCGCGCGAGCGTTCGATGGTGGGTTTTCGCGAGCGCCTGTCCTCGCACGTAGCGGAGCTCAGGCATTGCGAGGTCCTGAGCGCACCGGTCGACAACCTGCTCGAGCCCTTGGGCGCGCTGCTCACGGCGCTGTCGATACGCGAGCGTGTGCCACAGGTCGAGGCGTCGGTGGCCGATGAGTGCACGGTGCTGGTGCTGCGCGTGCTCGATGCGCCGAGCGACGCGGATCGGCTGTTGTTGCTCGAGTTCGAGGCGCGCCACGGCCTGCGCCTCTATCTGCAACCCGGCGGCCTCGGCACGGTGCGGCCGCTGCGCGAGCCCGAAGCCATGCTCGACTACGTCTTGCCCGATTTCAAGCTGCGGCTGAAATTCCTGCCCAGCGATTTCATCCAGATCAATGCCGAACTCAACCGAACGCTCGTGACGCGGGTCGTGCAGCTGCTCGAGCTCGACGAGCAGTCTCGCGTGCTCGACCTGTTCTGCGGCCTGGGCAACTTCACGCTGGCCATGGCGCGCCAGGCCGCGAGCGTGGTCGGCGTGGAAGGCGATGCGGGCCTGGTGGCGCGGGCTGCCGGCAATGCCACCGCCAATGGCATTGCCAATGCCGTGTTCCATAGCGCGAACCTCGCCAGTGCCGATATTGATTTCGCTGGCTGGGCGCGCGGCCCCTACAGCCATGTGCTGCTCGACCCGCCGCGGATCGGCGCCCGCGAGCTGCTGCCCATGCTGGCGCGGCTGGCGCCACGCCGACTGGTCTATGTGTCCTGCCACCCCGGGAGCCTGGCACGCGACCTGGGTGAGCTGGTTCACGAGCATGGCTTCAAGCTGTTGGCGGCCGGCGTCGCCGACATGTTCCCGCAGACCGCGCATGTTGAATCGGTGGCTGTACTGGCCCCCGGGGCCTGAAAATCCAGCGCCCCGCGGTTGGTCCTGAGAAGCCGTTAGAGAAACCGGTGCCGCCAAAGGCCTATGATGGGGGGTATGACAGGCCAAGCATTGCGTTGTAGCGTGCCAAACCCATGAGTCTGGGACCGCTGATGGTCGACATCGCCGGCCACACGCTCAAGCCCGAAGACCGCGAGGTGCTGGCGCATCCGCTCATCGGCAGCGTGATCCTGTTCACACGCAACTATGCCGATCCGCAGCAGCTCAGCGCGCTGATCGCCGAGCTGCATTCGCTACGCCACCCGGCGCTGCTGGTGGCGGCCGACCAGGAGGGCGGGCGCGTGCAGCGCTTCCGGCCCGGGTTCACGCAGCTGCCGGCGCTGCGGCTGCTGGGTCATCAGTTCGACCAGTCGAGCGCTACTGGCCTCGATCTCGCGCGTCGCCATGGCTGGCTGATGGCCTCGGAGTTGCTGGCCTGCGGCCTCGATTTCTCATTCGCACCCTGCGTCGATCTCGACTACGGCCTCTCCACCGTGATCGGCGATCGGGCCTTCCACAGCCGCGCCGAGGTCGTGGCCGAAATGGCCGTGGCCTACATGCACGGCATGCGCGATGCGGGCATGGCGGCCACCGCCAAGCATTTTCCCGGGCACGGCGCAGTGGTTGCCGATTCGCACCACGCGTTGCCTGTCGATCGTCGCGCGCTCGTGGACCTTGAAGCGGATCTCACGCCCTATCGCCGCCTGATCGACAATGGCCTGCCGGCCGTGATGGTGGCGCATGTGCAGTTTCCCAAAGTCGATGAACTGCCGGCCAGTCTTTCGCGCCGCTGGATCAGCGAAGTTTTGCGCGGCGAGCTGTGCTTCCGCGGCACGGTGTTCGCCGACGATCTGTCGATGGCCGGAGCGGCGCAATTCGGCGGCATTTGCGAGCGCGCACAGCGCGCATTGCACGCGGGTTGCGACGTGCTGCCGGTGTGCAACTCACGCCCCGCGGTGCTCGACTTGCTCGACGGACTCAAGGTGGCGCCCGATGCGGCCGCGCATCTGCGCCTCGCCCGGCTGCGCCCGCGCGCGCACCCGGAGCGCGCTACGTTGCTGGCCTCGGAACACTGGCGCGCCTGTCAGGCGGCGCTGCAGCGCTGCACGGCACCGGCGCCACTGCAGATGGACGGTGGCCGCGCATGAACGATTCGAGCGCGAACGCTCCAGTGGACACTGCTGCTCCCGGCACCTGGACAGTGCCCTTCCTGCGCAGCGTGCTCGATGCGGCGCCCGAGGGCATCGTGATCTGCGAGGCGCGCGCCGACGGGCAGCCGTTGGTGTATGCGAATGCCGCCTTCGAGCGCCTCACGGGTTACGCGCAGGGTGAACTGCTGGGCGCCGACCTGCGGGTGCTGCAGGGGAGCGATCGCGAGCAGGAAGGGCGCGCCTGCCTGCGCCAGGCGCTGGAGCGCGGCAGCAGCGCGCGCGTACTGATGCGCAACTACCGCAAGGATGGCTCGCAGTTCTGGAACGAAATGTTGGTCGAGCCGGTGCGCGATGTAACTGGCGCAATCACGCACTTCGTGGGTTTCCATCGCGATGTCGGTGAGCGCGAGCGGGCCGTGAACGAGCGTGAGCGCGCGAGCGCTGCGCGCACCATCGGTGGCCTGCCCACCTGGATGCGCGAGGATCGGCTCACCGGGTTGTGTGCGCGCGCGTATTTCGAGGAGCTGCTGCGCCACGACTGGTTGAGCGCGCAGCGCGAGACGCGCACACTCACGCTCCTGATGTTCGACGTCGATGCGCTCGGCGCCTATAACGACACTTTCGGCCGACCTGCAGGCGATGCCTGCCTGCGCCGTCTCGCGGGCGTGATCAGCGCGGCCTTTCGCCGCGGCTCGGATCTGGTGGGGCGCTGGGAAGGGGGCACGATCTGCGCGCTGGCGCGCAACACCGATCAGGCCGCGGTGGCGGGCTTCGCCGCCGGCATCGTCCAGCGCGTGCTCGAGCAGCGCATCCATCATCCGCGCTCGCTCCCCGACAAATACGTGACGATCAGCGTGGGCATCGCGATGATCAATCCCGGACCAAAGCAGCAGGCCGAGATCCTGTTGCAGGCCGCCAGCAAGGCGCTCGCGCGGGCGCGTAGCGCTGGTGCCGGGCCGGTGGTGGAAGCGAACGACAAGGATTTTGGCCGCTGACAACGGCTACGGCCGCACACGAGGAGGGGATCATGGGGATTTCATCGCGACTGGCGACGGCGCTGCTGCTGGGTCTATCAGTCTGTGGTGCCAGCGCCTGGGCTGCCGACGAAAAGCTCGCGCAGGCCGCGGGCAACTGGCTGAGCGAACCCAAGGACGGCATCATCCAGATCACCGTGACCGCGGATGGCCACATGGAAGGGCGCATCATCGGCGGCGATCACCCCGGCCTCACCGATGAGAAGAACCCGGATCCCGCGCGTCGCAAGCTGGTGCTGCGCGGCCAGGTGATCATGCGCAACATGAAGTATGACGGCGACGGCAACTGGTCCGGCGGCACGATTTACGATCCGAAGAAGGGCAAAGAATTCAAATGCCAGGTGGAGTTGCTGGCTCCGGGCTCGCTGAAGGTGCGCGGCTACATCGGCATTCCGCTGCTGGGCATTTCGCAGAAGTGGACTCGTTACACCGGCACTTCGATGGACCTGCCGCCCGCCAGATAGCTTCAGGGCCACCAGGTCCGGGACGACATCCAACGGCCTTCTGTGTGGCACCGCGCCCCGTGCTCGCGCAGCGATTGCAGGCTACCGTGAGTTTTGGCTGAAATTGCAGTTTCGGCCGGTAAATGGCAGATATATGGCCGATAAACCTTGAAGGTTAATAAAACGGCCGATACAGTGGCCGATATATGGCCGATAAATCAACCCTGCTCGCAGCGCTCAGAGACGCACCGCATCGGTGGATGTCGCTTGCCGAGCTGCGCACGGCCGTCGGGGGCACACCCGACCGCACGCTGCGCAACTGGCTCAAGGATCTGGTCAAGAACGGGGAAGTCCGATCCAGCGGCGAGCGCAAGGGCCGACGCTATCGGTTGGCCAGTCAGTCGGCCCTCGTCACGCCCACGGCCGGGGCTGTTGTTGTGGACGGCGAGCAGAGCCTGGTGCTCGAGCTGCCCCCGCTCTTTACTCCAGCCAACGAGATGCTGATCAAGCGCGTCGAGGCGCCCATCTACACGCGCTCTCCATCGACCTACCGCGAAGAGTGGCTCGATGCGTACGTGCCGAATGAAACCGCGTACCTCTCTGCTGCGCAGCGGGACGCCTTGAGAGCGCTCGGCAAACGCGATCCGGTTTTCCGTCAGGCGGGGACCTACATTCACAAGATCTACGATCGCCTGCTCATCGACTTCAGCTTCAATTCCTCGCGGCTTGAAGGCAATACCTACACGCTGGCGGATACCGAGCGACTGGTGCTCCAGGGGACCGCCGCACCTGGCAAGCCCAACGCCGAGCGCGTCATGATCCTCAATCACAAGGAAGCTATTGCCTACCTTGTGCGTCACATCGATACGCTGGAGGCCAACGAGGAAACAATCCGTACCATCCATTACCTCCTGGCCGACAGTCTCGTGGCGCCGGGAGCCGCCGGGCAACTGCGCGATGAGAGCATCCGTGTGAGCGGGACGACTTATGCCCCGATCGATGGTCGCGAGCGCCTGTCCCGGCTCCTGGGAGCACTGTTATCAAAGGCTCGCGCGATCGAGGATCCATTCGAACAGAGCCTGTTCCTGCTCGCGCACCTTGCCTATCTCCAGGCTTTTATCGACGTGAATAAGCGTACGGCTCGCCTCGCGTCGATCATTCCCCTGATCCGGGGGGACTTCGTGCCGCCGTCATTCGTGGACGTGAACCCGGGCGCGTATCTCAAAGCCACCATCGCCGTGTACGAGCTGAATGAGGTCGGGCCGCTTGCGGATCTCTATGCTTGGTCGTACCGCCGCAGCTGCGCACGCTATGACGTTCAGGCAAGGGTAGTCGGGTTCGACGAGATCTCGGCACTTTATCGGACCGCGCGGCGCGCGTTGGTGACCGACCTGGTCCGATCGAAGACTCCGCTCGGCAAAGTGGCGCAATGGGTGACGGAGCGTGTGCCTGGGAGTGTTCAGTCGCAGCATCGTGAGAAATTCATTTCTGACGTCGAGGCCGAGATCAAGAGCCTGGATGCATCGCGGATCGCTGGGTTGGGAATTACCAGGCAGGAACTGGACGAATGGCAGAACCGGTAACTGCCACTTGAACTGACACGTTCGGCGCGTGTGTCAGTGTATGCGCGTGCCGGGCTTGCGCTGCCTGCGGCGACGACCAGATCAGGTCAGGTCAGGCGGTTCAGGCCGTTGTAGGCGGCGGTGCGATAGGCCTCCGCCATGGTCGGATAGTTGAAGGTCGCGTTGGTGAAGTAGCGCATGTTGTTCAGATCGTTGCTGGCCATCACCGTCTGGCCGATGTGCACAATCTCGGCCGCGCCATCGCCGAAGCAGTGCACGCCCAGCACCTTGAGGGTCTCGGTGTGGAACAGCAGTTTTAGCATGCCGATTTTTTCATCCGTCATCTGCGCGCGCGCCAGGCTCTTGAAGCTGGTGTGGCCGACCTCGTAGGGAATCTTCTGTGCCAGCAGTTCGCGTTCGGTGAGCCCGACCGAGGAAATCTCCGGCAGCGTGTAGATGCCGCTGGGCACGAGGTCGAGGCGCATCGCGGGATGCTCCGGATTCATCAGGTGCTGCACGGAGTGGCAGCCCTGCACGTAGCCGGCGCTCGCCAGGCCCGGCGGGCCCGCCAGGTCCCCGACTGCATAGATGTGAGGACGTGAAGTCTGGTAGTGCTCGTTGATGGTGATCTGGCCGCGGCCCGCCACTGCCACGCCCGCGGCCTCGATGTTCATGCCATCGCTGTTGCCCACGCGCCCATTGCACCACAGCAGCAGGTCAGACTTGATGCGCCGACCCGATTCGAGCTGCAGCACCACGTCGTCGACGCGCGCCTCGAGGCCGGCGAATTTCTCGTTGTGGCGGATCACGCAGCCTTGCTCGTGCAGGTGATACGAGAGCGCCTCGGCGATCTCGTCATCGAGGAACGAGAGCAGCCGCTCCTGCGAATTGATCAGCGTGACCTTGCAGCCCAGATTCAAGAAAATCGAGGCGTACTCGCAGCCGATCACACCGCCGCCGAAAATCGTCACCGCAAAGGGGCTGGCGTGGTAGTGCAGCACCGTATCGCTGTCGCGCACGCGCGGATTGTTGAAGTCGAGCTCGGGCGGATGATAGGGGCGCGAGCCCGCGGCAATCACGATGTAATCGGCGCTGATGCGCTCAGGCGTGCCGGTCTTGGTGCGCACCTCGAGCGTGTGCTCGTCCACGAACCAGGCCGTACCGCCATACACCGGTACGTGATTGCGATCGTAGAAGCGGCGCCGGCTCGCCACCTGGGTTTCGATCACGCTGTTGGCCGAGGCCAGCAGTTTCGGGAATTCAATCTGCAGCGCAGAGCGGAGCGAGCGCAGCAGGGGTTCGCGCCGCGCATCGCGCAGCACCTTGACCGCGTGGCGCAGCGCCTTGCTGGGTATCGTGCCCCAATGCGTGCAGCCGCCACCGACTTCGTTGTGGCGTTCGATCACCGCCACGTTCTTGCCGCTCTTGGTGGCCATCATGGCGGCGCCTTCACCGGCAGGGCCGCTGCCGATCACAATGACGTCGTAGTGTTCCATGGCAGTCAGTTATCGGCGCCAGGCAGGCCGTTCTGCACGGCAGCGGCTGCCAAATGCGTCACGGAACGCTGCGCCGCACTGGGCTGACGATCGCGATCACCCCGAAACCCGGGTGGTCGAAGTAGTTCTTCTCGTTGTATTTGACCTTGCGCAGCTCGCTCAGCGACCAGCCGGGCTCACCGCCCAGGTGCAGGTCGACGCCGAAATGCAGGTACTGCTGGCCGCGCTCCAGGTAGATGCTGCCGCGCAGGTCGGGCGCACTCAGGCCCAGGTCTGCAAGGTCGAGGCCCACATGCTTGGGCCAGTCGGTGGCCGTCTGGATCCAGCCCGAATGCGCCAGCACCTGCCAGGCACCGCTGTTGCGCAGGCGCGAAGCCTGGGCGCCAAGCTGCATCTGCGAGGCATCGAGCTTGCGCACCAGCGTTGGCGGCGCGATGCCGCTCGCGACACTGCCCCCGAAGCCGCGGCCTTCAGCCGGTTTGCTCAGGTCTTCGTTGGCAGGCGGTGCGACGGCGCGAAAGATCAGGACCTCGATCTGGTAGGCATTGGTGTTGGCAGCAGCGGCAGCGGGCAGTGCCGGCAGCGGCGCCAGCAGCAACAGGGGCAGGCAGGCCAGCAGGCTCAGGGTTTTCATGCGCCTATGGTAACAGCCAGGGCAACCGGCGAAGTCCCTCAGAACCAGAGCTCATCGCTGTCTTTGCCCCTCAACGTCGGGGCGCGAGGCGTTCCAGCAATTTGGCGGCAAACGCCAGTCGCTCGGCGGGCTCGGGGAGCGGGCGGCTGATGCGCAGCCTCGAGGGGCCATCCATGCGGTAGTGGCGCGCTTCATTGCGCAGCAGGTGGATGACCGCATCCGCATCGACGCCATGCTGCGCATCGAACTGCACGCTGCCACCCTGCGGACCCAGGTCCAGGCGTCGCAGTCCCAGTTCGCGGGCGCGCAATCTTAATTGCGTGAGCTTGAGCAGGTTGTCGGCGGCGCCAGGCAAGGGCCCAAAGCGATCCAGCAGCTCGCCGTACATGTCGGCGAGCTCACTGGCAGAGGCGGCGCCGAGCCGCTGATAGAGCGCCAGGCGCAGATGCACATCGGGCACGTAGTCATCAGGAAGCAGCGCCGGCACGCGCAGTTCCACTTCGCTCTGTGCCGCCAACGGCCGATCGAGCGTCGGTGTGCGGCCGGAGCGCATGGCGCTGACCGCCTGTTCGAGCAGGTCGAGGTACAGGCTGAGCCCCACCTGCGTGAGTTCGCCGCTCTGCTCCTCGCCGAGGAATTCACCAGCGCCGCGGATCTCCAGGTCGTGCGTGGCCAGCAGGAAACCTGCGCCTAGCTCTTCCATCGATTCGATCGCCTCGAGGCGCTTGGCGGCATCGCCGGTGAGCGCACGCCGCGAGGGCACGATCAGGTACGCATAGGCGCGGTGATGCGAGCGGCCGACGCGGCCGCGCAGCTGATGCAGCTGCGCGAGGCCCAGTCGATCGGCGCGATTGATCAGGATCGTGTTGGCAGTCGGCACGTCGATGCCGCTCTCGATGATGGTGGTGCACACCAGTACGTTGAAACGCCGATGGTGGAAATCGACCATCAGCTGTTCGAGATCGCGTTCGCGCATCTGGCCGTGGCCGATGCGCACCTGCGCTTCGGGCACCAGCGCCGTGAATTCCGCCGCTAGCTTGTCGATGCCCTGGATCTCATTGTGCACCAGGTAGATCTGGCCGCCGCGCCGCAGTTCGCGCAGCGCCGCTTCGCGCACCGCGGGGCCGTGCCATTCGCACACCGAGGTCTTGATCGCAAGTCGCGCCGCCGGCGGGGTGCTGATCAGCGACAGTTCGCGCAGGCCCCCGAGCGCCATGTTCAGCGTGCGCGGAATCGGCGTGGCCGTGAGCGTCAGTACGTGCACCGCGGCGCGCAGGGTTTTCAGTCGCTCCTTGTCGCGCACGCCGAAGCGATGTTCCTCATCGATGATCAGCAGCCCCAGATTTTTCGCGCGCGCATCGGCGTGCAGCAGGCGATGCGTGGCCACCAGGATGTCGATCTGGCCGCTCTCGAAGCCGGCCAGCACCGCGCTGCTCTCCTTGCCGGAGCGAAAGCGCGACAGCGCCTCGACGCGCACCGGCCAGTCGGCGAAACGATCACGGAAGCTCTGCAGGTGCTGCTCGGCCAGTAGCGTGGTGGGCACCAGCACGATCACCTGGCAGCCTGACTGCACCGCGATGAAAGCCGCGCGCATCGCGACTTCCGTCTTGCCGAAGCCCACATCGCCGCAGACGATGCGATCCATCGGCGTCGGGCGCGCGAGATCGGCACGTACTTTGGCGATCGCCTCGGCCTGGTCGGCGGTTTCCTCGAAGGGAAAGGCGTTGGCGAAGGTCTGGTACTCGAGCTCGCCAGCGTCGAGTGCCGGCGCCACCTGCGCCTGGCGACGCGCGTACAAATCCAGCAGCTCGGCAGCCACGTCGCGCACCGCTTCGGCGGCACGCTTGCGTACCTTGGCCCACTGGTCGGTGCCGAGCTTGTGCAGTGGCGCGGCGGCAGGATCGCCACCGGTATAGCGGTTGACGAGGTGTAGCGCGTGCACCGGTACATAGACGCGATCGCCGTCGCGATATTCGAGTACCAGGAATTCGCCCACGTCGCCACCGATCTCCATCACCTCGAGGCCGAGGTAACGGCCCACGCCGTAGTTCTCGTGCACCACGGGCGAGCCCGGTTCGAGTGACTGGAGATTGCGCAGAATCGTGGCCGGGTCCGCGGCCGCGCGGCGACGCCGGCGCTCCTGGCGCGCGCGATTGCCGAACAGTTGCGATTCGGTCAGCAGCAACAAGGCGGGTTCGGCAAGCTGCAAACCGTCGACCTCGCCGGCCACGGTGATCGCGAGGCGCGCGTCACCACTGGCGAAGGCCTGCCAGTCGGGCAGCTGGCGTGGCAGGCGACCGTGCGGCTGCAGCATCTGGCTCAGCACTTCGCGGCGGCCCGGTGAATCGGCGGCGATCAGTACGCGCCCCGGATATTGATCGAGGAATTCGACTAGCGGCGCGAGCGGCTGTGTGGCGCGCGCATCGAGCCTGAAGCCGCGCGGCAACAGGCTGGCCCCGCGCGTCGCCACTTCACTCGTGGGCGCAGCCTTGGCCACTGCGCCAGGCGTGGCCTCGCCGCTGGCCGCGGCAAAGCGCTCGATCTGCACGCGCGGATGTCGCGCGAGTGCGGCCGCCAGATCTTCCGGGCTCGTGAATGCTTCCGCGGGAGCCAGCAACGGGCGCTCGATATCGTGCCGATGTTCCTCGTGGCGCGCGCCGATCGCTTCCCAGGCGCCGTGCATGGCGGCGTCGAGATCGATGTCGGTGGCCAGTACCAGATCGCCCGGCAGGTAGTCGAACAGGTTCGCGGTCGACTCGAAGAACAGTGGCAGATAGAACTCGATGCCGGGCGGCGCAAGGCCTTCGCTGACGCCGCGATACACGCTCATGCGCCCCGCATCGCCCTCGAAGCGCAGCCGGAAGCGGCGCCGGAAATCGCGCACCGCGGCCGCATCGAGCGGCAGCTCGCGCGCCGGCAGCAGGCGCAGCGAATCGATCGCGTCGAGCGAACGCTGGGTCTCGGCATCGAAGCGCCGCAGCGTATCGATGTGTTCATCGAGCAGATCGACGCGCACCGGCGTCTCGATGCCCATTGGCCAGACATCGAACAGTGAACCGCGCAACGCAAACTCGCCCGGTCCGCGCACCTGGCTGACGCTGGCATAGCCGGCGGCCACCAGGCGCTGACGCAGAGGATCGATGGCCAACGGCGCACCGCGCTGCAGATCGAAGCTGTGGGCGTGGATGTAGCTGACCGGCGGCAGGCGCGCCAGCAGGCTCTCGGCCGTCAGCAGCAGGATGCCGCGCCGGAAACCCTGCAGGCGCTCGAGCGTGCGCAGTCGCTCGGAGACGATGTCGGCGTGCGGCGAGAACTGATCGTAGGGCAGGATTTCCCAATCGGGCAGCGTGAGGATTGGCAGCAGCGGCCCGCCATAGAAGCGCAGCTCCGCGGCCAGGCGCTCGAGCTCGCGCGCATCGGCGGCCACCATTGCCCAGGGACGTTTATCCGCGTTGACCGCTTCGGCCAGCGCCAGGGCCCGCGCACCGGCGTGCAAGCCGTGCCAGGCCAGCGCCGTGGCGCCGGGCGCCGGCAGTTCAGGTCGGATCAGATCGGGCATGCGCACAGTTTAAGGGCTAGTCCCAGGGCCGGGGTGGGATAAATCCCGGCGTCACTACAGATCCCTGAGGTTGAGGCGCATATCAGCGCACGACTGCCTGAGCTGCCTGCTGGATCCATCACAATTCAAGGGGAATGACATGATTGCTGATCGCCGCTCAAATCGAATGACTGGTTTTGTACTCGCAGTACTCGGATTCCTGATGGTGTTGGCGCCACCGCGCGTGCTCGCAGCCGCGGGTTCCGACAGCGTCGAGCGCTGGAATACGGCGATGACGGATTTCTCGGCGGGCCTGCCGGCCCCGGGACTGCCGCCCTTCGTCGAGGCGCGCGCCTATGCGATGACGCAGATTGCCGTGCTCAATGCCGTGAAGAGCGCGCAGCGCGCTGGCGGCAGCGCAAGCGTCAGCGTGGATGCGGCCGTGGCAGCGGCAGCGCATGACGTGCTGGTGGTTGAATTCGGCAAGTTCGTCGGCCCCAACACACCCTTCGAAGCCCAGTATGCCGTCGAATTGAACGCCATACCCAACGGCGTCGCCGAGAATCGCGGCATCGCCATCGGTCAGGCGGCGGCCGCCGCGATGCTCGCCAGCCGGGCCGGCGAGGATGTGTTCGCCGCGCTCAATGCGCCCTATACGTTTGGCACCAAACCCGGTGACTTCCAGGCCACGCCGCCGACCAACGTGGTGGCCGGCGCGGGCTGGTCGCAACTGCGCACCTTCGGCGTGAAGAACTCGGCGCAGTTTCGCGCACCCCGACCCTACTCATCGCTGCAGTCGCTCGAGTACAGCATGGACGTGAACGAGATCAAGGTGCTGGGTGCGCTCGGCAGTACCACGCGCACCTCTGACCAGACGGCAATTGCCTACTATTGGTATGAGAACTCCTCGTTCGCCTGGAACCGGATTGCCAATCAGCTGGCCGGTGGCATGTCGCTGCTGGAGCATGCGCGTCTGTATGCGGCGCTGAATGCGGCGCTCTCGGACGCCTATGCCACATCGGTCGAGTCGAAGTTCTACTACAATTTCTGGCGACCGCTCACCGCCATTCGCGCGGCTGACACCGATGGCAACACGCTTACGGTGCAGGATCCGAACTGGGAGCCGGCTTTCGTCACGCCACCAGTGCCTGACTACCCGTCAGCACATTCCGCCGCGGGTGGCGCGGCCTCGGCGGTACTCGATGAGATGATCGGGCCGAACCGCTCGTTCCAGCACACCTCGATCAGTGCGCCGATCGCCGGTCCCGATGCGACGCCGACGCGCACTTTCAACAGTGCCTTCGAGGCCGCGCGAGAGAATGCCTATTCGCGCATGCTGGTCGGTATTCACTTCCGCCGCGCCTGTGTGGTCGGATTGCAGCAGGGCCGCGAGGTCGGTCACTACGTGGCGGCGGCGTATCTGCACGATTGATTGTGCAGTGGCGAGGCACTGTGGCGGCTGGCGGCAGGCCACCGCCACAGTGCGTTGCGGAGCTCTCAGGGGCTGGTGGCCACCGCGTCGATCACGCGCTCGTGCTCGAAATACACCACGAAGCCGGCGTAGTCCCAGCGTGTGATCGGCGGCGTGCCGACGGCGGCGTGACGATTCGCCGGTGCGCCGAACTTGGCCTCGACCGCGCCCATGGTGATGCCACGTGCCGGGCGTTCCACGCTCGAGGCGCGCACCATGACCTGATCCTCGACGAGGACGGTCTCGGCCCTGGCCACGGTGCCCGTGGCGGTTGCCAGTACGCCGCTCAGCGCCAGCGACAGGCTCAACAGCTTGGTTTTCATGGCCCGGCTCCTAGAATTCGCAGCAGGCGGCCCGGTGGCCGCGATCCGTAAATCATAGCACCGGGAAGCGCCCGGGCCCTCCCGGCGGGCCGCCTGGGTGGCGGAACTGTGATTTCCGTCCGCATCGGGCTCATGTTCTAATCGCCGCCCGATGTTCCAGCCGCTGTCCCTGTTCGTCGCGCTGCGCTACGTGCGCGCCCGGCAGCACAAGTTCTTCGTGTCATTCATCACCTGGGTGTCGCTCGCTGGCGTCGCCCTGGGCGTGGCCGCGCTCATCGTGGTGCTGTCGGTGATGAACGGCTTCGAAGGCGAGTTGCGTAACCGGCTGCTGGCACTGAGTGCGCACGCGCGGGTCGTGGCGGCAGGCCCTGCCGATGCCGTCGACGAGCGGGCCCTCGCGCAGCGATTGCGAGGGTTGCCGGGCGTGACCGGCGTGGCGCCCTACATGGACCTGCAGGGCCTGGTGGTGCGTCAGCCCGACATGCTGCCGCTGATCCTGCGCGGCATTGATCCGGTGGCCGAAGGCGAGGTCACCGACATCAAATCGCTGGTGGTGCGCGGCGAACTGCGTGCGCTCACTCCCGGATCGCAATTGCTGATCCTGGGCGCCGTGCTCGCTGAGCGGCTGGGCGTAGGGGTGGGCGACAAGGTCACGATCCTGGTGCCGATGGCCAGTGCCAATGCACCGCCCGAGCCGCGGCTGCGCGAGTTCACGATCGCCGGCATCTTCGAGGCCGATATCCAGGATCACGATTCCACGCTGGCGCTGGCGGCGCTGGCCGATGTGCGCGCCTTTGCGCCGCAGGCCGAGGGCGCCAGCGGGCTGCGCCTGCGCTTTGTCGATGCGCTGCGCGCGCCCGACTACATGCCAGCCGTGCGTGCCGCCGCGGGCAGCGCCGTGCTGGTGCGTGACTGGACAGAAGATCACGCCAGCTACTTTCGTGCGATCCGCATCGAGAAGACCATGACGGGGCTGATCCTGCTGCTGATCGTGGCCGTGGCGGCCTTCAACATCGTTGCCATGCTGGTGATGGTGGTGAATGACAAGCGCACCGACATCGCCATCCTGCGCACGCTGGGCGCCACGCCGGGCAGCATCCTGCGCGTGTTCATGCTGCAGGGCCTGGTTATCGGCTGGCTGGGTGTCGCCGTGGGCGTGGGGCTGGGAGTGCTGCTTGCGCACTACGTCAATGGCATCGTCTCGTTCCTGCAGTGGCTGTTCCACTTCCGCGTCTTCGATGCCGATGTCTACTACGACATCGGCTTCCCCTCGATACTGCGTGCACGCGATGTGCAGTGGATCAGCGCGGCCGCGCTGCTGCTGACGCTGATGGCCACGATCTATCCGGCGCGCCGCGCCGCCGCCACGCCGCCAGCCGCGGCGCTGCGCTACGAATAGGCAACGGCACATGGCGCGCAATCTTCCCTACGAATGGCTGATCGGTACGCGCTACCTGCGTTCCACCCAGAAGCGCGGCTTCCTGTCGCTGATCTCGATGGTGTCGATGCTCGGGTTGACCGTCGGCGTCGCAGTGCTGATCGTGGTGCTCTCGGTGATGAATGGATTCGAGCGCGAACTGCGCACGCGCATGCTGAGCGTCACCTCACATGCCACGCTGATGGGCCTGCAGGGGCCATTGCCCGACTGGCGCAATGCTCAGCGCGTTGCCCAGCAGCGGCCCGAGATCATCGCCGCAGTGCCGTACATCGAAGCGCAGGCAATGCTGGTGCATGGCGCCCGCAGCATGGCCAGCGCGATTCGCGGCGTGCTGCCCGAGCAGGAGCGCCGCGCCGTGGGTCTGGCGCAGCATATCGAAGGCGGCAGCATCGACGCGCTGGCGGCGGGAAGCTTCCGCGTGATCCTCGGCGATGTGCTGGCCGAAGCCTTAGGCGCAAAGCCCGGCGACGACGTGGTGCTGATGGCGCCCCAGGGCAGCATGACACCGGCAGGCTTCGCGCCCACGATGCGCCGCTTTCATGTCAGCGGGCTGTTCCACTCGGGCATGTACGAATACGACAGCACGCTGGCGCTGGCGGCCATGGGCGATGTGGCGCGCGTCTATCGCATGAACGATGGCATCACGGGACTGCGCCTGGCGCTGCATGATCCCTTCAAGGCGCCGCAGGTGGTGCACGACCTGGCCGTGCAATTGGGTGGTGGCTATCTCGTCTCCGACTGGACCCGCGATCATCTCACCTTCTTCCGCTCGATCCAGACCACCAAGACCATCATGTTCGTGATGCTGTCGCTGCTGGTGATGGTTGCGGCCTTCAACATCGTCTCGGCCCTGGTGATGGTGGTGAAGGAAAAGCGCCGCGCCATCGCCACGCTGCGCAGCTTCGGCGCACTGCCGCGCAACGTGCTCGCGATCTTCGGCGTGCAGGGCGCGTTGATCGGATTGATCGGCACCCTGGCGGGCGCGGCGCTCGGCTGCCTGCTGGCGCGCAACCTCGACAGCCTCCTGCACGGGCTCGAGCGCCTCAGCGGCATGCAATTCCTGGATGCGAAGGTCTATCTGATGAGTGACCTGCCCGCCTACGTGCAATGGCACGACCTGCTGCAGGTGTGCGGCGTTTCCTTCCTGCTGTGCGCCCTGGCAACGCTGTATCCTGCGTGGCGCGCGGCCGGCACCCAGCCAGCGGAGGCCTTGCGGCATGATTGAGGGCAACATGGCGAGCAGTGCGAGTAGTGAACCGGTGCTGGCGGCGCGCGGTGTGGTGCGCGGCTTCACCGAAGGCAGTTCGAAGCTCGAGGTACTGCGCGGGCTCGATCTCGAAGTACGCGCGGGCGAGCGACTGGGGATCATCGGCGCATCGGGTTCGGGCAAGAGCACACTGCTGCAGATCCTGGGCGGACTCGATCGGCCCGATGCCGGCAGTGTCGCGATCGAAGGGCGCGACATGCAGACGCTCAGCGAGCCCGAGCGCGGGCAGCTGCGCAACCGCACCATCGGCTTCGTGTACCAGTTCCATCACCTGCTGGTGGAGTTCTCCGCGCTGGAGAATGTCGCCATGCCACTGCTGGTGCGACGCATGCCGGCCGGGGAGGCCGCGCTGCGCGCTACGGCGCTGCTCAAGCGCGTGGGCCTGGGCGAGCGGCTGCGCCATCGTCCGCCTCAGCTCTCGGGCGGCGAGCGCCAGCGTGCGGCAGTGGCACGCGCGCTGGTGACCGGGCCGCGCCTGGTGCTGGCCGATGAGCCCACTGGCAATCTCGATGGCCGCAATGCCGAGCAGGTGTTCGCATTGATGCTGGAGCTCAATCGAGAGCTGGGCACCAGCCTCGTGGTGGTCACGCACGATGTGCGGCTTGCGGCGCGCATGGATCGCGTGCTGGAGCTGGATCAGGGCCAGCTGCGGGCTACCTGAGCTACTGAATCGGGCGCGCGGCCTTTGTGCGCCTATCCGCGAATTACTGCGTTTGCCCGCAGTTCGCAGCGGCGTCGATACTTGCGCCGCACTACCCATCGCCAGCCGAACTCCAGTCCCCAGCGGCCGAGCAGGCCGCAGATGATGGCGCTGACCAGGCAGCCGAGCAGAAAGGGCTTCCAGCGTGGTCCCAGGCCGTGTTCCAGCCAGCGCCAGCTCAGGCTGAAGGCGAAGTAGCGGGTAGGGTGGTGCAACAGCAGCGCGCCCAGCCGATACGCACCGTAGTAGATCGGAAACGCCGTGAACGGATTCACCACCCAGGTGCTCGCCAGCGTCACCGGCAGGTTCAGCCGCCAGTACAGCGCCACCAGCACCGCGACGATCGTGTGCACCGGCAGCGGAATGAAGGCGATCGCGACGCCCGCACCGAAACCGGCCGTGATCGAGTGGCGGTTCAGCGACCACAACTGGTGGTGCATCAGCCGCTCGCCAAAAATACGCAGGTACCAGCGATCGCGCCGGGTCTCGACCCAGCGCGACAGGTATTTGACCAGGCGGCGCGGCATGAGCGTCACTTTAGCGCCCGGCGCGCCCTGCTGCACGGTGTCAGCCGGTTTCGTGACGGCGTTGTCATGTAACGCACGCGCTGCTTGCCTGCCATGAGACCGCTGCACGCCTTCGGGCTGCTTAGCGGAGCCTTGGCGGGCCTCGGGATGCACGCAAGCGTTGGCCTGCCGACGATCCGTGCTTGCGGCGCGCTGCTCATCGGCTTCCTGAGGGTGTGCTGGCAGGTGCGGGTCTACGAGCCGCTGCGCCTCCCGGCTGATTTCGATGAGCGACTGGTGTGCAATGTCACGATTGTCGATCCGCCATTGCGGCGTGGCGATGAGCTGTATTTCAGCGCGCGGCTCGAGTCGGATGCTCTTACTGGCGCGAGCGCATCGCCACGCGCGTTGCCGCCGTGGTTGATGAGCGCGATGCGGCGGCGCTGATCATCGCACTGGCGATCGGCGATACCCAGCGTGTGTCGAGCGAGCAGTGGCGCGTGTTCAATGCCGATGGCATCACGCACCTGGTGGCCATCTCGGGTTTGCACGTCACGCTGTTCTGCGTGCTGACCAGCGCGGCAATGTCGGCGCTGTGGCGACGCGCGCGCTTCCTGCAGGCGCGCTGGCCGCGCGCGAGCCGCGCCGCCTGCTTCGGGCTGGCCGGTGCCGGCGCAGACACTGTCCGCAGGGCTCGTCGGCGTGCTGTGCCTCGATCCGCTGGCGCCGCTCGCGGCCGGCTTCTGGCTGTCATTCCGGCGTGATGGGCGTATCTACCTCGCACAATGGCAAAAGCCTTAATCGCCCGTGCGCCCTCAAGTATCATGGGCGCTTCGAGTCACCAGGAGTTCGCGAGCCGATGTGGGAAATCGTTCGTGCCGGCGGCTGGATGATGGGGCCCATCATCCTGTTCTCGGTAGTCGCTGCGGCCATCATTCTGGAACGACTGTGGACCTTGCAGGATCGGCGCGTGTTGCCGCCCGATCTCACCAAGCGCGTGTGGCAACTGGTCGAGGCGAACCAGGTCAACGACAAGGTGATCGAGGCGCTCGAGCAGAACTCGCCGCTCGGCAAGGTGCTGGCCTCGGGCCTGGCCAACCGTCATCGCTCGCGCGATGCCCTGATGGAGCGGCTCGAAGACACGGGCCGCCATGTGGTGCATGAGCTCGAGCGCTTCCTCAATACGCTGGGCACCATTGCCGGCGTGTCACCGCTCCTCGGGTTGCTGGGCACGGTTGGCGGCATCATCAAGGCCTTCAACGCGATCAACGCGATCAACGCGGGCGGCATGGGCGATCCGCGCATGCTCTCGGGCGGCATCGCGCAGGCGCTGGTCACCACGGCGGCCGGCCTGTGCGTGGCGATCCCGGCACTGATCGCCTACCGCTATCTGCGCGGCCGCATCGACCGCATCGTGATCGAGATGGAGAAGGACGCCATCCAGCTGGCCGATGCGCTGGAATCGGCGCGCATCGCGCCGGCGGCAGCCAAGGCATGAACCTCAAGCCGCGTCGCCACGAAGAGCCCGAGATCAACATGGTCTCGCTGATTGACGTGGTGCTGATGCTGGTGATCTTCTTCATGCTCTCGTCGAATTTCGTGGGCGAAGGGCGGTTGCGCATACGCCTGCCGCAGGCCAGCTCGGTGCCGATCGAGCGCGCCCTGACGCCGGCGCTGGTGGTCTCGGTCACCGCCACTGGCAGTTACCTGGTCAACAACCGCGAGCTGGTCAACACCAGCGCCGCCACGCTGCGCACCGCGATCGAGAAAGTGGCGCCCGCCGAGCGCAACCAGCCGGTGAGCCTGCGCGCCGATGGCCGCGCCACGCACCAGGCCGTGGTCACGGCGATGGACGTGCTCGGGCAGCTCGGCTTCGCGCAGCTGAATTTCGTGACCACCAACGAGCCAGGGGCGAGCACGCCTTGAGCGCGGGCGAGCAGCCCGTGAGTGCCGGCGCGGTCTATCGCCGGCTGTTGCACTACGCGCGGCCCCACGCCGGCATGTTCGCCATCGGCGTTTTGGGCATGATGATGTATGCCGCGGTGACACCGATCACCGCCTGGTTCGTGAAGAAATTCCTGAACGCGGCCTTCGTCGCGCAGAACATGCAGGTGCTGCAGTACGTGCCAGCCGGCGTGATTGCACTGTTCCTGCTGCGCGGCATCGGTGACTACCTGGCCAATTATTTTCCAGGCTGGGTAGGGCGGCAGATGATCAAGGCGATCCGCGCCGATCTGTTCGCGCACTACCTGCGCCTGCCGACCGCCTGGTACGAGCGCGAGTCTGCAGGCCCGATGCTCTCGCGCCTCACTTACAACGCGGAACTCGTGGCGGACGCGGCCACCAATTCCGCCACCGTGCTGATCCGCGACTCACTGGCCATTGCTGGCGGTGTGTTCTACCTGTTCTATCTCAACTGGAAGCTCGCGGCCTTCGTGATTCCGGTCGCGATGGTGATCGGTCTGCTGGTGCAGAGCGTGAACCGGCGTTTTCGTCGCTACAGCACCCGCATCCAGAACTCGATGGGCGATGTCACGCGCGTTGCCAAGGAAGCCATCGAGGCGCATCGCGTCGTCAAGGTTTTCAACGCCCAGCAGCACCTTCAGAAGTCCTTCGGCGCTGCCAACGAGCTCAATCGCCACACCAACATGCGGCTGATTTCGGCGCGCTCGAGCAGCAATCCGATCGTGCAGCTGATCGCGGCGCTGGGTCTGGCCGCGGTGCTGTACGTGGCCAATCGCCAGGTGGCGAGCGGTGTGATGCAGGGGGGCGATTTCCTGGGCTTCCTCACCGCGCTGCTGCTGATACCCGAGCCGCTGCGGCGGCTGGTGAGCGTCAGCGGCCCGCTGCAGCAGAGCATTGCAGCCGGCGCCAGTGTGTTCGAAGTGCTCGATGCGCCCACCGAACCGGCCGGCGGCACGCGCCGCATACAACACGCGCGCGGCGCGGTGAACTTCCGCAACGTCAACTTCACCTACGATCACGACAAGGGTCAGGTGCTGCACGACATCAACCTCGATATCGCAGCGGGCACCACCGTGGCCATTGTGGGCCGCTCCGGCAGCGGCAAGACCACGCTGGTTTCGCTGTTGCCGCGCTTCTATGACCCGAGCAGCGGTGCAGTGCTGCTCGACGGCGTGGACCTGCGCGAATATGCGCTGGCCGACCTGCGCTCGCAGCTGAGTCTGGTCAGCCAGGAAGTGGTCATCTTCAACGACACCATCGGCAACAACATCGTCTTCGGCGCCGAACACGCCGATGCCGCGGCGATCGATGCGGCAGTGCGCGCCGCGCACGTCGATGAGTTCGTGAACGAGTTTCCGCTGGGGCTCGCGACTATGGTGGGCGATCGTGGCACGGGCCTCTCCGGTGGCCAACGCCAGCGCGTGGCGATCGCCCGCGCGCTGCTGCGCAATTCGCCGATCCTGATCCTGGACGAGGCGACCTCATCGCTCGATACTGCGGCCGAACGCCACATCCAGTCCGCGCTCGAGCAGCTGGTAAAGAACCGCACCACCTTCGTGATCGCGCACCGGCTCTCGACCATCGAGCATGCCGACCTGATCGTGGTGATGCAGGATGGCGCGATCGTCGAGACCGGCACGCATGCCGAGCTGCTCGCGCGCGCCGGTATCTACGCGCAACTGCATCAGCTGCAATTCAAGGTCTAGGAATCCAGGGCCGGCGCCGCCATGCACGACTGGCTGCAAAAGGTCTGGTACGGCGGCTCGCCTGCTCCATGGTGGCTGCGCGCGCTCACGGCGCTCTACAGCCTCGCGGTCCGCATCCACCAGCGCTGCTACGCGCGTGGCTGGTGCCGCGCCCTCGATGTGGGTTGCCCGGTGGTGGTGGTCGGCAACCTCACGGTGGGTGGCACGGGCAAGACGCCGCTGGTGATCTGGCTCGCGCAGGCGCTGGGCACGTTTGGTTTGCGCGTCGCCGTGATCACACGCGGCTATGGACGCAGCGCGCCGGCCGGTGCCGGCCACTACCAGCACGATGTACTGCGGGTCGACTCACTGTGCACCGCGGCCGATGTCGGTGATGAAGCGCTGCTGATCTGGCGGCGCGCGCAGGTGCCAGTCTATGTGAGTCGCGATCGCGTGGCCGCTGGCCGCGCCGCCGTGGCCGATGGCGCGCAACTGCTGATCGCGGATGACGGCCTGCAGCACCTGCGGCTCGCGCGCGCCGTGGACCTCGCGCTGATCGATGCGGCGCGCGGCCTGGGCAATGGCGCCTTGCTGCCAGCCGGACCGTTGCGCGAGCGTGCCACCCGGCTCGAAAGTGTGGCGGCGGTGGTGCTCACGGGAGAGGGCGCTTTCCTGCGTCAGGGCGCTTTGCGCATGAGCTTCGCTGGCGATGTGCTGGTGCCACTGGGTGGGCAGGCCCCCCCAGAGACGCTCGCCCGTTGGCGCGGCCGCCGCGTGCATGCCTACGCCGGCATCGGCAATCCCGGGCGCTTCTTCGCAACCCTGCGCGCCGCGGGACTTACGGTGATCGAGCACCCGCTGCCCGACCATCAGGCGATCTCGCGCACGCAGCTGCAGCCCGAAGACGGCCTGCCAGTGCTGATGACCGAGAAGGATGCGGTAAAATGCCCCCGAGACGCGGCGGCGAAAGTCTGGTTTCTGCCTGTGGACGCGCACTTTGCCGCCGCCGATGCCATTTCGTTGCTAGGGAGAATCCTGATGGACGCACGCCTGCTCGACATCCTCGCCTGCCCGGTGTGCAAGGGACCGCTGCGCCTGGCGTCGGATGCGCAAGGAAAATTGCTGGTCTGCCGCGCCGACCGGCTTGGCTTCCCGCTGCGCGATGGCGTACCGAACTTCGTGGTCGAAGCGGCCCGCGTGCTCGAGGCCGGCGATCCGCTGCTCGAGCGCTGAATTGTTTAGGATCGTCATCCCGGCCCGCTACGCCTCGACGCGCCTGCCAGGCAAGGCGTTGCTGGTCATCGCCGGCAAGCCGATGCTGCAATGGGTCTACGAGCGCGCCCGCGCCGCGGGCGGTGATGTGCTGATCGCCACCGACGATGAGCGCATCGCGAGCGCAGCGCGCGGCTTCGGCGCCGAAGTGGCGATGACCGACTCCGCGCATGCCTCCGGCACCGATCGCATTGCCGAGGTGGCACGTACGCGCGCCTGGCCCGACCAGCAGATTGTCGTCAATGCACAAGGCGATGAGCCGCTGCTGCCGCCGCAGTTGATCCGCCAGGTGGCGGGGCTGCTCGAGCGCCATGCGGCCGCCGCGATCGCGACGCTCTCGACACCGATCGAATCGCTGGCGGAATTCCAGGATCCCAATGCGGTCAAGGTCGTGGCCGGCAGCGCGCAGCGTGCGCTGTATTTCACTCGCGCGGCCATTCCCTGTCAGCGCGATGCGATGGCCGCCGAGGCTTGGCGCGGCGCGCGGCGCCACGTCGGCCTGTACGCCCTTCGTGTCGGCGCACTCAAGGCCCTCGCCGCGCTGCCACCTTCGCCCCTGGAACAGGCCGAAAAGCTCGAACAGCTGCGCGCGCTGGAAAATGGCTTCGATATCCGCGTCGCCGATTGCGAGGTGCCGCCCGGACCAGACGTGAATACCGCGGCCGATCTCGAGCGCGTGGGCGCACTGCTGCGCTGAGCGCCGGGCCACAGCGCGCATTCAGGGAGACTCAAATGCCGATCTACCGACTGGCCGAACGCACGCCCGAGATCGACGCCAGCGCCTACGTGGCCCCTGGCGCGCACCTGATCGGCAGTGTGACGCTCGGCGAACACGCCAGCGTGTGGTTCGGCGCCACGCTGCGCGGCGACAACGAACCGATCCGCATCGGCGCGTACAGCAATGTGCAGGAAAACGTGGTGATGCACACCGACATGGGTGCGCCGCTGAATGTGGCTCCGCGCGTCACCATTGGTCACCAGGCGATGCTGCATGGCTGCACGGTGGGCGAGGGCTCGCTGATCGGCATCCAGGCGGTACTGCTCAATCATGCGGTGATCGGCCGCAGCTGCCTGGTCGCTGCGGGTGCCGTGGTGACCGAGCGCAAGCAGTTCCCCGATCGCTCATTGATCCTGGGCTCGCCCGCAAAGCTCGTGCGACAGCTCAGCGATGAGGAAGTGGCGCAGCTGTGGGCATCCGCGCAGCACTACGCCGAGCGCGGCGCGCTGTTCAAACAGCAGTTGCAGCAGATCTCCTGAGCAAAAAAACGGGCAGGCGATTTCAATCGCCTGCCCGTGATTTCTGCGTCGGGGCGCCGAGGCACCGCAGCCAGCAGTGCCAGCCGTGGCTATTCGTCGCGCCGCGGGCCTGAGTGGTGGCTGTCCGAGCTCGAACTCCACACCACCTGCTGCGCCGCTGGTGGCGGCGGTGCTGCGACCGGCGCTGGTGCCGGCGCAGCCATCGGCGCCGGCGCTGGTGCCGCAGCGGGCGCCACGGCCGGTTCCGGTGCACTCACCGGCGTAGTCCAGCTCATTGATTGTGGCGCGCTCGGCTGCTCGTGGGCTGACGAGCCAGTGGCTTGCCCACCGGAGCTCGTTTCACGCCCGGCATCGCCGCCATTGCCACCGCCGTAGTTGCCCTCGCCATTGCCACCAAAGCCCTGGAAAGAACCCTGTTGTGAGCCCTGCGTGCCGCCAGCCTGCGCGCCCCCGGCCTGCGCCGGGAAATCGTTGCCGCCAGCTTGCTGCTCATTGCCCGGGTCAACATTCTGGCCGCCGTTCTGGCCCATGGACGGGTTGCCGTGCTCGGCGCCTTCGCGATTGCCTCCGCCACCACCGCGGCGACGTCGGCCACCGCGACGTGACCTGCCACCGCGGCCGCTGCGCTCAGCGCGCTCGCCGCCTTCCATCGCGTTGCCTTCGCCGCCGCGCGGCTCGTTGCCAGCGCCCATGCGATTCTGGGGCGCTTCGTTGCCGCATGGCGCGTCGCCGCGGGGCGCATCATTGCGTGGCCCATCGTTGCGCTGGCTTTCGGGCCGGGCGCCCTCATTGCGGCCACCCTCAGCACGTGGGCCATCCTGGCGCGGACCGTCAGGCCGCCGCGGACCGCGGCTCGAATCATCGCGTGAGCGGCCATCGCGCGAGCGTCCTTCGCCCGAACGACCGTCGCGTTGCTGCTCATTGCGCTGGCCTTCACGGCGCGCACGCTCGCCGTAGGGCGCGCGATCCTGCCCGCCGCGGCGCGGGCGATTGCGCTCAAGCTGGTCGCGACGCGGATCGTGCCGGCCAGGGCGCGGCGCAGGCGCCGCATGAGGCGCGGCGCTGCTGCCCGCCGGGCTGCCACCAAACAGGCCCTTGAGCCAGCCGACGAAGCCACCGCCGGCAGCGGTCGCCACAGGTTCTGCCGGAGCCGGCGCACGCTCCTGCACCACCACGACCGGAACGGCCGTGGTCGGCATGATGGTTGCCACCGCAGGCGGTTCCGACGCTGGTTTCTTGTCGCCGCCCAGCGTGGGATCAGCGACCACCGGTGCAACCGGCATCTGATAGCTGATCTGGCTGTTCTCCGGCAACGCCGCCTCGTCTTCACGCACGCGGCGGATGGTGTATTCCGGCGTCTGTATGTGCGGATTGGGCACCAGCACGATTTCGATGTGCGATTTCTCTTCGACCGTACGCAGCGCTTCGCGCTTCTCGTTGATCAGGTACGTGGCCACATCCACAGGCAACTGCACCACGATGCGCGAGGTACGATCCTTGCGGGCGTCCTCGCCGATCAGTCGCAGGATCGACAGTGCGAGAGATTCGACGCTGCGGATGCTGCCGATGCCCGTGCAACGCGGGCACACCAGGTGGCTCGACTCGCCCAGGCTCGGGCGCAGCCGCTGGCGCGAAAGCTCTAGCAAACCGAAGCGCGAGAGCCGCCCGATCTGGATGCGGGCGCGATCCATGCGCATCGCATCGCGCAGCCGGTCTTCGACCGCGCGCTGGTTCTTGGTGTCTTCCATGTCGATGAAGTCGATCACGATTAGACCGCCGATATCGCGGATACGGAGCTGTCGCGCGATCTCGTCGGCCGCTTCCAGGTTGGTGTTGGTCGCGGTCGCCTCGATGTCGCTGCCACGCGTGGCACGCGCCGAGTTGATGTCGATCGACACCAGCGCCTCGGTGTAATCGATCACCAGCGAGCCGCCCGAGGGCAGCTGCACCTTGTGCGCGTAGGCCGATTCGATCTGGTTCTCGATCTGGTAACGCGTGAACAGCGGAATATCATCGGTGTAGGCCTTGAGCTTGCGCTGGGCCTCGCCAGGGATGTATCGCTGGATGTATTCCGCCGCCTTCTCGAACGCGGCCTGGTCGTCGACCAGCACTTCGCCGATGTCATCGGTCAGGTAGTCACGCAGCGAGCGTGTCACCGCATCGCCTTCCTGGTACACGAGGAACGGTGCATTGCGCCCGGCGCCGGCCAGCGCAATGGCTTCCCACTGCGTGCGCAGGTTGTCGAGGTCCCACTGCAGCTCTTCGACCGCGCGGCCCACACCGGCGGTGCGCACGATAGCGCCCATGCCATCGGGTACCACCAGCTGGTTCATGACTTCGCGCATCTGGTCGCGGTCTTCGCCCTCGATGCGGCGCGAGACCCCACCGGCGCGCGGACTGTTGGGCATCAGCACCAGGAAGCGCCCGGCCAGGCTGATGAAGGTGGTGAGCGCCGCACCCTTGTTGCCGCGCTCTTCCTTCTCGACCTGCACTATCAGCTCCTGGCCTTCGCTGACCAGCTCGCGGATGTTCATGCGCCCGCCCTGCGGCGAACCTTTGAAGTATTCCTTAGAGATTTCCTTGAGCGGCAGGAAACCGTGGCGCTGCGCGCCGTAATCGACGAAACAGGCTTCCAGCGACTGCTCGACGCGCGAGATGCGCGCCTTGTAGATGTTGGCTTTCTTCTGTTCCCGGGACGGGATCTCTATCGAAAGGTCGTAAAGCTTCTGGCCGTCAACCAGAGCAACCCGCAGCTCTTCCTGCTGGGTCGCGTTGATAAGCATTCTCTTCATTTGCCCCTACCAATGATGCGTGAGGGGCCAACCGGGGGGCGCCGGGCCTGCAATCAGGCGGCGTCGCGTTTGGGAAAGAAACAGCTGTGAACCCGAAGATTGATTGACGGCGCGCTCGATGGAACATCGTTGTGTTTTATGCCGCCACGCGGGCAGCGCCGGAAAACCTTGAGGCCCGCTGACCTTAGTGGGCTCGCCTGCGGCTCAACCTTTCGGGGAGCAACGTGGCGGCGAGGGCCCAGACCCTGGTCGGCCGAACTCTTGCGCGATGGCCTCGAATTCGAGGACCAACTAACATGCGGCACTCAACGGCCGCGAACTTGCCGCCGAAACGTAAGCCCTGCTTGGAGGGAGGACCCGCTTCGGGACATGGCGAGTATAGTGGCAGTACACTTTAGAAACAATGATTTACGTCTGAGGCCCCCTTGAGCACTCCAATGGCACCCCCCAGCGTCGAGGCGCCGCGCCCCGCTGTCCAGTTGGTCACGGTGGGCGAGGACGAGGCCGGCGTGCGCCTTGATCGGGCGCTGGCCAAAATCCTGCCGACCGTGCCGCGGACGCGCATTTTCCGCCTGATCCGCAAGGGCGAGGTGCGCGTCAATGGCAAGCGCGCCAACCCCGAGCAGCGCCTCGCGGCGGGGGATCGCCTGAGGGTGCCCCCGGTGCGGGCGCAGTCCGAATCGCAGGTGGCCGAGGCCCAGGCGGTGGCGGCCGGGCGGCCGCGGCCGGTGCCGCAGACGTTGATCGCCCAGATCAACGCCGCGATCATCCATGAGGACGAACGTCTGCTGGTGCTCGACAAGCCCTCGGGCCTCGCCGTGCACGGCGGCAGTGGGCTCTCCTTCGGCGTTATCGAGGCGCTGCGCGCCGCGCGGCCCGATGAAACCCTGGAGCTTGCGCATCGGCTTGATCGCGACACCAGCGGTATCCTGCTCGTGACCCGCAAGCCCGCGGCGCTGCGCACGCTGCACGCGCTGCTGCGTGATGGCGCGGTGGAGAAGAGCTACCTCGCGCTGGTGGTAGGCCGCTGGGAGCTGGGGCGCAAACTCGTCGACGCGCCGCTGCTCGTCGATGCACGGGTGGGCGGCGAGCGCACGGTGCGCGTCGGCGCCGGTGGCAAGAGCGCGCGCACGCAGTTCGCGCTGGTGCAGCAGTTTGGCCCGCGCGCGTCACTCGTGCAGGCCGCATTGCACACCGGTCGTACGCATCAGATCCGCGTGCATGCCGCGCACTGTGCTCATCCGGTGGCGGGCGATCCCAAGTACGGGGATGAGGCTGCGAACAGCGCGCTGCGCGAGCTGGGCCTCAGGCGCATGTTCCTGCATGCGCACAGCGTGAACTTCGATTGGCCACAGGGCGGGCAGGTGAGCGTGAGTGCACCGCTCCCGGATGATCTGAAGGCCGTGATCGACGCGCTCGGCGCGCGCGCCGCGCTCAAGGCAGGGCGTAGCCGCAATCGCGCAACACCGCGCTGAGGCGGATCAGTGGCAGGCCGATCAGGCCGGTCGGATCCTGGCTGTCGATGCGCTCGCACAGGGCTATCCCCAGCCGCTCGCTGCGCAATGAGCCGGCGCAGTCGTAGGGTTGGTCTGCTTCCAGGTAGGCGTTGATGGCAGCCTCATCGAGCGGCCGCAGCCTCACGGTGGTCAGATCGATGAACTCCGCCCTGAAGCGCGTCTGCCGGCAGAGCACCGCCACGGCGCTGTAGAAGCGCACTTCGCGCCCCGACTGCGCTCGAAGCTGGGCCCGGGCTGTGGCCGCATCTCCCGGTTTATCGAGGATCCTGCCCTCGCAGGAAGCCACCTGGTCGGCCCCAATCACGACGGCGCTGGGGTGCTCCTGGGCCACCGCCTCGGCCTTGGCGAGGCTCAGGCGCTGCGCCCGGGCCTCGGGCGCTTCCTTAGGCCCTCTGGCCTCGTCCACGCCCGGGGCCAGGGCCTCGAAGGGCAGACGGAGCCTGGCCAGCAGCTCCTGGCGGTAGCGGGAAGTCGAGGCGAGAATGAGACCCGGGGCCACAGTCACTGAATCACCAGAAGAGAAACAAGGGCTTAAGTAGCATGACGGGTTTTGACTTGCCGCCGGAGCCTACCTATCATACGCGCCCCATGTCGGGCGGCTGGTCCAAGCCGCGCGAAGTCGCCAAACTGGCGGACACGCGCGCCGAGTTCGAGTTTGCAATTCCCGTCGGTGAGCTGCCGGGTATTCCCGCCGAATTGTCGGTGGCCGACGCGCCGGTGAGGGTGGTGCTGCGCTTTATGCGCGAGCAGGGCACGGCGGTGGCGAATGTCGAAGTACACGCCAGTTTGAAGCCCTTGTGCCAGCGTTGCCTGGCACCGATGAGCATAGACGTGGACTCGTCGTCGCACGTCGCGCTGATCGAACACGAGGGCGCGGCCGACACGGTGCCCGGTGAGATGGAGACCTTCTTCGCGAAGGATGGGCGCTGCGACCTCGCGGCACTGGCGGCCGAAGAACTGCTGCTGGCGCTGCCGACCGTGCTGCGCCACGCGGCGGGTGAGGGTTGCGAGGCCGACGCGGTTGCGTCTGCCGAACCCGCTGTAGCGGGTGCGCAGGCACCGCCAGTCGAACACGATACGCAGCGGCCCTTTGCCGATCTGCGCGCGCTCTTGGAGCGCGGCAAGAGTTGATCAACGAGAGTATTCAGGAGTAAGGATCATGGCCGTACAAAAAAGCCGCAAGACGCCCTCCAAGCGCGGCATGCACCGCTCGCACGATGGCCTCAGCCTGCCGGCGCTGTCCATCGACGCGCAGAGCGGCGAGACGCACCTGCGTCATTGCATCACGCCTGATGGTTTCTACCGCGGCAAGCGCGTGATCGAAAAGCGCGACACGGAAAACAAGTAAAACCATCGCACGGCGCTGCGACGGGATAACCGCCACCATGCACTCGAGAATCGCGGGCACTGGCAGTTACCTGCCAGCAGCCGTGGTGACGAACTTCGATCTCGAGCGGCGCATGGAGACCACCGATGCGTGGATCCGCGAGCGCACTGGCATCGAGCGACGCCACATCGTCGCCCCGGGTGAAACCACCGTCGACATGGCCGAGCACGCGGCCCGCGCCGCGATCGCTGCCGCCGGTTGCCGCCCCGAAGACATCGAACTGATCATCGTCGGCACCTGCACCCCGGATCTCGTGTTCCCGAACCCCGGCGTGATGCTGCAGGCGCGCCTCGGCTGCCGTGGCGTGCCCGCCTTCAGCGTCGAAGCCGCCTGCAGTGGTTTCATCTACGCGCTCTCGATGGCCGACAAGTTCATCCGCGCCGGCGAAGTGCGTCGCGCGTTGGTGGTCGGCGCCGAATCGCTCTCGAAGATCACCAACCCCAACGATCGCGGCACCGCGATCCTGTTCGGCGATGGCGCCGGCGCCGTGGTGCTGGTCGCCGACGAGCAGGCCGGCATCATCTCCACGCACCTGCACGCCGACGGCGCCTACATCGATCTGCTGCGCGCCACCGGCGGCGTCTCCGCCGGCCATTCGCCCACCGGCGATGTGATCCAGATGGCCGGCGCCGAAGTCTTCAAGGTCGCCGTCACCATGCTCGGCCGCATCGTCGATGAAACGCTCGCCGCCAACGGTCTCGAGAAATCCGCCATCGACTGGCTGGTGCCGCACCAGGCCAACATCCGCATCATCCAGGCCACCGCGAAGAAGCTCGCCATGCCGATGGAGCGGGTGATCGTGACCGTGCAGGATCATGGGAACACGTCCACTGCGTCGGTGCCGCTCGCGCTCGATGTGGGTGTGCGCGATGGGCGCATCAAACGGGGCGACATGTTGTTGCTTGAAGCGTTTGGTGGTGGGTTTACGTGGGGGTCGGCGCTCGTTCGGTTCTGAGCGCGCGGCTTCATGCGTGCGCGCCCCTCATCCGGCACTCACCGCCCACCGACTACACAGATACACTCTCGGTCTTAGCCTTGGAGCACACCCATGGACAGACCCCCACTCCCTCCGTTCACGCAGGAAACCGCCGCGCAGAAGGCCCGTATGGCCGAGGACGCCTGGAATTCCCGTGACCCCGCCCGCGTCTCCATGGCCTACACGCAAGACAGCCGCTGGCGCAATCGTAGTGAGTTCATCCAGGGGCGCGAGGCCATCAAGGCCTTCCTGGTGCGCAAGTGGGCCCGCGAACTCGACTACCGGCTCATCAAGGAAGTGTGGGCCTGGCACGAGAACCGCATCGCCGTGCGCTTCGCCTACGAATGGCACGACGACTCGGGCCAATGGTTTCGCAGCTACGGCAACGAGAACTGGGAGTTCGACCCACACGGGTTGATGCGCATCCGGATCGCGAGCATCAATGACGCGCCGATCAGCGAGACGGAGCGGCGCTACCACTGGGCCGCGGGGCGGCGGCCTGACGATCATCCCTCGCTGAGCGAGCTCGGGTTCTAGGGGCGGGTAGTCGTAGCGAGGAAGCGGGGCTGCGCGCAGGGTTCAGGTCGCTCCCCGCGCACCCTTTTGATCTCCCAAAAGGCGCGCCCAAAAAAAAACGCCGCGCAGGTGCGCGGCGTTTCTCTCAGCCAAATGCTGAACGGAGTCGGCTTACTTCGACACCGACTTTTTGAACATGCGATCGATCTTCTCGTTGGTCGCATCGACGCCCGACTGGGCAGCCTGGGCGGCAGCCAGCGCCTGGTTGGCGGTGCTCTGCGCGCTGCTGGCAGCGGAGGAGGCCGCGGCGGCATCCGAGCTGGCCTTGGCAGCGGCGGTCTCAGCCGAACGGTCGGCCTTGTGCGCAGCCAAGTCAGATTGCAGCGTGCCAACCTGGCTCTTCAGCGTAGCAATGTCGGCCTGCAGCGGCTTCAGATCCTGGCAGCCAGCGAGACCAACAACGGCAGCGGCAGCGGCCAGTTTGACAATAATGGACTTATTCATTGTTCCCATCCCCTTAAAGATTGCATGCATGTGGTTTCCAACCGCACCACGCCAGCTTCGCATTGCTGCCACGTGAATTCAGCGGAGGCGCAACTTGACCAAATATGGAGTAAGAAAGCAAGCGCTCTGTGCATTTCTGTCTGTCAAAAGCGACAGAAATTCAAAGTCTTAGGGCACTTAGGCGCATTGCCTGCAGCAGCTTGTGCGATGCCATGAACTGTATATAATCACAGCCATGTCAGATCTCACGCCGCGCCAGTCGCAAATACTGCACCTGATCCGCCGAGCCATCGTTGAAACGGGCATGCCGCCCACGCGCGCGGAGATCGCGCTGCAGCTCGGCTTCCGCTCGCCCAACGCCGCAGAAGAGCACCTGCGGGCGCTGGCGCGCAAGGGCTGTATCGAGCTGCTGCCGGGCTCCTCGCGCGGCATCCGCCTCAAGGATGTGCTGCGCGAGCAACTGGGCCTGCCGCTGATTGGCCGTGTAGCCGCCGGCAAGCCGATCCTGGCCGAAGAGCATATCGTCGATCACCTGCGGGTCGATGCCTCGCTGTTCCAGCCCAAGCCCCATTACCTGCTCAAGGTGGTGGGCATGAGCATGAAAGACGCCGGCATCCTCGATGGCGACCTGGTGGCCGTCCATCGCACCAGCGAGGTGCGCAACCGCCAGATCGTGGTCGCGCGGCTGGAAAATGAAGTCACCGTGAAGCGCTATCGCCAGCAGGGTTCGATCGCCTGGCTGCTGCCCGAAAACGCGGAATTCGAGCCGATCAAGGTCGACCTGCAGCGCGAGCCGCTGCTGATCGAGGGTGTGGTCGTGGGAGTGCTGCGGCTCAACGCCTAGTGCGGGTTACGCGGGCGTTTCGGCCCGTGGCTCTCTTTCAGCGCGTGCCGCTCGGCGGTTTCACCGATGTCGTAGTCCTCGAAATCGCTGATCTGCTCGGCGGTGTGCTTCTGTTCCATCCGCTGTTCGAGGCGCCGCCAGGCCGGCTCGCCGGTCTTGGCCGCGCGCCGCTTGGCGATCTCCATGTCCTTCATGACGCGATCGACGTCGATTTCCTCGCCATCGAGGTTCGTATCGTCTTCGTCTTCTTCGTCGAATTCTTCAGCGTCGGGATCTGCGCTCATGCTTGCGTGCCTGACTTGGGCTGCCCTGACGCGCGGAACATAAATCCATCCGCGCCCGGATGCAACGGCGTCAGTTCACACTATTGAGATTGTAATCGTGTGACAGGCCGGCCGGCAGGTCCGTGGGCCGCGCTCACCTGATCAGGGTGTTCATCTCGAAGATCGGCAGCAGCATCGCGAATACAATGCCCATCACGAACAGGCCCATGCCCACGATCAGCAGCGGGCCCAGCAGGCCCGTGAGCGCGGTGACCAGGCCCTCGAGCTCGCGCTCCTGGTTGAGTGCCGCGCGCTCGAGCATGTTCTCGAGTTGGCCACTGGCCTCGCCGCTGGAAATCAGATGGATGGTCATTGGCGGGAACAGCTTGCTGGCCGCCAGCGAGCGGCCGATCGGGGCACCCTCGCGCACGCGTGCCGTGGCCTCGGTGACCGCATCGCGCATCGGCAGGTTGGTGATCACCTCCCCGGCGATGCGCAGCGCATCGAGCACCGGTACCGCGCTGGCCGTGAGGATGCTCAGGGTGCGCGTGAAGCGCGCGGTATTGAAGCCGCGCAGCAATTTGCCCACCAGTGGCAGGCGCAGCTGCGCCAGCTGCACGCGCCGGTGCGCGGCCGGCGCGCGCTGCCAGCGCCAGAAAAGTACGCCGGCGATCACCATCGCCACCAGCAGCCACAGGCCGTAGTTGCGCAGGAAATCGCTCACCCCCACCAGCACACGGGTCATTAGCGGGAGCTTCGCGCGGCTGTTCTCGAACACCGCCACCACCTTGGGCACCACATAGGTGAGCAGCAGCGAGACGATGCCGAAGCACATCAGGGTCAGCACGATCGGGTAGAGCATCGCGCCCAGCACCTTCTGGCGCAGCACTTCGCGGCTCTCGGTGTATTCGGCCAGGCGCTCGAGCACGGCATCGAGATGCCCCGACTGCTCGCCCGCGGCCACCGTGGCGCGATAGATCTCCGGGAACACGCGCGGGAAATCGCCCAGGCCCGCGGCCAGTGGATGACCTTCCATCACGCGCGCGCGTACGCCCAGCAGAATGCTCTGCACCCGCGGTCGCTCGGTCTGCTGCGCCACTGCGCCCAGGCCTTCTTCCAGCGGGAGACCGGCGCGCACCAGCGTCGCGAGCTGGCGCGTCAGCAGCGCAAGATCGGCGGTCGAGACGCGCTTGAAGACTGTGAGGCCCTGGCTGCTGCGTTGCTGGCGCGATTCCTGCGCCGCTACTTCGTTGACGCTGACCGGCAGCAGCTGGCGCTCGCGCAACTGCGCACGCACGTGGCGCGCGGTATCGCCCTCGATCACGCCGCTGCGCGACTTGCCGGCGGTATCCAGCGCGGTGTAGGCAAAAGCGCCCATGAAGCTGTGCGCTCCTCAGTCCTCGCGCGTGACGCGCAGGACTTCCTCGATCGTGGTCTCGCCGCGCAGCACCTTGGCGAGTCCGTCATCGCGGATCGAAGGCGTGCTCAGGCGCGCGTGGCGCTCGAGTTCCTGCTCGCTGGCGCCATCGTGGATCATGGTGCGCATCGCATCGTCGACCATGATCAGCTCGTAGATGCCCGTGCGCCCGCGGTAGCCGGCGCCGGAACGGGCAGGGCGGTACAGCGTCGGTGAGGGCTGATCGGGTTTGAGGCCGAGCAGGCGACGCTCGTAGTCACCGGCCTGGAAGGACTGGCGCGTTTCGGGGCTCAGCACGCGCACCAGGCGCTGCGCCAGCACGCCGATCAGGCTGGAAGAGAGCAGAAAGGGCTCGATGCCCATGTCGCGCAGACGAGTGAGTGCGCCCGCGGCGGTGTTGGTGTGCAAGGTCGAGAGCACCAGGTGGCCCGTGAGCGAAGCCTGCACTGCGATCTGCGCGGTCTCGAGATCGCGGATTTCGCCGACCATCACCACATCCGGGTCCTGGCGCAAAATCGCGCGCAGGCCGCGCGCGAAAGTCATCTCCACCTTGGTGTTGACCTGCGTCTGGCCAATGCCGTCGATGTAGTACTCGATCGGATCCTCGACCGTCATGATGTTGCGGGTGTTGTCGTTGAGCCGCTCGAGGCCCGCATACAGCGTCGTGGTTTTGCCAGAGCCCGTGGGGCCGGTGACCAGCAGGATGCCGTGCGGTTTGTGGATCAGCTCACCGATCAGCTTCTGGGTGGCCGGGTCCATGCCGAGCGACCCCAGTTCCAGCCGTCCGGCCTGTTTGTCGAGCAGGCGCAGTACCACACGCTCGCCGTGGCCCGAGGGAATGGTGGAGACGCGCACATCGACCGCGCGCCCGGCCACCTTCAGGCTGATGCGGCCATCCTGCGGCAGGCGCTTCTCGGCGATGTCGAGCTTGGACATCACCTTGATGCGCGAGACCACCATCGGCGCGACCGCGCGCTTGGATTGCAGCACTTCGCGCAGGATGCCATCGACGCGAAAGCGCACCACCAGCCGGTTCTCGAAGGGCTCGATGTGGATGTCCGAGGCGTTCTCGCGCACCGCCTGCGTCAGCACCGCATTGATCAGGCGGATGATCGGCGCGTCATCGTCGCTCTCGAGCAGGTCGGCCTGCTCGGGCAGTTCCTGCACCAGGTGCGCGAGATCGGTGTTGCCTTCCAGGCCTTCCACCGCCTGCATCGATTCGTTGCCGGCCTCGTAGGTCTGGCGCAAGAGCTCGTCGAATGCCTCGGGCGCCACCGGCGTGAGCTTGAAGGCCACCTGCAGGTGGCGGCGCGCCTCAGCCACGGCGGTGGGCGAGACCGGCGGGCGATACAGGCATTCCGTGCTGCCATCGACATGTGAGCGCACCAGCAGGCCGTGGCGCCGCGCGAACGCGAAGGGCAGGCGCAGCGGCGCGCTCTGATGGCCGTTCGCCCGCTGGGTCGCCGCTTCGTTCAAGGCGACTTCCCGGAATCAGCAGCGGGGGCGCTCGCATCAGGGTGCGCATTCGGATCCGCCGGCGTTGCTGCAGGCTTGGTCGTGGCACTGCCGGCGGGCGCCGCCGCCGGCGGCGCGGGCGCCTTCGGTGCCGGCTGATTCAATGGCGGCAGCGGCTCGATCTTCTGGAAGGGCTGCAGCGGCAGCACGGTCGATTCGTGATTGATCTTGCGCTGCTCCTCGCGGATGTACTCGTACTTGCTGTTGGTCTCGATGATCGCCGAGCCGTCATCCGGAATGATGTGCGGCTGGATGAACACCATCAGGTTGGTCTTGCTCTTGCCGGTATCGCGGGTGCGGAACAGCTCGCCCAGAATCGGGATGCGGCCAAGAAAGGGCACGCGCTGCTCGGAGTTGGTGGTGCGATCCTGGATCAGGCCGCCGAGCACCAGCGTCTCGCCGTCGGGAATCTGTACCGCCGTGGAGATGGTGCGCTTGTTGGTCACCTGCTGGGAGTCGGCGAACGAGGTGCCCTGCAGGCTCGAGCTCTCGAGCTGAATCTTCAGCAGGATCGAATCGCCGCCGCCGTTCACCTGCGGCGTCACGGTGAGGATCGTGCCCACCTGCTGGCGCTGCACGGTCTGGAAGGCGCTGGTGGTGCCGGTGCTGCCGGTGTACTGGCCGGTGACGAAAGGCACTTCCTGGCCGACTTCGATCTTCGCCTCGTCGTTGTCGCGCGCGATGATGTCGGGCTTCGAGATGATGTTGGTGCGCGAATCGCCCTGCAACGCGCGCACAATGGCGCCGAAGTTCACGCCGGTCGCCGAAAGTCGCCCGATGCCGATGTTGGTGCCGGTGGCCGCCGCCAGGTTGGTGCTGGTGCCCTTGATCGCGCCATACAGGTCGATTGCCGAAGCACCGCCGATCGGTTCGATGAAGCCGCCGACCGCGAGCTTGCTGTTCGAGCCATCGACTATCCAGTTCACGCCCAGGTCGGAAGTCTTGTCGACCGAGACCTCGGCGATGATCGCTTGCACGCGCACCATCGCGCGGCGGATGTCGAGCTTGTCGATCACCGCGTTGATGGCGCGCATGGTCCGTTGCGGCGCCGTGATCACCAACGCGTTGGTGTCCTTGTCGGCCCAGATCGAGCCGGTGCCGCCCGCCAGCGAAAATGAAGCCGCCGAGGCCGCGTTGGTAGGCGCAGGCTGCACCGCCGCCTGGTTGGGGCCGCGATTGGGCGTGCTGCTCGAGCCCTGGCCGCTGCTGGTGATCTGCTCCTTGAGCTTGGAGGCCAGGTCTTCGGCCTTGGCGTAGTGCAGGTAACGCACGGTGGTCTCGCCGCCGGTGTCGAGCGGCGTATCGAGATTGGCGATCAGCGTGCGGATGCGCAGTCGCGCCGAGGGATCACCGCCCAGCAACACGCTGTTGGAGCGATCATCGGCCACCAGCTTCACGTTCGCGCCGCCCTCGCCACCCTGGGTGACGAGCGCATTGAGCACGCGCACCGTGTCGGCGGCGGTGGCGCTCTGCAGCGGAATCACTTCGATATCCGAGCCGCTGGCCTGGTCGATGCGCGCGATGATGCGCATGATGCGATTCACGTTGTTGGCGCGATCGGAAATGATCAGCAGGTTCGTGCCTACCACCTGCGAGAGCTGGCCGTTCTGCGGAATCAGCGGTCGCAGCACCGGCACCAGCTGCGCAGCGCTCACGCTCTTGACCGTCAGTACCTGCGTGACCAGCTCGTCGGAGGTGGCGCTCACGTGGGCCGGCAGGTCGTTGCCCGGCACCTGGCGCATGTTGGCGTCGGGCAGGATCTTCAGCACGTTGCCCGAGGGCACCGCCACGAAGCCATGCACCTGCAGGATCGCCAGGAACGCCTGGTAGAACTGGTCGGGTGTCATCGGTTTATCCGACAACAGCGTGACCTGGGCGCGCACCCGCGGATCGATGATGATGTTGCGGCCCGTGGCCGTGCTCACCGCCTCGATGATCTGCGAGATGTCGGCTTCCTTGAAATTGGGCGTGATGCGCATGCCCGGCTGTTCGGCGCGGATGCTGCCCACCTGCAATGCTGCGCAGACCAGTGCGAGCAACGCGAGGCGGCCACCCGTGCGGAACGCGGCGGTCTGGGCCTTCGGATGGGTCATGGCTGTGTGCTTCCTGCGCTGGTCATGGTGTAGCTATTCCGCATTGGGACCGCAAAAGCGGTCTATTGTTCGCTGGTTGATCGGTCAATCGGCTCTTCGGGTACCGGCGCGTTGCCATTGTCGGCCGGCGGCGACGGTGCTGGCGCAATCACGCTGCCGCGCATGCCCGGTATACCACTGCCGGCACCCACTGGCCCGCCAAAGGCGCCGCCGCGCCGATCGCTGATGTTGCCCTGCGCGGCCGCGTTCTCGGCATCGTTGGCAATGGTCTCGAGATTGAGGCTGATGTCCTGCGACTGGCCGTTGCGCTGTACGGTGACATTGGCGTTGCCCGCGGAACTGAGCGTCTGCAGGATGTCATTGCCACGGTTCGGATCATCGAGCGGCGTGCCGTTCACAGCCGTCACCAGATCGCCCGGGCGCAGACCGAGGTGCGTAAAGGAGGCCATGTTGGTGCGACCGCCCGGGAATATCCGGTAGCCGCTGAGCTTGCCGCCCGAGAACACGGCCTGCGCGCGTATCAGTCCGCCCAGCAGCGCGCCGCCGCCGTTCTGCGCCAGCGCCGCCAGTCGTTGCCCCGGGCTCTGCATCATAGGCGCCGCAGAGGGCGCCACACCCACAAGCTTCTTGGGCAAGAGGAGCGATTCGAGTACGCCATTGCGATCGAGCAGCACGCGCTCGGGATACACCTCGTACAGGCGCACGCCGCCAGGCAAGGCGCCGCCGACAGGGTAGAGCTTGGCGGCGCCCGCACTGGGGCCGATGATCGCCATGCCCTTCTTCGGATCGGGCACCGCCAGCACGCCAGCCAGCACCAGCGGCGCCGAAGTCTGTGGCGCATCGCTGGCCAAGGCGCTCTGCGCTTGCCCAAACAGGTGCGCGTTCACAATGCTGTCGGGTCGCAAGGCCGGTGCGGCAGGGCGGTTGCTGCTGATCGGCAGCATCGCGGATGGCTGCAATGAGCTGCGGCCCGGGCCCGAACCCCAGCTGGTCACGAGGTAGCCCGCCTGGATGGCGATCAGCCCGCCGAGCAGCAACACGGCGACTCGCGGGCCATATTCGGCCAGCGCTGCCTGGCGGCCCTGCGCGCTCTTCAGATCTTCCAGCCAGGCTGGCGGGCTCATGATCGGCTCTTCCCGTGACTACGGCCCAGCGGGGCCGTGACAGGCCATCATACGGCGCGTGCCGCATGGCTCTCAACTGTCTGTTTTTGAAGATTTCTTCGCTTGCGGCCCTATAATCGATCGGTCGACACAAGGAGTGGTGAGAGCGATGAGTGAACAGCCGCCCGGCGAACGGCCGGATCGTGGCGTCGCCGTAGCGGAGGCCGAACCTGCCACCAAGGTGCCGCCGCTCTATCGCGTGGTATTGATTAACGACGACTACACCCCCATGGAGTTCGTGGTCGAGGTGCTGGAGCGCTTCTTTGGCATGAGTCGCCACATGGCTACGCGCGTAATGCTCGAGGTGCACACGCGCGGCAAGGGCATCTGCGGGGTCTTTACCTACGAGATCGCCGAGACCAAAGTAGCGCAGGTGACCAGCTACTCGCGCGAGCAGCAGCATCCGTTACTGTGTACGCTCGAAGAGGCCTGAAGCATCAACCGGAGCCACCCACGTGCTGTCCAACGAACTTGAAGTGTGTCTCAACCAGGCGTTCCGCGACGCACGTGCGCTGCGCCAGGAATTCCTGACGGTCGAGCAGCTGCTGCTGGCAATAGTCGATGCACCGCGGGTGCGCGAGGTGCTGGAAGGCTGTGGCGCCTCGCTGGAAAAACTGACCCACGAGCTCAAGGAACACATCGAGTCCAACACGCCGCGCCTGCCCGAGGGCGAGGAACGCGAGGTGCAGCCCACGCTCGGATTCCAGCGGGTGCTGCAGCGCGCGGTATTCCATGTGCAGTCGAGCGGCCGCAAGGAAGTCGGCGTGCTCAACGTGCTGGTGGCGATCTTCAGCGAGAAGCAGAGCCATGCCGTGTTCCTGCTCGGCAAGCAGAACATCACGCGTCTAGATGTCGTGCACTACATTTCGCACGGCCTCAAGCGCGACGAAGTGAGCAAGAGCGAGGGCGAGGATGCCGGCACCGCCGAGCCCGAACGCGAGGGCGAGGGCGGCAGTGCGCTCGATAAATACACTTCCAATCTCAATGCCATGGCGAAGGCCGGGCGTATCGACCCCTTGATCGGCCGCAAGCTGGAAGTCGAGCGCACCATCGAGATCCTGTGCCGCCGCCGCAAGAACAATCCGCTGTACGTGGGCGAGGCGGGCGTGGGCAAGACCGCGATCGCCGAAGGGCTGGCGCGCAAGATCGTCGAGGGCGAGGTGCCCGACGTGCTGGAAGACTGCACCATCTACGCACTCGACCTCGGCGCGCTGATCGCCGGTACCAAGTATCGCGGCGATTTCGAGAAGCGCCTCAAGGGCGTGATCGGCGAGCTGAAGAAGCAGCCGGGCGCGATCCTGTTCATCGATGAGATCCACACCGTGATCGGTGCGGGCGCCGCCTCGGGCGGGGTGATGGATGCCTCGAATCTCATCAAGCCGGTGCTCACCAACGGCGAGCTGCGCTGCATCGGCTCGACCACCTACAACGAATACCGCGGCATCTTCGAGAAGGACCACGCGCTCTCGCGCCGCTTCCAGAAAATCGACGTCTCCGAGCCCACGGTGGCCGAAACCATCGAGATTCTCGCGGGCCTGAAGAGCAAGTTCGAGGAGCACCACGGCATCACCTACAGCAGCGAAGCGCTGCGGGCCGCGGCCGAACTCGCCGACCGTCACATCAGCGACCGGCGCCTGCCCGACAAGGCGATCGATGTGGTCGATGAGGCCGGTGCGCGCATGCGGCTCAAGCCCGCCGGCGAGCGCGAGGCGCAGGTCGAGGTGAAGCACATCGAGGAAGTGGTGGCGCGCATGGCGCGTATCCCGGCGAAGACTGTCTCGGCTTCCGATCGCGATGTGCTGCGCAACCTTGAGCGCAACCTGAAGCTGGTGATCTTCGGCCAGGATGCGGCCATCGGCACGCTCGCCGCGTCGATCAAGATGGCGCGCTCAGGCCTGGGCGATCAGCGCCGACCGGTGGGCAGCTTCCTGTTCGCCGGCCCCACCGGCGTCGGCAAGACCGAGGTCACGCGCCAGCTCGCGCTCACGATGGGCGTGGAGTTCATCCGCTTCGACATGTCTGAGTACATGGAGCGTCACACGGTCTCGCGCCTGATCGGCGCACCGCCGGGCTACGTGGGCTTCGATCAGGGCGGGCTGCTGACCGAGGCGATCGCCAAGCATCCGCACTGCGTGCTGCTGCTCGATGAGATCGAGAAGGCGCATCCGGATGTGTTCAACCTGCTGCTGCAGGTAATGGACCATGGCACGCTCACCGACAACAACGGCCGCAAGGCCGACTTCCGGCATGTGATCATCGTGATGACCACCAACGCTGGCGCGCAGGAAATGAATCGCCCTTCGATCGGCTTCGTAACTGCCGACCACGGGAGCGATGGCATGGAGGCGGTGCGCCGCCTGTTCTCACCGGAGTTTCGCAACCGGCTCGATGCGATCATCCAGTTCGGGCCGCTCTCCGAGCAGAGCATCGAGCGCGTGGTCGACAAGCTGCTGCTTGAAGCGGAAATGCAGCTCGAGCACAAGGGCGTTGCGCTGAGCGTCGATGCTGCCGCGCGCCAGTGGATTGCGCACAAGGGGTACGATCCCAAGATGGGCGCGCGGCCGATGGCGCGCATCATCCAGGAGCACGTGAAGCGTCCGCTGGCCGAAGAATTGCTGTTCGGCAAGCTCAGTGGCGGCGGCGTGGCGCGCGTCACCTTGAATGCCGATGGCAGCGGGCTGTCGATCGAGACTTCGGCGACGCCCGAGTCAGCAGTTGCAGTCTGAGGGCTAGCGGCCGCGGTAGACGATACGACCCTTGCTCAGGTCGTAAGGGGTCATCTCGACGGTCACGGCATCGCCGGTGAGGATGCGGATGTAATTCTTGCGCATCTTGCCCGAGATATGGGCAGTGACGACGTGGCCGTTTTTGAGCTTCACTCGAAAAGTCGTGTTGGGCAGGGTCTCGGCGACCTCACCTTCCATCTGGATTGCGTCTTCTTTGGGCATGCGGCTCACTGTTGACCTCAAGGGCGGCGAATTCTGCATAAAGCCCTGTCGCAATGCAATTCTGACGCGGATTCAGGCCCCGGCTGGCCCCCGGGGCGCTCAGGCCAGATATTTGAGGAATTCCGCCCGGCTGATCGGCCGGCTGCCCAGGGTACGCAGGTGCGCCGAGGGTACCTGGCAGTCGATCAACGTCGTGCCGTCGGTGAGGCAGCGGCCAACCAGCGCGTGCATGGCCGCCTTCGAGGCGTCGGTGGCGCGGCTGAACATCGATTCGCCGCAGAAAACCCGGCCCATGCGTACGCCGTAGAGCCCGCCGACCAGAACGCCCGCGCGGCGCACCTCGATGCTGTGGGCATGGCCGCGCCGGTGCAGTTCGAGATAGGCGCTTTGCATTTCAGAGGTGATCCAGGTGCCGGGGCTGTGCGAACGCGGCGCGGCGCAGGCCTCGATCACCGCCTTGAAATCGCGGTCGAAGTCGTACTGGAAACCGCGCAGGCGCAGGCTCCGCGCGAGGCTCCGTGAGCAATGGAATTCGGCCGGGAACAGCACTTCCCGCGGGTCCGGCGACCACCACAGCACCGGCTGTCCGGGCGAATACCAGGGAAAGATGCCGCGCCGGTAGGCTTCCAGCAGGCGCTCGCCCGAGAGGTCACCGCCGGCCGCCAGCAGGCCGGGCGGGTCCTGCAGGGCACGTTCGGGTGGCGGAAAGTGGCCGGGCGGGTCATCGGGCGCCAGCCAGGCGATCACGGGGCGTGGCGCTCGCGAAATGGCGTGTGCTGGCCGACCGCATCGGCGTATTCGCCGATGGCCGTGGTTTCGCGCTCCAGGTAGCGCGCCACCGCATCGCGCAGCGTGAGGTCGGCCAGCCAGTGCGCCGACCAGGTGAACACCGGCTCGAAGCCGCGTGCCAGCTTGTGCTCGCCCTGCGTGCCCGGCTCGAAGCGCTGCAGCCCATGCTGGATGCAGTACTCGATGCCCTGGTGATAACAGGCCTCGAAATGCAGGCTGTGGAAGTCGCCGACCGCGCCCCAGTAACGGCCGTAGAGCGTGTCGCGCGAACGGAAGAACACCGCGGTGGCCACCAGCTCGCCCTCGCGCCGGGCGAGTGCGGCGATGAAGTTCTCGCCCAATGCCGCGGCCACCTGCACAAAGAACTCCGCGCTCAGGTAGGGCTCATGTCCGTGCCGATGGAAAGTGGCGGCGTGCAGCGCATGGATCGCGCGCAGCAGCGTGGCATCGAGCTGCGCGCCGGTACGCAGCTCGAACTCGATGCCCTGTTCGGCCACGCGGCGCCGCTCGCGCCTGGCCTTCTTGCGCTTGTCGGCCGAGAAGGTGGCGAGAAAATCCTCGAAGTCGCGGTAGCCGCGATTGCACCACTGGAAATGGCAGTCGCGCCGCAGCAGCCAGCCCGCGGCTTCGGCCGCGGCGCGCAGCGGCTCATCGATGAACAGCGCGTGCGCGGAGGAACGATGGCGCGCGGCCGCGTCGGCCGCGATGGCCGCGAGCGCCTCGGCGCGCAGCTGTTCGGCATCGCCGCCGCTGCCTTGGCACAACAGTCGCGGGCCACTCGCCGGCGTGAAGGGAATCGCCAGCAGGAGCTTGGGGTAATACTTCAGCCCGCGGCTTTCCCAGGCCCGCGCCCAGGCGAAATCGAACACGAACTCGCCCCAGGAATGCGCTTTTTCATAGAGCGGCGCGAGCACCAGCGGGCGTTCGGGGTCACCCAGCAGCAGATGGTGCGGATTCCAGCCCGTGGCCCGTGTCACGCAACCGGTGCTTTCCAGCGACGCGAGGAACTCGTGGCGCATGAACGGATAGTCGCCCGCCAGCGCGTTCCAGGCAGCCGCGTCGATCTCGGCCATGCCGCGCAGGAATTGCGGCTGCGCAGTCCGGCTCATGCGCCGCCGTCGAGGCGCTCCAGGTAGCGATCGGCATCGAGCGCTGCCATGCAGCCGGAGCCCGCCGAGGTGATGGCCTGGCGATAGACGTGATCGGCCACATCGCCGGCCGCGAATACGCCTTCGATATGGGTGCCCGTGGCATCGCCCGCGAGACCGCCGCGTACCTGCAGGTAGCCGCCCTTCATGTCCAGTTGCCCGGCAAAAATCTCGGTGTTCGGACGATGTCCGATCGCGATGAACACGCCGCTGATCGCCAGCTCGCGCGTACCGCCGCCGGTGGTGCTCTGCAGGCGCAGGCCGTTCACACCCTGCTCATTGCCGAGGATGTCGGCCACCGAGTGATTCCAGAGGATTTCGACCTTGCCCGTGTGGGCGCGCTCCATCAGCCGGTCTTGGAGTATCTTCTCGCCGCGCAGCCGGTCGCGCCGGTGCACCAGCGTCACATGTGCGGCGATGTTCGAGAGGTATAGCGCTTCTTCGACCGCCGTGTTGCCACCGCCGATCACGGCAACGCGCTGGCCGCGAAAAAAGAACCCGTCGCAGGTGGCGCAAGCCGACACGCCGCGGCCGCGAAAGGTTTCCTCGGCGGGCAGACCCAGGTATTGCGCCGAGGCGCCGGTGGCGATGATCAGCGCATCGCAGGTGTAGGTGGCCCCATCGCCCACCAGTTCGAAAGGGCGCTTGTTCAGGCGCACGGTGTGTATCTGGTCGGCGACGATCTCGGTATTGAAGCGTTCGGCATGGCGGCGCATGCGCGCCATCAGGTCCGGCCCCTGCAGACCCTCGACGTCGCCCGGCCAGTTGTCGACATCGGTGGTGATCATCAGCTGCCCGCCCTGCTCGGTGCCGGTGATCAGCATCGGCTTGCGATTGGCGCGCGCGGCATACACCGCGGCGCTGTAGCCGGCGGGCCCGGAGCCCAGGATGATCAGACGGCGGTGTTCGAGCTTGCTCATGTACAATTTCCCACATTCACACAGGTTCGTCGCGGCGCAGGCCGAATGGGAATGGTATGCAAGCCCCGGCGCGCGGCCAAGTGACATTTACCGAGATTTGCCATTGACAAACGCATCAGCTGAGAACAAGGCGCCGCCGCGTTTTTCAGCCGCCGTGTCGCGGGGTCTGCGCGAGGGCGGGGCGATCGCGCTGGCGGTGGTGGCGCTGGTGCTGCTGGTGGCGCTGGCGAGCTATGACGCGCGCGATCCGGGCTTTTCCTCCACCGGCATGGATGAAATCGTCCGTAACCGGGTGGGGAGCGCGGGTGCCTGGGTCGCGAGCCTGCTGTATTTCTTTTTCGGTCGCCCGGCCTACCTGTTGCCGCTGAGCCTGGGAATTGCCGCAGTACGCATGGCGCGCTCGCGCGCGATCGTCGATGCGGGCACGCGCGCCAATGCTGTCGTGAGAGTGGTGGGCCTCGCGGTGCTGATCGTCAGCAGTTGCGCGCTCGCGGCGTTGCACTGGAACCCCGGCACGCTGCCGGCGGGCGCCGGCGGTGTGGTGGGCCAGGCGGTAGGGGTTGGCCTGGCCTCGAGCCTGAATCTGCTGGGCGCCACGCTGGTATTCCTTGCCGTCTGGGCGGGCGCTGCTGCCGTCGGCTTTGGCATCTCGTGGCTGGATGTGATCGACGGGCTGGGCGCCGCGGTGTGGCGCGCTTATCGCTACCTGCGCGATCGGCGCCAGGTGAAGATCGAGGTCGAGGCCGGCCAGGAGCGCAAGCAGGCGCGTATGGAGGCGGTCGAGGCCGAACACAAGAAAGTGCGCGCGCGTCCGCCGCCACGCATCGAGGCGCCGGCGCCGGCTACGCCCAAGAGCGAGCGCGCCGAGAAGGAACGCCAGGTGCCGCTGTTCGATCCGCCACAGGCGGGCGAGCTGCCGGCCCTCGGCCTGCTTGATGACGAAGGCGCGCGCGAGCCCTCGTATTCGGCCGAGGCGCTCGAGGCGATGTCGCGATTGGTGGAACTCAAGCTCCGTGATTTTGGCGTCGAGGTCGAAGTGGTCGCCGTGCATCCGGGCCCGGTGATCACGCGTTTCGAGATGCGTCCGGCGCCGGGCGTGAAGGCCAGTGCGATCACCGCACTCGCCAAGGATCTGGCGCGCGCGCTCTCGACCACCAGTGTGCGCGTGGTCGAAGTGATTCCCGGCAAATCGGTGATGGGTCTCGAGATTCCCAACGAGCGGCGCGAAGTGGTCACGCTCGGCGAGATCATCAAGAGCCGCGCCTACGAGGCAGTGGCCTCGCCGCTGGCGCTGGCGCTGGGCAAGGACATCGGCGGCATTCCGATGGTGGCGGATCTCGCCCGCATGCCGCACCTGCTGATCGCCGGCACCACCGGCTCGGGCAAATCGGTGGCCATCAATGCGATGGTGCTCTCGCTCCTCTACAAGAGCACGGCCGAGCACGTGCGGCTGATCATGATCGATCCGAAGATGCTCGAGCTCTCGGTGTACGAGGGCATTCCGCATCTGCTGGCGCCCGTGGTCACCGACATGAAGCAGGCCGCAAACGCCTTGCGCTGGTGCGTGGCGGAGATGGAGCGCCGCTACCAGTTGATGTCGGCGCTCGGCGTGCGCAACATCTCCGGCTACAACCGCGCGGTCAAGGATGCGATCAGCGCCGGCAAGCCGATCAAGGATCCGATCCTGACCATGCGCGCGGCGAATGATCCTTCGATCGATCAGCGCCTGATCCAGGATCTGGGCCCGCTGCCCTTCGTGGTGGTGATCATCGACGAACTCGCTGATCTCATGATGATCGTCGGCAAGAAGGTCGAGGAGCTGATCGCGCGCCTTGCGCAGAAGGCGCGCGCCTCCGGCATCCACCTGATCCTCGCCACGCAGCGGCCTTCGGTCGATGTGATCACGGGCCTGATCAAGGCGAACATTCCCACGCGTATCGCCTTCCAGGTGTCGGCGCGCGTGGATTCGCGCACCATCCTCGATCAGATGGGCGCCGAATCGCTGCTCGGCCACGGCGACATGCTCTACCTGCCGCCGGGCACGGCGATTCCGACCCGCGTACACGGCGCCTTCGTCAGCGACCAGGAAGTGCACCGCGTGGTCGATGCCCTCAAAAAGAGCGCGGCGCCGAACTATATCGAAGACGTGCTGGTCGGACCTTCGCAACCGATCCCCGGAATTTCGGGTGAGGAAGAGGAAACTGGCATGTCGGCCGGCGATGCCGAACAGGATCCGCTCTACGACGAGGCCGTGAAGATCGTGGTGACCGAACGCAAACCCTCCATCTCTTATGTGCAGCGCCGCCTGAAGATCGGCTACAACCGCGCGGCGCGCCTGGTCGAGAGCATGGAAAGCGCGGGCCTGGTGGGTCCCTTGCAGTCCAACGGCGCGCGCGAAGTGCTGGCGCCGCCGCCGGCGGCGCGATGAGTCCGATGAGCGCGATGAGCCGCATGCGTGCGCGGCGTCACTTGCGATACGTGGGTATGTTTCTGTTGCTGTGGCAGGCGCCGGCCTTCGCCGCCGATGCGCTCGATCGCTTCCTCGATGGCCTGACCAGCTGGCGCGCATCCTTCACACAGCAGGTGGAAGATTCCACCGGCAAGCGCACCGAGCGGGGCGAGGGCACGCTGCTGGTGAGCCGGCCCGGCCGCTTTCGCTGGCAATACAAGCCGCAGGATTCCGGCGAACAGCTATTGATTGCCGATGGCAGCAACCTGTGGTTCTACGACGTGGAGCTGCAACAGGCCACGGTGAAGGCAGCGAGCGCGGCGCTCAGCACTACGCCCGTGGTGCTGCTCTCGGGCACCGGTGCGCAGATGCACGCGGCATTCGACATTACGGCGCAGCCCGCGCACGCCGGCCTCGATTGGGTGCGCGTCGTGCCGCGCAGCGCCAGCGCCGATTTCGCCGACGCGCAGCTCGGCTTTCGTGGCACACAGTTGCTGCAGCTCGTGATCCACGATCGCCTCGGCCATAGCGTGACACTCGATTTCGAGCACGGCGAGCGCAATGCACGCATCGCCGGGAGCGACCTGCAGTTCACGCCGCCGGCCGGCGTCGATGTGATCGGCACGCCGGTGAGTCAATGAGCACTGTTACGCAGAGCACCGCGGCACCTCATGCGCGACTCTGGTACGCGCTGGGCATTGCGCTGATCCTGGTGGTCGTGGTGTCCAGTTTGGTGCCGCCGCGCGATCTGCCGCATCTGCGCGTGAGCGACAAGACAGAACATTTCGTTGCCTATTTCGGTCTGGCCCTGTGGTTTGGCGGCCTGGTGCCGTTGCGCCAGTTCCTGTGGTTGGCACTGGGATTGCTCGCGCTCGGCGGCGGCATCGAAATCGCCCAGGGACTCATGGGCCTGGGGCGCGAGGCTGACTGGCGCGATTTCTACGCGGACGCCTACGGCACCGGCGTCGGTATGCTGCTTGCGCTCGTCGGTCTGCGCCACTGGGTCGGGTGGCTGGAAAAATGGCTGCGCCGACCGTAAAAACCTGGCAACCGCTGGCCGATCGCATGCGTCCGCGCACGCTGGCCGAATTCACCGGCCAACCGCAACTGCTCGCGCCGGGTAAGCCGCTTTACGAGGCAATCACGCATCGGCAGTTGCACTCGCTGATACTCTGGGGTCCACCCGGCACCGGCAAGACCACGCTCGCGCGACTGATGGCGGCGGCATCGGGCGCGGAGTTCATCGCGCTCTCGGCCGTGCAGGCCGGCATCAAGGATATCCGCGAGGCCGTGGCACGCGCGCGGCAGGTGGCCGCGGCCGGCAATCCGACCGTGCTGTTCCTCGACGAAGTCCATCGCTTCAACAAGACGCAGCAGGACAGCTTCCTGCCGCATGTCGAAGACGGCACGCTCACCTTCATCGGCGCTACCACGGAAAATCCTTCCTTCGAAATCGTGGGCGCGCTGCTCTCACGCGCGCGCGTCTATGTGTTGCGCTCGCTCGACGCCACCGTGCTGCGCGAGCTGCTGCAGCGTGCGCTCAACGACCGGGAGCGCGGGCTCGGTGATACCGGGCTTATCATCGATGAGGAGGCGCTCGAGTTACTGGCCCAGGCCGGCGATGGCGATGCACGTCGCGCGCTCGGGCAACTGGAGCTGGCCGCAGGCCTGGCCGCCGCGACTGACAGCCCGCGCATCACGCTCGAGATGGCTCGCGAGGTCGCGGCCGGCGGCCGGCGCCGTTTCGACAAGGGCGGCGAGCAGTTTTACGATCAGATCTCGGCGCTGCACAAGGCGGTGCGCGGCAGTGACCCTGACGGTGCCCTGTACTGGTTCGCGCGCATGCTCGATGGCGGCTGTGATCCGCACTACCTCGCGCGGCGCGTGCTGCGCATGGCGACTGAGGACATCGGCCTCGCCGATCCGCGCGCGTTGACGATCGCGCTCGAGGCCTGGCAGGCCTATGAACGGCTCGGCAGCCCCGAGGGTGACCTGGCGCTCGCCGAGGCGGTGACTTACATGGCGGTGGCCGCCAAGAGCAATGCTGTCTATACCGCCCTGGGCGCGGTGATGGCCGATGTGGAAAAATACGGCTCGCTGGAAGTGCCCGTCCAGTTGCGCAATGCGCCCACCAAGCTGATGAAGGAGCTGGGCTACGGCAGCGGCTACCGCTACGCGCACGATGAGCCGGATGCCTTCGCCGCCGGCGAGCGCTATCTGCCAGCGGGACTGCCGGAGCGGCGCTACTATGAGCCGGTGCCGCGCGGCCTGGAGCTGCGCATCGGCGAGGCGCTCGCGAAATTGCGCGACCGCAACCGCGCTGCGACGCCGAAATAATTGTTGACCCCTTGATCGTTGAACTCTGGATAACGCGAAGATGATTGACCCCAAACTGCTGCGCAGCGCCCCCGAAGAAGTGGCGCGCAACCTGGCTCGTCGCGGCTTCAAGCTCGATGTCGCGGCGCTGCAGGTGCTGGAAGACAAACGCCGCACTTCGCAGCTCGAAGTCGATCGCCTGCGCGCCGAACGCAATGCGCATGCCAAGGCCGTCGGCCAGGCCAAGGGGCGCGGCGCCGACATCGCGCCGCTGATGGCGCATGGTGAGTCGCTCGCAAGTTCAGTGGAAGCGGCCGATGTGGCGCTGGCCGCGGTGCAGGCCGAGCTCAACGACTGGCAGCTCGGTCTCCCGAACCTGTTGCACGACTCAGTGCCCGAAGGGCGCGATGAACACGCCAATGTCGAAGTGCGCCGTTGGGGCACACCGCCGCAGTTCGCCTTCACAGCGCTCGATCATGTCGCCCTCGGCGAGGCGCTCGGTGGCCTCGATTTCGAGGCCGCGAGCCGCATCAGCGGCGCGCGCTTCGTCGTGATACGTGGCGCACTGGCCAGCCTGCAGCGCGCGCTTGCACAGTTCATGCTCGACCTGCACACGCGCAAGCACGGCTACACGGAGGTGTACGTGCCCTATCTGGTAGCGGCCTCGACCTTGCAGGGCACCGGCCAGCTGCCGAAATTCGAGCAGGACCTGTTCGCACTGCGCGGTGAACAGCGCTTCTATCTGATTCCCACCGCTGAAGTGCCAGTGACCAACCTGGTGCGCGACCAGATCCTGGCGCCCGAGACACTGCCGCGCCGCTACGTGGCGCAGACGCCGTGCTTCCGCTCCGAGGCGGGCGCCGCCGGCCGCGACACGCGCGGCATGATCCGCCAGCACCAGTTCGAGAAGGTGGAGCTGGTGCAGATGGTGCGGCCCGATGATTCCTATCGCGCGCTCGAGGAACTGGTCTCGCACGCCGAAGAAGTGCTGCGGCAATTGAAGCTGCCTTATCGCGTGATGGCCTTGTGTGCCGGCGATGTCAGCCCGTCGAGCGCCCGCACCTATGATCTCGAGGTATGGTTGCCTTCGCAGAACACCTACCGCGAGATCTCATCGTGCAGCAACTGCGAGGCCTTCCAGGCGCGACGCATGCAGGCGCGCTGGCGCAACCCCGAGACCGGCAAGCCGGAGCCGCTGCATACGCTGAACGGTTCTGGCGTGGCTGTCGGTCGCGCGCTGGTCGCGGTGCTTGAGAATTACCAGAACGCGGATGGCTCGATCACCGTACCCGAGGTGCTGCGCGGGTATCTGGGTGGCCTCGAGCGCATCATTCGCGTTGGCTGAATCGCGTTGCTTTAAATGTCAGGACGCGCTATTTAAGGCGCCGCCGGAGAGGTGGCAGAGCGGTTGAATGCACCGGTCTTGAAAACCGGCAGCCCTTCACGGGGCTCGTGAGTTCGAATCTCACCCTCTCCGCCAATCGCGTGCAAACGCAATCGTTCGGCTGGCCGCTCAGGGAGGGAACATGTTCAGGGAATTGAGCGCTGGAGTAGTCGCCACGGTGTTCATAGTCGGAGCGGTAGGTGCGGCCGAATTGCGCCCCATTCAGTCGACCGCCAGGATGAATGGCGCGGCGGTGCGCAAGATCGAGCGCGGGATCATGGTGGGTCTGCAAGAGGTGCTTCCTAAGTTTCCCGCTTCCGTCGTGATAGAGCCGATTGTGTCGGACCTCAGATTCGAGAGCGGAGGCAAGCGGTTTTGGCTCGGAGCAATGGCAGGTTCGTCTCGCGTGACCGTACGGGTGCGTATCACTCAAGGCGGCCAGATATTCGAAAAGAGCTTCTACCAGAACTCTGGCGCGTGGAAGGGTGCTTGGACAATAGGAGCAGCGGACAACTTCATGCTGGAGCGCGTCGCACACGATGCGGTTGACTACGTAATGCAGCGACCATGGGAGGCGCCCGGAAAGAACGAAGGGGCCGCAGAAGTTGGGGTGTCGCCGCAAGCGGCGGAAAGCGTGCCCGTGGCCCAGCCGGCCCCGCCGACAGGAAGCTCGACCGATGTGCTCTACAGTGACCTGACGAAGCTTGATGACCTTCGCAAGCGGGGGCTAATTACGGACGAGGAATTCGAGGTAAGGAAAAAGCGAATTCTCGAAAAGCGGTGATGCGCAAATGCGACCAGAGGGGCAGGCTATTCCGCCGGTTCCGTGGATCTGAGGGCTTGTGCAACCCTGGCGCTTACTCGCCCGTGAGCTTGCGCAATCGCTCGGTGCGACCCAAGTCCGCGTGCGCGGCCACGCGTCGCAGCAGTGATTCGGCATCAGCGATGGGCAGCGGCTTGCCGAACAGATATCCCTGCGCGGTCTCGCACTGCTGCTCCTGCAGGTACAGCAGCTGGTTGAAATTCTCGACGCCTTCAGCCACCACACCGATGCCCAGCGACCGCGACATGTTGATGATGGCGCTGGCGATCGAACGATCGCGCACCTCGGATTCGAGATTGCTGACGAAGGAGCGATCAACCTTGAGGCGATTGACCGGCAGATGGCGCAGGCGGCCGAGGCTGGAATAGCCGACGCCGAAATCGTCGATCGCCAGTGACACGCCAACCTCGCGCAGCCGCGCCAGTGCCTTCTCGGCCCAGGCTTCATCACGCATCACCACGGTCTCGGTGATTTCCAGCTCGATCCATTTGGGTTCTACACCCGTCTCCTTCAACACGCGTGCCACCGGGTCGGGGAAATCGCGCTGCAGAAACTGCACGCTCGAAACGTTCACTGAAACGATGCCAAAGGGAAATCCCATTTCACTCCATCGGCGCGCCTGCGCACAGGCGGTGCGCAGCACCCATTCGCCGATCGGGGTGATCAGTCCGGTGTCCTCGGCAATTTCGATGAATTCCAGCACTGGCACAGCGCCCAGTTCCGGATGCGTCCAGCGCAGCAGGGCCTCCAGCCCCGAGAGCGCGCCGCTGGCCAGTTCGAACTGTGGCTGATAGTGCAGGCTGAATTCGCCGCGCTCGAGCGCGCCGCGCAACTTGCCTTCAAGCGTGAGCCGGCGCAGCGCGCCGTCGCTCATCGAGGCCTCATAGATCGCGTGCGCGCCATGATCACGCCGCTTGGAGAAATACATCGCGAGATCGGCATTGTGCAGCAGCGTGGCGGCGTCGGTGCCCGCCTCCGGGCTCATGGCAATGCCGATGCTCGGCGTCATGTAGATCTCGTGCTGGCCGATGCGTAGCGGCTTCTGCAAGGTGGCGATGATGCGATCCGCGGTCGCAATGGCATCGTCGGTCGACTTGCATTCGGGAATGATGGCGATGAACTCATCGCCGCCCAAGCGGCCAAGGTTGCCTACGCCGGCGGGCTGCCGGCCCGGCTCATCAGTACACTGCAATGCCTCGCGCAGGCGCGCCGCACACTTGCAAAGCAGTTCGTCGCCGGCGCTGTGACCGAGCGTGTCGTTGACGCGCTTGAAGTTGTCCAGGTCGATATACAGCACCGCGCTCGATTGGCCCGTGGACGCGGAGTGCTGCAGGGCGATGGTCATCTGCCGGACTTCATGCGGATGGAAGGGCTTCTGCAGGAAGGAGATCTTTTCCTGCGGAGGCACCATGCCGCCGATGTTGGCCGGGTCCACATCCGAATAGGCCGTGCAGATCACTATTTCAATATCCGGATCGAGCTCGCGAATCCTGGCGGCCGCCCAGGCACCGTCTTCGCCCGGGGGCATGCGCATGTCGAGAAACACGACTGCATAGGGTGAGCCGGTCGCGACCGCGGTCGTGGCAGCGGCGACAGCTTCGATGGCATTGCTGCACAACGTGGCCTCAAAGGTGGGACGACGCGCACCCGGTGCGACAGCGCTGGCATTGCGATTGAAGAGGCGTGCACGCAGATTCTGGATCGCATCCAGATTGGCGCGCAGCTCGGTCTCGCCAAATACCTAGGCGTAGGCCTCGCGGATCGCGAGCTCGTCGTCGGCGACGAGTAACCGCAGTGGGTTGCCTGGCTGCTCGTTGGTCTTCATGCCACTCGCTCCACGCTCGGTGCGCTCGCCTGGTAAAGGGGCAGGTGAATCTCGAAACTGGTGCCGGTGCCGGGGCCCGCGCTGTGCGCGAGGATGCGCCCGCCCAGGGCATGCAGAGCGTTCGCGCACCAGTGCAGGCCCAGCCCGGAGTTCGTCGCCTGCGACTTGGTCGAAAAGCCCTTGCGGAACAGCTTAGGCAGGTCATCGGGAGCGACGCCAGTGGCGTCGTCACTGACGCGCAGACGCAGGGTCTGCTGGCCTTCCCAGTCGATGATGTCGGCGGCTACCTGCAGGCGTATGCGCGGCAGGCCGGCCTGCGATGCTGCTTCAGCCGCGTTTTGCGCCAGGTTCTGCAGCACCATGCTCACTGTGGTGCAGGGCAGGGTCAGCGCGGGCAGGGCAGCGATGTCGGGTGCCAGCTGCAGTGCCAGGTGGGCCCGATGCACGGGCGCTATGTGTTCGAGACTGCCAGTGATCAGTTCGGACAGCACTACCGATTGCAGCACGGGTCCGCTGCGCCGGTGGTTGCGCTGTTCGGCGAGCACTGCCTGGATGACATCGGTCTGGGTCGTGATCTGTCGCAGGCGCTCGTTGCTGTGCTGCATCGTCTGCGCCATGTCGGCGGCCGAGAGCTGCACGAACTGCTGCAGATCGTGCAGCCGCTCGGCATCGGGGCTGCCGCGGCGCAATTCCTCCAGTGCCTGCTGCAGGTCACCCAGGTGTGTTGTGTTCAACAGCCGCTGCAGGTCGGCGATATTCACCGACAGTGGCGTCATCGCGTTGCCAAGATTGTGGAGCACGCCGCTGGCATTCTCGGCAGCGCCCGACTCGAAGGAGCGCTCGATGAGCTCGCGCCGCGAGGCGGCGATCCGCTCGACCATGTTGTCGATCGCTTTGGCCAGTGTGCCCAGCTCGTCCTGGCGCACCGAGCGCAGGCGCGCCGACAGATCGTCGGCGGCGGCGATTCGTTCGGCGTGATCTGTCACGCTGGCGAGCGGTGTCAATACGATGCGGCCAAGTAGCAGCAGCAGCGTGGCCAGCACGATGCCGGCCGTAATCGCGAGCATACGCGTGGAAAACTTGACCACATCGGCGCCGCGCTGCGAGATGTTGCGCGGTACGGAGATGCCGAGAGAGATCAGCGGCACGCCTGACAGATTGGTGAAGGCGCGTTCGATGCGGGTCGCCGCAGGCGATTCGCTCAAGAACTCGCTGCCCGTGCTGCGCGCGGCCAGCATTTTCTGGTCGGCTGCGCGATCCTGCCCCCAGGAGCGCATGTCCAGGCTCACCTGCGCCTGGGTGCCGAGGCGCCGCAGTTCAGCGGGATTGAGCAATCGGCCCATGATGATCATGCCACGCGCCGGGCCTTGCCCGAAGCCATCGAGGATCGGTGCGCCAGCAGTGATCAGAACGCCGGCGTCGGTGGAGATCAGTCCGCTGGTGGCAGCACCGGCGGCCAGCGCCCGTGTCCATGCCGGTTCGAGTTCATCGTGCTTGTTCAGGCGGATGGTCGAAGCCTTGCCGGTGACCGAATACGGTCCGTGTCGCCAGAGGTAACGACCGTCGGTGGTGACCACCGCCATGTAGTCGATCTTCGAGACCATGAAGGAAGCGTCGGTGAGACTGGACTTCGCAAACACCGGGTCCTGAACGCGTGCGTAGTCCCACAGCTGCTGCCAGTTGCCCCAGTCGGCGGCCTGCGCGCCGAGCGCCTGCTGTTCGCGCTCGACTGCCAGCGCCACGCGCTGCATGTCGGTATGCGCCCTGTCGCGCTCGAGTTCGACGAAACGCGGCAAGATGAGGTTCTGCTGAATAGCCCACTGCGACGCGATCAGGATCGCGAACAGCATCGTCAGCACGACGGTCACTTTGGCGCGTACACGCATTGTGGTCGGTCCAAGGGTCGAGAGCGCAGCTACTGGCGGTACGCGCAGCCGCAATCCCCGGGTGCCGATTGCTGCCGGAATACCGCCATCCTCAGACTAGCCGCGCGTGCCGGGTACGAATGATAGGCAGGTCACATAATCCGGCCGGGGCTCCGGCGCGCGGCCATTCGCCCGGCCAATAACACTGCGGGGTCACACTTTGCAGCTGCCCAACCGCGCTGCCTGCGTGGGCGAAGGCAGCAGCCGAACTTGCTCCACGATACTGGCCGGCCTACAATTCTTTACCTAAAGTAAAGAAATACGATTGTTGTAAAGACATATGAGTGAATCGACCATTTCCAGCAAGGGTCAGGTCACGGTACCTAAGGCGATCAGGGCCCGTTTGCACCTGCAACCCGGGGATCGAATTCGCTTTCTCGTGGACACTGACGGGGCAGTGCGCCTGGCGGCCGCGACACGCGATATTGCTGCGCTACGCAATCTGCTGCCGCGCCCTGACAAGCGGGCAACCCTGGCCGAGATCGAGTCAGCGGTAAGGAAGCGGGTGCTTAAGCGGGCCCGGGCGTGATCGGGGTCGATACCAATGTCATCGTGCGGCTGCTGGTTGCCGACGATGTGCGCCAGGCCGACCTGGCGACGGCGTACCTGCGCCGCCATAGTTCGAGGGATGATCCGGCGCTGCTCGCCGACATCGTGCTGGTCGAGACTGCCTGGGTGCTGGAGGATTTGTACGGTTATGCAAGGCCGCAGATTGCCACGGCAATCGAAGGTCTGCTGGCAACTGCTCAACTCAAGACGCTCAATGCCGATGCGGTCCACCTGGCGTTGCAACGCTACTGCTCCGGCGGCGTTGACTTCGCCGATTGCCTGCTCGGCGTACGCAATGTGCTGGCGGGCTGCGAGTACACGCTGACCTTTGATCGCAAGGCCTCGAAACTGCAAGAATTCAAGCTGATTGCCGCCGGCATGGCGGTAACGCGAGGCATTACATGAGCATCAAGACGTCCATGGCTGATGGTGTCACCACCATCGAGATCGCCCGTCCCGAGAAGAAGAACGCGCTGACGATGGCGATGTACGACGCCATGGCGGCGGCGATTGCCGGCGCGCAAGCAGACGCGGCTGTGCGTGCCCTGGTGATCACCGGACAGCCCGGGATATTCACTGCTGGCAATGACCTCGCCGATTTCATGGCGCATCCCCCGAGCGGCGAGGATTCACCGGTGTTCCGCTTCATGCGTGCACTGAGCGGTTGCGAAAAGCCGGTGGTCGCCGCGGTCACTGGCGCCGCGGTCGGCATTGGTACCACGATGCTGCTGCATTGTGACCTGGTGTACGTGGCCGAGGACGCGCGGCTGTCGATGCCTTTCGTGAGCCTCGGTCTGGTGCCGGAATTTGCTAGTAGTCTTCTGCTGCCGCGGCTGATGGGGCGGGTGGCGGCGAGCGAAAAACTGCTGCTGGGCGAGCCCTTCACTGGCGCTGAGGCAGTTGCGCTGGGTCTGGCCAACAAGGCCCTGCCTTCGGGCGAAGTGCTGAAGCACGCGCTGGGCATCGCGCAGCGCTTCACCCTGGTGGCGCCAGGGGCCGTGCGCGAATCCAAACGCCTGCTGCGCGCGCCCTTGAGCGATCGCATCGATGCCACCATCCGTGCCGAAGCCGTGGTGTTTTCGCGGCAGCTGATGAGTGCGGAGGCCATCGAGTCATTCAAGGCCTTCTTCGAGAAGCGCAAGCCGGACTTCAGCAAGCTGTAGAGGAGATGAAACATGAGCGGCACACCGGAGCGCACGCTGCGCGGGCAGACTTTGCTGATCACCGGCTGCTCGCGCGGCATTGGGCTTGCGATCGCCACGCGCGCCGCGCGTGATGGCGCCAACATCGTGATGCTGGCCAAGACCGTGGAGCCCAACCCACGCTTGCCGGGCACGCTCGGGAGCGCGGCCGCCGAAGTCGAAGCCGCGGGCGGGCGGGCCCTGCCGGTAGCGACCGACATACGCGATGAGAATGCGGTCGCAGCCGCAGTGCGCGCCGCCGTCGAGCGCTTCGGCGGCATCGATATCCTGGTCAACAATGCCAGCGCCATCAACCTGACACCGACGCCGGCCACGCCGATGAAGCGCTTTGACCTGATGTTCGGCGTCAACGTGCGCGGCACCTATGCCTGTACGCAGGCCTGCCTCGCCGAACTGATCCGCAGTGCCGGTGCCGGGCGCAACACGCACATCCTCAACATGTCGCCGCCGCTGTCACTCAAGCCGCACTGGTTCGCACCGCATGTGGCCTACACCATGGCCAAGTACGGCATGAGCATGTGCACGCTCGGGCACGCGGGCGAGTTTCGTGCGCAGGGCATCGGCGTCAACAGCCTGTGGCCACGCACCGCGATCGCGACCGCGGCGCTACAGATGATTCCGGGCATCGACCTGAACAAGTGCCGCAAGCCGGACATACTGGCCGACGCCGCATGGTCGATCCTGACCCGCAGCGCGCGCGCTACCACCGGCAACTTCTTCATCGATGATGAGGTGCTGGCCGCCGAAGGCATATCCGATCTGGATCGCTATGCCGTAGTGCCTGGCACGCGTGACCTGATCGCCGATTTCTTCCTCGATTGAGCGCGCGGCTATAATGCCGGCCGACAATCGGGCCGCAAGCCGGAGTTCACGATGAAACGAGTTGCCCTACTGGCGCTGATCGCGTTGCTGCCGGCGGCGGGTGTCACCGCGAACGCCTTGCATTCCGAATGGCTGGACAGGAGCGCCAATCCGCTCCAGGATTTTTTCCAGTACGCCAATGGCGGCTTCCTGCGCGACAACCCGATTCCTGCCGCCTATTCGAGCTGGGGCCAGTTCCAGATCCTGAACCAGCAGAACCAGGACTTCATTCACGAATTGCTGCAGGCTGCAGCGGCTGACAAGGCCGCCGCCCCCGGCAGCGATACACAGAAGGTCGGTAATTTCTACGCCAGCGGCATGGATGAGACGGCCGCCGAGCGCGCTGGCATCAGGCCGTTGGCCGGCGAGCTGACACGCATCGGTGCATTGCGGCGGCCGGCGCAGCTGACTGATGCGCTGGCGCGATTGCAGTCACTGGGCGTCGATGCCTTGTTCGGCATCGGCCAGATGCAGGACTTCGCCGACAGCACCCGAGTAGTGGGCGTGCTCCAGCAGGGCGGCCTGGGCTTGCCCGACCGCGACTACTATCTCAAGGACGATCCCAAGTACGCCGCGATCCGCAAGGCCTACGAAGAGCACATTGCGCGCATGCTCGTGCTGCTGGGCGATGCCACGCCACGGGCCACGGCCGCCGCGCGCGAGGTCATGGCGCTCGAGACCCGACTGGCCGGCGCCACCATGCCGGTGGAACAGCGGCGCGACCCGCACGCGATCTTCCACATGACCGACCTGGCCGGTCTCGCAAAAGCTGCCCCGTCCATAGCCTGGCCACAATTTCTGGCTGCGGTGGGAGCGCCGCCGCTCGAGCGGATCAACCTGGCGATGCCCGATTTCTTTGCGGCCGCGTCGAAGGAGATCGATTCAACCCCGGTGCCTGTGTGGCGCGACTACCTGCGCTGGCACCTGGTGCACGAATACGCTCCTTTTCTCTCGAAGGCCTTTGTTGGCGAGAATTTCAAGCTGGCACAGGCGATCAGCGGCTCGAAAGAACTGTTGCCGCGCTGGCGGCGGGTACTCAATGCCGAGAATGGCGCGCTCGGCTTCGCCGTTGGCCATGAATTTGTCAAACACCGTTTGCCGCCAGAGGCGCGCGCCCAGGTGGTGGCGATCCTGCACGATGTGCGCGCGGCGCTGCAGGAAGACCTGCAGACCCTCGTATGGATGAGCGATGCCACCCGCGCCAAGGCCATCGACAAGCTGCAGATGATCGAGGAGCGCATCGGCTATCCGGATGTGTGGCGCGACTACAGCATGCTGCGGATCGATCGCGGTAGCTACGCGGGCAACGTGATGCGCGCCAATCTGTTCGACAACGCGCGCGAGCTTGCCAAGATCGGCAAGCCCGTAGATCGGAGCGAGTGGGTGTATCCACCGCAGGTCGTGAACGCCTACTACCAGCCCTCACGCAATAGCATCAATTTCCTGGCTGGCATCCTGCAGCCGCCGTTCTTTGATGCCAACGCACCAGCGGCTTTCAACTACGGCGCGATCGGCGCCGTGATCGGTCACGAAATCACGCACGGCTTCGATGACCGCGGCAGCCAGTTCGACGGTCACGGGAATCTGGCCAACTGGTGGGCGCCCGAAGACAGCGAGAAGTTCAAGGCCGCCGTGGCCTGCATTGCCGCGCAGTACTCCACCTATACGGTGGATGGCGATCTGCATTTGAAGGGCGGCCTCGTAACCGGCGAAGCCATTGCGGACCTGGGCGGTCTGTTGCTGGCGTACCGCGCGTTTCACGCCTCGCCCGCTTACGCGAGCGCACCGACCACAGACGGCTATACGCCAGACCAGCAGTTCTTCCTGAGTTTTGCGCGTTTCTGGGCGGAGCACATGCGCCCCGAACAGGCTCGTGCCTACGCTGCGGCCGATCCGCATCCGCCGGGCCAGTACCGCGTCAACGGTACGTTGGCCAATGTGCCGCAGTTCGCGGAAGTCTTTGGCGCGCTCGCGCAATCTGGCGGCGCACCCGCGGGCAAGCGCTGCGTGATCTGGTAGCGTGCACGGAATGGCTTGGATGAATTGCAGGGAGTACTGCTGCTCATGATTGCACTGATAGTGATTCTGGCGCTCGTCATCGTGGCGATCGTGTATCTGGTCGGCATCTACAACAGCCTGGTGGCGATACGCGAGCGCGTCAAACAGGCCTGGGCCAACATCGATGTGCTGCTCAAGCAGCGCCACGATGAATTGCCAAAGCTCATCGACAGCTGCAAGCAGTACATGCAGTACGAGCAGGAGACGCTGGAGAAGGTCATGCGCGCCCGCGCCGCGGTCTCGCAGGCCAGCAGCGGTGGTGATGTGGCCGCAGTCGGCGCCGCCGAGCAGCAGCTGCGCGCCGGCGTCACGCGCCTGTTCGCGGTGGCGGAGAACTATCCGCAGCTCAAGGCCGATGAATCCTTCAAGATGCTCCAGGCCCGCATCAGCGGCCTCGAAGAATCCATCGCCGATCGGCGCGAGCTCTACAACGAAGCCGTGCAGATCAACAACACGCGCATCGCCCAGTTCCCGGACCTGCTGATCGCCAGCCGCTACGGTTTCACCGCCAAGGCGCCGCTCGAGTTTCAGGCCGAGGAAAAGACCGATGTCGATGTCGGTGCGCAGTTCAAGCGCTGAGGCGAGTCGACCCACACTGTGAGCGATCCAAACACCTGGAAGGTGGCGCTCGCGCTGGCCGCGCCACTGTGCTTCTACTTCGGCTTCCGCAACTGGCGCCTGGCGCGGCTGATCGACGATACGCCCCGATCGCGCATCCGCTCAGCGGCGCAAGGCTACGTGGAGCTTGGCGGCCGCGCGCGCATGCCGGCCGACACAGTCAACAATTCGCCGCTCACCGGTCGGACCTGCGTGTGGTGGCTGTACCGCATCGAGCGCAGCGTGATGAGCAATCGCAATCGCTGGGAAACCATCGATCGAGGCACCAGCACGCAGGTGTTCCTGATCGAGGATGAGACCGGCAGTTGCCTCGTGAACCCGCAGGGCGCCGATGTACGGCCGGATGAGACCACGGTCTGGTACGGCGCCGAGCCCTGGCCCACGGGCGGCTTCGCCGCCGGACGCACCGACCTGTTCGGCAGCCGCGACTACCGCTACACCGAACATCGCATCGTCGAGACCGAACTCGTCAACGTGATCGGCGATTTCCGTACCGTGGGCGGCATCGCCACGGAAGATTTCGAAGGCGAGGTGGCGCAGATGCTGGCGCAATGGAAACAGGATCAACCCGCGCTGCTACAGCGCTTCGACACCAACCACGACGGCGTGTTGAGCCAGTCCGAGTGGGAAGTGGCGCGCGCCGCCGCCCGCCGCCAGATCGCAGAGCAGCCACCCAAGGCCGCTGCACCCAACCTCAATGTGATGATGCGCCCCCAGGACAAACGCCCGTTCCTGATCGCTGCCGGCGACCTGCGCAAGCTTGCGTGGCGCACACGGATGGGTTCCGCGGGCCTGATAGTGGCTTTTCTGGTGGCCGTGGTGGTGCTCGCGAAGCTGTTTCTGGGCGCGAACTGATCCCATAGTCCCGGTCACGCGGGGCGAGAAACAGGGCCCTTCCGCACCAACCGGGTGCCCGGATCACGGCCCCAGAATCATCCATTTGCTGCGGGGCGGCGGGTACTCTAGAATCGCGCGCCTTGTGTGGGGCGGTAGCTCAGTTGGGAGAGCGTCGCGTTCGCAATGCGAAGGTCGAGGGTTCGATCCCCTTCCGCTCCACCATCCTTTGGCGATCCAAGACGACCGAGTTAAAGTGAACGACGCCAATTCGAGCGCAGGTCCCATCCCCTGCCGTTCTACTACCATTTCTTGTTCCAAGACTTTCGCCGACGTTCCGGAATGTCGGCCTACTTGCGGCCGGGGACCACAAGATGCGCGTGTTCATTCCCAGACACGCAAAATCGCCATCCGTTAGTGTCCGGGCGCGTGAACCGCCCCGGCTTTCCCGGAGACTCCAACATGAGAGAGGATGGAGTCTATGGGAACTGCAAAGCGGTATTCAATGGAAGTACGGGAGCGGGGCTCAACGAAGCGCCGTATGTGCTGCTCCCAAAACTTGCCCCTGCGGCGAGCGCTGGATGAGTACGGCCACATCGGTGGCATCCTGTGGCAGGGTGCGTACGTCGATGTCCCACGTTTGGGGCGCTCCACGCCACACTCCAAGACTCTTGAGACCGCGGACAACATTGGATTCCTGAATGGTGCGACCTGCGTTCTCGCCGCGGCCCACGGCCGTGGATGCAGTACGCAGGTAGGCAACCAGCACGACCTCGTTGGTTGCAGTGCCCGGCCTCGCCGCGCCGACACTCACTCTGACGAGACTGCCGGTGACGGTAAGCGCAATGGGGGTTGCATCGCGTACACCCCTGCGTAACGCCGGCTCAATATCGCTGCGGCTGCTACCCACGTACGATTGAGTGCCCTCGACGATGACCTGCGGCGTGTACACGGATGCCAAGGCAAGTGTCTCACCATAGCGGCGCTGCCGGAGCGTCGCTGCTGGCGAACTGAAGCGATCGCGCCAGCCGCCGTCGTCCCAGTAGTCAACATGGAACGCGAGCGCGAGTACGTCGGAGCGTTTCGCCAGCTCGCCAAGGTATTGCTCAGCAGGAGGACAAGAGCTGCAGCCCTCTGATGTGTATAGCTCCAGAACGACAGGACGTGGTTCGGCGTGAGCGAGCGCAACTGACATGACTATGCCAATCAAGGTAAGCAGGTATTTCATCGGTCTCACCAGGGAATGCCAGTCTGCAGGCACGCCGTCAATGCCGTGGGGTCTGACCTCTAGTTCGCCAGATCCCGGTATTGGTTACAGGCGCTGCACCAACCAGACCAGCGCCAGCGCTGCGATCCCGGTCGATCCCCAGGGCATGATGCCCCGACGATAGAGAGTCGTATGGCGCAGCCAGTAAGCCACTGGCATCACGGCCAGCACGACTGCCAACTGCCCGGCCTCGACGCCAAGGTTGAAGCCGACCAGTGACACGAGACGCGCGCCCCGCGGCAAGCCCATGTCGGCCAGCACGGATGCAAATCCAAAGCCGTGCAGCAAGCCAAAGGCAAAAGCGACCCGCCAGCGAGCGTCCGTGATCAGGGGAAACACATTGTTCAACGCCGCAACGATGATCGAAGCGGCGATCGCCGATTCGGTAAGGCGCCCGGGTAGACGGATGAGATCGAAGGCCGCCAGCGACAGCGTGATGGAGTGGGCCAGCGTGAACGCGGTCACCACCTTGAGGATATTCATCAACGCAGGCAGCGCCTGCGGAACTGCCTGCCAGCGACGCTCACGGCGTACAAGTACCGCGGGCAGAAGCAGTGAGAGCAGAAACAGCAAATGATCGGTACCGCTCCAGATATGCCAGACGCCGGCTTGCAGATAATCCACAAACGCATACCACGCCGAGGGATGGGCGAGGTCAAAACTCTGCGTGATCCGTTGCCCGCCCAGCACCGCGGTCTGTGTGGCCCCGAAGGCGGTGAGACTCAGCAGCCCGCGGTGCGAAGGATCCTCATTGTCCAGCAGCCGATAGTCGATACTCAGTTGCTGCGGTATCCCGGGGCAGCGGACGGTCAACGGCTGCCAGATATAGTTGCCGTCGACACGTTCGTTGATTTGCAGTGTTCCGGCCGTCAGCGCACAGCCGCCGTCGTGCGTCGCCAGGTGCAGATGCTGCTGAAGGTAGAGCGACAAGGCGGGCTCGGCCGCGCGCACCTCGCCCCAGTCCACGCGCCCATCGCGATTGGTATCGAGGCCGACGGCCAGTTCTGCGTCGCGTACCGCCAGTTCGAGCGACCCGGTAATAGAGGATCCCTCAACCTGGAGCTGCAGGAAACTGTTACTGGCGACATGCGCCTGGGCACATCCGAGTGCGCCTAGGCTCCAGACGATCAGCGATCGCAGGAAAGGATTCATGATCGTGACGTGCTCGGGGTGTACAGCCGGGCGTCGCGCAGACCCTGCATGCGCAAGTAATCGAGTACTGGTTGGGCCCGCTCCGGACTGCCGGCCGCGCGCGCAGCGTTGACCAGTACCAGCGCGTCGTCGGGCTCGCGCTGCACCGCCCAGTCAAGCAGCGCGACCTCCAGAGCCTGCTGCGGGTGCGCTTCGACTTCCAGCAAATAGCGCGCCTGTTCGCGACGATGGATGGATTCGCCGCGCGAGGCTTCGGCTTCGAACGACGCTGCAAGCAGGTCACGGCTGCGCTCGAGTCCCGGATCGCGCAATTGCTGCTGAGCGATGGCTATCCTCAGTAACAGGGGCTCAATACTTCCCTGGCCGTGCAGCAAAGTCATTACTGCCTCGGGCCGATGCAGGCGCAGCAACAGGTCGGCATAGGCGGCGCGCACATAGAAATCGTGCGGAGTGAGGGTCAGTCCCAATTGAAACCAGCGCTCCGCGTCACTGTCCTGGCCCAATCTGACCGCCATCTCACCCAACTCGGATGCGCGCCAGGCGCGCTCCTCAGCCATCATCTCTGTCGTCGACAGGCGCTGCAGCGTGTCGTAGGCCGAGGGCAGGTTGCCGTGCAAGGCGAGCACGCTTTGCGTGCAGATCACCCCGTAGGCGGAATCGGCGTAGCGGGCCAGCTGTTCGCAGGACTGCGCTGCCTCGGCGTAGCGGCCGAGTACACGCAGCACTGTGGCGCGCGTCAACCAGGCCTGCGGGTTGTAGGCGCGCGCCGCGATGGAGCGGTCCAAAGTGACCAGCGATCGGTCAAATTCATGCCGACTCTGCTGAATCGTTGCTTGCAGCACCAAGGCTGTGGGATCGGGTTGTGAGGATCCGATCCAGGACACCAGCACCGCTTCGGCGTAGCCGAGGAAGCGCAGGTCGCCGGTGGTACGGGCCTGGTTGATGTAGAACTGTGCCAGGGGCAGCGCCACGTCGATGCGCTCACGTGCGATACGCCGGGCACTGAGTTCCGCGTGCTGGGCGCCGGCGGGCAGATCAGCCAGCACCTGTGTGTCGCTCGTGGGGACGTACGGCCGGGCCGTAGCCGGGGTGCTGAACACCCCGGCTACGGCGACGACCATCAGACCGCACCAGCTCCTGACTGGATGGTCCACGATTAACCCACCGGAATCGGATCGGAGGTTTCGTCGTTGAGATCGGCTGGCGCGATCGCCTCGATGCCAACGATCAAGGGATCGCTGGCATCTGAGGCAACTTTTGCCATCGCCAGAATGCCAACCGCCGTCTCGTTGCTGATCTGCGTTGGCGCCTGCGCCACAGGCTTGGGGGCATCACTGCCCCCACAGGCCGGCAGCACCAGGGCCAGCGCCGCCAGTCCGGCGCCGCCCAACAGTGTCTTGATATTCATGACTTGGTGCTCCTTCAGGGTGTGGCGCCGTTGGGCGAACCGGCCAGCGGCGTGGTGAGGTACGGAAAGACCGTCAGGTAGTTGGCCGGGTTCGGTTCGGCACCGTCGGTGTAGTGCAGCTGCCGCGAAGCGTCCGAGGCCGGATCCGGATCCTTGGCGCTGCCGTCAAAGGGCGCGAGCAGCACGCCCATCGCGGCGCGCAGTGCGATGTCGACGACATCATCGATTGGCCGGCGGCCGTTGGGGAAACCAGCGACATCGCCAGCGATGACGCCCAGATCCAATTGCGAGGCCACCGGCGTCACAGGCGTGGTCGTATTCAGTCGCAGCATTTCGGCCGGAGCGACCTTCTGCGGCTGGTTCAGACCGGCAACGCCGGTCAGGAACACCGAGACCAGGTCCGCGCGCGGGTAGACATTGGGTGCGCGTACACCTGCGCCACCAAACAGCGCCTGCAGCAGAACTGGCAACGAAGGATTGGTCACGTAGTCGGCAAATTGCGCATCGTTCTTCGGGCTGGAGCCGTTGAAACGATCCTTGTCCGGCAGACCAATCACCACTTCGTTGACCAACGGCGCACCCAGGCGCGACACCTGCACCCACGCGCCGCCGGCAACCAGTGCATCGGCCGGATTGGCTTTCGCACCGACGCTGGCCACGCTGTGCTCACTCTCCGGCGTCGAGTTGATCACGCGGGCCTGGCGCAGACTGGCGGTCGTCCAGGCGCCGATGACCGGATCTGACCCGGAAGTCAGACAGGCAATCGGAATCTCGAGCGCCAGCGAGGTGACGTTTTTGTCCGCCAGCGTGTTGGGCTCGCTATTGCGGGCATTGACGCCGGCGGGTGCCAGCTCCTCGACCGGATATTTGATATTGACCAGATCGAAGGTCTCGCCCAGGTTGACGACAAAGCCGTCCATGCGCTGACCCACGAACACCTTGCCCGGCGTGTTGCATCCGGGAATCGTGATGTTGTGGATGAAGCTGTTGGCGTAGCTTGCATAGTTGGGTATGGATTTGGCACCGATGTTGTCCAGTGGTTTGGCAAAGGTGGTACTGCCGCTGCCCGCATCGATAATCGGTTGCGCCATGCCGTGGCGTCGGTCGCCCTTGACTAGGGTCAGCGTGTAGCTCTCGACGACATTTTGCGCGCTCATATCGCCGGCTGTGACCGGGCCGATGTTGGTCAAGGGCACGGGAATGGACTTCCCGCCAGCGCTGACCGCCAGTCCGTTGGTCTTGTCCTGGAAGCGGAACTGGAAGGTCAGGTCTTCGACGCCGTCGCCGTTGTTGTCGACGTGAATCTCGTAGAGCGCCTTGGGGTCCATGAAGAAGTAGTTCGGGCCGCCATAGGCATCCTGCAACGGCTGGTAGTTGGCGATCAGCGTGACATACCCTGCGCGGCCGGGCTCGTAGCTGCGGAACATATAGAAGTCACTGGCATCGACCTTGGGATGCTGCGTGATGAACGGCGCTTCACGGTGGCTGGAAGCCTGGACGCCGCCGGCCGCCGTCAGCGCGGTGATGCCGGCCATGACTGCCCATGGCGGTATGGAGAATTTCATAGAGGAGTTTCCTTGTGTCAGGTGAAACGGGATACGAGAGACTTACGACATAAGAACGAAGGGACTAAGCTTCTGGATGCACGCCCACGACTATTCGTCGAGCGAGCGCTTAGGGTGAGCGAGGGCGCGCATATACGAGTGCCGTGGCCAGACGGATGCAGCAACGGGATAAATTCATCGCTGCCGCCGAAAAAGCGGACTTCCTGACCTCTCCGCTATATCCTCCGAGCGGGGCAAACCCAAGCGTCCAAGCGGGGCGGCCCGCCGTATAGAGTGCGTGAGTACAGCATGGCCCTGGACAACACCGATCTCGACGAGATGCTCCAACGTTGTGCTCAGCACGACCGGGCGGCGCTGCAGTCGCTCTACACGCGTGTCGCACCACAAATGCTGGGCGTCCTGATGCGCATCCTGGGCTCGCGCGCCGCTGCCGAGGACGCCCTGCAGGACGCATTCATACGCATCTGGCAGCAGGCGGCGCAGTACGATCAGATCAAAGGACGCGCGCTGTCGTGGATGATGGCCATCGCGCGCAATCGAGCGATTGACGTGCAGCGGGCGCAGCGCCCGACCGTGCTGCTCGATACGGCCGAGATGGCGGGTGCCGAACAGCTGCAGGTTGAAGGCCCCGCCGAGCGCAGCGAATTTGGCGCGGCGGCGGCGGCACTGCGTCGTTGCCTGGACTCCTTGGCCGCGGCGCCACGTCAATGCCTGACGCTTGCCTACCAGCAGGGATTGACACAGGACAAGATCGCGCTCGCGATCGGCCAGCCGTTGGGATCGGTGAAAAGCTGGGTGCGTCGCGGCCTGCAAAGCCTCAAGGCGTGCATGGAATCATGAACTACGATCGCCCCGAGCTGCTCGATCGATTGGCCGCCGACTATGCCCTCGGCGTGCTGCGCTTTCGGGCCCGCGCGCGCTTTGAGCGACTGTGCGCAAGTTTGGTTGCAGCCCGCCATGCCAGGCAGCGCTGGGAAGATCGA
>JANXYK010000035.1 GCA_025350055.1 Gammaproteobacteria bacterium | reverse complement strand
CGAGTACAGGTAGGCCAGTTCCACGCTGAACGCACTGGTGGGTTTCAACAGCAGGCTTGCCCGGCCGGTGAAGGTCTTCTGGAAATTCCAGTCGTCCTTTTGCGTGAACACCGCGGAGCTGTTGGCCGGATCGGCGGGATTCGCCAGCACCGGGACACCGGTCAGGTTAGGCGGATCGCGCACAATGAGCCCGTTGACGTGAATGAAGCCCGGCTCGTACTCGTATTTCGCCGAAGCGCGCAAGGCCGCGACATCGCCCAGCGGCAGGTTCACCAGACCATTGGCCTCGTAACCGGCGGTACCCGAATGCGCCGTAGTGGAAGTACCCGCTCCCACATGCGCCACGACCTTGTCGAGTTCGGGCGAGTTCGGAATGAAACGCAAGGTCCCGCCCAGGGCACCCGCACCATAGAGCGTACCCTGTGGACCGCGCAGCACCTCGACCTGCTTGAGGTCATCGAGCTGGAAATAACCGCTCATCGGCGAGTTGCCCACATAGGTGCCGACCGGATCCTGCTCGAAGCTGCGAAAGCCGCGCGGCTCACCGGTCGCATTGAGTCCGCGGATGATCGGTGCGACGGCGCCGGCGTTGCGGGCGCCGAAATCAAACATGCTGAGGCCCGGCACCTGCAGCGTCAGCGTCTGGATGTCGACGACCCCGGTGCGCGCGAGCGTCGCGGCATCGATCACGCTGATGCTGTAAGGCACCTCCTCGGCGGTCTGCGCACGACGCGTCGCAGTGACCGTGATTTCCTCCAGCATCGAGTCCGCATTCGCCTGTTGTGCGCGTAACGGTAACGGGTTGCCGTACAACACGGCGCACACTGCCGCACTGATACCGAGGTTGACCGGACTGGCGGCAGCACGCCGACCATCGGGTTTGCGATTGTGCCTGCTGCTCTTGGTACACATGAACCCTGCCTCCCTAATCCTGTTGCGCGCGACTACTCAGTTGCGCACGGCCCCCCGCGTTTCACTGTAACAGCATCGCGGTGCCTACTGCACGAGCGCTGCGCGCCTCGAAGTGCCGCGAGCTTGCGTCGGGCTCACGGTACGCCGGCGCCTGGAGTACCATCGATCGACAATGGGGGTGCCACTATGAGCGCGACGCGACGCGAATTCATCATGAATATGGCTGGTTACGCGGCTGCAATGTCTGCCGCCACATCCTCGGTGCAAGCGGCGATGAGCCCGCAGAAAAAGTGGGCCCTGCCGCAGAAAAACTCCTTCCGGGTGATCGAGAACGAGTGGATTGCGATGCAGGATGGTGTGCGCCTCGGCGTGCGCCTGTGGATCCCCACCGATGCGGAGCACTCGCCGGTGCCCGTCGTGCTCGAAGCGATTCCGTACCGCAAACGGGATCTCGAGCGGCCGCGTGATGAGGGCTGGGCGAAGCAGTTCGTGCCGTACGGCTTCGCCTATGCCCGCATCGACCTGCGCGGCTCGGGTGACTCGGACGGCGTGCTGCTGGATGAATACCTGCAGCAGGAGCAGGCCGATACGGTGGAAGTCATCGCCTGGCTCGCGCGGCAATCCTGGTGCACGGGTGCCGTGGGCATGCGCGGCATTTCCTGGGGCGGATTCGCCTGCTTCCAGGTAGCCGCGCTGCAGCCCCCGGCGCTCAAGGCCATCATGCCGCAGTGTGCGACCGACAACCGCTACACCGACGATGCCCACTACGTGGGCGGCGCACTCACGCTCGACATGTATGACTGGGGCACCGAGTTCATGAACGTGATGGTGGCGAGTCCGGATCCCGCGATCAGTGGTCCGGCGTGGCGCGAGAAATGGCTGCAACGCCTCCAGGCCACGCCGCCGATCCTCGCCACCTGGCTTTCGCACCAGACCTACGATGCCTATTGGCAGCACGGTTCGATCGCCACCGACTACACGCGCATCAAGGTTCCAACCTACGTGGTCGGCGGACAGATCGATTCCTACCGCGACTTTCTGCCGCGTACGCTCAGCCACCTGAAGGTACCTCGCAAGGGACTGATGGGCCCGTGGGGCCATAAATATCCGGACATCGCCGATCCCGGCCCGGGGCTCGACTGGGTCAGCGAAGAGGTGCGCTGGTGGACCCAATGGCTGAAGGGCATCGACACCGGCATCATGCAGGAGCCGATGTTCCGCGCCTACATGGAATACCAGATCGCCTCCGAGGTGTGGCCGCGGGATACGCCCGGACGCTGGATCAGCGAGGCCCAATGGCCGCCGAAGAACAGCGCGGTTCGGATGCTGCATCTGAACGAGGAGGGACTCGGTACGCAGCCCGGCAAAGAACAGGTGCGCGTCATCAAGTCACAGGAAACGCTGGGACTGACCAAGCGCGAGTGGTTCCCGTGGAACATGTCGATCGATCTGCCGCCCGATCAGACAGCCGATGATGCGCGCTCGCTGTGCTTCGACTCGGCCCCTTTGAGCGAGGATCTGGAGATCCTGGGCAACCCGCGTCTGCGTGTGCGGCTGCGCTCGAACCAGCCGGTAGCCAAGCTGGTGGCGCGGCTCAACGAAGTGGCGCCCGACGGCAAATCCTGGTCCGTGAGCTATGTCGTGCTAAATCTTACGCATCGCGACAGCCACGAGAGACCCTCGGCGCTGGTGCCGGACCAGAGCTACGACATCGATCTGTCGTGCTACTTCACCGCGCACCGCTTCAAACGGGGCAATCGCATCCGCGTCGCATTGTCCGAATCCCTCTGGCCGCTGCTGTGGCCCTCGCCGCATCCGGTCGAGCTCAGCATCACCACCAGCGTCTCGACACTGTCGCTGCCGGTCCGGCCGATCGACACGCCCGATGCGGCGATGCCGATCGAACTGCTGAAGGGCCGCATCGAGCGGGAAACCACGGCAGATACGCTGATCGACAGCCGCCACGAGATCACGCAGATGGGGCCGGACGTCCATGGCCGTGTGACGCTGCACAAGCGCCTGCGCGACCTGCCAGAGACGCTGGCCGAGACCGGCACCACGCTCTCGGGTGGGAGCGATTGGTACATGAGCATCCAGGAAGGCGATCCCAATAGCAGCGTGTGGCAGATCGAGTGGTGGAGTGCGATCTCGCGCGGCGACTGGGTCACGAAAACCCGCTCGACGCTGGAGTTGAGCTCGACGGCAGAGCAGTTCCGGATCAAGGAATCCCTCACCGCCTGGGAGGGCGAGCAACAGGTATTCCACAAGGCCTGGGATCAATCGATCCGGCGTGAGCTGGTGTAACGTGATCAATCTGCCATCGCGCGCTCGACGCCGGCTGCTGCAGCAGATCGCGGCGCTGAGCGCCGCCGGCCTCTGGCTCGATGACAGCCGTCGACCCGCGTGGGCCGGAGCGGGCGCACCTGCCACGCATTCTGCACGGACGCTCTGGGCGCGTGACGCCGGCGATGTGCAGGTGGTGCCCGGGCCCTGGCCGACGCCGGCGCAGTTGCCGCCGGGCGTACGCTTCGAGAGCCTGCGGCTGCGCATGCCGGATGGCGTGCACATTGCTGTGCTCGCGTATCTGCCGACGAGCATCGCGCGTGGTGCACGCGTGCCGGGAACGCTGCACATCGTCCCCTACCGGCAGGAGCCCAGCGGCATTTCAGCCGGCATGAGCACCTACAACAACAGCATGGGTTACCAGGCGCAACACGGCTATGCCGAACTCTACGTCGATGTGCGCGGCACCGGCGGCTCGGAAGGCACGCCGCTGGATGAGTACACCGTCGAGGAGCATGCCGACACGGTCCGCATCATCAACTGGCTGTCCAGGCAACGCTGGTCGAACGGCGCCGTTGGCATGTACGGCACTTCCTACTCGGCATTCAACTCCGTGCAGATTGCCGCCGAGTACCACCCGCCAGCTTTGAAGGCCATCTTCGCGCTGTGCGGCACGGACGCACGTTATACCGACGATATCCACCACCCGGGCGGCATCATGCTGATGGTGGACAACTCCTGGGTGCTGGGCATGGTCACCAGCAATGCCACGCCTGGCGCACCGGACTTCAACCTCGAGAACCAGGCGGCGCTCGATCGCTGGAACACCCCGCCCTGGCTGCAGGTGTACCTTCGACACCAGCTCGATGGTCCGCACTGGCGCCGTGGCTCGCTGGCCCCGGACTACGCTCGACTCAAG
>JANXYK010000022.1 GCA_025350055.1 Gammaproteobacteria bacterium | reverse complement strand
ATCACGATCAAGGCCGCGACCAGGGTCGCGATCACTCGCGCTATGCCGGCTGGACGCGTGGCCGCGATGACTGGCGCGATGATCACGGCCGTAGCTGGCGCCACGACGGCGACTGGTACCAGCGCTACCACTACGATCATTTCCGCTGGTACGGCGACCGCTTCTATGCGCGGCAGCGCTTCAGCATCGGCTTCTACTACGCGCCCTGGGGCTACGCGCCGCGTGTGTGGCTCTACGGCGATCGTCTGCCGCTGTCCTACTACGGCAACCGATACCTCATCGACGACTACTACAACTACGACCTGTACGCGCCGCCCTATGGCACCTCCTGGGTGCGTGTCGGCGACGACGTGCTGCTGGTCGACCTCGACACCGGCGAGGTACTCGACTCGATCGCGAGCCTATTCTGGTAGGTCGCTGACGCTCGCGCTCGACCACTGCCACCAGCGCACTGGCCATCTGCGCCAGCGTGACGAGGCCCAGCCTCTGAGCGCTGTCGCGGGTGGCGGCGCGACTCCGGGTTGCATCAGGCAGCGCGGCCCATGATGGCGACCGAGGACACGCAGTTGTAGGGCACGCCACCCAGATTGTGGCTGAGACCGTATACCGGATTGGCCAGCTGGCGCGCACCGGCGCGGCCCAGCAGCTGCAGATAGTTTTCGTAGCACATGCGCAGGCCCGAAGCGCCGATCGGATGACCGAAGCACTTGAGGCCGCCGTCGATCTGGCAGGGCACGGCGCCATCGGCGTCGTAGAACCCATCCATGATGTCGCGCACTGCGCCGCCATCGGCGGAAATGAACAGGTCTTCCATGGTCACGAGTTCGGTGATCGAGAAGCAGTCGTGCACTTCCATCATGCTGATCTGCCGACGCGGATCGGTGATGCCGGCTTCCTCGTAAGCGCGCTTGGCAGCGATGCGCGTGTTGCGCACGTAGCTGCCGTCCCAGTCGGAGGTGCTCATCTCGCGACCGGCGCTCAAAGCCACCTGCAGCGCCTTGATAGTCACCAGGTCCTTCTTGCCGAGGCCGCGGGCGATATCGGGCGTGGTGAGGATCGCGCAGGCGGCGCCGTCGCTGACGCCGCAGCAGTCATAGACACCGAGAGGTTCAGCCACCAGCGGCGCATTGAGGATGGTTTCCATCTCCACGGGTTTGCGCAGATGAGCCTTCGGGTTCTTGGCGCCGTTCTGGTGGCTCTTCCAGGACACGCGCGCCATCGCGCGCTTCAGATCTTCGCGACTCACGCCGTAGCGCGCACGATAACCGGCGGCGAGCTGCGCGAACCCGCTCGGCGCCGTGGCAAAGGGCAGGATCAGATCATTGAGCGTGCCGCGCGAGGAGACCGGCAGGCCGCCGTAACCCGTGTCCTTGAGTTTCTCGGCGCCGATCGCGAGTGCGAAATCGACGGCGCCAGCGGCCACCGCATAGGCCGCGCCGCGCAGCGCTTCGGTACCAGTGGCGCACATGTTCTCGACGCGCGTCACGGGTACGCCATGCAGGCGCAATGCGGTGCTAGCGGGCAACCCGGAATTGCCAACGTTCACGCGATCGATCGCCGAGCCATACCAGGCAGCGCCGATCTGGTCCTTGGTCACGCCCGCATCGAGCAGCGCTTCCTGGAAGGCCTCGTTCAGCAGATGCTCGGTGCCGCAATCCCAGCGTTCGCCGAACTTCGTGCAACCCATGCCGATGATCGCGACCTTGTCCTTGATGCCTGTGGCCATATTCTCTCCAGCGCGAGTCAGAGCGCGGGCGCAGCTTTCCAGAAGTAACGCTGGTGGTGGCGTAGCGGATCGCGATCTTTCACGCGATACACCATGCGCAAGGGCGTGCCCACATCGAAGCGCTCCGGGTCAACCTCGACCATTTCCATCACCAGCCTGGCGCCGTTGTCGAACTGCACCAGGCCTACGTACAGCGGCGGCGCGGGGTAATACATCAGCCAGTCGGCGGTGAAGGTCGCCACCTTGGCAGGCGCATCGGCCAGCGGCTCCGCACTCATCGGCGCGGTCGAGTCGCACTTCACGCAGGCGGCCAGGCGCGGAAACTGCACCGTGCCGCAGTGGCTGCACTTGCCGGCCATGAACGCCACCACCTGCTCGCGTGCGCGATAGAGCTGCGTGAGCGCGGTCTTCATGTCGCACTCGGCGCGCATGCCCCAGTCGAGCTGCAGCTCGCCGCTGAATGAGAGCAGCTTGGTGTAATTGCCATCGGTCAGGCCGCGCGCCAGTGCGGTGCTCGGCGGCGAGGCCGAACGATACGCGCTGATCGCGGCCGTAGTCTCGAACAACAGTGCATCGCAGCCGGCACCAAAGCCGGTCACCAGGATTTTTTGTCCTGGCGTAGCGCGCTCCAGCGCTGCTGCGAACATTAACAGTGGATGCGCCGCGCCGGTATCGCCGCAGCGCGCAGCAAAATTGTCGACGAGTGCCTCGGGCTTGATGCCGAGCTGCTTTGCCACCGCGGCAGCCACGCCGCCGATGGTCGCGCTCAGGCAGAAGTGATCAATTGAGGCGGCCTCAACGCCCGCAGATTTCAGCAGGCGCTGCACGGCAGCCGGCACGATTTTCAGGTAACCCTCATCGCGTATCCAGCGCTCTTCCCACTGGTAGTCGTAAGCTTCGCCCTCGGAGCGAAAATGATCGACGAAGGCGCTGACACTCGAAGCACTGCCCAGGTAGCGCGCGATCGGCGCAGCGCTGCCAACGCGCAGCGCAACGGCACCTGCGCCGTAGTGCAACTCCTGCACGCTACCGGGTTTTGCGCGGCGCGCATCGGCTGCGACGATCGCGCTATCGGCCATCGAACTGCCGGCGGCCGCGCCACCTTCGAGCGCACGCAGCAGCGCCGAGGTACCGGCCCGCAATGAACCCGAGGCATCGAGTGTGGAGAGTTCCGCACCCAGGCCCGCGGCTGCGGCAACCATGCTGGCATTCTGCAGATCGGCAAACACCGGCGTCGTCGATGCGAAGCTCAGCGAGCGCAACGACCCGCTTGCGGATCCGCGCAGGCAGGCACGCAGCGCAGCGACGCTCATCGTGATCGTGTCTTCATCCCAGCTGCAGAACGAGCGCTCGCCCTTGGCCGCGCTCTTGAGCCCGGGTAACGCCCAGGCGTGCGCAGCCGCGATCGCGGCCCGATCCATGCGCAGCCGCGGCACGTAAGCCGCGTAGCCAGTGATCCCGATATCAGACATTCAATGGCGCTCCCTCAAGGCTCCAACCGCGACCGCAGCGGATTCTACTCACACTATTGTCGCGTAACCGTGGTTCAGCACCACCTGATTTCGCTCCGTTACGCTGGCCTGGAACCGCAGGCCCTGGCTGCCGCGGCTGATCCTGATGGCCACGGTTTCGCCGGGGTACACGGGCCGTGCAGCACCTGCACCGTGGCGAAAGTGGGCAGCACCAGCAGTTGCCGTTCATACACCAGGCGCAGCTGCGCCGCATCGAGCGGATCGGTGCCAGCGCCAACACTCAGGGCGTAGCGCAACGCTTCCACGGCGCTGTAGCGAACGCGCTGCGGTGGAAACCGCTGCGCACGCAACGCGGACAGATTCACGCTTCGCCCACGAAAGTGCAGCATTCCGCCAGTGGCGCCCGGTCGGTGCGCAGCGCGTTGATCGGCGCCGCTTCGTCGCGGTAGCCCAGCGCCATGCCACAGAACAGCATCGATTCGGCTGGCAATTTCAGGAACTCGCCGATGGTACGCGGCCAGGCCGACCAGCACTCCTGTGGGCAGGTGTGCAGGCCGCATTCACGCGCCAGCAGCATCACGCTCTGCATGTACATGCCCACATCGGCCCACTGCGGCGGACCCATGCGCCGGTCGATCACGAAGAACAGGCCCACTGGCGCACCGAAGAAATCGAAGTTGCGCGCGAACTGCCGCAGTCGTGCCGGCCGGTCGGCGCGCGCGATGCCGATGGTTGCGTACAGATCCTCGCCGCATTTGAAACGCCGCGAGCGATAGGGCTCATGCAGGTTGGGCGGGTAGACGTGATACTCAGGCGGCTCACCCCTCGGCATCGACAGAAGCTTTGGTGCCAGCAGCGCACGAAAGCGCGCCATGGCGCCGCCAGCGAGCACGTGCACCTGCCAGGGTTGCAGATTGCCGCCCGAGGGCGACTGCCGCGCGGCATCGACGATGGCGCACACCGTGCCCTCGGGCACCGCATCGGTCATGAACGCGCGACAGCTGCTGCGCGTCTGCAGCGCCTCGCTCACGCTGACCGCCCGCTGACCCGTGCCCGGATTCATCATTGAAAGCTCCTCGTTTGGAGTTCGGCTATGCTGCCGCCATGCGCATAGAGTTCACCAAAATGCACGGCGTGGGCAATGACTTTCTGGTCTTTGAATTGCCGCGCGGCGCTACGCTCCCCGACGCCGCGCTCTGGCGGCAACTCGCCGATCGTCACAAGGGCATAGGCTTCGATCAGGCGCTGCTGCTGGAACCGGCACGCGCGGCCGGCACCGCCGCCTACTACCGTATCTTCAACGCCGACGGCTCGGAGGTCGAGCAATGCGGCAACGGCGCGCGCTGCGTGGCGCGCTACTTGCAGCTGCACGGCCGCGTGGGCGCCGATGGCCAGGTGGCCATGGGCAGCCCCAGTGGCGTGATCGAAGCACAGGCGCGTGCCGATGGGCTGGTGGGGGTGAATCTGGGGGTGCCCGATTTCAATCCGGCAGCGGTACCATTCAAGGCCGCTGCCCTCGAAGCCAGCTATCGCCTGCAGCTGGGCGCCGAGCAGGTTGAGTTCGGTGCGCTATCCATGGGCAATCCGCATGCGGTACTGCGTGTCACCGACATCGCCACTGCGCCGGTCGAGCGGCTGGGCAAGGCGCTGCAGGCCGATGCTCATTTTCCCGCCAGTGTTAATGTGGGCTTCATGCAGGTGATCGATGCGGGACACATCCGCCTGCGCGTATACGAACGCGGCGTCGGCGAGACGCTGGCCTGTGGCACGGGTGCCTGCGCAGCGGTCGCGGTCGGGCGCAACCTCGGCGTGCTGGGGAGCGAGGTCGCGGTGCATGTTCCGGGAGGCCAGCTCGGCGTACACTGGGAGGGTGCGGGACATGGCATCTGGCTGCGCGGTCCGGCGGCGGTGGCGTTCACCGGCCAGGTAGAATTCTGAATCAGCGCGAGGAATGACAGGATGACGAGCAACACAGCCCAGGGCCTGCGCAGCGACCCCATCGACGAGCAGCTGATCGCGCAGTATCTGCAGCAGAACCCTGACCTGTTCGACCGGCATCCACAGTTGCTGACGCGCCTGCGCCTGCAGCATCCGCGCAATGGCACCACGATCTCGCTGATCGAACGCCAGGTGGATGTGCTGCGCGAGAAGCACGCGGCACTCGAACTGCAGCTGGCGGAATTCGTGCGCATGGCGCGCGCCAACGATGCGTTGGCCGACAAGATCCACCGCTTCACGCGTCGGTTGCTACGCACCAGCACGCGCACCCAGGCGCTGGTGCAGATCGAAGCGAGCCTGCGCGAGGATTTCGATACCTACCACGCAGTGCTGGTGCTGGCCGATAGCGCCGGCAGCGAAGCACCCAGCCGCTTCCTGCGCCTGGTCAGCGGCAGCGATGCGCAATACAAGAGCTTCGAATCGCTGTTCGCGAGCGCCAAGCCGCGCTGCGGCCAGGTGCGCGACAGCCAGCGCGATTTCCTGTTCGGCAACGAGGCCGCGGGCATCGGCTCGCTGGCGCTGATTCCGCTGTGCGCGATGAAGCCGCCGGGCCTGCTGGCCCTGGGCAGCGTTGATCGCGACCGCTTCCATCCGGGCATGAGCACGGAGTTCCTGGCCCGCATGGCCGAACTGATCGCCGACGCGCTCGCGCGTCCCTGATCGCGGCGGCCCATGGCTGCAGCTGCTACCTGGGTCCGGCGCTTCCTGACGCACGTTGCCACTGAACGGCGGCTCTCGCCGCATACAGTGGCCGCGTACGCGCGTGAGCTGGCCGCGTACGCGCAGTGGTGCAGCAAGCAGGGTTACGATGACTGGGCGCGCATCGATTCGGCGCAGCTGCGCAGTTTCGCCGCACGCAGCCACGCCGGCGGGCTGGGCCCGCGCAGCGTGCAGCGGCGCCTCTCGGCGCTGCGCACCTTCTATGGTTTCCTGATCCGCGAGGGCCTGGCGACCCACAATCCCGCGATCGACGTGCGCGCACCCAAGGCCGCGCGCCGCCTGCCGCACACGCTCGATGTCGACCAGATGGGCCGGCTGCTGGCGCTCAAGCCCGAGGGCGCATTGCCGACGCGCGACCTCGCGATCATGGAGCTGTTCTATTCCTCCGGCTTGCGGCTCGCGGAACTGGTGGGCCTTGATCTTTTCGATCTCGATCTCAAGGATCGCACCGTGCGCGTGCTCGGCAAGGGCAGCAAGACGCGCATCATGCCGGTGGGCACCCAGGCGGTGAGCGCGCTCCAGCGCTGGTTGAAGGAACGCAGCACGCTGGCGGCCGTGGGCGAGAGCGCGGTGTTCCTGAACCGGCGCGGCCGGCGTCTCGGTGCGCGCAGCGTGCAGCTACTGGTGGCGCGCCACGCGAAGGCGCAGGGCCTGGCCGTAGGCGTACATCCGCACCTGTTCCGGCACTCGTTTGCGACCCACCTGCTCGAATCGAGCCGCGACCTGCGGGCAGTGCAGGAGCTGCTGGGCCACGCCAGCATCAGCAGTACCCAGATCTACACCCATCTTGATTTCCAGCATCTCGCCCGCACCTACGAGAGTTCGCACCCGCGTGCCCGCCGGCGGGGGTGAGCCGATCCCCTAAGGCGTTGATCGTACGAGGTGCTATTCATGACCCAGGGCTTCGACCCGCATTCCACTACCATCCTGGCGGTGCGCCGCAACGGCGCGATCGCACTGGGCGGTGACGGCCAGGTCACGCTCGGCAACACGGTCATGAAGGCCAATGCCCGCAAAGTGCGCCGCCTTTCCAATGGCAAGGTGGTCGCAGGTTTTGCCGGTGGCACCGCCGATGCTTTCACGCTGTTCGAGCGCTTCGAAGGCAAGCTGGAGAAATTCGGCAACCTGACCCGCGCCGCAATCGAGCTCGCCAAGGACTGGCGCTCCGATCGTTACCTGCGCCGCCTCGAGGCGCTGCTGCTGGTTGGCGATCCGCAGAGCCTGTTCGTGATCTCCGGGAACGGTGATGTGATCGAGCCTGAATACGACCTGGCGGCGATCGGCTCTGGCGGCCCCTATGCGCAGGCGGCAGCCCGCGCGCTGATGGAAAGCACCGAGCTGCCGCCGCGCACCGTGGTCGAGCGCGCGCTCGGCATCGCGGCCGACATCTGCATCTACACCAATCGCAACATCATTATTGAGGAGCTCAGCGCGTGACGCCGCAACAGATCGTCCTTGAACTCGACAAGCACATCGTCGGCCAGGGCGCGGCCAAGCGCGCGGTGGCGATCGCGCTGCGCAACCGCTGGCGGCGCATGCAGGTTGATGATCCGCTGCGCCAGGAGATCACGCCGAAGAACATCCTGATGATCGGCCCCACGGGCTGCGGCAAGACCGAGATCGCGCGCCGGCTGGCGCGGCTTGCGAATGCGCCGTTCGTGAAGGTGGAGGCCACCAAGTTCACCGAGGTGGGCTACGTGGGCCGCGAGGTGGATTCGATCATCAAGGAGCTGGCCGAGGTCGCGGTGAAGATGACCCGCGAGCAGGAAGTGGCGCGCGTGCGCGAGCCCGCGCTGCAGGCCGCGCGCGAGCGCGTGCTCGATGCGCTGTTGCCGAAGCCCAAGATGATGGGCTTTTCCACCGACGAGCCGGCGCAGCCGCGCGATGCCGAGACGCGGCAGAAATTCCGCGCCATGCTCGAGCGCGGCGAACTCGATGATCGCGAGATCGAAGTCGAGGTGCGCGCGCTGCCCAATGGCGTTGACATCATGGCGCCGCCCGGCATGGAAGAGATGCAGCAGCAGTTGCAGTCGATGTTCCAGAACCTCGGCGGTGCCCGCAGCCGTCCGCGCCGCCTCAAGGTGCGCGAGGCGCTGAAGCTCCTCACCGACGAGGAAGCCGGCAAGCTGGTCAACGAAGAGGAACTCAAGGCACGCGCGCTCGCCAATGCCGAACAGAACGGCATCGTGTTCATCGACGAGATCGACAAGATCTGCCGCCGCCAGGAAACCATCGGCGCCGACGTGTCACGCGAGGGCGTGCAACGCGACCTGTTGCCGCTGGTCGAAGGCTGCACCGTGAGCACCAAGTACGGCACGATCAAGACCGATCACGTGCTATTCATCGCCTCGGGCGCGTTCCACATGGCGAAGCCTTCGGATCTGATTCCCGAGCTGCAGGGCCGCTTTCCGATCCGCGTCGAACTCGACGCGCTCAAGGTCGAGGACTTCGTGCGCATCCTCACGGAGCCTGATGCTTCGCTCACGGCACAGTATCGGGCGCTGCTGGGCACCGAGAAAGTGGGTGTGGAATTCAGCGGCGATGGCGTGCAGCGCATTGCGGAGATTGCGCATCATGTGAATGAGCGTACCGAGAATATCGGCGCGCGGCGTTTGCATACGGTGATGGAGCGGTTGCTGGAATCGGTGTCGTTCGAGGCCAGTGAGCAGCCGGGCGCGGCATTGCGCGTTGACGCCGCTTACGTCGATGCGCACCTGGGGAATCTCGCGAAGGACGAGGATCTGAGCCGGTATATCTTGTAGGCGGCTCGCTGTGCGAGGTAGTGAATTTGATCGTCCACGTGCCGGCGTGCACCAAGAGTTGGGGGGAAGTCTTTCGTGCGTAAGGGGACGACGAAGGATCTCTCATCGGCATTGGTTCTGAGCGGATTGGTTCTTCTGCTGTGTACCGGGTGCGCCGCGGACGGGGCCCGGCAGGTGGCGGCGTATGAACGGAGAAATCAACGCACGACAACGGCCTTACTGGCTGCCGGGGATGCCGACTCCCTTGGGGCCGCAGCTCTGTTAGGCCAGTGGCCGAAGGCCGATCCGGCAGAGCGCTTGACACTCATCTCACGGGCGGTCGCCGCCGCGCCAGATCGTCCCGAATTGATCTGGTTGTATATCGGAGCATGTATTCAGGTCGAGTCTTGCGAGCCCACCCCACTCGCGACACAGCTTCAACGGGTAGATCCAGCCAATGGTGCCGCTAGTCTTGCATCGATCGGCCGAGCCGGAAAACCCAGTAACGCGCCCGCAGTTGGCAAGAGCCTCTCAGCCATAGCCACCTCAATGCGGTTCGACACCTACTGGAATTCGACGATCGTTCACACCACCAATGCGATTCTCAGAACCAAAACCATGGATTTACGGACGGCGTTCACGGCTACGATTGGAGCGGCAGCGGCAATGGCCATTCCGTCCTACCAGGCAATCGCGAATGCATGCAAAGGAGAGTCCCTCAAGGATCCCGATCTTGCTGCAACCTGCCGCCAAGTAGCGTCTGTCATGCGACGCGGTGACACGTTCATTACTGAAATGATCGGCGTGACTATTGCGAAGCGGGTGTGGCCAGAGGGCAGTGCGGAATTTCTTGACGCCGCCAGCGCCAAACGCGTGGCTCACTATCGAATAGACACCGACGGGAAAATCTCTTTCCATCACCTGTGGAGCTCTCAGTACGTTGCGAGGCGACTACAACTGATGACCGAAATCCAGACGGAGCAGGAGGTCAATTTGGCAGAAATCATAGACGCAAGGTTAAGTCCAAATCCCCCTTCCGGCTGGACCGATGAATGAGCTGGATCCTAGCCATACTGCGCGACTCCCGCCGGCCCAATTGATCGCCGGCCGCGGATTGGATCCCCGCGCTTGACGTACTTTATTCTCCCTTTCGTCAAGTGACTCCGGAAAGCGCGTGCCTAGTCTGGCTCTGGGGGTGGCGCTGCGCGTACGAAGGTCAGGTATTGGGATGTCATACCCATGACGCCCGCTTCCCCTCAGATCACCTGCCCGTGGTAGTGCGTCTCAGACTGAACTTATCGCATCGCGGTGGAGGAGGCTAGCGGTGCAGGCGTTGGTCGCGCGCGATCTCCACCAGCACGAGGCCGTTCGCCGGCAGCGCGAGCTGCATGGAATCGTCCTTCCGCAGCTGCAGGCGCGTGGCCGGCGGCAGCGCCGCGGCCCGATTGAGCGCGGCCGCCTGTGCCGTGCTCGGGTAGCGGGGCCTGCCCATGGCCTCGTACACCGCAAGCGAACTCGCGTGCTGATTGTCGATGCGCGTCACGCGCACGGTTGCACCCCGCCGCAGCCCGCGAAAATCCAGTCGGCGCGCGGACTCTCCGCCGCCGCTGCCCGGATCGACCAGATTCCACACGGCGATGACGATCGAACCGTCGTGGCGGCGCGTCACCAGCGTGCCGGGTTCAGCCGCCGCAATGCGCTGTTCACCGAGCTTGTGGAGCAGGGCAAAGGCCGTGTAGCTGGGCTTGCGGATGCCGCCAAGCCCCATCAGTCCGAACGAACCGGTGAAGGGCTCGCGGCCGGGGCCACTTTCCTCGAACACATCGCTGAACGTCCAAAAAGACATCTCATCGACCAGGCCGTCGCATTGCGCGATGTCATCGGCGAGGCCCGCGCCGACATAGGCGGTGTCGCGCGCCTCGAAATCGCCGAACGACGGCACGTTCCACTCGGTCCACATGAGCGGCAGGCCAGGGTATGCGGAGCCTGCGATCTGGCCGTGTACCTTGGCGATCGCGCGGCACACGCGCTGATCGACGGGGATGGCCTCGTGCGTGCCGAGCAAGTCCGCAACGCTATCGTCGGCGTAGCCGTGGCTGGAAGCGAAATCCACGGGCACCTGTTCTGCCGCGGTGTGGCGCAGAAAATCATCGACCCAATGGGCAGAGGAACTCGCCGGACCGCCCACGCGAAGTCGTGGGCTCACAGCCTTGAGCGCGCGCGCCGTGTGGTCGTAGAGCTCGAAGTAGCTGGCCTGCTTCGGCTCGCCGGTCCAGAAATCGATGTTCGGCTCGTTCCAGACTTCGAAGTACCACTGTGCAACCTCGTCAATGCCGTAGCGATCGACCAAGTGCTGCGCCAACGCGCGCATCAGCCCATCCCATTTTACATAGTCCTTGGGCGGTGCGACGATCTGCTGGTACCAGAACGGGTGCACATCCTGTCGCAATGCGAGCTTCTTGGGCATGAAGCTGATCTCGACGAAGGGACGCACTCCGTTCTCCAAGAGACCGTCGTAGATCTGGTCCACGTACGAGAAGTTGTAAAGCGGCTGACCCTGATCGTCCTCGTCGTAAACCCCGACTTCGTCATGCAAGATGTTGTGGAAGCGCACGTAGCGTAGGCCGGTGACCGCCTTCACTTCGCGCAGGTCGCTGCGATACCCCGCGCGCAGCGTCAGGATCGCACGCCCGGAACCAAACACATGCTCCCAGAAATGTGGAAAGGGGTGCACGGGAGCATCGACATCGATGGTGGCGGACAGCGCGGAGGCGGCATAGACGCAGCCGGCAACCAGAGCCAGCAGGCATCTCCTCATAGTTTGTCGACGACCACGCGGCCCTGGGCGTTGACGTAGACGTGGTAGCGGTGGCCATCCTTGCAAGTGGCCACATAGTCACTATCGCCATTGCGCTTGGCAGCGACGACCTGGTCGCAGGGTTTCCCCTGCAGCGCGATGGTGGCCATCAGGTCCTTGCCGAAAGAGTCATCCGCAGATGCCGGGAAAGTAGCCAGCGTGGCAGCGAATGCCGTGAATGCGAAAGCTGTGGCGCGCGCGTTCATAGGGGGTGTCCGTTTTGTCGGTAGAGGGTTAAGGGCAGAGGGATGTCAGGTCGAGGCGAGCTTGGCCGGATCATTGAGCATTTGCCAGATCGCTTCACGCGATGAATTGATGGCGCTGGCCAGCGGCACATCGCCGTCCTGCAACAAAGTGAGCACCTTCATCAACAGCAGATCATAGCGCTGTCGCAATACAGCCAGCGGCGGGTTGGCCTGGCTGCGGAAGTGCGCACGGAATAGGTCCAGCAGGTCGTCGACCTGGTTCTTGATGGACAGCTTGGTGAAAAGACCGATGGCGTGCGTGTCGCGCAAGCGCTGTTCAAGGGCTGCCAGATCAAGCGCAGGCGTGGCTGGGCGTTGCTCCGGGCCGGGTTTGGGCGCAACGGCCGCGGCTGGCGGCACGACTGCCTTGACCGGCGCCGGCGGCTTGGCCTTGGCGATGCTTGCGGCCGGCGCCGGTTTGGCGGCAGGCGCCGGTGCGACAGCAGGGCCTGGCATCGACGCCACCGCCGTTAGCGTACTCTCAGCAGCGGGCTCTGTGGCCATCGCGGCGGCGGAATCCGTATCTGTCGGGCGTGTGCCCACGGGGCGCGGCGGCGTCACGGGCGCGGCCGTACTGATTGGTACAGGCGCCCCAGGCGGCGCAGCGGCGCAACCAGCCAGCGTAATCAGCAGCGACCAGGTCAGGCAGGATTTGAGTTTCAAGCGCGCACCGTATGGTAGGGGTCTCGATCGTGCGAGAAACGCACTAACACGAATGTCTACTCGCACAACGACGGCCTTTGCCCGAGTGACGATAGCACACGACACAGAGCGGACATCCCATCCCGCATCTGGGTTCATCCCGAGGCGGCATGATGGCTTCGTCATAGTCGCGCCCTGGACAGACCCTCAGGTTTTCTCAGGGGTCGAGCTCGCGCTGAAGGCGGCGGCTCTACGCATCAGCGAGGGACGAAGGATGCCCAGTTTGGGTTGCTCGCCATGCGGGGCCCCTGGAGGCAAGGTGAAGTATTCGTTGTTGAAGAACAATTCCAGCCGTCGCGAGAGGTTGAACTTGGTATGGTAAGACAGGCTGGCGGCGCCAGTGGTGCCGCTTTCGATCCCGTTACCTGATGGAATCGTGATAGTGATCACCCCAGTAGTGTTATCCCATTTCACAGGGGTTTTTGGGTGTCGCTGACGCGGCGGTCGGCTGAGCAACGCTAGCCTTGACACCCGCCGAGGTAGCGACAGCTGCGTCCTGGGATTCTAGAAGCGCGTGGGGAGGTGGCGGACGCGATGTGCGCGCGCACGATGTCAATACCATCAAAAGGCCAGCTGCCCAGCAGGCTGCCTGGGCAATGCCAACAACGAGCGGACCATTGAACCCTGTCACCTGAGTAGCTGCGCTCTGAGGCCACGTAAGCTAGAAGATCTCACGCACAAAATCACCAGAGCGTTTTCCAATCTACAACTGGCTGCATGCGCGCCGTAGGTGCAATCGCACCCACAGCGCGCGAGCTTCAATCAGTGTTGACGATGCCGAACCTGGCCACCAGGCCCGCCAGTGCGCCGCCCACCAGCGGAGCAACGATGAACAACCACAATTGCGAGAGCGCCTTGCCACCGACCATGATTGCGGGGCCAAGCGAACGCGCCGGATTCACCGAAGTGCCGGTGATGCGGATGCCGACCAGGTGGATCACCACCAGCGTCAGGCCGATGGCGAGGCCCGCGATCGCCGGATGCGCGCGGCGCCCGGTGGCACCGAGGATCACCAGCACAAAGATGAAGGTGGCAATCAGCTCGAAGTGCATGGCGGCATGCTCGTTGTAACCGCCCTGGTAACCTTCGCCGAAGCCGTTCTGCGCCAGGCCTGCCGTGGCAATGTCATAGCCTCCCGATACGCCCTTGGCGATCGAGGCCAGACACCAGGCGGCAATGATTGCGCCCAGGCACTGCGCGATCACGTAGACCACCAGCTGCTGCACCGACAGCCGGCCCGCGACGCAGGCGCCGAGGCTGACCGCCGGATTGATGTGCGCGCCCGAAATGGCGCCGATGCCATAGGCTGCCGCGATCAGCGCCAGTCCGAAGGCCAGTGCGATGCCCAGCACGCCCACCTGTGCGCCAGCGAACACCGCCGTGCCGCAGGCGAAGAACACCAGGATGAATGTGCCGATGAGTTCAGCAATGAACTGCTTCATGTCCCCGCCCCCCGTTGGAAGTTTTTATGGATCGAGAATCGTTGTATATCAACCCAGACGCCGCGCAGCCGGCCTTAGCGTGGCGCGCCCGTGGCGCGCACAGCTGTGATTGAATCTACTTGCGTGTGCCCTTCTTGGCAGCCTCGCGCTTCTTCTTGGCCGGATCCTTGGGACGCGATTTGCCGAAGGAACCGGCGTAGATCTTGCCCCGACGCGTCTTGCGATCACCTTTGCCCACGGATCATCTCCTCAAGTGTGGATTGCGCGGCGGAGTCTATCTCACCGGGGCGCGGGAATGTAGGCCAGATTGTCCAGCTGCACGGTCCCCGGGCCATCGAAAACGGCGCTCACTACGTCGCAGGGCCGCTGCCAGTGTGTCTGCAGCCGCTGCACGCGATGGACAGCAAGTGTGGCCTTGAAATCCGCTTCGCCGGCACAGCGCAGGCTCAGCGTGGCAACTTGCAACCCAGGGTTATAGGCATCGACGCCCACCAATACGCTCGGATGCATGAACTGGAATGAGCCGGATTGCGCGGCGCCGACTAGCGTCAAATGGAAGGTGCCGAAAGGGCCACCGGGTGCGCCGATCCGCCACGGGCCCGCGGTCCAGTCGATCAGCGCCTTGGGATATTCGCCTTGCATCGGCGTGCCTGCCGCCAGATGCGGATTGTCGAATGTCAGTACCTGGCTCGGGGCTGTACCGCCCTCGCCCCGCACCTCGACCTCGCGCGCACCGCGGCGCGTGATCCGTAGTACACCGCTGGCCGGCTCGTAGCACCAGCCCGGCTTTTTGGGCGCGCAGCTGGCGCGCATAGCCTGCGCGCCGACACGCACGGTGGTTGGACGGAAATCAAGACGCAGCACATCCTCTGCGTCGGCATCGAACGTCGTGTAGTGCACGCGACCGCGACCGTACTCGATTCGCGTGACGGCGGAGGTCGAACCCAGCAGATGTGAAGCATCCGCGGGCGCCCACTCGGGCACCGCCCACAGCGCCTCCATCATCCTGCGCGGGCCATCGGTGAACTCATCGTTGAACCACCATTGGTTGCCGAAGGGCGCATGTGCATCGCCCGGCAAGCCCTGGAAGTAGGTGACCCAGTTCAGTGAGCGTCTCGCCTCCTCCAGCATGTCCTGATCGCCGGTGCGCCGGTAGTAGAGCGCCTCGATCGCCGCGAGCCGCGCGGTGTGGCTGTCACAGCACTGGTTCGGCTTGTTGCAGCAGAAGTTGCTGCCATTGCCCTGCTCGGTGGTAACGAAAGCGCCGTGCACGCGATACTTTGGCCAGCGCGGCGTGGTGCGCACCCAGTCGATCAGGGCATGCGCATGGGTGCGCCACTCGCTGTCGAGTTCGGGATGCCAGAGCACATAGCGCGCCAGCTCCAGCGGAATCACACTATTCATGTTGCCGAAGCTCGGCGCCACATCTTCGAAATAGCCGACCCAGACGTTATTCTGCAGCGGGTATTGCTGCAGCCAGTTCCAGGCGGCGGCGCGCGTGCGGCGGTAAGCGGCAAGATCGCCGCGCTTGATGCGCAGCAGCTCGTCGAATAGCGAGATCGGACCTAGCACATTGGCCGAGTACGGCCCCATGCCCGAACCTTCGATGCGACCATCGCGCGCCTGGCAGCGCACGGGCCAGGGCGAATGGCCGGCATCGCCAGGCTCGTAGTTCTTCACCAGCTGGTCGGCGAAATGGATGGCGGCCTCGAGGTATTTCTGCTGGCCCGTCATCTCGTAGAGCCGCACGTAGGCGTAGCCGTCTTCACCCACGAGATGCGGCTCGATGTAGTCCGTGCCGCGCGGCTTCCAGCCCCGATACTCGGCGGCACCCGGATCGGCCGATGGATAGGGCACGCCGGCCCACTTGTAGTCTGTTGGCGTGAGCCCGTGCTCGAGCTCGTAGTCGACGAAGGCCCGGACGTCATCGAGCATCCGCGCGTCGCCGGTGTAGGGATAGAGCCGTTCGACGAAGCCGATCAACATACCGCGCAGGTAGGCGGTGGAGTTCACCCAGTTGAAGTCGGCCTTCGGCTCCAGGCTCGTGGGATCGATCTGGAAGCAGCAATGAAAATAGGGCATGCGCGATTGCTGCAGCATCTGCTGCAACAACGTCCATTGCGAGCGCAGGTGTTCATCGTAGGAGCGGCCGGCATTGTCAGCAAACGGCCAGGGCAGCAGTACACCCTTGGCGTCGAGTTGCACTTCGCGTCCCGCGATCAGCGGCTCGTTCACGGTGCTCACCGGCATCAGCCAGTCATCGGCGTGGGCTCGTGGAGTAACGGCGCCACACAGCAGCAGGCCGCACCACAACACGGCGCGCAAACGCACGATCAGACGTTCAGTCATCGCGCGCCAGCCTGAAGCCAATTGCATCGGATTGCAGCGTCGGGGGCGCGCTGTTGCGATAGTCGACGCGCAGGAACCAGGGCGCGAGACCCCAGGAGCCGCCGCGGCGCACGCGCTGTGTGCAAGTCGGGTCTTCCACAGCCGAGCCATCCACGGGCGTGGCCGCGTAGGGTTCGCGATAGCAATCGGCCACCCACTGCTCGACGTTGCCCAGCGTGTCGAACAATCCCCAAGCATTGGCCGGGAAACTGCCCACGGGCGCGCTGTGCTCAAAGCGATCAGCACCCGAAGTACCCGCGCTGTTCGCGAGGCCCTCCTGGTAGTGATCGCCCCAGGGGTAATGCGCCTTGCTGCCGGCGCGCGCCGCGTATTCCCATTCGGCTTCAGTGGGCAGGCGATAGTGCGTGCCGCCGTGCTCGTTGAGCCACCGCAGGAAATCCTGCGCGTCATTCCAGCTCACGTGGATCACGGGCCGCGAGCCGCGTCCCCAGCCCTCGTCATTGACGCGCGCGCGGCCGTTTGCGTCGCTGTAGGCATCGTATTGCTCGAAAGTGACGGTGTGGCCAGCGAGGTGGAAGCGACGCACGGATACCTGGCGGGTGGGCTTCTCATCGGCATCGCCGAAGTTCGGCTCGGCGTTGCCCATCAGGTAGCTGCCCGCGGGAATCTCCTGCAGATCGTCGGCGATGGATTTCAGCAGCGCCTGCTTGCCAGGTTCTTGCGCCAGGGCCGGCGCGACGCTGGCGGCAGCGACGATGAGCCAGCACGTCAGTCGGGCGGCTTGCAATGCCGGGCGCACTTCAGCGAAATCGCGCGAGCACCTTGGCGAGCGCAGCAGAACCGGGATTGAGCTGCGCGTAGGGAATCTGGTTCAGCGCCTCGTCAGGCGTGCGGTTGAGATCATGGAACTCGGCCTGGCTGTCGCTGACATGCAGCAGTCCGGTCAGGTATTCGTTGTCGCGCAGGCGCTCGCGGATGCGCGCCAGCGCGGTGCCACGATTGGTGGCATCGAAACTGGCATCGACCTTGCGCAGCATGACGCAGCTGCCATCGTGCAGCGTGACCGGCAGCGCTTCACCGGCCGCATAGCTGACGCTGATCTGGCCAGCAGGCGCCACGAAATCCGTGTGCACAGCCTCATGGTAGTGCTCGCGCGAGTAGGCATAGCTGCGCGTCGAGCCTTCGTGGTCGTTGAAGGTGACGCAGGGCGAGAGCACATCGATCAGCGCAAAACCCTGGTGGTGCATCGCTGCCTGGATCAACGGCACCAGTTGCGCCTTGTCACCCGAGAAGCTGCGCGCCACGAACGAAGCGCCGAGCGTGAGTGCGAGCTGCACCGGATCGATCGGCGGCTGGCTGTTGACTTCGCCCTTCTTCGCCTTGGTACCCACATCGGCCGAGGCGGAGAACTGCCCTTTGGTCAGGCCGTACACGCCGTTGTTCTCGATGATGTACACCATGTTCAGGTTGCGACGGATCGCATGGATGAACTGCCCGAGGCCGATCGACAACGTGTCGCCATCGCCCGAGACGCCGATGTAGTGCAGCTTGCGGTTGGCCGCGTTGGCGCCCGTGGCCACCGAGGGCATGCGGCCGTGCACCGAATTGAAGCCATGCGCGCCGCTGACGAAATACGCCGTGGTCTTGGACGAACAGCCGATGCCCGAGAGCTTCACCAGGTTCTGCGGCTGGAGCGCGTTGGCCCAGCAGGCCTCGACGATCGAGGCGGTGATCGAGTCGTGCCCGCAGCCGGCGCACAGCGTCGAGTTAGAGCCCTCGTAGTCGCGGCGCGTGAGGCCGAGCGCGTTGCGCGGCAGTTCCGGATGGGCAACCTTGGGTTTTGCCATGAAGGTCATTGCAGGCTCCTCAGCGCACCAGTTGTGCCGCGGGGCGCGCGCGATCCTGCACCGCCGCCATCACGCCATCGACCACGTAAGCGGCGGCCAGCGGCATGCCGTTGTAATGCAGGATCGAGCGCATGCGGCCTTTCTCGACGCCGGTCTCGAGCAGCAGCAGCGCGCGCAACTGCGCATCACGGTTCTGCTCAACAATGAAACTGGTCTTGTGCGCGTTCAGGAAAGTCTCGACTTCCTCGCCGAAGGGAAAGCCGCGCACCCGCATGTAGTCCACGGCCACACCCTGCGCACGCAGGCGATCGATCGCTTCGCGCACCGGCGCATCGCCGCTGCCGACCGTGACGATCGCGAGCTCATTGGTACCATTTCCCTCGCCTTCGATCGGTGCGCTGTTCTCGATGATCGCCTTGGGCACCAGCCTTGAGGCGGTGATCCACTTCTTACGCAGGCGGTCGAGCACAATCTGGTAGTCGCGCGAATCCTCAGTGTAGGCGCCGTACTGCGTGTGCCCCGAGCCGCGCGCAAACCAGGCGCCCTTGGCGCTGACGCCCGGAAGCGTGCGCTGCGGAATGCCATCGTCGTCGTGGTCGTAGTAACGCCAGAACTTGTCGATCTTCGAGAGCTGCTCGGCGTCGAGCAGCTTGCCGCGATCGGGCTGGTAGTTCTCGTCCCATTTGAGATCGGGACACATCCAGTCGTTCATGCCGATGTCGAGGTCGGAGAGCACCAGCACCGGTGTCTGCAGGCGATCGGCCAAGTCGAAGGCCGTGGCCGCGAAATAGAAGCACTCCTCCGGATTGGCCGGATACAGGCACACGTGCCGCGTATCGCCGTGCGAGGCATAAGCCGCCGAGCGCAGGTCACTCTGTTGCGTGCGCGTCGGCATGCCGGTCGAGGGGCCGACACGCTGCACGTCGAATACCACCGCGGGCGTTTCGGTGTAGTAGCCGAGGCCGAGGAATTCCTGCATCAACGAAATGCCAGGGCCCGATGTGGCGGTGAACGCGCGCGCGCCGTTCCAGTTGGCGCCGATCACCATGCCGATCGAGGCGAGCTCGTCCTCGGCCTGGATCATCACGTAGTTCTTGCGCCCGTCGGGCGTGGCACGCAACCGCTCGGCGAAACTCTTGTAGGCATCCATCAGCGAGGTGGAAGGCGTGATCGGATACCAGGCGCCCACCGTGGCGCCGGCATACACACAGCCCAGGCCGGCAGCGGTGTTGCCATCGATGATGATGTGGCCCTTGGTGGCGTCGAGCTTGGCGACGCGCAGCGGCAGCGGGCAGTCGAACGCCTTGCGCGCGTAGTCGTAGCCGAGCTGGATCGCCTTCATGTTGCTCTCGACCAGCTGCGGCTTCTTCGCGTAGGTCTCGGCCAGCAGACCGCGGATCACATCCAGATCGAGATCGCACAGCGCCGCCAGCACGCCGGCGTAGCAGATGTTCTTCATCAGGATGCGGGTGCGCACGCCCTGGAAGTTCTCGTTGCACAGGCGCGCCAGCGGCACGCCCAGCACGGTGACATCATCGCGCCGCAGCAGCGCGGGTCGCGGCCAGGTGCAGTCGTAGACGAAATAGCCGCCCGAGACCACTTCCTGCAGGTCGCGCGCGTAGCTCTCGGGGTTGAGCGCCACCATGATGTCGACCTGGCCGGCGCGCGCGCGATAACCGGCGCGCGTCACGCGGATCTCGTACCAGGTAGGCGCGCCCTGGATGTTCGAGGGAAAATAATTCTTGCCGACCACCGGCACGCCGCTGCGGAACACGGCCTTCATCAGCAGGCCGTTGGCGCTCGCGGAACCGGTACCGTTGACGGTACCGATCTTGATGACGAAATCGTTTACGCGCTCTGGCGCTGCTTTGGGCGGCATGCGGTTTCACCATCTCCGGCGTGGGGCCAATGAATCGTGGACTTCTGCATATCCCAGGCCGCCGTCGGGCAACGCTCGGCGCACAGTCCACAGTGCACGCAGAGGTTTTCATCCTTGACCATCACGCGGCCGGTCTGCGGCAGCGCGCCCGAGACCACCAGCGGCTGCGCGGTGACGCGCGCCGGCGCCCGCAGGCGTGTGCGCAGGTCGGCCTCTTCGCCACCATGGGTGATGGTCAGGCAATCGGTCGGGCAGACATCGATGCAGGCATCGCATTCGATGCACAGCTTCGCCTCGAACACGGTTTGCACATCGCAGTTGAGGCAGCGCTGCACTTCCTGCGCCGCCACGTCGGCGTTGTAGCCGAGCTCCACTTCGATGTTGAGTTTCTTGAAGCGTTCCTTGAGCGAGACGTGCGGCACCAGCCGCCGCTCGAGCGGCGCGTAGTCGTTCGAGTACGCCCACTCGTGCACGCCCATCTTCACGCTCTGCAGTTTCACGCCCGGCTTCGGTCGCTCGGCGACCGGCTGGCCCTGCAGGAAGCTGTGCAGCGAGATCGCGGCCTGGTGGCCGTGCTCCACTGCCCAGATGATGTTCTTGGGCCCGAAGGCCGCGTCACCGCCGAAGAACACTTTCGCGTTCGTCGACTGGAAAGTCTGCGCATCGACTTTAGGCACGCGCCACTGGTCGAATTCAATGCCCAAGTCGCGCTCGATCCACGGAAAGGCGTTCTCCTGGCCGATCGCCAGGATTACATCGTCGCAGGGAATCAGCTCTTCGCCGACCACGCGCTCGGCAGTGATGCGGCCATCCTTGAGCTCGTATTCCATCTGGTCGAAGAGCATGCCCGCGAGCTTGCCGTTTTCAATCACGAACTTTTTTGGTGAACGGTTGACGATGATCTCGACGCTCTCGGCCTCGGCATCCTCGAGCTCCCATTCGGAAGCCTTGAAGAAACCGCGCGGCTTGCGCGCCATCACCTTGACGCTCTTCGCGCCCATGCGCAGCGAGCTGCGGCAGCAGTCCATCGCGGTATTGCCGACGCCGATGATCAGTACGCGTTCGCCAACGCTCTTGATGTGCTCGAATGCCACCGACTCGAGCCAGTCGATGCCGATGTGGATGCGATCGGTGTCGTGGCGGCCGGGGAGTTCCAGCTCCTTGCCCTTGGGCGCGCCGGAACCAACGAACACCGCGTTAAACTCCTGCTTTTCCAGCAGGTCGCGCATGCTGCCGATCGGCGCATTGAGCTTCAGCTCGACACCCATGTCGAGGATCAGGCCGATCTCTTCATCCAACACGCTCTGCGGCAGCCGGAACGAAGGAATATTGCTGCGCATCAGGCCGCCGGGCACCTGCTGCCGCTCGAAGATCACCACTTCATAGCCGAGCGGCGCCAGATCGTTGGCAACGGTGAGCGAGGCCGGACCCGCGCCCACGCAGGCGATGCGCCTGCCATTGCGCTCGAAGGGCCCGCGCGGCACGCGGCCGGTCAGCTCGCCCTTGAGATCGGCGGCGACGCGCTTGAGCCGGCAGATCGCGACCGGCTTTTCCTCGACGCGTCCGCGCCGGCAGGCCGGCTCGCAGGGCCGGTCGCAGACGCGACCCAGGATGCCCGGGAACACGTTGGACTGGCGATTGAGCAGGTAGGCGTCGGTAAAACGCCCCTGGGCGATCAGCCGGATGTATTCTGGAACATCGGTATGCGTAGGGCAGGCCCACTGGCAATCGACGACCCGATGGTAATGATCGGGATTCGCAGTATCTGTAGGATTCATGGCGGCCGCCTTGTATAGCAAAACGGCCCAAATGTAGCGAGTAGTGTCACTTTGCAGACTAGTTTACCCGCCCTGCTGGAAATCCGTCTGCGCACGCGCTCACGGCTGCTGGAAGTCGCTTTCGAGAGCGGCGAGCGCTTCGCGCTGCCGGCCGAGTACCTGCGCGTGCACTCGCCTTCGGCCGAGGTGCAGGGCCACGGCGTCGAGCCGCCGGTGCTGATCACGGGCAAGGAGAAGGTCGGCATCAGTTCAGTGGAACCCGTGGGCCATTACGCGGTGCGCCTGAACTTCGACGACGGCCACAATACAGGCCTCTACACCTGGAAATACCTGTACGAGTTGGGGCAATCGCAACACTCACGCTGGGCCGAATACCTGCGCCGGGTAGAAAAAGAAAGGCCGGGCAAAAGCCCGGCCAAATCTTAACAAGACCCCCACTAGCCAGCGCCTTTTCGGCTGCTGGCCGGGGCGCGATTCTAAACAACTGGCGCAAAATAGCTACAGGTATTCAATAATAAGATCTGCTGCGGCGCATACAAAACCTCTCGCGAGGGCGCACCAGCAGTACGTATTACATAGAATCTGCGGCTGACTTCAGCGGAGCGCGCATCGGATGCCCGGCGAACACGACACGGTCGATTTCGGATACCAACAGGTGCCGCGCGGCGACAAGGCGCGGCGCGTGCGCGAGGTCTTCGATTCGGTCGCGACGCGTTACGACCTGATGAACGATCTGATGTCGGGCGGCGCGCACCGCATCTGGAAACACTTTGCGCTCTCGCTCACCAGCCTCAAGACCGGCGGCCGCGCGCTCGATGTGGCCGGCGGCACGGGCGACCTGTCGGTCGGCATGGCGCAGCAGGTGGGGCAATCGGGCCTGGTCGTGCTCACCGACATCAACGCCGCGATGCTCGATGCCGGACGCGATCGGCTGATCGACGCTGGCCTGGTGGGCAACGTGTGTTACGCGCAGGCCGATGCCGAGTGCCTGCCCTTCGCCGATGAAAGCTTCGATTGCGTGACGATTGGTTTCGGCCTGCGCAATGTGACCGACAAGGCGCGCGCGCTGGCCTCGATGCGCCGCGTGCTCAAGGTGGGCGGGCAGCTGCTGGTACTGGAATTTTCCAAGCCCGTGAACACCACACTGGGCTCGCTGTACGACAGCTACTCCTTCAAGTTGCTGCCATTGTTGGGGCGCGTGGTCGCAGGCGATGCCGACAGCTACCGCTATCTGGCCGAATCGATCCGTCGCCACCCGGACCAGGAAACGCTGCTGGCGATGCTGCGCGCTGCGGGCCTGGAAGAATGTCGCTACCACAATCTGTTCGGCGGCATCGTCGCGGTGCATCGGGGATTCCGTTGCTGAGCACGGATGCGGCCTTCGGGCAGTTCGAGCGCGCCTTCGCCTCCCATGTGGAGGGTGCACTGGCGGATTCGCCACGTGCGCGCGCGTTGTGCCGCGAACTGAGCGGAAGAACCCTGCGCATCGAGATCAGCGTTGTCGATCTGCTGTTGCAGGTCAGCGTCGGCGAGCAGCAACTGCAACTGCGTCGCGTCATCACGGGCGCTGCCGATGCGGCCGCCCCTGATGTCACGCTCCGCGGCACGCCGCTGGCCTTCCTGGCCGCCCTCGGCAGCAATGTCGAACAGCTGGTTGCCGAGCGACGGCTGCTCATGAGCGGCGATGAACAGCTCGCGACGCAATTTCAGGAACTGGCGCGCCTGCTGCGGCCCGGCCTCGAGGCCGGGCTCGCGAAAGTCATCGGCCGCGTACCCGCGCACCTGGCGACGCGGGCCTTAAGCGCGTTACAGCAGTGGGGACGCGCCGCCGGCCGCTCGCTGTTCGACAACAGCGCCGACTATCTGGCGCACGAGAGCCGCGACCTGGTGCCACGCGCCGAGGCCGAGCAATTCCTCAGCGGCGTCGAGTCGCTGCGCCAGAGCGTGGCGCGCGCCGAAGCGCGCGTCACACAGGTCGATCAGCGCCTGGCGCGCCCATGAAGCTGCGCGTGCTCAGCCGCATGCTCGAGATCCAGCGCGTGCTGGTGCGCCACGGGCTCGATGACTTCGTGCGTGCCACGCATCTGTACCGGCCGCTGCGCTTCCTGTTCTTCCTGTCACCCTGGACCTGGTTCCAGCGCCGTCGCGGCGCGACGCGCGCCGAACGCCTGCGCCTGGCGCTCGAGGAGCTGGGCCCAATCTTCGTGAAATTCGGCCAGGCGCTCTCGACGCGGCGCGATCTGCTGCCGGCCGACATCGCGGACGAACTCGCGAAGCTCCAGGATCGTGTTCCACCATTCCCGGGCAGTGAGGCGCGCGCCAGCCTGGAGCGCAGCTATCGCCAGCCGCTCAGCGCACTGTTCAAGCAGTTCGAGGAGACACCACTAGCCGCGGCTTCGATCGCGCAGGTGCACGTGGCCCTGCGCAGCGATGGACGCGAGGTGGTCGTCAAGGTGCTGCGGCCGCAGATGCGGGCCGTGATCAACCGCGACCTCGAGGTGATGCACACGCTGGCCACGTTGGCCGAACGCTGGTGGCCAGAAGCACGCCGCCTGAAACCGATCGCCGTGGTCGATGAGTACCACAAGACCATCCTCGATGAACTGGACCTGATGCGCGAGGCCGCCAACGCCTCGCAGCTCAAGCGCAACTTCGCCGGCTCGCCGCTGCTGTATGTGCCCGAAGTGCACTGGGACCTGTGCCGCAACGATGTGATGGTGATGGAGCGCATCCGCGGCGTCCCGATCGGCGATCTGGCCACGCTGCGCGCGCGCGGCACCGATTTCCGGCGCCTGGCCGAGAACGGCGTCGAGATTTTCTTCACGCAAGTGTTCCGCCACAATTTCTTCCATGCCGACATGCACCCGGGCAACATCTTCGTGCTGCTCGATGACCCGGCCCGTCCGCGCTATGCGGCGGTGGATTTCGGTATCGTCGGCACGCTCTCATTGCGCGATCAGCGCTATCTGGCCGAGAATTTCCTGGCGGTATTCGATCGCGACTACCGGCGCGTGGCCGAGCTGCATATCGAATCGGGCTGGGTGCCAGCCGGCACGCGCGTCGATGAAATGGAATCGGCGGTGCGCACCATCTGCGAGCCGATCTTCGACCGGCCACTGAGCGAGATCTCGTTTGGTACGGTATTGCTGCGGCTGTTCGCAGCGCTGCAACGCTTCGACGGGCAGATCCAGCCGCAACTGATCCTGCTGCAGAAGACGCTGCTCAACGTCGAGGGTCTGGGGCGCCAGCTCTATCCGCAGCTCGACATCTGGCAGACCGCGGCGCCGGTGCTGCGCTCCTGGATGCGCGATCGCATGCGCGTGCGCACGGTGCTGCGTGAACTGCGCCGCGGGCTGCCCGACATGCTCGAAGTGATGAAGTCGGTGCCCGCGCTCGCCAAGAATTTCGTCGAACGCGCGCAGGATGGCAAGCTCGCACTGCCGATCGACAGCACCGAGCTGATCGCGCTGCGCGCGCACATGGATAGCGCGAATCGCCGCCGCGACCGGCTGCTGCTCGGCAGCGTACTGCTGATCGGCGCGATCCTCTGGGAAGGGTTGCTGGCCATTCCTGCCTGGCCCGTGTGGCCCGCGTGGCTGCTGGGCGCAACCTCACTCGTGGCCTTCATTTCCGCGTGGCGGCACCAGCGGAGCGCCTGAGGGTACGAGCGGGACCGGCGCACTGAAACTTTCGGTGTGTTCGAGGGGTTCAACTGCTGAAGATTCACTTCAGTGAGGAACCCTGTCATGCAAATCGGAACGGAAAATTCGAAGCGCCTGCGCATCGCGCGCGCGAGCGTTGGTCTGACGCTGGCTGCCGGACTGGCGAGCGCCACGGATGCCACCATGGTGGTGGCACACCAGACCAAGCCGACCCTCTCGCAACCCTACGAGAATTCAGGGATCGAAATCCATACGCTGGAGCGACGCGTGCGATTCAACGACCTGGATCTTTCTACGTCGGCCGGCATGGCCGTGCTGGAGCAGCGGGTAACGGCATCGGCGAACGCCGTGTGCGCGCAGCTGGGCGAATTGTTTCCAAAAGATTACACCACGGACGAAGAGTGCCGGCAGCAGGCCATGCAGTCAGCCATGGTGCAGGCGCGCGCGGCGATTGCGAAAGCGGCTGTTGCAAAGGCGGCCAAGCCTGCCTGAGCCGGGCCAGTACCAGCGCGGGATTTGCCGGGTCGACCCTGGTGTAAGGGAACAGCGACAGTTGCCGGGACAATCCATCTTTGCGTCAATGATCTCCCATAATCAGGAGCGCAATGATGGAAACCAAAGACCGATTCCTCCGCATCACGGTAATCATCGCGCTGGTCCTGGTCGCAGGCCTGAGCCTGGTGGTGCGCGCCTACGCCTGAGGCGCTGGCGGCATTCAGGTCGCTGGCCGCGGCTCTACCCAGGTCGCCAGCGCCCGTGCGCACAGCTCGCCATCCTCGTCGAACAGCGCAGTACCGACCTGGTGCTTGCGCCCGCTGCTGCCAACGGACCAGCCGATGATCACGCAGGGCTCATCGACATGCACGCGCCGGTCGACATGCGCGGTGAACTCGCCCAGGAACATCATCACGTTGTCATTGCGCGCGGCGAAATAGCCCGGGCAGTCGAGCGCGGCCCACATGAACTCGGGGCGCACCTTGCCATCGCTCTGGCCCAGCGCCGCATCTGGCACCCACGGCGCCGCCACCATGGCGGCATCGCCACTGCAGGCACCGGCGAAAATGCGCAGCCCGTCGCCGCGCGCGCGTCCTGGTCCACACACGAAGCAACCAGGAAAACTGTGGTCGTTGAAACCGCTGTAGCGGCGCGAGGCTTCCATCGCCCCGAGATAATCAGGTGCACGCGGCACTTCGAGCTGCAGCTGGTCGGGCTCGGCGCGCGCGACGCGCTCGCTGTCGTGCAGCAGTTCGAGCCGCCCTGCTTCGCTCTCGACCACTTTCAGCGCCACAGCCAGCGGCACGGGACGCTCGAGCCGCACGCGCACCGTGGTGGGGGCGTGCTGCGCAAACAGGCCGGCCACATAGCCGCCGTTGGCCGCGCCGGGCGGACCGCAGAATCGGGGAGCAACGGTCAGCAGTTGCATGGTCAGGCACCGTCCATAGTGGCCCGGCGACGATAGCGCAGCGCGGAGCGCCATACCAGCACGCCCGCGAGGTTGACCAGGAAGGCGTTGAGGGCCAGGCGCCGCATCGAGACCGCGAACCAGGGTGCAAGCGCCCCCATCATCGCCGCGGCCAGCAGCAGGCTGACGAAGGAATGCGCTGAGGCGGCCGTGCCGCGCGTGTCACTGAAGATGTCGAGGATGCGCAGCGTCACGATCGGAAACATCAGCTGCAGGCCGACCGCGGTGGCGGCCAGCAGCAGTTGTTGCGGCAGCAGCGGCGGATCGCGCACCAGGAACTGCAGCAGCAGCATGGCCGCACTGGTCGCCGTCAGCGTCGCGTAGCCAATATTGGCCTGACGGTCGGGCGGCAGACGCCCGGCGAGCCTGCCGGACCAGAAGGCACCGAAGGCATAGCCGCCGATCACCGGCAGGGTCAGCGCCGCGAAGCTGGTCTCCTTCAGGTGCCAGTGGTCGAGGATGATCGCCGGCGCCGCGCCGATGTAGGTGTGCAGCGCGATGAAGCACAGTCCGCTGGCGCCCGTGAGCCGCAGGAACTCGGGGTGGCGCAAGACCGAGAACGTGTTGCCGACGATTGCGCCCACGTGCAGCGGCGTGCGTTGCGAGATCGGCAAGGTCTCGTGGAGCTTCCTGATCACCAGCGCACACAACAGCAGGCCGTAGAGCGCCATGAACGCGAACACGGCGCGCCAGCCGAACCACACGTGCACCCAGCCGCCGATCACCGGCGCCAGCGCGGGACCGAGGCTGAACACCATCGTGATCGCGCTCATCACCTTCTGCGCCTGAGTGCCGCTGTAGCAATCGCGCACGACCGCGCGGCTGATGATGTGGCCGACACCGCCCACCATGCCCTGCAGCGCGCGACACACCAGGAGCGAAGTGAATCCTGGCGCCAGTGCGCAGCCGGTGGAGGCCAGCACATACAGCAGCAGGCCCGCGATCACCACGCGCCGGCGACCGAGCGCATCGGAGAGCGAACCGTGCACCAGCGACATCAGCGCGTAGGGCACGAGGTAGGCGGTCAGCGTCTGCTGCACCTGCCAGTAGCTGATGCCGAACTCCGCCGCCATCGCGCGCATCGACGGAAAGAAGGTGTCGATCGTGAACGGGCCCAGCGTCGAGAGCAGGGCCAGCACGATGGTCAGTCGCGGTGAGTGGGCGGCGGGCTCGGCCGGCGATTTCACACGGTGTCGTGTCGCAGCGCGCGCAGCCAGGCCTGCGGCGACTCGTTGCGCTCGAGCAGCTCGACCAGCGCCGAGCCCACGATCACGCCATCCACGTGGCCGCGCAGGCGCAGCACCTGCTCGCGGCTGCGGATGCCGAAGCCCGCGCACACCGGCACGCTCGCCTTGCTGCGCACGCGCTCGAGATAGGTGATCACCTCGTCTGGCACGGCGACACTCTTGCCGGTGGTACCGGTCATCGTCACCGCATACACGAAGCCCTGGCTCGCAGCGCACAGGCGCGCCAGTCGCTCGAGCGGCGTGACCGGCGTCACCATCTGCACCAGTGCCAGCCCATGCACATCGAGCGCCGCGCTCAATGCGGCACTCTCATCGAGCGGCAGGTCGGGGACGATGAAGCCACACACCCCGGCTGCCAGCGCGGCGGCGGCCAGCCGTTCATAGCCGTAGGTCAGCAGTGGATTGAGATAGCTCATCAGCAGCAAAGGCGTGTTGCGATCCTTGATGGCGCCCAGCTCATCGAGGATCCACTGCAGGTTGACGCCCTGGCGCAGCGCCTCGCGGCTCGAGCGCTGGATCGTCATGCCATCGGCCATCGGATCGGTGAAGGGCACGCCGATCTCGACCACATCGGCGGCGGCGCTCACGGCGCTCAGGTGTTCGCGGAATTTTTTGCGCTGCGGATAGCCCGCGGTGATGAAGGCCACGAGCCCTGGTTCGCCCTGCGGCGTGGCGCCACGCAGCGCCGCGGCAATGCGTTCGCGTGGCAGCATCAGCTCTGCTCCGCGGCGAGCTGCGCGATCAGCGTGCGCTGTAGTGTCGGCATGTCCTTGTCGCCCCGCCCCGAGAGTCCGATCAGGATCTTCTTGCCGGGATGCGTGGCGGCCCAGCGCCGCGCGCCCGCGAGCGCATGCGCGCTCTCCAGTGCCGGCAGGATGCCCTCGCAGGAACAGCACTCGCGCACGGCATCGAGCGCTTCATCATCGTTGGCCGCCTCGTAGGTCACGCGACCCGTGGCGAGCAGCAGCGAATGCTCGGGCCCGACGCCCGGATAATCGAGACCCGCGGAGATCGACTGCGTCTCCTGGATCTGACCGTCGTTGTCGTGCAGCAGCATCGAGTAACTGCCGTGCAGCACACCGGGTCGGCCGCTGCTCAGCGGCGCCGCGTTTTCGCCCAGGCCCATGCCGATACCACCGGCCTCGATACCGAGGATCGCCACGCTCGGGTCGCCGATGAAAGGATGGAACAAGCCGATCGCATTCGAGCCGCCACCCACGCAGGCTACGATCACGTCGGGCAGTGCACCGGCCTGCTGCTGGAACTGCGTGCGCGCCTCGCGGCCGATCACCAACTGCAGCTCACGCACCAGATAAGGATAAGGGTGCGCACCGACCGCCGAACCGAGCAGATAGTAAGTGCCATCCGGATTGGCGACCCAATCGCGCATGGCCTCATCGATTGCCGCGCGCAAGGTCTGATCGCCACTGGTAACACTCACCACCTTGGCGCCGAGCAGGCGCATGCGTCCGACATTGGGCGCCTGGCGCTCCATGTCGATCGCCCCCATGTACACCGTGCACGGCAGGCCCACGCGCGCACAGGCCGCCGCACTGGCGACGCCATGCTGACCGGCGCCAGTCTCGGCGACGATGCGTTTCGCGCCCAGGCGTCGCGCCAGCAGGGCCTGGCCGATCGCGTTGTTGATCTTGTGCGCGCCGGTGTGCGCGAGATCCTCGCGCTTGAGCCAGACCTCCGCGCCCCAGCGTTGCGAGAGTTTCGGCGCATGGCTCAGCGCCGTGGGTCGGCCCGCCCACTGCAGCAGCTCGCGCTGCAACTCCGCCTGGAATTCCGGATCGCGCAGCCAGCGCTTCACGCCCGCCTCGAGGCGCTCGTGCGCCGGAATCAAGGTCTCAGGCACATAGCGGCCACCGAAGGGCCCGTAGCGCCCGAGCTCGTCGGGGAACTTGCCGGCAATGTGCGCCGCGTACAGCGCCTGCCGCTGCTGCGCAGAGATGCCGGTGAGGCTCGCGGCACCCAGTGCCGGGGTCGGATCCATTGATGCATTCATGCTGCGATCTCGCTGAAGGCCGCACGTGCGGCCTGGACAAATTCAATGATGCGCGCCGCGCTCTTTACGCCCGGTCGCGATTCCACGCCACTGGAAATATCGACACCGTAGGGGCGCACGCTGCGGATGGCGTCCCCAACGTTTGCCGCGGTCAGGCCACCCGCCAGAATCAATTTCGTGCGCCGCGCGAGCGCGGCGGCCTGCTGCCAATCGCTGGTTGCACCGCTGCCACTGCGTGGCCCTTCATACAGCAGGCGCTGCGGCAGCTCTGCCGGCGGCACATGCGAAGAGCGCAGCACCGGCAGGCGCATCATCCGCCGCGGTATCTTCAGCTGCGCATAGTCTTCGATGTCAGTCTGCAGCAGATCGGGATGAAAGGTGCGCTCGATCTCATCGATCGCCGCCTGTGACGGGTGTTGAGTGACTGCGACGCAGATGGCTTTCTGGCGCGTGCCGCGCGCCAATTCAGCCGCGCGCTCGGGCGTCAGCTTGCGCACGGAATCCGCGAACACGAAGCCGATCGCATCCACGCCCGCATCGATGGCAGCGGTTATGGCGTCGGCGCTTGTCATGCCGCAGATTTTTATCCAGCCGCTCATGATCGCCGCGCACGCTCATTGCGCCCCGATAAAATCATCGCGCGCGCCAGTTGCAAGGGCTCGAGTGCGCTCATGAGCGCACTGCCCACCAGCGCCACGTCGTACCCCGCTACCGCAACACGCCCGGCATCCGCCGCCGTGGCTACTCCGCTCTCGGCGACACGCGGCACATCGTCGGGCAGCAACCGAACCAGCTCTTCGAGGCGGCCCGGCACGACTTGCAGCGTCACGAGATCGCGCGAATTCACGCCTATCAGCAACTCGGTACTGCGCGCGTACTGCTTTGCGACCTTGGTCGCGCGCTCGATGTCAGCCGCGTCGAAGACTTCCAGCAATACGAACAGCCGCAGCCGCGCGGCACACTCGACGAGCGCTGCGACCTCGGCGTCGTTCAGCATTCGCATGATCACCAGCACGCCGCCGGCGCCGGCCAGCCGCGCCTCGAAGACCTGGTAGGGATCGACCAGGAAATCCTTGCGCATCGCCGGAATTCGCCCGTCCAGCGCGCGCACGGCTGCTTCCAGGTGTTGCAGCGAACCATCGAAGCGCGTTGGCTCGGTCAGCACCGAGACTGCGACCGCGCCGGCATCGGCGTAACCCGCGACCCGTACACGCACGCTGTCGGGGCTGCCCTCGCGCAGCGCGCCGGCCGCGGGCGAGCGGAATTTCACTTCGGCGATCAGGTCGAAGCGGCGTGGGGAGAGCTGCAGGCGTGGCGGCACTGCGCTGGCCTCGGCACGGGAGCGCAGTTCCACGGCGGACAACTGCCCTTGCGCCGCCTGCACGCGTGCGCGGCTGGCAGCGGCCATGTCGGCGAGAAAATCGGTGTCGCTCATGTGGATACCTCCGCGCCGCTGCGCGCAGTCGCTGCGCGTGGCGCACCGAACTGCAGCAGCTTCGTCAACAAGGTTGCTGCCGTGCCGTCATCAATGGTCTGCGCCGCGCGCGCCACTGCGAGTCGCGGCGCCGCCTCGACGCCAGTGACTTCGAGCGCGAGCGCGGCACCGAGCAGCAGCGCGTCACGATGCGCGCCGTGCTCCTCGCCGCGCAACACGCGGCTGAGGCTGGCGGCGTTGTAGCTAGCATCGCCACCTGCAAGCTGCTCGCCCGTGCAGGCCGCCAGGCCGTAGTCGGCCGGCGAACGCTGCTCGCGCCGCACCTCGTCGCCGCGCACATCGAAGATCTCGAAGGGCCCGATGGGCGTGGGTTCATCCCAGCCCTCGGCGCCGTGGATCACCAGTGCCCGACCACTGTTCATGCCAGCCAGCGCCTGCGCCATGAGTTCGGCTGTGGCGAGATTGTAGGCCCCGATCACATGGAACGGCGGCTGCGCCGGATTGCACAGCGGCCCCAGGATGTTGAAGACGGTGCGCACGCCGAGTGCCGCGCGCACGGGCGCAATGCTCTTCATCGCCGGGTGGTAGTGCGGTGCGAACAGGAAAGTGAAATTGCACAGCGCCAGACAATCGGCGGCGCGTTGTTCATCGAGCGGCAATGCGAGGCCCAGCGCCTGGAGCACATCGGCACTGCCGGCGCGACTGGAAACCGAGCGGTTGCCGTGTTTGACCACCGGCACACCACAAGCTGCCGCCAGCAACGCCGCACCCGTGGAAAGATTGTAGCTGCCGGATTTATCGCCACCGGTGCCGACGATGTCCACCGCCGGCAGGTGCGCGGGCAAGTTGGGGCGACGCGCGAGACTGCGCATGGCGAGCGCGAAGCCGCGCAGCTCCGCGGCCGTCACACCCTTGGCGCGCAGTGCTGCCAGCAGTGCACCGCCGAGTGCCGGCGGCAACTCGGGCGTCGTCAACGCTACCAGCAACTCACCCGCTTCGCGCTCTGCCAGGTTCTGGCCGTCGAGCAGGCGATCGAGCGTGCCTGGCAGCGTGTCGCTCACGGCTTGAACTCCAGGAAATTCTTCATCATCGCCGGGCCATCGGGCGTCAGCACGCTCTCCGGATGGAACTGCACACCTTCGATGCGCAGCTTCGTGTGGCGCAGACCCATGATCTCGCCCTCACGCGTGCGCGCCGTCACCGTGAGCTCGGGCGGCAGTGTATCGCCGGCGGCGATCAACGAATGGTAACGACCGACCTCGCAAGGGTTGACGATGCCCTTGAACACGCCCTGCCCGTCATGCTCCACTGGCGATGTCTTGCCGTGCATCAGCCGCGGTGCACGCACCACGTGGCCACCGAAGGCCTCGGTGATCGCCTGGTGACCCAGGCACACGCCGAACACCGGAACGCGGCCGGCAAAGTGCTTGATCATCGCGATCGACACGCCAGCCTGCTGCGGCGTGCCCGGCCCTGGCGAAATGCACAGGTGCGTGGGTGCCAGCGCTTCGGCAAGCTCCGGCTCGAGCGCGTCGTTGCGATACACCAATACCTCGGCGCCCAGGATCATGAAGGCCTGCACCAGGTTGTAGGTGAAGGAATCGTAGTTGTCGATCAACAGCAGGCGCGGGCTCACAGGCCACTCTCCGCCAGTTGCAGCGCCTGCACGGCCGAGCCGCTCTTGGCGAGCACCTCGTCGTGTTCGGCCTCGGGCACGCTGTCGGCCACGATGCCGGCGCCGGCCTGGTAACTGTATTCATCGCCATGGAACACCAGCGAGCGGATCGTGATCGCCTGGTCCATGTCACCCCGTGCACCGAAATATCCCACGGTGCCGCCATACAGACCACGTCGCACAGGTTCGAGCTCCTCGATGATTTCCATGGCGCGCACCTTCGGCGCGCCCACCAATGTGCCAGCGGGAAAGGCCGCGGCGAACAGATCGAATGCATCGCGCCCCGCAGCGAGTTGCCCGTGCACGCCACTGACGATATGCATCACATGACTATAACGCTCAATGACGCGATAGGGATTGACATGCACGCTGCCCGCGGCGGCTACACGCCCGAGGTCATTGCGTGCCAGGTCGACCAGCATCACGTGCTCGGCATTCTCCTTCGGGTCGACCAGCAGCTCGGCGGCATTGCGCTCATCGCGCGCGCTGTCGGCCGCGCGCGGCCGCGTGCCGGCGATAGGCCGCAGCTCAGCCGCACCTGCCTTCAGTTTCACCAGTGCCTCGGGCGAGGAGCCCACGACGGTGAGTTCACCGAGCTCGCAATAGAACATGTACGGCGAGGGGTTCATCAATCGCAAGGCGCGATAGGCCTGGAAGGGATCGAGCTGATGGCGTCCGGAAAAACGGCTCGAGAGCACCAGCTGGTAGACATCGCCGGCGGCGATGTATTCCTGCGCACGCCGCACGCCCTCGAGGTATTGCGCGCGCGCGAGCGCCGCGACGGGTGGCGCGTAGCTGGCCTTGCCGGGCGCGTGCGCCGGCAGTGTTGCGGGCATCGGTCCACGAAGCGCCGCGATCACCGCGCGACGCAATGCGGCGCGATCGGCCTCGCTCCCATCGTGCAGCAGCGCGATCGCGCGCGTCAGGTGGTCGAACACCAGCATCGAGCGCGGCGCCATGTAGTGCAGGAGCGGTGGCGCATTGGGCAAGCGCGCCGCCTGCACGGGCAGGCGCTCGAAATAGCGCACCACATCGTAGGATGTGTAACCCACGAGTCCGCCGGCCAGCGGCACCGAGCTGATCTCGGGCAGCGGCCGGGGTGCCTGGCGCAGACCCATGCGCAACCCCTCCAGCAGCTCGCCCGCATTGCGCGGCACCGGCAGCCGCTGCGGCCCGATCTGGAAGGCCTGCTCATCGAGCCGCACTTCGTAGGCTTCGCCGAAGCCGATGAAGGAATAGCGCCCCAGCCGCTCGCCGCCCTCGACGCTCTCCAGCAGGAAGCGCGGCTTGAACTCGCGCAGCCGGGCGTACGCCGAAACGGGCGTATCGAGGTCACCTGCGATGTCGAATGGTGCTTTCATAGGCAAATGCATCCGATCCGGATTTCATTCCGGAGCGGGGGACTGGTCAGCGTTGAAATCGGGTTTAGTAAGAAACAGCGCCCAGGGCCCACTCCGGTTCAGGAGAGGGTCCACCACCAGCGGATCGAGGCGGTTTGGGCATGGAATGACATACCCGGCGAGTATGGCCATGCGTGGCCGGGGGCGTCAATAGTCACCATGGCGACTCTTGCGCAGCCGCAACGCAGCCCTTAGCTTGCCCGGCAGGCCCGGCGATCTGCATCGAACCCAAGGGCGATATCGCCGATCTGCTGCCGACCTTCCCGAACCTGGCGCCGGCCGATTTCGCCCGCTGGGCGGATGCGAGTGAAGCCGCGCGCCGCAATCTCAGCGTCGATGAGTGGGCGGCGCAGACCGCGGAGACCTGGAAGCAAGGGCTCGCGGAATGGGACCAGACACCCGATCGCATCCAGCGGCTGCGCCGGGCACGCGTAGCGCCAAGCCCGCGCAGCACCGCGACCGCGCGGCTCTACTTGTTCGCGCCCGCCAGCACCCGGCACAGATCCTCGGTGGCATCGACCACCTCCGGACCCAGTCGGCTGAGCCGCGCATCCACGAATGACAGCAGCGCGCCACGCCGCACCGCGCGCAATGAAGGCAAGGCATGCCAGCGTTGCAACCAGTCGCGCGCCATATGCTTGTCTGCGGCCAGTGCCAGGATCGCATCGGGGTCGCGCGCCGCGATCGCCTCGAGCGCCACCGCCGGCGCGGGATCGGTGAGGTCACCGAACAGGTTGCGATAGCCGCACACTTCCACCGCGTCGGAGATCAGCTGCGCGCCGCCGACCGTGTAGACCGGTCGGTCCCACACCTGTACCAGTACCCGCGGCGGTGCAGTGCTGCGATGTTGCGATCGCAGCGTCTCGATGCGCGCCTGCAGTGCGGCAGCGGCCGTGTGCGCGATCTGCTGCGTGCCCAGCAGGGTGCCCAGCCTTTCAATGGAAGGTGCGACATCGCCGAGCCGTACCACCCGATGGCGGTAGACCACGAGTCCGGCGCGCTCCAGCGGCGCGAGCTGCGCAGCCGAAGCGCCGCCGCTCCAGGCCACCACCACGTCGGGATGCAGCGCCACGATGCGCTCCAGATCGAAACCATGCGCATCACCGATGCGCGGAATCTTCTGCGCCGCGGCCGGCTCGACCGAGAAATGCGCAGTGCCCACGATGCGATCGCCGCCGCCGGCAGCGAACAGCATTGCCGTCGCACCCGGCGACAACGCGACGATGCGAAGCGCCGGATGCGTCATCGTGATGCTGTGGCCCTCGTCATCGACGACCTGCCAAGCCGGTGCCGCAGTGCTCGGCGCGACCTTCGCTGGTGCTGCCGTAGCTGGCGCCGCGCCCACTGGCGCGGCGGCCACGCACGCCAGGCCCAGGGCAATGATCATTCGTACAGTTATTGACACTGTGTCAACGCCTCGCTAGGATCATGGCATGAACTATATCGCTGAACGTCGCCAGGAAGAGAAGGATCGCCGGCGCACCGAGATCCTCGATGCCGCCGAAGCCGTGGCGGCCAGCGAGGGTTTCGATGCGCTCACCATGGACCAGGTGGCGCGCCGTGCGCGCATCTCGCGCGCATTGTTGTACGTTTATTTCCAGGACCGCGACGATCTGCACTTCGGGCTGTGCGAGCGCGCACTGGCGCTGCTGCAGAGCCGCTTCGAGGCAGCCGCGACCAGGCGCGGCACCGGGCTGCAGAAAATCGTGGCGATCGGCCGCGCCTATGTGGCTTTTGCCGCAGAATTTCCCGTGCATTTTGCGGCGCTCGCCAGCTTCCAGGCGCATGAGGCCGGGAGCGAACCGGGCACCGGCAACGTCGCCGCCTGCTTTGCAGCTGGCGAAAAAGTGCACCAGACCATGTTCGCGGTGATCGAGGCCGGCCAGCGCGATGGCAGCATTGCCACCAGCGCGGGCTCCCCGGTCGCGATCGCCATGACGCTGTGGGCATTCATACACGGCACGATCCAGTTGATCAGCACCAAGGGCGGATTGCTGGGCGAATATGGCCTGAACGCGAAGGCGCTGGTCGACCAGGCGCTGAAGATTGCCGCCGACGGCTTGAGCCCGACGCGCCACTGAGTTTTTTTGGCTTGAATTTGACATGCGTATAATCATTAAACAGCTGCTTGCCTCCCTGGCGGCCACGATGGCTCTCGCCGGTACAGCAGCGGCCGGCGCGAACGACGCTGTCGCGACTGCCTTGGACGCCAATCGCCCGGTCGGCGTCGTGATCGAGGACTACGTACAGCGCGGGCTGGCTTCCAACCTGGTACTGGCCAACCAGTCACTGGAAGCGCAGAAAGGCCTCGCGGCCCTGGACGCCGCGCGCGCCCATTACTTTCCCGAGCTGGGCCTCAACGCGCGCTACACACGCGCCGACGGTGGCCGGCAGTTCACCGTGCCCACCGGGCAATTGCTGAATCCGGCCTACCAGACCCTCAATGAGCTGCTGGTCGCCAACGGCGGCACGCCGCGCTTTCCAATGCTGGGCGATGAATCCTTTCCGCTGCAACTGCCGCGCGAGCAGGACACGCGCCTCACGCTGCGCCAGCCGCTGTATGCGCCGGCGATTCCGGCGGCCGTCGCCGCGGCGCGCGCCAACGCGAGCGCTGCGAATTTCGGGCAGCAGGCTTTCACGCGGCAACTGCGCCGCGATATCGCCGTGTCCTATCTCGACTGGCTGCGCGCCCGCCACGGCACCGAGATCATCGCTGCCAGCGCCGCACTGCTCAGCGAAAACCTGCGCGTAAACCAGGCGCTGTATGCGAGCGGCAAAGGCACGCACGACATCGTGCTGCGCGCGCAGGCCGAGTTGCTGGCCGTACAACAGCAGCAATCCGAGAGCGCCAACGGCGCCACCCAGGCGCGCAGCTACGTGAACTTCCTGCTCAATCGACCGCTGGATACGCCGCTGCAGAACGGTGCGTTCAGTGCCATGGACACAGCAGGCGAAACCGAGACCGCGCCGCCAACGCCGGTGACGACGCCGCCGGATCTCGAGGCCGCCACCCACACCGCATTGCTCGCTCGCCCCGAACTGCGTCAGCTTGAAGCCGCCAGTGCTGCCGCTGATGCGCAGCTGCGCGCGGCACACGCGGCGCGCAAACCCAACATTTCCCTGGGCGTCGACACCGGCACACAGGGCGCTGACTACGGGCTGGGGCGCAACTACAACTTCAGCACGGCCTCGCTGGTGGCCACCTGGACACTGTTCGACGGCGGCGCACGGGCTGCCGCCGTCTCGCAGGCGCGGCTCTCGGCGGCGCAGCTACGCAATCAGCAGCAGCTGGCGGCCACCCGCGTCGAACTGGAGATGCGCCAGGCCTACGACAACCTGCGCACCGCGCTGGGATCGCTGGTCACAGCACATGTGCGCAGCGCCGTGGCGCGCGCGGCCTTCGACATCGCCAGCCGCAGACGCGATGCCGGCATGGCCAGCGCGCTGGAATTCCTCGACGCCCGCAGTGCGCTGACCGGCGCCGAGCTCAACGAAGACCAGACCCGCTGCACGCTGCTGCAACGCCAGTTCGAATACGACTTTGCCCGTGGAGATACGCCATGACCGCGCCCCTGCCCCGGCCGATACCCTGGTTGTTGTTGTGGCTGTTGCCCGGACTGCTGCTGGCAGCCTGCGGCGGCAAGGGCGCGCCCACTGATGCGCACGCGCCCACACCCGTGGGCACGGCGACGGTGAGCGTCGGTGCCGACCTGCCGGCCATCGCACTGCACGGCGTGATCGCCAGTCGCGATCAAGCGAAGCTTTCCTTCAAGGTTGCCGGCGTGATCGCGCGCATCGCGGTCGATGCCGGCGACAACGTGCATGCCGGGCAGGTGCTGGCCGAGATCGAGCCCGCTGAGATCGACGCGCAGTTGAACTCCGCCCGCGAGCTCGAGGCCAAGGCAGCGCGCGACCAGCAGCGCGGCGAACAGTTGTATCGCGATGAAGTGATCAGTCTCGAGCAGCTGCAGAACCTGCGCACGCAGCACGATGTCGCCGGCGCGCAGCTGCAGGCCGTGCAGTTCAATCGCGGCCACGCGCGCATCGTCGCCGCGAGCGACGGTGTGGTGCTGTATCGCCTGGCAGAGGTGCGCGAACTGGTGGCCGCGGGCCAGCCAGTGCTGACCGTGAGCTCGGGCTCGCGCGGCTACATCCTGCGCACCTCGGTCTCGGATCGCGAACTGCTCGCGCTGCGCATGGGCCTCGCGGCCAGTGTGGTGCTCGATGCCGCGCCCGATCAGCCACTGCAGGGCCAGGTGAGTCTGCTGAGCCGCGCTGCGGATCCGGCCACGGGCCTGTTTCCGGTGGAAATCACCGTGCAGCCCGCTGCGCTGCGCGTCGCCAGTGGCATGGTGGCCACCGCGCGACTGCAGCCCGGGAGCGGCGCCAGCCTGGCGCGCATTCCTGCCGGTGCGCTGGTGACGGCCTCAGGCGCGCGCGGCTCGATATTCGTGCTGCAGGGCGAGCATGCCCGGCGGCGCGAGATCGCCATCGCCTTCGTTGAGGGCACGCAGATCGCGGTGCGCAGCGGCCTGAGCCGCGGCGAAACCGTGATCACCGATGGCGCGCCGTTCCTGGATGACAACGAGCGCGTCGCCGTCGCGACCCGTTGAGCACCGATGAAACTGCTCGAAATGCCGATCCGTCGCCACCAGTTCACGCTGGTCGCGTTCCTGTGCCTGGCGGTGCTTGGCCTCTACACCTTCCAGCAGATTCCGCGCGAGGAAGACCCGCACATCAAGTTCGCGGCCTACTTCGTCACCGCGATCTGGCCGGGCGCTGATCCGCAGGACCTGGAGCGCCTGGTGGCGAAGCCGATCGAGGATCGCATCGCCGAACTCGATGGCGTGCACAAGCTCGAGACCACGCTGGTCGATGGCGTCGCCTTCGTCGCGGTGGAGTTCGAGGCCTCGACCGATCCGGACAAGAAATACGACGAGATGCAGCGCGAAGTGAATGCGCTGCGCCCCACGCTGCCCGCGGAACTGGCCTCACTCGAGATCAAGAAAATCAGTCCGGCGCAGGTGAATGTCCTGCAGCTCGCACTGGTCTCCGAGACGGCTTCCTACGCGCAGCTCGAGGATGCCGCGCGCACGCTCAAGGACACGCTCAAGGCCGTGCCCGGTATCCGCACCGCCGAGAGCTGGGCCTACCCGCGGCGCGAGTTGCGCATCGCGGTGGATCTGGCGCGCATGGGCCAGATGCACATCACGCCGGGTCAGTTGCTGCAGGCCCTGCAGAGCGAAAACTCCAACATGCCCGCAGGCTACGTGGATGTGGGCAATCGCAGCTTCAGCCTCAAGACCTCGACCGGTTACACCACGCTCGATCAGGTGCGCGACACCGTGGTCGGCGGCGCCGCGGGGCGCGTCGTGCGCGTACGCGACATCGCCGAGGTGAGCTGGGACAGTGCCACGCTCAGCTACGTCGGTCGCTACAACGGCAAGCGTGCGCTGTTCGTCACCGCCAACCAGAAGGACGGCTACAACAACCCGCGCGTACAACAGGATGTCGATGGTGCGCTGGACCGCTACCAGCCCACGCTACCGAAGGACATACGCCTGGAGCGCGGCTTCGAGCAGGCGCGCAATGTCACCCATCGCCTCAATCGGCTGTACATCGATTTCTCGATCGCCGTGGCGCTGGTGGCGCTGACACTGCTGCCGCTGGGCCTGCGCGCTGCCGGCATCGTGATGATCTCACTGCCGCTGTCGCTGGCCTTCGGCATCGCGGTGCTGTATTTCATCGGCTATTCACTCAACCAGATCTCCATCGCCGGCTTCGTGGTGGCGCTCGGCCTGCTGGTCGATGATTCGATCGTGGTGGTCGAGAACATCGCCCGGCACCTGCGCGAGGGCGCCACGCGGCTGCAGGCAGCACTCAGCGGCACGCAGCAGATCTTCGCCGCAATCCTCGGCTGCACCGCAACGCTGATCTTCGCCTTCCTGCCGCTGCTGGCGCTGCCCGGCAACGCGGGCAAGTTCATTCGCGTGCTGCCTACCGCCGTAGTGGCGACAATCGTGGGGTCGCTCCTGATCGCGCTGTTCATCATCCCCTTTCTGGCGAGCCGCCTGCTGCCGCCGGAGACCGAGCCGCAGCACAACCGGCTGCTCGAGCGCGTGATGGGCATGATCCACCGCTACTATCGCCCGGCGCTGCACTACTGCCTGCAGCGGCCGCGCGCCACCGCGATCGTGGCGATCGGCGGCTCACTGCTGCTGTCGCTGGGCCTGACGCAGGTACTGGGCAGCAGCCTGTTTCCCAAGGCGGACACGCCACAATTCCTGATCAGCGTCGAGTTGCCGAATGGCAGCAGTTTCGCGGCCACCGATCGCGCGCTTAAATTCGTCGAGGCGCGCCTGGCGCGTACGCCCGGCGTGCGCGGCTACTTCGCCAATCTCGGCCACGGCAATCCGCAGATCTACTACAACCACATCGTGCGCAACGATTCGGCCAACTATGCGGAACTGTTCGTGCAGCTCGAACGCTATGACACGCGCGCCACGCCGCGCCTCTATGAGAGCCTGCGCGCCGACTTCGCGAAGTATCCGGCCGCGCACATCTATGTGAAGGAATTCGTGCAGGGCCAGCCGATCACCGCGCCTATCGCGGTGCGCATCCTGGGTGAGGACCTGGGCACGCTCGACAGCCTGGCGCACCGCATCCAGCAGCTGATCAAGGACACGCCCGGCACGCGCGATGTCAGCAATCCGCTGCGCGTGCCGCGCACCAACCTGCGGCTGCAGATCGATTCGCAGAAGGCCGGGCTGCTGGGCGTCGCCACCGCGGAGATCGATCGCGCTGCGCGCCTCGCGGTGGGCGGCCTGCCCGCCGGCAACTTCAAGGCCGCCGATGGCGAGCAGTATGCGATGGTGGTGCGCACGCCAGTGGCAGCGCGCGCCGATCTTGGGGCGCTCGACCAGATGCGCGTCGCCAATCGCAACGGTGCGCTGCTGCCGCTCACGCAGCTCGCGACCCCGGTGTTCGAGCCCGCGCCGACCATCATCCAGCGCTTCAACCGCTCGCGCGCGATCACCATCGATGCCGACGTGCTGCCCGGCGAAAACATCGGTCGCGTCACGCAGGCCGTGGTGCAACGTCTCAAGGCCATGGACTGGCCGCGCGGCTATTCCTTCGTGCTGGGGGGCGAGGCCGAATCGAGCTCGGAGTCCTTCGCCGGCATCGGCACGGCGATCATCGTTGCGTTGTTCGGCATCTTCGCGATCCTGGTGCTCGAGTTCGGCAGCTTCAAGGCCACGCTGATCGTGCTCACGGTGGTGCCGCTGGGCGTGATGGGCGGCCTGGCCATGCTACTGCTGACCGGCAACAACATCTCCTTCGTCGCCAGCATCGGCTTCGTGGCCCTGATCGGCATCGAGATCAAGAATTCGATCCTGCTGGTCGATCTTACCAACCAGCTGCGCGCGCAGGGCGTGCCGCTGACTGAGGCCATTGAGCGCGCCGGCGAAACGCGCTTCCTGCCGATACTGCTGACCTCACTCACGGCCATCGGTGGCCTGCTGCCGCTGGCTTTGCAGAATGTGGGCATCTACTCGCCCATGGCTTGGGTGATCATCGGCGGGCTGATCACCTCGACGCTGCTCGCAAGACTCGTGACGCCGGTGATGTACCTGCTGATGCCGCCGCGCGTGAGCGAGGCCTGAGGCGCGCCGCGGTTCAGCTCCCGACCACCGGCAGCGCGATGAACGAAGGCAGCTTGGCCGAGTGATAGACGCGCTGCGTCGCCTTGCGGAAATCGCCGGGCTTGGCCCAGAAAATATTGGGCACGAAGCTCTGTGGATTGCGGTCGTACAGCGGGAACCAGCTCGACTGCACCTGCACCATGATGCGGTGACCCGGCAGGAATACGTGGTTCGCAGGCGGCAGTTTGAACTCGTAAGCCACTGGCTTGTTGGCCTCCAGCGCCTTCGGCGTCACGAAGCTCTCGCGATAGCGCCCGCGGAATATCTCCATGCCTACGCCGAGCTGGTAGCCACCCATCTCAGGCTGCGCATGCACTTCATCGGGATAGACATCGATGAGCTTGACCACCCAGTCGCTGTCGGTGCCGCTGGTGGAAGCCTGCAGGTGCACGACGGGTTGACCGCTGATCTTCAGCGGCTGCTCCAGTACTTCGGAAGTGAAGCTGAGCACATCGGTGCGGCCCGAGGCTTCGCGCTGATCGTCGGTCAGCCATTGTTGCCAGGTCTGGCCCACCGCGTAGCCGACCTGCTGGATCGGGCGCGCGCGAAACGGCACCGGATGCGCGGGATCCGAGACGTATTCAGTGTAGGCCACGCCGGCAGCGCCGGCAGTGCCAGCCTTGTCGGTGGCGCCCGCTGCCGGCGCCGCGAAACCCAGCTTGGCATCGGCCTGCAGATAGAGCGCGCGACTCGCGCGTGCACATCCCTGCTCGCAGCTCTGCGGCCAGCGATCGAGGCGCCGCCACTCGTTGCTACCGCTCTCGAACGCAGTGACTGGCGCAACATCTGCCGCCGGCGCGCCATCTTTCAGGTACTGCGCCAGGAACGGCCGCAACACGTACTCGCGAAAGTAGCGACCAGTGTCGCTGCCGAACTTCAGGCTCCCCAGCGCACTCGCATCCTCGATTTCCTGGCCGTGATACCAGGGACCGAGCACCAGCTTCACCATGTCGCCGCGCGTATCCTTGGGCTTGATCGCCGCATAGACGGCCATCGCACCGTAACTGTCCTCGGCATCCCAGAGACTGTGCACCAACATCACCGGCACCTTCAGCGGCAACGCGCCCAGTATCTTGTCGACCGCCTGATCGCTCCAGAAAGCATCGTAATCCGGATGCGCGATCACCTTGTTCCAGAAGCCGATCTGCGGCATGCCATAGCGACGACCCAGCTCGCCGGCCGAGCCCGCGTTCAGGTACTGGTCGTAGTCGTCGTGATGGTTCGACCACCATTTGATGCTGTTGTCGCGAGAGCCCACCTGCTCGTAGATGTAGGGCAGGTTCTGCTGCCGGAAGGCGCCGTTGTGGAACCAGTCGTCGCCCATCCAACCATCGACCATCGGATTCATCGGCACCGAGACCTTCAGCGCCGGATGCGGATTCACCAGCGCCATCAGCGGTTCGAAGCCGTCGTAGGAGATGCCCAGCGTCCCCACCTTGCCGTTGCTTTCGGGCACGTTCTTCACCAGCCAGTCGATGGTGTCGTAGGTGTCGGTAGCATCATCGACCGGCGTCGGGTTCTGCGGGCCGCGCAGCGGGCGATTCATGATGTAGTCGCCCTCGGAACCGTACTTGCCGCGCACGTCCTGCACCACGCGGATGTAGCCATCCTCGAGGATCACATCGGTGGCGTTGTCGTAGCCCTCGAGCATCGACCCGAGGTGGCCGCTGTGCGTGTGGGAGGTCAGGTCTTTCGCATCGTAGGGCGTGCGCGTCAGCAGCATGCCCGCATGCTTCGCGCCCCTGGGCACCAGGATCACGGTATGCAGCTTCACGCCATCGCGCATCGGGATCATCACATCGTGCGGGGTGTAGTCGTAGCTGTCGGTGACCGGCTGGAGGTTGTCCGGGGTTTCGCTCGGATACTGTGGATACAGCGGCGCCGGCGACTCCCCGGCCAATGCACCGCCTGTGGCTACCAGCAAGCCCATTGCGCCGGCCAAAAATAGCGTCCTCAGCACATCTGAATCTCGAAGGCGTGTTTTCAAAGGATACTCCCGCTCGGTTGTGTTCTTCTGGTTACACCGATTCCAGCTGGATGCTCCCAGCAACCAGCTGCAAACGCAACTTCACGTGCCGTAACTTCACGTGCCGTGACTTGTCCCAGCGTCCACATTGTGCTACTTTTGTAACACTAAATTTGAGGTACCCATGGTCGCCACTACCACAATCCGTCTGCCACCAAAGCTGCGCTCGCGCGTGCAGACGCTGGCCAGGCAATCTGGCCGTTCTGCTCACAGTCTGATCGTTGAGGCCGTTGAACGGCATGCGGCCTACGAGGAACAGATGCGGCGCTTAGTCAAGGACGCAATGGCAGCTGACGAGGAGATTGAACGCACTGGCGAGGTCTATCGTGCCGAGGACGTGCACGCCTGGATGACTCGACTTGCCAATGGCGTAGCGGCACCGCGACCGAAAGCGTGGCAACGGTAGTTTATTCACGACGCTCGCTGGTAGACCTCGAGCGCGTGTTTGAATTCCTGAAGCAGGAAAATCCGTCGGCAGCGCTTGCTGCTGTCGTCGCCATTCAGACTGCGGTCGACAACCTCGCGAGGCACCCGCTCATCGGTAGACGCATCGCCGATGAGATTCGCGAGCTGGTCATTTCCTACGGCCAGACCGGGTATATCGCCTTATATCGCTTCGTGGTTCCAAGCGACGAGGTGCGCATCCTCGCCCTACGACATCAACGTGAGCTGGGTTTCCTGCCCTGAGCGCGACAATCAGCGCACGCACCACGGGCATGCGAGACTCCACGCCTGATGCGCGCTGAATTCCGGATTAGCCGATGCCGCTGACCGCCCTGCTGGCCGTATTGCTGGCCGCGTGCTTGCACGCAAGCTGGAACCTGGTGGCCAAGCGCGCTGCCGGCTCCACGCACTTCGTATGGCTGTACTCCGTAGCCGCGGTCGTGGTGTGGGGCATCCCCGCCGCGGTGATACTCGCGCACGCGCAATGGCAGCCGGGCCTGCGCCCGTTCCTGGCGCTGGGCGCCACCTGCATGCTGCACCTGGCCTACGCACTCTCGCTCCAGGCCGGCTATCGCGCCGCTGATCTCTCGCTGGTGTATCCGATCGCGCGCGGCACGGGGCCACTGTTGTCCTTTGCCGGCGCGGCCTGGCTGTTGGGTGAGCGTCCGGGCCTGGTATCGCTCATCGGTGTGCTGCTGGTCGTTGTCGGCATCGGCCTGGTGGCTGAACTCATGCGCCCACGCGTGCATCCGGTGCGTGCCGGCATCAGCTGGGGTCTGCTCACGGGCACTTGCATCGCCGGCTACACGCTGAACGACGGCTGGGCGGTGAAGTACCTCGCGATCTCACCGCTCCTGGTGGACTACACCGGCAACCTGTTTCGCGCCGTGGTGCTGGCGCCGGCTTCGCTGGCGCGTGCGTCGACGATCCGCCAGGAAATACGCCAGTTTGGCGGCGCAGCGCTGATCGTGGCGGTGTTCGGCACCGTGGGGTACGTGCTGGTGTTATGGGCGATGACCAAGGCGCCCATCAGCCACGTGGCGCCGACCCGGGAACTCGCGACCCTGATCGGCACCTACCTCGGAATCCTGCTGCTGAAGGAAAGGCTGAGCTGGAGTCGCATCGTCGGCGCACTGTGCATCGTGGGCGGGGTCGTTTGTCTGGCCCTGGCGAGGGCCTGACGCCGCTACATCAATGCGCGCGCCGCGCGCGCCTCAGGCGCGCGCGAGCACCACGATCGGAATCTGCCGGTCGGTCTTGGTCTGGTAGTCCGCATAGGGGCCGTAGATGTCGACCATCTTCGCCCACAGCTTGCTGCGTTCTTCGCCCGTGGCGGTGCGCGCGCGCGCCGCGAACTTATCGCCCTTCACCTGCACTTCCACCTTGGGTTGTGCCTGCAGGTTCAGGTACCAGGCCGGATGCGTTGGTGCGCCGGCCTTGGAGGCGACCACCACGTAGTCCTTGCCAGATTCGCCGAAGATCAACGGCATCGTCAGCACGCGGCCGCTCTTGTTGCCCACGGTGGTCAGCAGCAGCGTCGGTACCATGCCCTTGCCACCGCCGATGGTGGAATCCCACCAGTAGCCGTCGGCACCATCAGTGGCGAGATAGCGCTGCAGGTGTTCCTGGATCCAGTGGGTAGGTGCTTTCGCTTCCGACATGGCGATCTCCTCCGTCACGATTGATGTATGGCTCGCCTGAAGAATACCACTGCCAAGAGCAGTACCAGGGCACCGGCGACAAATGCCGCGCCCGGCAGGTGCAGTCCGAACGGCGGACTGGCGGACGCAAAGTTGCGGAACAGCTGCGTCATCGCCAGCGGCGCGAAAATGGCAACCAGGCTCCCGATGCCGGCGATCGCGCCCTGCAGTTCGCCCTGCGCATTGGCGGCAACATTGCGCGTCATCACGCTCTGCAGTGCGGGCATCGTCAGCCCGATGAAGGCGCCGACCGCAATCGCCAGCATCAGCCATGGCGGCGAAGGCGCGAAGGCGTAGCCCAGCATCGAGATCGCACCGATCGACAGGCCCACGTAGACGCTGCGCTTCTCGCCCAGGCGCCCGGTGACCGGGCCCACCAGCCCGCCTTGCACGATTGCGGTGCAGATGCCCACCACCGCCAGCGACAAGCCGATCTCGCGCGGACTCCAGTGGAAACGCTCGATCATGTAGAAGGTCCAGGTCGCGGGCAGCACATCGTGCGCGATCTGGTACAGGACCACCACGACCAGCAGCAACAACGCCACCGGATAGGCGCGCAGTTCGCGCAGCGCCGCCAGCATGTGCGAGCGCTTGAGCGCGAAGGGCCGGCGGTTTTCAAGCGCCAGGGTTTCCCTGAATACCGCGAGGCCCAGCAGCAGGTTGACCGCCACCAGCGCCGCAGCTGCAAAAAACGGCACGCGCGAACCAAAGCCGCCCAGCAGGCCGCCCACCACCGGGCCCAGTATGAAGCCCACACCCCAACCAGCGCCCAGCATGCCGAAGTAACGTGCGCGCTCTTGCGCCGGGATCACATCGGCAATCACGGCGTTCGCGGTCGGATAAGTCGCGGCCGCTGATCCGGCGAGGATCCTGCCGACGAACAACCAGCCCAAGCTGGGCGCGAAGCCCATGATCAGGTAGTCGATCACGAGCGAGGCCAGCGAGACCAGCAGCACCGGGCGGCGACCGAAATGATCGCTGAGGTTTCCCAGTATCGGCGCAAACAGGAACTGCATCGCGGCGTAGGCGGCCATCAGCCATCCGCCCATGCCGGCGGCATCGTTCACGGGATTGCCCGTCAACTCCATGATTAGTCGCGGCGCCACGGGCGCCGAGATGCCGATGCCCATCGCGTCGATGAGCATCATCAGCATGATGAAGGTGATCACGCCGCGCGGCGCAGGCACGCCGGGCTTGATCGTTGACTGCGCGACTTGCTCGGGCGTAGCGGCCGAATCCACTAACAGCACCGCAGCAGCAGTGCCACGCCCAGCGCAATGCCGCCAGCATAGGTGCCCAGTGCGCCGATGAAGCGGAACGGCTGCGCCTTGTTCAGATCCGCCGACAGGTACATGCCCAGCGCGTGCGAAAACCGGCATATCGTGACCGCGACCGTCACCCAGGCCACCCAGCGACTGGCGCCCACCAGGCTGAAATACAGGAAGATCGTCACGAACAGCGGCAGGTACTCGGCGGCGTTGCCATGCGCGCGTATTGCCTTGTTGAGCGGGCCGGAGGGGTCGGTGTTGCTGCCCACGCCAATGCGGGTCTTGCCACGCACCATCGACACATTGAAGGCCAGCAGGAAATACAGGATCACCAGCAACGCGGAACAGAGCAGGTAAATTTTCACGACAGCGACTCCCGGGTTTCTGGCTGACTGTGGCGGCGCTAGTGTACGCGGGCGACCAGGAATTGACGATCGATGGTGGCGGGCGCAGCATGCACGCCGATCTCAGGAATCCCCACTCAAGGAGCGCACCATGATCGGCTACGTCACACTGGGCACCAACAATCTGCAACGCGCTGCGGGCTTCTACGATGCACTGCTGGGCGAACTGGGCGCCAAGCGCATGATGGAATCCGAGCGGCTGGTGGCCTGGAGCGTGAACCCGCAGCTGCCCGGGCTCGGCGTAATCCTGCCCTATGACAAGAAACCCGCGACCATAGGCAACGGTTCAATGGTGTCGCTGGTGGTCGACAGCAAGGCCAAGGTCGATGCGCTGCATGGCAAGGCCATGGCACTGGGCGGCAAGGACGAAGGCGCGCCCGGCCCGCGCGGCGATGGCTTCTACGCCGGCTACTTCCGCGACCTCGACGGCAACAAGCTCAACGTGTTCCATATCGGCTGAGCAGCGCCGCCGCGAGCAGCGGCACCATGACGATCAGCACCGCGAGTGCATGCTCGACGTATTGCGCCGGGCTCGCCACGGCGTTGCCACTCAACATGGGCAGGATCAGCATCACGGCGCCATAGATCAGCGCGCCGTGAAGCGCGGCCTTGTTCCAGCGCCGCCCCTCGCCCGGCAGCAGCTGCAGCGTGAGTGCGCTCAGGTAGATCACTATGCCGATCAGCCGATGCGCGGTTTCAGGTGCCATCCACTGTTGCAATGACGGTTGCCAGTGCACCACGGCGATCACGCGCAGCGTATTGACGGCGAGTGCGCTGAGCCAGGCGAGCAGCAGCGCCGCTGCCAGCCGCCGTGCGCACTCGAGTAGCTCGGGACGCGGCTGCGCCGGCACCGACGCCGACACCGGCGTGGGCGGCAACGGCTGCCACGGCGTTCGCTTCGGCCACAACGCGACTGGCGACAGCACCGGTGCGTCGGCCCACTTCGGCTGCAACGTCAGGCACCAGGCGATGAACGACATGGTCATGAAGTTGATGCCTGCGCAGGCTTTCACCAGCGCGATGCCGGCATCGCGGCTTGTCCAGTCGCCATCCGCGGTGCGCAGGAAATTCCAACCGGTGAACCCGTGCAGTGCAAGCGACAGCGGCTGCAGCATCCAATTCAGCGCCCAGGAGTCTGCAGCGCTGAAGTGCCACTTCAGCGCTGCAGCGATGCCAGCGGCCGGCAGCCACCAAAGCAGTGACTGCCGGGCTTGTGTCAGTGGATTAAACACCACTCGACCTGCGCAACAATGCGCGCAGCGCCAGCAACAGGGCAGCAAACCAGACCAGCAGCGGTGCCTCGGGCTCGGGCGCCGGCTGGAGCGGTGCGCCGACGGCAGTGTTCTCCACACCCGCCGGGAGTGGCTGGGGCTGCTTGACATCAGCCGCCGGCGCACCACTGTTCGAGATCTTCTCGTCAACCGCGATGAATGAAGTCGCGCTGGTGAGCAGCGAATACTTCATGCCGAGGCTTAGGATTTCCTCGCGCGCCGTGTCGGCCGCATTGGGAAACACATACAGGCGCTCGAGCCGCTTGCGCGCCCACAACAGCGGGAGGTTGCGATCCTTGTCGGCATCGCTGAGTGCGAACTTCCAGCTCTTCGGACCACTGCCGGCAATGCCCGAGAGCTCGATGCTGGCAGTGCCGCTGGCGCCACGGTATTTGCCCAGCACCAGGATCGGACGCTCGGCCAGCAGGTCGGGCTGCGCCGCGGGCTCGGTGTCATACAGCTCCACGCCATTGCCCGACACCTTGATGTCGGTCAGAACCGGCGCCGAGATGTAGTTGCGGAAGCGCTCGGCTTCGCGCGCCGCGTCGTTCTCGTTGCTGACCACGAAGGCTTCGGCGCGACCCACCTTCGCCAGTCCCTCGATCAGGAAGCGGTTCACGGCGCTGCCGATGCCGAAGGCGAACAGGTTGTTGTGGCCGAGGTTTTCGTCCACCAGCCGGAAGGCGCTGCCCTCGGCGGTGATGTAGCCATCGGTGATCACCACGAGACTGCGCGAGGTGCCTTCCGCCACCGGCATCGCGAGCGCCTGTTGCAACGCCGGCAACAGTTCGGTGCCACCGCCACCCGACATGTGGCTCAGCATCTCGCGCGCCAGCGCCAGGTTCTCCGGCGTCACGGGGAGCGAGGCCGGGCTCAGGGTCTGCGAGCCGCCGGAAAAAAACAGGATGTTGAAGCGGTCGTTGCTGTTGAGGCCGGCGAGCAACTTGTCGATCAGCGATTTGGCGGTCGTGAGCGGAAAGCCCTCCATCGAACCCGAGATGTCGAGGATGAACACGTAGTCGCGCGCCGGCAGGTCGGCGCGCGCCACGCGCTTGGGCGGCTCGGCCTGCAGCATGAAGTAGTTTTCATTGCCGGCCGTGAAGCGCGTGATGCCCGAGACGATGGCGTTGTCCTGCAATCGGTAGCGCAGCACGTAGTCGCGATTGCCGGCGCTCTCGCGCGGCTCGTTGAGGCGCACCACGGCGTTGCCGGGGCCGCTCCAGCGCGTGATGATCTGGTGCGTGGGCGACTGCAGGTCATGGATCACGATCGGCGAAGCCAGCTGCACTTCGATGTCCTGCGTGGTGGCACTGTCCTTGCCCTTGCGCAGGTACGGGTTCGAGATCCACGCGACTGCCTGGCCAGGTCCCGCGCGATCGGCATCACCGCCATAGCGCGGACCGACCACGCCCGGGTACATGAATTCGTACACGCCCTCGTTGGCGCTGAGGAATTCGGTGTACTCCATGTCGACCACGACATCGTCACCCGCGACGATGTTGGCGACATCCATCGAAAACACATTCGGGCGCTGCTGGCTGAGGAGCGAGGCTGTCTGGCCCGCGGCTTTCGCGGCCGCGAAGATCTGCCGCGCCTGCTGCTTCTCCTTGATCTGCGCCACCAGCCGGCGATCGCCGATCGTCATCGTCATCGCATTGACGGCAGCGCGAGTGGAGCCCGGAAAGATGTAGCGGGCGTTGATCGGCGCCTTGCCCTCGTTGCGATAGTGCTGGCGCACATGGACGCTCGCGATCACGCCGTTCAGGCGCACCGTGATCTTGCTGTCCTTCATCGGGAACTGGTCGAGACCCGAGTCGTTCTGGACTGCGAAGTACGGCGACTGCGGGGTTTCGGGCTCGCCGGCGGCGCGACTCATGCTGAAGGACAGGATGAAAACACTGACCAGCGCAAGCACCGTGCACAGCCGGCGCAGGCGGGTCTTGATGGCGATCATGAGGGTTCTCCATGGGTGGCTTCGACGCTGCCAGTTTCCAGCCGCACTGTGGTGCGGGCGTGGAATTGACGTGGAGAACGTGTGGAATCGCGCGGCCGCCGGGGTCAGCGGTGCGGCGTGTCCTCAGGCGTAGGGCGGCCGCCAGGGAATGAACAGCAGCGCCAGCGTGCCACGCGGCGGATTCTCGATCGTGATGCTGCCCCCGTGCAGCTGGGCCACTTCGCGCACGAAGTTGAGGCCGAGGCCCGTGGACTTGCGGCCGCTCGCCGGCCGCGGCAGTGAATAGAAGCGGTCGAAGATTCGCTCGCGCGCGTACTCGGGAATGCCGGGGCCCTCGTCCTGCACGCTGATCGTGACGCCCAGGTTGTCGGCGCTGGCACTGAGTGCCACGGTCTGCCCTGCACCTGAGAAATCCAGCGCGTTGCGCAGCAGGTTGTCGATCGCCTGCTGCAGTAGCAGCGGGTCACCGCGCACCGCGTCGCTCCCACTGTAGCTCTCGGTGACGCTCACGCCGCGCGCCGCGGCGCTGGCCCGCGTTGCAGCCGCAACCCGAGCTGCCAGCGCATGCAGTGCCACCGGCTCGGCGTGGCGCAAGCGCCCACTGCGCTCGAGTGCCGCGAGCTCCAGCAGCCGATCAGAAATATCGCTCAGACGATCGACTTCGCTCTCGATGGTCTGCACGAATGCAACGCGCCGTTCAGCGGGCACCTCGCCTGCGAGCAGCTCGGCGCTGGCACGGATTGCGGTCAGCGGGCTCTTCACCTCGTGCGTTAGCGACTGCACGTAGGTTTCGACATAGGCCTTGTCCTCGAGCGCCTTGCGCATCGTCTCGATCGCCTCGCCGACGCGGCCGATCTCGTTGTCACCCAGCAGCGGCAGATGTTCGCTGCGGCCCTCACCTACCGCATGCGCATATTCGACCAGCGACTGCAGCGGGCGCGAGACCCACAGGTACAGCAGCAGCGCCAGGATGATGGCGACACCGGAGGCGGCCAGCACCGCATAGATCAGCTTGCGGCGCGCGTTGTCGACGAAGCGCTGGATGTTGGTCTTGGGTTTGCCGAGACTCACCACACCCACGAGCTTGCCGTTCACGAGGATGGGCGCGCCCACGTAGGCTACCGAGACCGTGGTCGTCGCGGCCGCGGGTTCTTCCGTGGTGCGCGCGCCGTAGCCGCCCGCGATCGTGCGCGCCACATCGATCCAGCGCGAATAGTCTTCGCCCGGTGTGGAACCCGGCCGCGAGTCGTAGAGCAGATCGCCGAGGTCATCGGTCACGTAGACGCGGATATCGGCACTGGTCTTGTCGACGGAGTAAATGCGCGCCGAGAAAGTCTGCTCGCGCAGCGTCTGCATCGCGCCCTGCAACGCCGCAAATCGATCGGTGGCCGGCTGCTCCCAGCTCTGTGCGAGCTGCGCGGCCAGCAGATGCGCACCATCGACCATGACCTCTTCGAAGGATTCGCTGTAGCGCGAGCGCAAGTCGCCGGCGACCCAGTAAGCCAGCAGGCCGAAGCCGGCCACCACCGCGGCAACGAATACCAGGAAGATCTTGGCGCGGATGCTCAAGCGCCGATTTCCAGCGAATAGCCCATGCCGCGGTGCGTGTGGATCGGATCGGCAGTCGCGTCGATGGCACGCAGTTTCGCGCGCAGGCTCTTGATGTGGCTGTCGATGGTGCGATCGAGGCGATGATCGGGCGCTTCCCAGGCCTGATCGAGCAGTTGCGCGCGCGTGAACACGCGACCCACGTGGCGCAGCAGTACTTCGAGCAGGCGGTATTCGTGCAGCGTCAGGTCGAGTGCACTGCCCGCGTAGCGGATCTGACGTCGCAGCGAATCCTGCTGGAATCGACCAACCACAGTCGGCGCAGCACCCGCCGAGCTCGAACCACCACCCGGCGTGGCTGCAGTCGCGGACACCGCATTGCTCGCTGGCGCCGCCGCACTGCGACGGATCACCATGCGCACCCGCGCCATCAGCTCGCGCAGGCTGAAGGGCTTGACCACGTAGTCGTCGGCGCCCATCTCGAGCCCGACCACGCGATCGATCTCTTCCTTGCGCGCCGTCAGGAATACCACCGGCACATCGCCCTGCTCGCGGATGCGCCTGAAGAAGTCGAAGCCATTGCCATCGGGCAGGCCGATGTCCAGCAGCACCAGGTCGGGTTGCTCGCCGGCCAGTGCGGCCAGACAGTCGCCGCCAGTGGCGAAATGGCGGCAGCGGAAACCCTCGGCCTGCAGCGCGAAGCTGACCGCCTCGGCGATGGCGGGTTCGTCATCGACCAGGAAAATGCTGGCCGGGCGGGTGCTCACGTCTGCGGCAGCAGACCCACCGCGCTTTTCACCAGCGGCGCCAGACCAGCGCCGCCGCTCTTGAGGTGCGCGATGATCGCCTTGCGCATGCGCGGATCCCAGTACTTGCGCAGGTGATCGGCGGTGCGCTCCACCGCCTTGGCGGGTTCCTCGTGTTCGAAGAACACGGCGATCTGATTGGCCATGCTGACCAGTCGTTCCGCTTCCATCTCAGTCTCCCGATGCAGCAATGCGCTGCGCATGCGTGAAAATCTCGAATCCATCCTCGCGCGCCACGCCGATGAGCGTGATGCCCGCGGCCTCGGCGACCCGTACCGCCAGTGCCGTCGGCGCCGACACGGCCACGATGATCGGCATGCCCATCAGTGCCACCTTCTGCACCAGCTCGATCGACACGCGGCTGGTGAGCAGCACCACGCCCTCGACCGCTGCGATGCCGGTTCTGGTCAGTGCACCCGCCAGTTTGTCGAGCGCATTGTGGCGACCGACATCTTCGCGTAACGCGACCAGCCCAATGGCTGGCTGCCAGAACGCCGCCGCGTGCACCGCGCGCGTGAGTTGGTTGATCGCTTGCAGCGCCGGCAATTGCGCGATCGCCGCGGCGATCATCGCGGGCGTCACCGTCAGCCGCGATGTCACGGTCGGTGGCCTGCGCATCGCCTGTTCCAGGCTTTCCAGGCCGCACATGCCGCAACCGCTGACGCCGGCGATGTGGCGCCGGCGCGCCTCCAGCTGCGAGGCGAGCGTGGCGCTGATATCCATGCGCAGCTCAACGCCGAGATCCACCGCCACGATCTGCAGCGCCGCGATATCCGCGGGCGCGTGGATGATGCCCTCGGCCAGGCTGAAGCCGACCGCGAAATCCTCGAGATCGGCCGGCGTCGCCATCATCACCGCATGGGTGACGCGATTGTAGGTAAAGGCGATTGCCGTCTCTTCAGCGATCACGCGTTCGCCCATCGTGGGCGCACCATGCCGGTATTGCGTGCGACGGACTACACGCGAGGCCGCACGCGTAGCTGCGCGCGCGTCCGCGCCTGAGGCCGCAGCGGCGGCGCTGTTCATGGCTTGCGGGTCACGCGGCGAGCGCTACGACACCACATGGCCCTTGATCTTCTGCCGCGCCACCAGTTCGCGATGGCGCTGCTGCCAGGCCGAAGGCTTCGCGACCTTCACCACCTGCACCGCGGTCACCTTGTACTCGGGGCAATTGGTCGCCCAGTCGGAAAGCTCGGTGGTAACGACATTCGCGCCGGATTCCGGGAAATGGAAAGTCGTATACACCACGCTCGGCGGCACGCGCTCGGTCACGTCGGCACGCAGCACCGTTTCACCGGCACGACTCGTGATGCCGACCCAGTCGCCATCGACAATGCCGCGCGTCTCGGCATCGTGCGGGTTGATCTCCAGCACGTCTTCATCGTGCCAGACCACATTGTGCGTGCGGCGCGTCTGCGCGCCCACGTTGTACTGGCTGAGGATGCGACCCGTGGTGAGCAGCAGCGGGAAGCGTGCCGATACCCGTTCGCTGGTGGCGACGTAGTCCGTGACGAAGAAGCGACCCTTGCCGCGCACGAAGCGATCGATGTGCATAGTCGGCGTGCCCTCGGGCGCCGCCTCGTTGCAGGGCCACTGCACGCTGCCGAGCCGATCGATCTTCTCGTACGTCACCCCGTGGAAGGTCGGCGTGAGCCGCGCGATCTCGTCCATCACCTCGGACGGATGCTGGTAAGTCATCGGATAGCCGAGCTTGTTCGACAAGGCCACCGTGACTTCCCAGTCGGCGAGGCCGGCCAGCGGCTCCATCACCTTGCGCACGCGCGAGATGCGCCGCTCGGCGTTGGTGAAGGTGCCATCCTTCTCGAGGAACGAGGAGCCCGGCAGCAGCACGTGGGCATAGAGCGCGGTCTCGTTCAGGAACAGGTCCTGCACCACCACGCATTCCATCGCCGAAAAGGCCGCAGCCACATGCTGCGTGTTCGGGTCGGACTGCGCCATGTCCTCGCCCTGGATGTAGATGCCCTTGAAGCTGCCATCGAGCGCCGCCTCAAACATGTTCGGGATGCGCAGGCCCGGTTCATCCAGCAGCTTCACGCCCCAGGCGCCATCGAACAGCGCGCGCGTGTTGGGGTCGGAGATGTGCCGGTAACCCGCGAGCTCGTGCGGGAACGAACCCACGTCGCAGGAGCCCTGCACATTGTTCTGGCCGCGCAGCGGATTGACGCCCACGCCCTCGCGGCCCAGGTTCCCGGTGGCCATCGCGAGGTTGGCGATGCACATCACCGCGGTCGTGCCCTGGCTGTGCTCGGTGACACCGAGGCCGTAATAGATCGCGCCATTGCCGGCATTGGCATACAGGCGCGCCGCGGCGCGCACTTCGGCGGCTGGCACACCGGTGATCGCTGCACTCGCCTCGGGCGAATTCTCTGGCCGCGACACCGCCGCGACCCAGCGCTGCCAGGATTCGCTCTCGCAGCGCTCGGCGACGTAATTCTCTTTCGCCAGCTTCTCGGTGACGATCACATGTGCGAGCGCCGTCAGCAGCGCGACGTTGGTGCCCGGCAGCAGCTGCAGGTGATGCTGCGCTTCGATATGCGGCGTGCGCACCAGCGCGATGGCGCGCGGATCGACGACGATCAGCTTCGCGCCGGCGCGCAGGGCGCGCTTCAACTGCGAAGCGAATACCGGATGGCCTTCGGTCGGGTTCGCACCGACCAGCATGACCACGTCGGACTTCATCACGGAGTTGAAAGCCTGCGTGCCCGCCGACTCACCCAGCGTCTGCTTCAAACCGTAACCGGTGGGCGAATGGCAGACGCGCGCGCAGGTATCGACATTGTTGTTGCCGAATGCCGCACGCACCAGCTTCTGCACCAGGTAGGCTTCTTCGTTAGTGCAGCGTGAAGAGGTGATGCCGCCGACCGAATCGCGCCCATACCTGGCCTGGATGCGCTTGAACTCGCTGGCCGCATGATTGAGCGCGGTTTCCCACGAGACTTCCTGCCACGGGTCGGTGATCTTGGCGCGGATCATCGGCTTGCGGATGCGATCCTTGTGCGTCGCATAGCCGTAGGCGAAGCGGCCCTTCACACAGGCGTGGCCCTGGTTCGCATGGCCATCGCGATCGGGCACCATGCGAGTCACTTCGCCATTGCTGACCTCGGCCACCAGCGAACAGCCCACGCCGCAATAGGCGCAGGTCGTGGTCGTGGCCTGCTTCGGCGTCGCTGCCGCGATCAGCGTTTTTTCCTGCAGCGCCGTGGTCGGGCAGGCTTCCACACAGGCACCGCAGGACACGCACTCGGAATCCAGGAAACTCTCGCCCTGGCTGGCCGCGACGCGCGAGCCGAAGCCGCGCCCTTCGATGGTCAGCGCCAGGGTGCCCTGCACTTCATCGCAGGCCCGCACGCAGCGCGAGCAGACGATGCAGGCGTTCGGGTCGAAAGTGAAATAGGGATTGCTCTCGTCCTTCGGCAGACCCGCATGGCGCACGCCATCGCTGGCGTAGCCACTCTTGGTCATGCCCAGCGCCTGCGCCATCTCGCGGATCTCGGTGCGCGCGGGCGCATCGGCCGCAATCAGCGCAGCCGGATGATCGGAGAGATAGAGATCCATCACGCCGCGACGCAACTCGGTGAGTCGCTCCGACTGCGTATGCACTTTCATGCCCTCGCTCACCAGCGTAGTGCAGGACGCCGGATACCCCTTGCGACCCTCGATCTCCACCAGGCACAGGCGGCAGGAGCCGAAGGCCTTGAGATTATCAGTGGCGCACAGTTTCGGAATGCGCGTATCCACCATCGCGGCCGCGCGCATGATCGAGGTCCCCTCAGGCACCGAGGTCGCAACCCCATCGATCTCCAGCGTGACGGTGCGCGTGGCTATGCTCGCGGGTGTACCGGCATCGACATGATCAAGGGCGTGCATGACAGGTTCCTCTGTTCAACCGGGCGATCGTGATTTTAAAAAGTCGGCGCGGAAATACTTGACGGCGCTGCGCACCGGAAACGGCGTCATCGAGCCGAGGCCGCACAGCGACCCCTCGGCCATCGTGTCGCACAGGCTCTCGAGCCGCTGCAGCTGGGCTTCGCGATCGCCGCCCTTGCGCAGCTGGTCGATCAGCTCCACGCCGCGCGTCGAACCGATGCGACAGGGCGTGCATTTGCCGCAGGATTCGGCGGCGCAGAATTCCATCGCGTAACGCGCCATGTGGGCCATGTCGACACTGTCGTCGAAGGCGACGATGCCGCCGTGGCCCAGCAGCGCACCCACCGCACTCAGCGCTTCGTAGTCGATCAGCGTATCGAAGTGCTGCTCGGGCACGAAGGCGCCCAGCGGCCCGCCGATCTGCACCGCGCGTAGCGGGCGCCCCGAAGCCGAACCGCCGCCATAGGTGTACAGGATCTCGCGCAGGCTCGTGCCGAAGGCGAGCTCGACGAGCCCCGGCTGCTTGAGGTTGCCCGCCAGTTGCAGCGGCAAGGTGCCGCGCGACTTGCCGACGCCCAGGTCGCGATAGGCCGCGGCGCCGTCCTTCAATATCGCGGGCACGGTCGCCAGCGAGATCACGTTGTTGACCACGGTCGGCATGCCGAACAGGCCCTTGATCGCCGGCAGTGGCGGGCGCACGCGCACTTCGCCGCGGCGGCCCTCGAGACTCTCGAGCATCGAGGTCTCTTCGCCGCAGATGTAGGCACCCGCGCCGAGTCGCACCTCGAGATCAAAGCACTTGCCGCTGCCCTGCACATCGGCGCCCAAATACCGTTCGCGATAGGCGTTGGCGATGGCTTCTTTCAGCGCCGCATGCGCGTGCGGATATTCCTCGCGCAGGTAGATATAGCCCCGCGTGGCACCGACCGCGAGCCCCGCGATCGTCATGCCCTCGATCAGCATCAAGGGATCGCCTTCCATCAGCATGCGATCGGCAAAAGTGCCTGAGTCGCCTTCATCGGCATTGCAGGTGATGTATTTCTGTGGCGCTACGCTGTCGAGCACGGTGCGCCACTTGATGCCGGTGGGGAAAGCCGCGCCGCCGCGGCCGCGCAGACCCGAATCAGTCACAGCCTGCACGATATCGCCCGGCTGCATGCCGAGCGCGCGCTTCAGGCCCTGGTAACCACCGTGCGCGACGTAGTCGCTGATGCTGGTGGGCTCGGTGATGCCGACCCGTGCAAAGGTGACGCGCTGCTGGCGCACCACATAGGGATGCTGTTCGATCGGCCCGAGCAGCAAGGGATGCGCGCCGCCCGCGAGAAAATTGGCAGCGAACAAACCGGGCACATCTTCAACCTGCACCGGACCATAGGCCACACGGCCCTTCGCAGCGACCACTTCAACCAGCGGCTCTAGCCAGTACAGGCCGCGCGAACCATTGCGCTTGATCGTGACCGCGGCGCCGCTGCTGAGCGCCTGCGCCGCAATCGCCTGTGCCACACGCTCGGCACCGAGCGCCAGTGCACCGGCATCGCGCGGCACATAAACCACGGTGCTCATGCGCGCTTCTTGCAAGCAGCGAGCAGTTGCTCGAGGCGCTGTGGTGTCACGCGACCATGCAGCTCGCCATCGAGCATCAGCGCCGGCGAGCAGGCGCAGGCACCAAGGCAGTACACCGGCTCGAGCGTGACCGCACCATCGGCGCTGGTCTCGTGGTACTTGATGGCGAGACTCTTCTGCGCCTGCGCCTCGAGCGCCGCGCCGTTCACGGCCTGGCAGGATTCCGCCCGGCAGATGCGCAGCACATGCCGACCCGGCGGCGAATGGCGGAAGTAATGATAGAAAGTCATGACGCCATGCACTTCAGCGCGCGAGAGGTTCAGCCCCTCGGCCACCTGCGGCACGGCTTCCTCGGGAATGTAGCCCAGCTCTTCCTGGATCGCATGCAACACCAGCAGCAATGGCCCCGGCTGATTCGCCAGGCGGGCAATGATGGTGTTGATGCGCTCGTTCATGGAAATTCCTGCGGCCGCATTATGGTTAAGCCTGGCGCGCCGGAAAAGCACAGCGCACCAGCAATCCCGGGGCATTTTCGCACAGCTCGAGCGTACCGCCATGCAATCGTACGACAGCCGCCACCAGGCTCAGCCCCAGGCCGCTTCCTGGCACGGCAGCGTCGCGTTCAAGACGCCGGAACGGCAGCAGCATGCTGCCGCGGGCCGCTTCCGGGATGCCAGGGCCGTTGTCGCCCACGCTGACCGTGATTCGGCTGGCATCGCCGTGCACCGAAAACTCGACGCGCCCGCCCGCGGGCACGTACTTGATCGCGTTCTCGAGCAAGTTGGTGCACAACTGCGCGAGCAGTTGGCGGTGGCCCTTGATCACCGCCGCGCCGCCACTGTGCAGCAGCAGCTCGACGCCGCGCTCGCGCGCCTCGGGCGCGTACAGCTCGAACAACTGCTGCGCCAGCTCCGCGAGATCGACCGCTTCGATCGCGGCGCCACCGGCCGCTTCGGCCTGCGCGATCTGCAGCAGCATCGCCAGCGTGTGCTGCACGCGCTCCAGATCACCGATGGTCGCCTGCATGGCCTTGCTGCCCTCGGCATCGAGCGCGCTGTGCTGCAGCTGCGCCTCCAGGCGTGAGCGGATGCGATGCAGTGGCGCGCGCAGATCGTGTGCCGCACTGTTGAAGGTGGTGCGCACCGCCGCGGTCTGCTGCTCGATGCGATCGAGCATCACATTGACGGCGCCGGCGAGCTGATCGAATTCGTCGAAGCTGCCATCGAGCGGCAGGCGCCGCGAGAGATCGCCGGAGATGATGCGTGCGCAGGCCTGCGCCACAGCGCGCACACGCGCGGCGACGCGCCGACTGAACCACCAGCCGGTCAGCGCCATCAGCAGCGCCGTGAGTCCCATGGCCCACAGCGTCGTGACGCGCAGCCGCTGCGTGAAGCGGCGGCGCTCGGAAAGATCGGTGCCCACCAGCAACCGGTTGCCATCGAGCGCCACCAGTGCCGCGCGCACCGGATGACTCACTTCGCGGCCATGCTCGTTGGCGCTGATCTCGAACTCGCGCCACTCACCCTGCGGCGCCAGGTTCAGCGGCCACGAGGAGAGATTGCCGGCCAGCTGCTGTCCCTGCGGATCGAGCAGCAGATACACCGCGCCCAGGCGCCCCCAGTCATCGACACGATGGTCGAGCACCTCGACCAGGCGCTGCAGGCCACCGCCGCGAAAATCCTCGCTCAACGATTCGATTTCGGTCTGGATCACCAGGTCCACCTGGCCATCCATCGCCCGCTGAGTCAGTAGGAACACCGTCCACAGCAGCACGCTCACGCCCAGCACCACGCCGCACAGGTACAACAAGGCCAGCCGCGCGGTCGAGGAGCGCAGCCGCGGCGTGCTCACGGCGCGCGACTCGTGCTCTCGCTGCCCGGATCCTTGATCACGTAGCCGGCACCGCGGATGGTGTGCAGCAGCGGCACGTCGTGACCACGATCGATGGCCTGGCGCAGGCGCGAGATGTGCACATCGATCAGGTTGGTCTGCGGGTCGAAGTGCAGGTTCCACACGGCCTCGAGCAGCATGGTGCGCGTCACCACCTGGCCGACGCGACGCATCAGGTACTCAAGCAGCTGGAATTCGCGCGCGGTCAGCGCGATCTCGCGGCCGCCGCGTGTCACGCGCCGGGCGATCACGTTGAGTTCGAGGTCGGCAAGTTTCAATACACCCACGTGATGCACATCGCCCAGCGCACGACGCAGCAGCGCCTCGACCCGCGCCAACAGTTCTGCCAGCGCGAAGGGTTTAACGAGGTAGTCATCGCCGCCGGCGCGCAGACCCTCGACGCGATCATCGACAGTGCCGAGCGCACTCAGCACCAGCACCGGCGTCGTCACCGAGTGCTGCCGGAGCGCGGCGATCAGCGCCAGGCCATCGAGCTGCGGCAGCATGCGATCGACGATCAGCAGATCGAAGCGCGTGCTGCTGGCCGCGGCCAGGCCCTTAGGTCCGGTCACGCAGGTCTGCACGACATAACCGGCTTCCTGCAGGCCATGGCTCACATGGCGCGCCGCCTCGACGTCATCTTCAACCAGCAGGATCTGCATGCACCACTCCGTGGGCCTGGCCGGGTATGCTTTCACATATGGAAGCCAGTGTCATATCGCCGCCGTCGGTTTACGACCGCATGCGCCTGGACGATGCGCAGCTGTGCGCCCTGCTGGCCAGCGGCCGCTCGCGCCGCGCGCTGCAGGCCGTGTTTGGCCGCCCCGACTACCAGACCCTGGCACTGCTGGCACAACGCGCCGCCCGCACCCGACCCCGCCACCCCGCCACGGTCTATCTGCTGCCCGGCATCATGGGCACGCAACTCGGACTGGCGCGCGCCGCGCCCGAAGTCGCCAACCTGTTGTGGATCGACCCGCAGGACATCATCGCCGGGCAATTGAGGCTCATGCGCCTGCATACCGCAGCGACACCCGGCGACGCCGCCGGCCTCATCACGCTCGGCGCCATTCCCTACACTTACCTCGCACTGCAGCTGCGCCTGCAGGCTGCGGGTTACCGCGTGCTCGTGCATCCCTATGACTGGCGCCGCAGCCTCACTGTGCTGGCCGCGCAGTTCGCCGCGCGCGTGCGCGCCGACAGCGCCGCGCAGGTGATGATCGTGGCACACAGCATGGGTGGCCTGCTCGCACGCTCCAGCCTCGCGCTGCCGGGCCTGGAAAAAGTGCAGCGCATGATCTCGCTCGGCGTGCCGCAGCTCGGGTCGTATGGCGCCCTGCAGGCACTGCGCGGCACCTATCCCGTGGTACGGCGGCTCGCGGCGCTCGACCGGCACCATGATGCCGAAATGCTGGCCGACGAGGTGTTTGGCAGCTTCCCCAGCCTGTATGAGCTGCTGCCCCCTGCCGACCATGGCGGGCCCGACCTGCATCAGGCGACGAGCTGGCCGCTCGCCGGCCCGCGTCCGAGCCCGGCGTTGCTGCAGGCGGCGCGCAGTTTCATCGGCACGCTGCCGGCGAGCGATGAGCGGCATTGCGCCATCGTCGGACTCGGGCAACGCACCGTGACCGGCGTGCGCAGCAACAGCGAGGATTTCCTCTACCGGGTCAGCTCCGCTGGCGATGGCACAGTGGCCTTCGATTCAGCGCGGCTCGACGGACGCGCGAACTACCAGCTGCGTTGTGAGCACAGTGCTTTGCCGCGCAGCGCCACCGTGGCGCGCGCGATTGCCGAATTGTTGGCCACGGGGCAAACGCGCAGCCTGCAGCCTGTGACCGCCAGCGACGCTGCACCCAGGCGCCAGGCTGGCGAAATCACCGTCAGCGACCGCGAACTGCGCAGCAACTGGAACGACAAGATCGACTGGTCGCGCTGCACGCCGCCCGAACGACGCGAATACCTCAATCGCCTGAACCAGGCGCCGCCGCAATATGCGCTGCGGCCAGCGCGCACGAGGCGCTGAGCTCCTGGACACGCCGGCCTCCATCCTCTGGCTGCACCACGACCTGCGGCTCGCCGACAATCCGGCGCTGCTGGCTGCGCTCGAACGCGGTGGGCCGGTGATTCCCGTATATATCGACAGCAGCGAAGATGAGGGCACATGGGCGCCGGGCGCGGCCTCGCGCTGGTGGTTGCACCACTCGCTCGCAAGCCTGGGCGCCGCACTGCAGACCAGGGGTTCGGCGCTGATACTGCGGCGTGGCCCGGCGCTGGCGACGCTCAGGACCCTGTGCCGCGAGTGCGGCGCCGATGCGGTGTACTGGAACCGGCGCTACGAGCCGGCACTGCGCGCGCGCGATACCGCGATCGAGAGCGAGCTGCGCAACGCAGGCCTGCTGGCGGAATGCCGCGGCGGCGCGCTGCTGGTCGAACCTGGCACGGTGCTCACGCAAGATCACGCGCCCTATCAGGTATACACGCCATTCCGGCGTCGCCTGCTGGAGCAACTGCAGTTCGCCACTGCGCGCATGGCGCCCGCGAAATTGCCGGCGCCCTCGCACTGGCCCGACTCACTCGAGCTCGCAGCACTGCAGTACCTGCCGCAAATCCCTTGGGATGCAGGGCTCGCAAGCGCCTGGCAACCGGGCGAGGCCGGCGCCGCGCGGCAACTGCAGTCCTTCATCGACAGCGCGCTGGGCCGCTATGCGCAAGCGCGCGATCAGCCCGGCATCCGCGGCAGCTCGCGTCTCTCGCCGCACCTGCATCACGGCGAGCTCTCGATGCGCCAGGTGTGGCAGGCGGTGCTGCAATCAAAGCAGCCCGCCGACGCCAGCGGACGCGCGAAATTCCTCGATGAGCTGGTGTGGCGCGAGTTCGCCTGGCATCTGCTGCATCATTTTCCGCACACCACCGAGGCACCGTTGCGCGGCGAGTTCACGCGCTTTCCCTGGCAGCAATCACCCGCGCTGCTGCGCACCTGGCAGCGCGGCCGCACCGGCATTCCACTCGTCGATGCCGGCATGCGCGAGCTGTGGCACAGCGGCTGGATGCACAATCGCGTGCGCATGATCGCCGCCTCGTTCCTGGTGAAGAACCTGCGCCTGCCCTGGCAGGCCGGCGCGCGCTGGTTCTGGGACACCCTGGTCGATGCCGATCTCGCCAACAACACACTCGGTTGGCAATGGGTCGCGGGGTGCGGCGCGGATGCCGCGCCCTACTTCCGAATCTTCAATCCGGTGACGCAGGGTGAGAAGTTCGACCCGCAGGGACTGTACCTGCGCCGCTGGCTGCCGGAACTCGCGCGGCTGGGCGATGAGGACCTGCAGGCACCCTGGCTCGCACCCGCGGCGCGACTGCGCGCGGCCGGCGTGGAGCTGGGCGGCAACTATCCGCTGCCAATCGTCGATCTGAAGGATTCGCGCAACGCGGCGCTCGCGGCCTACAAGGACATGCGCGGCGCCGACTAGGCGCCGACTAGACGTGTATAGCCTCAACGGCACGCGCCAGTGCCGCCGCCAGTGTTTCACCCTCGGCCACGCTCGCGGAGCCGATGCTTACGCTCACCGCCTCGACGCTGGATTCCGCATCATTGCGGCGGATGCGGCAATTCTCGACGCCGCGCCGGATGCGCTCGACAATGACCTCAGCACTGGCTGCGGTGGCACCCGGCAGCCAGAGCAGGAACATATTCGAACGCTCGCGCACCGGCAGCGCACCATCGCCGGGCGCCGAGCTCAGCAGCTGTCCGGCCACGGTCGCCAGCACCCGATCCCCCATCACGTTGCCGTAACTGTCGACGATGCCGCTGAAGCGATCGATCTCGATGCCGAGCATCGCGCCCGCGGGCAACCCGCGCGGATACACGCTCGCCACCTGCTGCTCGAAGCCGCGCCGGTTCAATAGTCCGGTGAGCGGATCAAGCTGCGCCTGACCGACCGCCGCCTCGAGTTCGCCGCGCAAGCGCTGCGCTTCCTGGGCACTGTGCTCCAGGTTCTGCTTCAGGCCGGCGGTGCTGCCCAGCACCTTGGTGGTATCGCCCATCAGGTCGTGCACCAGCTCGGCGATCACCTCGCGATTGTCCTCGTGCTGCAACCGGTCCTGGTACACCTCGAGCCCGTCGTTGTAGCGGCCGACTTCATCGCTCGCCTGGTTCGTGGCCTCGGTGACTTCCTCGACCACCTTCTGGATGCGCGCTCGCAGGCGTATCGAGGATTCGATGTCGCGCGTCGCCACGTGCCGATCGAACAGTTCCTGGATTTCATCGTCGTCGAGCTTGTGCCCGCCGGTGAGCAGCCCGTCGACTGCGATCTTCAACGCCTGGTTGGTGCCGGATGCAAATTCGTACCAGACCGCATAGCTCACCGGATGAAAGCCCGCCGTGTGCCGTGACATCAACGGCAACACCATGCGCAACAGTTCGGCCGTCTGTTCCCGGTTTTCGCGATAACGCATCTGAAAATCAGGCGCGCAGTGCTTGCTCGGCGCTGGCGCCGATCAACTGGGCAAAGGCCGGTGCGCCATTCTGCTGCTGTTGCAGCAGCATCAGGAATTCCTGGATGCCGAGCGCCTCGCCGAACAGGCGGCCCTGCGCATGATCGCAACCCCACTGGCGCAGCGGCTGCACGTGCTTCTGCAACTCGACGCCTTCGGCCACCACTTTGAGCCCGAGGCCGTGGCCCATGTCGATGATGGTGCGCACCAGCGTGGCATCGGCCGGATCGTCGGCCAGGTCGCGCACGAAGGATTGATCGATCTTCAGGGTGCCGATCGGGAACTGCTGCAGCGCCGAGAGCGAGGAATAGCCGGTGCCGAAATCGTCGATCGACAGATGCAGGCCCATGTCGGCCAGCTGGTTGAGCATCTGCACCGTGCGGCGCGGTTCAGCCATCAGTGTAGTCTCGGTGATCTCGAGCTCCAGACTCTGCGGCGGCACGTTGTGGCGCTCGAACACCGCGCGGCAGTTGAGGATGAAGCTCGCCTGGCGCAACTGCTTGAGTGACAGGTTGAGCGCAATGCGGCCCGGATCGCGCACATCTCGGCGCAGCAGGTTCAGGTCCAGGCACACGCGCTCGAGCACCCACTCGCCGATCACGTTGATGAGGTTGTTCTCTTCGGCCAGCGGGATGAACTGCGCCGGCGGAATGTCGCCATGACCCGGCAGCCGCCAGCGCAGCAGCGCCTCGGCACCGATGATGCGCCCGTCGCGCAGGTCGACCTTGGGCATGTAGCGCACCACGAACTCGTCGCGCTCGACCGCACGGCGCAGCTTGCTCCTGAGCATCAGCCGCTCGACCGCCGCCGCATTCATCTCCTGCGAGTAGAACGCAAAGGTGTTGCCGCCGTTCTGCTTGGAGTAGTACATCGCCGCATCGGCATTGCGGATCAGGTCGATCACGTTGTCGGCATCGCGCGGGCAGAAGGCCACGCCAATGCTCACCGTCAGGAACACCTCCTGCTGGTTCACATGGAAAGCCGCGCCGACCGTGTCGAGTACCGTGCGCGCCAGCTGCGCCACCTGCTCGCCGGCCTCCTCGGCATCGGCGCTGACGCCATCGACGAACAGCGCGAACTCGTCGCCCGCGAGGCGCCCGAGCACCGCATCGCTGCTGAGCACACGCGTGAGCCGCTCGGTGAGCACTTCCAGCACGCGGTCGCCCGAGGCATGGCCAAAGGTGTCATTCACTTCCTTGAAGCGGTCCATGTCGACGTACAGCAGCGCCACGCCCTGGCCGACGCGGCGCGCACGCGCGATCGCCTGCTGCAGCAGGTGCTGGAACTGCATGCGGTTGGGAATCTTGGTGAGCGCGTCGTAACGCGCCAGATAGCGGATGCGCCGCTCGGCGCGCTTGCGCTCGGTGATGTCACGCGCCACGTAGATGTCGCCGGCGAACTGCGCATCGCTGGTGGCTACGGTCGAGACCACGAACGACACCGGAATCGTCTGCCCGGCGCGCGCGCGCAGTACCGTTTCACCGGCCTCGCGTGCCGCCTGCAGCGGATCGGCGCCGCTTTCGGGCACGGTCGCCAGCAGCGCCGCGACATTCATGCCGGTGAGCTCTGCCGCTGTCAGGCCCGTGAGCTGTTGCGCGGCATCGTTGACGATACGGATCGTCCCATCGGGCGCCGCCACGAACACGCTGTCGCTCATGCTGTTGAGCACGCTGTGCAGGTAGTCGCGCCGGTAGGTGGTGTCGTTGAGCGCGAGGCGCATGCGCTCGAAGGCGCTCTCCAGCAGGCCGAGGCGCCCATCCCGCGCCGCTGGCGGCAGTGGATGGGAAAACTCGCCGCGGCTGATGTACTCGGCGCCATCGATCAGCTGCTCGACGCTGTCGCGCAGCCGCTGGTTCTGGCGCCAGAACCACCAGGCCGCGAGCACCGCGGCGCTCAGCGCCGAGAGGCCTAGCAGCACCACGGTCGAAGTCGGGAGCGATGATTTCAGGGCGAGCAGGGTCGTGCCGCCAATGATCCCCAGGCACAGGACCAAAGCGGCCAGATACCGGCTGATGAGCCTCGAACCCTGCACGCGCACCCCATACGAGCCAATGCCCGCTTAGAATGATGCACGATGCAATCCCCGTACGCCAATTCGGCTGTTTTAAGCGAACTGGAGCTTACCGGCCGCGCCAGCAGCCACGTACAGCAGTGCGAGCAGCCTCGCTGTACGCTGCATTGCGATGCCCTTTTGGCACTGCAGACCATGAGCCGGGCGGCGCTGGCCGATGGCATCGAGATCGTGCCGATTTCCTCGTTCCGCAGCTTCGAGCAGCAGCTGTGGATCTGGAATGCCAAATACAAGGGCGAGCGCATCCTGCGCGGCCGCGACAACAGCGTGCTCGACAGCGCCGCCTTGAGCCCGGCCGAGCGGGTCGCGGCCATCCTGGTCTGGTCAGCGCTCCCCGGCGCCAGCCGCCACCATTGGGGTTCGGACTGCGACCTCGTCGATCGCCGCACGGCGCCGGCGCAGGGTCCGATCGATCTGCTGGACGTGGATTTTGCCCCCGACGGACGCTATGCCGCGCTCAACGACTGGCTGGGCGAACGTGCCACGGACTACGGTTTTTTCAGGCCCTATGACCAGGATCGCGGCGGCGTACTGCCCGAGCCCTGGCACTTGAGCTTTGCCCCGGTGGCCGGCCCCGCGCTGGCGGCGATGAGCGCTGATCTGTTGCGCTCAGCGCTCGCACAGGCACCGCTGCAAGGCGGGGAAATCGTGGCGGAACAGCTGCCGGAGCTGTACGAGCGATACGTGGTGACGGTAGCGGCGTACCCTAGTCGCGCAGCCAGGCCCGCTTGAAATAGCCCAGCATCAGCCCGCGCACATCGGCCAGTGCGTTCGGGTCGGCGGCGTAAAGCGGCGGGTTACGCCGCAGCATCCGCCAGCTCTCGCTGCGCAGCACCTGGTCGAGATAGACCATGTTGCGCTCGATCGATTCGATGTACGGGTTGCTGCCATCGAACAGGATTTCGAGGTAACGGTAGGCGCGGTTGAATTCGCCATCGAGCCGCTTGGCCCTGGTTTCCTCGACGAATTGCGGTGTCTGGCGCAGCAGGTCGAGGCCCGAGGCGTAGCGCACCTGCTGTGCGCTGGCGTTGCTCAGCGGCAGGGCCATGCCGCCCAGCACGAATTCCGGATACAGCCGGTCGCGGCATTTTTCCAGGTAACAGCGATCGGCCATCTGCGTGATCATGTCAGCGGTGCCGAGCAGGTGGCCCAGGCGCACGTCGCGCGCATCCTCGAGCACCAGGTCGGTGAAGGGCTTCTCGTAGCCCGTGAAATGCAGCACTTGCGAGGCGATCCCGTTCCAGTGGCCGAGCTGCAATTCCGGCAGGAATTCCTGCAGGAACTCGATGCCGCGACTGATGTGCGTGCGCGTGAATTCAGCGCCGTTGCGCTGCGCGGTGTCGGCGCTGCGGCGCAGGTAACCCACATCGTGGAACAGTGCGAACACCACTCCCACCAAGCCCCTCTCCGCTCCCAGTTTCCACAGAGGTTCGACTTGCTGTTCGTAGCCGGCGCACAGGCGCGCCATGGTGAGGGTCACATCGAGCGTGTGCTGACGATCGTGATACAGCGTATCGACGCCGGCGTAGCCGGGCACACGGCCCGAGAACATGTCATCGAATTGGGCAAAAGCGCGGCGTACCACGGCGGTCGAGGCGCCCGGCCAGGCGAGCGCGAACAGCTGCTCGACGGCCTGCAACACCGCCGTGTGCGAGCTGACGCGTACCGTATTGGTGATGTCGAAATCGCTGCGGCGAACGCCGCCCAGGCCCACCGGGGAAGGCGGCCGCGAAGCCCGATCATCTGCCGCAATAACCATGGAAGGGTCAGTCTAGGCCAGCGCCCGGCGCGGTACCAGCGACCTGCCGCACAGTTCGGGCCGCAGCGGGGGCCTGCCTGGTGGTCGCTCTCAAGGTCGCTTTGGCGGCCTTGCCGCTGCCATCAAATGTCAAATTCGCCCACCACCGGTGCGTGATCGGAAGCGCGTTCGGCAAGCCTGGCTTCGCGGTCGATGGTGCAGCTGCGGCAGCGCTCGGCCAGGCCCGTGGAGGCCAGCAGCAGATCGATGCGCAGGCCGTGATTGCGGCGGAAAGCGCCGGTGCGGTAATCCCACCAGCTGAAGGATTGCGGCGGCTGCTCGAAGCGCCGGAACACATCGACCAGGCCCAGCTTGAGCGTGTCCTGGAAGGCCTCGCGCTCCTGCGGGCTCACATGCACCGAGCCGATCCAGGCCGCGGGATCGTGCACGTCGCGATCTTCCGGTGCGATGTTGAAATCGCCCAGTACCACCAGGTTCGGATGCGCGGCAAGCTCGCTGCGCAGCCAGGCGCGCAGTGCGCGCAGCCAGCCGAGCTTGTACTGGAATTTATCGGACTCCGGGCTCTGCCCGTTGGGCACGTAGAGGTTGATCACCCGCAATGCACCGCAGGTGGCCGCCAGCACGCGCCGCTGCGGATCGTCGTTGCCGGGCATGTCCTTCTGTACCGCCTGCGGTTCCGCGCGTGTGAGCAGCGCCACACCGTTGTAGGTCTTCTGGCCGTTGAAGGCGCTGTGATAGCCCACTGCCTGCAGCTGCGCAGCCGGGAACAGGTCGTCCGTGACCTTGGTTTCCTGCAGCGCCAGCACATCGGGCACGTACAGCGCCAGCCACTCGAGCACCTGCGGCAGTCGCACCCGCAGCGAGTTCACGTTCCAGGTGGCGATGCGGGTCATGCCTCAGGCCGCAGTCCTGGCGGTGTCGATGCCATGCATCTGCAGGAGCGGCGCGATATCGGGCTTGCGGCCGCGGAATTCCACGAAGGCATCGAGCAGATCGCGGCTGCCGCCGCGCGCCAGGATGCTATCCAGGAAGCGCCCGGCGGTCGCGCGATCGAAGGCATTGCGCGCACCGAAGGCCGCGAAGGCATCGGCCGCCAGCACCTCGGCCCACTTGTAGCTGTAGTAACCGGCCGCGTAACCACCGGCGAAGATGTGCGTGAAATTATGCGGGAAGCGGTTCCATTCCGGCACCGGCACCACGCTCACTTCGCCGCGCACTTCGGCCAGCAGCTCATAGGCGCGCGCGCCGCGCGCCGGGTCGTACTCGGCGTGCAGGCGCATGTCGAAGAGCGCGAACTCCACCTGGCGCAAAGTGGCCAGGCCCGCCTGGTAGCTACGCGTCGCGATCAGCTGCTGCTGCTTGGAGGCGGGCAGCGGCTGTCCGCTGCGCACTTCGGCGCTGATGCGCTCGAGCACTTGCGGCAGCCAGGCGTAGTTCTCCATGAACTGGCTGGGCAGCTCGACCGCATCCCAGGCCACGCCGTTGATGCCGGCGATGCTGGGGTAGGCGATGCGCGTAAGCATGTGATGCAGGCCGTGCCCGAACTCATGGAACAGCGTGACCACATCATCGTGCGTGAGCAGCGCTGGCCGGCCATCCTGCGGCGGCAGCGAATTGCATACGAGATACGCGACCGGCAGCGTGAGCGCACCCTGCAGCTGCTTGCGCCCGACGCAGTCGTCCATCCAGGCGCCACTGCGCTTGTGCGAACGCGCGTAGGCATCGAGGTAAAAACTCGCGAGCGGCTCGCCTCTCCCTGAGCGCACTTCGTAGTAGCGCACGTCCGGATGCCACAGCGGCACACCGTCGCGTTCGCTGATCGTGACGCCGTAGAGTTTCTCGGCCACTTCGAACAGGCCCGCGAGCACTCGCGGCAGTGGCAGGAATTCGCGCAGCTCTTCCTGCGAGATCTGGAAGCGGCTGTGCTGCAGGCGCTCGGAATAGTAGGTGAGATCCCAGGCATCGAGCTTGCGGCCGGCAAAGGTCTCGAGCTCGGCCAGCTCCGCGCTGGCATGCGAGCGCGCCGCGGCCGCGAGCTGACGCAGGAAGTCCGTGACTTCCGGCACGGTATGCGCCATGCGATCGGCCAGCGCGTACTCGGCGAAGGAATTAAAATCAAGCAGCCGCGCGGCCTCGTGGCGCAACTGCACGATCTGTTCGATCAGCGTGCCGTTGTCGAACATGCCGGCGCTCGGCCCGCGATCCGAGGCGCGCGTGGTCCAGGCTTCGTAGAAGATGCGCCGCAGTGGTGCATGGTGCGCGTCGGTGACGATTGCCACATAGGTGGGCTGGTCGAGCCCGAAGATCCAGCCGCTGAGCCCCTGCTCGCTGGCGCGGCGCGCCGCCCGCTCGATCAGGCCCTGGTTGACGCCCGCGAGCTCGCTCGCCTCGGTGACCCGGTGCGAGAAGGCGTTGGTGGCATCAAGTACGTTTTCCTCGAACTTGGCCTGGAGCCTCGCCAGCTCGATCATCACTTCCTTGAAGCGCGCCTTGCGCGCCGGATCCAGGGCCACGCCGGCCAGGCGGAAATCGCGCAGCGCGCGCTCCAGCACGGCGCGCTGTTCGTTATCAAGTGATGCCCATTCGCGCTCGCGGATCGCCAGATAAGCCTTGAAAAGCGGCTCGCTCTGCGCCAGATCAGTGGAATATTCCGACAGCAGCGGCAGGCAGCTGTTGTAGGCGGCGCGCAGCGCCTCGGAGTTGAGCACACCGTTGAGGTGCCCGACCGGCGACCAGATGCGCGCCAGGCGATGACGCATCTGCTCGAGCGGCAGCACTACGGTGGCAAAAGTGGGTTCCGGCAGTGCGGCGATCCCGGCCACGCGGACGCGCTGCTCCGCCAGCGTGGCGCGGATCGCCGGTTCCACGTGTTCAGGGAGAATGGCATCGAAGCGCGGCAGCGCTGAATCGCCCAGCAGCGGATTATTGGTTGGCATAACGGTAGACTGCCAGAGGCGGCACAAGATGGGAACCCGTGACATGGACTACGATCTGATCGTCATCGGCGGAGGGAGCGGTGGCCTGGCCTGCGCGCAACGCGCGGCGGAATACGGCGCGCGCACCTTGCTGGTGGAATCGGCCCGGCTCGGCGGCACCTGCGTGAATGTCGGCTGCGTGCCGAAGAAGATTATGTGGAATACCGCGCAGGTTGCTGCCGCATTGCACGATGCGCCCGACTACGGTTTCGATGTCTCGCTGGCGCGCCACGACTGGTCGCTGATCAAGCGCAAGCGCGATGCCTATGTGGCGCGGCTCAATGACATCTACGCCGCCAACCTCGAGAAGCGCGGCGTCAAACTGCTGCGCGCTCGCGGCAAGCTCGTAGCCGCGCAGACCGTGCAGGTCGAGGGGCGCAACTACACCGCCACGCACATCGTGATCGCGACTGGCGGCCAGCCGACCATTCCGGATATCCCGGGTGCCGCACTCGGCATCAGCTCCGACGGCTTCTTCGAATTGAACTCGCCGCCGGCGGGCGTCGCCATCATCGGTGGCGGCTATATCGCGGTCGAGCTCGCGGGCATCTTCTCGGCGCTGGGCTCACACACCACGATGGTGTTGCGCCATGACCGGCTGCTGCGCAGCTTCGAGCCAATGCTGGGCGAGAACCTGATGACCACGCTCCGTGACGAAGGCGTGGAGATCGCCATCAATGCCGTACCAGCATCCATCCAGCGCCAGGGCCTGGCCGCGGGCCAGGGCAGTGGTCCGCTGGAAATTACCACGGCCGGTGGCCGCAAGCTCGGCCCCTTCGATGCCGTGATCTGGGCTGTGGGCCGCAGAGCCAACAGCGCGCAGCTCGGTTGCGATGCGCTGCGCATCCTGCGCGATGCCGACGGCCACATCCGCACCGACAAATACCAGGAGACCAACGTCACCGGCATCTACGCGATCGGCGATGTCACGGGCCGCGCGCAACTCACGCCGGTCGCGATCGCCGCGGGCCGGCGGCTCAGCGACCGCCTGTTCGGCGGCATGAAGGAACGCCTGCTCGACTACGAGAACATTCCCACCGTGGTGTTCTCGCATCCGCCGATCGGCACCGTGGGCCTGACCGAGACCGAGGCACGCGAACGATACGGTGCGGATTTAAAGGTGTACAGCACGGGTTTCGTGCCGATGTATCACTCGATGACTACGCGCAAGCCGCGCACTGCGATGAAACTGATCACCACCGGGAGCGATGAGCGCGTGGTCGGCATCCATGTGATCGGCGCGGGCGCGGACGAGATGATGCAGGGCTTTGCCGTCGCGGTGCGCATGGGTGCACGCAAGCGCGACTTCGACGACACCGTGGCGATCCACCCGAGTTCAGCGGAAGAACTGGTGACAATGCGCTAGCGGTGTCGCGGCGCCTGCGGCAACGCCGCGGCCGCCGCCCTGGCCTGCTCCAGCGTGTCGTACACCTGTACGCCGCTGCTGATCACTTCGGCCCGCTCGAGCTTGAGCCGCACGTTGGCGCGCAGCTCGCACAACAATACCGTGACGCCGTGGCGCTGAAAGCTGTGCACCATCTCCTCGAGCGCGAAGATGCCGGTGGCATCGACGAAGGGCACACGCCCCATGCGCAGGATCAGCACCCGCGCGCGCCGCTGGATATGCGCCAGCGTACCTTCGAGTTTCTCCGCCGCGCCGAAAAAGAACGGGCCATCGATCAGGTAGACCAGTACATCGCTGCGCTCCTCGGGCGCCGTGGCCGCGGTGCTTGCTGACGCGGTGGAGCCGGCTGCAGCACCCTCATCGACCTCGACATTGACCGACTCGGCCATGCGGCGCACGAACAACAGCGCTGCCAGCATCACGCCGACGTTCACCGCCACCACCAGATCGACGAACACCGTGAGACCGAAGGTCAGCAGCAGGATCGCCACATCCGGTCGCGGCGCGCCACGTGCCAGCCGTAGGAAATGCGGCAGCTCGCTCATGTTCCAGGCCACCACGAACAGGATCGCCGAAAGCGCGCACAGCGGAATTGTCGCGGCCAGCGGCGCCAGCAGCACGATCACCAGCACCAGGAACAGGCTGTGCACCACGCCCGCCACGGGGCTGGTGGCGCCGTTGCGGATATTGGTGGCCGTGCGCGCAATCGCGCCGGTCGCGGCGAAACCGCCGAACAGCGGCGCGACGATGTTGGCGATGCCCTGGCCGATCAGTTCCTGGTTCGAGTCATGGCGCGTGCCGGCCATGCCATCGGCCACCACCGCCGAGAGCAGCGATTCGATGGCGCCCAGCAGCGCGATCGTGAATGCCGGCCCGACCAGCGTGAGCATCTGGCCGAGATCGAGGCTCGGCAACGCAAAGGGTGGCAGCGCGCGCGGAATGCCACCGAAGGCACTGCCGATCGTGGCCACGCCCGGAAAATGAAAGCAGGCCTGCAGCCCCGTGGCCGCAAGCATGGCGATCAGCGGCGCCGGCACCGACTTCAACACGCGCGGCCCGATCAGCAGGATCGCGAGCGTGAACAGCCCGAGGCCGGTAGTGGCCAAATGCAGCGTCGGAATGCTGCGGATGATCGCCACGAACTTCTCCAGGAAGTGCGGCCCGCTGTGCGCCGGCTGCAGCCCGAAGAAGCCCTGCCACTGGCCGACGAAGATGATCACCGCGATGCCCGCCGTGAAGCCGACGATCACAGGCTCGGGGATGTACTTGATCACCGCGCCAAAGCGCGCCAGGCCGAACACCAGCAGGATCACACCCGCCATCAGCGTCGCCACCTGCAGGCCGGCCACGCCGTGCTGCGCCGTGATCACGGCCAGCACCGCGACGAACGCGCCGGTGGGTCCCGAAATCTGCAACCGTGTTCCGCCGAACAGCGCGGTGATCAGGCCAGCGACGATCGCGGTGTACAGACCCTGCTCGGGCCGCGCGCCCGAAGCGATCGCAAAAGCCATCGCCAGCGGCAGCGCGACGATGCCCACCACGACGCCGGCCAGCAGGTTGTTGCCGAGGTGCGCGCGCGCGAGCAAGCCCGCGGCCTTTGCTTCGAGTAGGGCAATCATGCGGGCAGCGCGGTCATGCGATCGGGGGCGCTCTCAAGTGATCTTTGCTCCAGCGACCTTGTCGAAGTCGAGCTTCAGGTCATCGAACATGCGGATCGCCGTGGCACGCCCCGCGCCGAACACGCCGCCGCCCGGATGCATGAAGGGGCCGACCAGGTAAAAGCGCTCGAGCCCGGGCACCGTGTATTGCGCCAGATCGGGTGTCGGGCGGTGACCGCCCATCTGGTAGAAATAAGGCGCGACGCCGTGCGCATCGCCACCCACCATGCTGTTGGGCATGTTGCGCGCATGATCGAGCGGCGTGACGATGCTGCGCGCCACGATGTTGTCCGAGGTCAGGTTGCTGACGAATTTCTGGTGGTGCCGCATGCTGCGATCGCCCATCTGCTCGCGGATCTCGTCCCAGCGGGAAGGCCCGCCATCCTCGAGATTATAGGGGGCGAACGTGATGCCGTGGAACATACCCTTGCCCGCCGGTACGCGCGTCGGGTCATTGATGCTCTCGTCGCCGCCCGCGCCCAGCACGCGCTCGGAGATGCGCCCGCGCGTCAGCGCATCGAAGCTGTCGAGCATTTCGCTCAAGGTCCGGTCGGCCATGAACTCCAGCATGATCGCGTGGCCCACTTCCTCGCCGGCGCGGAATTTGATGTTCTCCTTGAGGTCGTAGTGGCTCACCATGATGCTAAAGGGCGCGAGCGTGGCACGCTCGGCGCGCTGTAGCACCTTCTCTTCCACTCCTTCTATGAACGCGCGCAGCCGGTGCGGATGGATCGCGCCGATCACGCCGTCCCTGGCCAGCAGCTGCTCGCCGTCTTTCAGCTCGAGGCCGGTGGCGCGGCCATTCTTCACCAGCACTTTGCTGACCTCGGCGTTGCAGCGCACTTCACCACCGAAGTGCTCGATGCAGCGGACCAGCGCGGTCGCGAGCCGGCCACTGCCCCCCTCGGGTTGCGAGATGCCGTAGGCGTGCATCAGGCCCGGCATCAGGTACATGCCAAAGCCTGTGCCCAGTTCATCGGGCGCCTGCAGGTTCTCGGAAATCAGCCGCAGCAGCCACATCTTCACCTTGTCACTCTCGAACAGCTGGTTGGCCATGTCGAGCGAGCTGCGCTGCATGGCATCGAGGATCTCGCGACCCTCGTCCGACTGATCGAGCATCGCGAAGAAGGCGCCCAGCGGCGGCGGCGGCACGTACATGCCGGCGAACATCAGCGGCGCCATTGCCATGCTCTTCTGTGCAAAGGCGCGATAGGTCTCGGCATCACGCGCCGAGATCTTCGCGATGCCCTCGCAGGTCTTGTCGAGGTCCTTGTAGGCGATCAGCGTGCTCTGATCCTCGAAGATCATCGCGTAGGGCGTGTTGTAGTTGTACTTGAGCCCGAAGCGGCTGAGCAGACCCAGCTCATCGTTCTGGATCATCGGATTCGCCTGGATCATGATGTGCACGCTCGAGTGCTCATCGTGCCAGTAGCCCGGCGTATTCAGTTCGCGCGTGACCACGCCGCCGCCCGGGAAGGGCTTGCGCTCGAGCAGCAGCACCTGCTTGCCGGCCTTGGCCAGGTACGCCGCCGCCACCAGGCCGTTGTGGCCCGCACCCATGCACACCACGTCGTAGTTCTTTGCCATCGATGCTTACCCCTGCTTCTTGCAGTCACAATAGGCATCTGTACCATGCTCGTAAAGCAGGCACAGACATGTGCCCTGCAGCTGCCGACCCACAAAACCGCCCATGAGCGCACCTCACCACCGGGCCAATGCGCCCCCGAAACTGGACCTGGCCGGCACGCTGCGTGCCCTCGACGCCCTGCTGGGCCACGAGCAGCAGCCGCCACATGCGCCCCAGGCGCGCGAGCGGCTGCACGCGCTGGTCCATGACATGGCGCGCGATGGCCACCGGCGGAGCGATCCCATCCGCGAGGTGTTCGCGCGGCTGGGCGATCGCTGGAGCGTGCTGCTGATCCTGCTGCTGCGGGCCAGTGATTTCCGGCACGCGCTGCTGCGCCGCCTGGTGAGCACGCTGGCCGCCGAGGGCGACATCTCGCAGCGCATGCTGACGTTGCGGCTGCGCGAGCTGGAGCGCGACGGGCTGATCTGCCGGCGCACGCTCCCCACCAATCCGCCGGGTGTGGTCTACGCGCTAAGCGAGGCCGGCCATGGCCTCGCCACGCAGATCGATGCGCTGATGAACTGGACCCGCGAACACTCGGCGGCCATCCTGGCCGCACAACGCCGTTACGGCGAAGTCGCCGCCGCTGCTGACGGTGCTGCCACTGACGAGGACGACGAGGGCGGCTGAACCTGCTGCGCGAGCTGCGCCAACGCCTGGCCCAAAGCGCTCTGGAAGGCCGCGCTGATGCTCTGCAGTCGGTTGGCGCCCGCGGGCACGTCGCTCGCCACCACCACATTGCTGATCAGGCTGCGATCGGCGCCGCGCCCCAGTGTGGCCACCAGCTGCACGCGCACCACGGGCGCCTCGTCGCTCTGGTACTCGGCCTGGAAGCGGCGGATCTCCAGCTGCAGCAGATAGTCGGCGTCCAGCGGCACCGCATCGCTCTGCACCGCACGAAAATGCCCGACGGAACGCAAGGCATCGACGGCCCAGGACTGCACCAGCTCGGGCACCGGCGCCGCCCAGCGGCTGTGGGCGTAGTAATCGAAACGCTGGCCGCTGCGGGTCAGCGCAATGTTGTCGCTATCGAGGCCGGGGGCGCACAGCGGGCGCAACACCTTGATCGTGACCGTCGCCGGCATCTGGCTTGCGCTCGCCGCAGGCAATGCAGGCGCGAGCGTGTACACCTGCGCGAGCGGTTGCTTGGTCTCCAGGAACGAGCAGCCCGCGGCACATAGCAGCGGCACGACCAGCGCCAACGTTCGCCAGGAATCGCGGCGACTCATTGCGGCACCTCCACGCCACCGGCCAGCGGCTCATACAGCAGCTGCGAGGGGTTCTGGCGCAGGCTCCGCGACAACTCCTGGAACTCGCGCGCCGCGGCGCGGCCGTCGCGCGCCAGCGCCTCGATCTCCGGCAGGCCCTGGTGCATGAAGCCACCGATCGCCTGGCGATTGTCGGCGATCAGGCCATCGAGCTGGTTGCTGGCAGTGGCCAGGTGATCGGCGGTGGTACGCAGTCGTGCCAGCGCCGCCGCCAGGTCGGGCGCTGCGGTTTCCGAGGCGACGCGCACTTTGTCGATCACCGTGCGCGCCTCGCTCGTTGCGCTGCGCAGATCGGCGATCAACGTCCCGGCATCGCGCGCCAACTGCGGTAGCGTGCTGCCAGCGCGATCCAGGCTCTGGGCCAGGCGCGTGATGGAAGCGATGTTCTCATCGGAGAGCAGGCGGTTGGCGCGCGTCGAGAGTTCGCCCAGGCGCCCGGCCACTTCCGGCAGGCTGCTCAAGAACACATCGAAATTCGAGCGGATCGAGCGGATCACCGGGTAGCGCTCGCCCTCTATGGGCTCCATCAACTGGCGCGGCGCGGCGCCGACGCGCTGCTGCTGCAGATCGATGTACAGCAGCCCGGTCACGCCCTGCAGCGAGAGCTCGGCCAGCGTGCGCGGGGAGATCGGCGCCGAAGAATCGATATCCACCAGCACCTGCACGCGATCGGCGGCACGACGATCGACGCGGATGCGCACCACGCGGCCGATGTCCACACCCAGGTAGCGCACTTGCCCGCCCTCGGAGAGCCCGCTGACGCTGCCATCGAAAAACACTTCATAGCGTGTGTAGTGGCGCGCTTCGCGACTGTCGCTGTACCAGTAAACGAACAACGCCGCCATGATCGCCACCAGCAGCATGAAGGCGCCGACCGCGACGTAATTGGCTTCACGTTCCATGTTGTGTTCCCCGCTGCCGCGCCCGCTCGCCCTGGAAGTATGCATGAATCCACGGCTGGGTATTTTGCACGATGCCTTCGAGCGTATCGCAGATCATGCGCCCTTCCACCAGCACTCCGACCCGCGTGCAGGTGCGGAAGATGGTATCCAGGTCGTGCGTGATCATCACCACGGTCAGGTTCAGCTCGCCCTGCAAGTACAGCAGCAGCTCGTCGAAGGCCGCGGCGCTGATCGGATCGAGGCCCGAGGTGGGCTCATCGAGGAACAGCAGCCGCGGGTCGAGCGCCAGCGCACGCGCCAGCGCCACGCGCTTGATCATGCCGCCGGAGAGTTGCGCCGGATATTTGTGCGCCGCCTCCGGCTCGAGGCCGACCAGGCGCAATTTGAGCATCGCCAGCTCATCGAGCCAGCGGGCATCGAAGTGCAGGTATTCGATCATCGGCAGCTGCACGTTCTGCAGCACGGTGAGCGAGCTGAACAGCGCGCCATGCTGGAAGGTGACACCGTATTCCGCCTTCACATGTCGCAGCTCGGCTGGCGTCAGCGTGCCCAGCTCGCGGCCGGCCAGCAGCACGGTGCCGGCGCGTGGCTTCTGCAGCCCCAGGATACTGCGCAGCAGCACCGACTTGCCGGAGCCCGAGCCGCCGACGATGCCGAACACCTCGCCTTCCTGCACCTGCAGGTTGACGTTCTGGTGCACGCTCTGGCGCCCGAAGCGGTTGACGAGCCCACGCACTTCCACCACTGCGGCCATCAGATGTTCATCTTCATGAACAGCACCGCGAACAGCGCGTCGGCGAGTATCACGAAGAAGATCGCCTGCACCACCGCGAGCGTCGTGAGGCGCCCCAGGTCGCGCGAGGAGCCGCGCACGCGCATGCCGCACCAGGTGCCGGCGAGTGCGATCAGCACCGCGAACACCGGCGCCTTGATCACGCCCACCCAGAAGGTGGTGCTGGCGATCGCTTCGTTGGCACGATTCACGTACTGCGCCAGCGGCATGCCGAGCAGCTCATGGCACAGCAGTCCGCCGCCGATCAGGCCGACGAAATCCGCGATCACGGTGAGCAGCGGCAGCGCGATGACCAGCCCCATCACCCGCGGCAGCACCAGCACTTCCATCGGATCCACGCCAATCGCCTGCAGGGCATCCACTTCCTCGTTCAGGCGCATCGCGCCGATCTCAGCGGCAAATGCGCTGCCCGAGCGCCCGGCCACGATGATGGCCGTAAGCAGCACGCCCAGTTCGCGCAGTACACCCACCGTCACCAGGTCGACCACGAAGATGTCGGCGCCGAACTTGCGCAGCTGCTGGGCGCCCATATAAGCCAGGATTACGCTGATCAGGAAGCCGATCAGCGCCACGATCGGAATGGCGGTGATGCCCGTGTCATACACATGGCGCGTGATCGAGGTCAGGCGCCAGCGGCGCAGCTGCAAGCCACCGCGCAGCGCGGCCACGGTGACGCGGCCCACGAATTCGAGCGCGGATTCGATCAGCTGCCAGGTGCGCACCGTACGCCGGCCCAGCCCCTCGACCGCCGCGGCGGCATCCAGCCATTCACCGCTCTCGGCGATTTCGTTGCCCGTTGGCGCGTGCGCGGCCAGCGTGCGATCCAGCAGGCCGAGCGCTGGCGGCGGCGCTCCGGAAAAACTGGTGCGCAGGCCCGCAGCCTCGGCGCGCGCCAGGTAGTCGCGCAGCAGCCAGGCAGCGGAGATATCGATTTGGGCACCGGCCGCCTGCACCTGGAGGCGTTGCGCCCCGGCCAGCGGCACGGCCTTGAGCTCGGCGCTGATGGCCTCGAGCGCGGCAACGCGCCACTCGCCGCTCAGCGCGAGTACGACGCCATCGCTCTCCCGCTGCGCCGCGCAATACATCTCAGTCCGCGCTCAAGCCAGCGTCTTGTGCGTGCCGTCGCACAGCGGCGCCTTGTGGCTGCGCTTGCAGGCGCACAGCCACACCTGCCCGGTGCGGGTCGGCGTGTAGGCCACCGGACTGAACGGCCCGCCCTTGTGCGAGCCATCGCAGAAGGGCTGGCTGGCGGATTTGCCGCAGGCGCACCAGAAGTAGGTCTTGCCAGCCTCGACGTCGACGCCGATCGGCGCATGCGCGGCAGTGACAGCTTCGGCCATGGAAATACCCCTGCACGACAGTTTCAATCGATGCGATGGACACACTCTATAATGCCACTAAAATCAGGGTCCTCTAGTATCCCGAAGCCACCCGGAGCCTAAATGAAGCAGCCCATGAATGTCGCTATCACTGGCGCCGCCGGCCAGATTGGCTACGCCCTCGCCTTCCGCGTCGCTTCGGGCCAGATGCTGGGGCCGGATCAGCCCGTCAACCTGCACCTGCTGGAGATCACCGCGGCGCTGCCGGGCTTGCAGGGCGTGGTGATGGAGCTGAACGATTGCGCCTTTCCGACGCTGAATCGTGTGGTGGCCACCGACGATGCGCAGGTGGCCTTCAAGGATTGCCACGCCGCGCTGCTGGTGGGCGCGCGCCCGCGCGGCCCGGGCATGGAACGGAAAGACCTGCTGCTCGCCAACGCTGCCATCTTCTCCGCGCAGGGCAAGGCGCTCAACGCGGTGGCTGATCGCGGCGTGCGCGTGCTGGTGGTCGGCAACCCTGCCAACACCAACGCGCTGATCGCGCGGGCCAATGCGCCTTCGCTCCCGGCCGCGCATTTCACCGCGATGACGCGCCTCGATCACAACCGCGCGCTCGCGCAGCTCGCGGAGAAGACCGGCACGCATGTCACCGACATCCGCCACATGACGATCTGGGGCAACCATTCCTCGACGCAGTATCCGGATCTCAGTCACTGCATGGTCAAAGGGCAACCTGCCAGCAAGCTGGTCGACCAGGGCTGGATCGAACAGACGTTCATTCCCACCGTGCAACAGCGCGGCGCCGCAGTGATCAAGGCGCGCGGTTCATCCTCGGCCGCTTCGGCAGCGTCGGCCGCGATCGATCACATGCGTACCTGGTTCCTGGGTTCGGCCGAAGGCGACTGGGTCAGCATGGGCATTCCGAGTGATGGCAGCTACGGCATTGCGCCGGGCATCATCTATTCCTATCCCGTGACCTGCCGCGGCGGGCAATACCAGATCGTGCAGAACCTGGCGGTCAGCGATTTCAGCCGCGCGCGGCTCGTCGCCACGGAACAGGAACTGCGCGAGGAACGCGACGGAGTCAAAGACCTGCTGGGTTGAACATGTACGGTGCCATCATCACGGTAGTTTTCATCCTGGCGGTACTCTATCTCGCCTACCGCCGGCTGCCGTTGTTCGCCTACACGATTACCTTCACGGTGCTGCTGGCGGCCTACATGCAGCTCGGCAATCCCGGCGGCATCTGGCAGGGCATCCTGTGGTTGCTGCTGGTGTTCCTGTGGCTGCTGAATGTGCGGCCACTGCGCAAGGCCGTGATCAGCCGGCCCGCGTTGCGTGCGTATCTCAAGCTGCTGCCGCGCATGTCCGACACCGAGCGCGAAGCGCTCGAAGCCGGCACCGTGTGGTGGGATGGAGAGCTGTTCACCGGCAACCCAGACTGGAGCAAGCTGCGCAGCAATCCACCCGCGCGTCTCTCGGCTGAAGAGCAGGCCTTTCTCGATGGCCCCTGCGAAGAACTGTGCCGCATGCTCGATGACTTCGACATCACGCACCGGCGTGGCGATCTGCCGCCTGAAGTCTGGGAGTTCCTGAAGAGCAAGGGCTTCTTTGCGATGATTATCGCCAAGCAGTACGGCGGCCTGCAGTTCTCGGCCTACGCGCATTCCTGCGTGCTGGTGAAGCTCGCGAGCCGCAGCGTGACCTGCGCCTCCACGGTGGCGGTACCCAACTCGCTCGGCCCTGCGGAACTGCTACAACACTACGGCACCGAAGAGCAGAAGCAGCACTATCTGCCGCGCCTCGCGCGTGGCCTCGATATTCCCTGCTTCGCGCTCACCGGGCCGCGCGTGGGTTCCGATGCGGCGGCGCTCCCCGACACGGGTGTAGTGTGTCGCGGGCAATGGCAGGGCCGCGAAGTGCTGGGCCTGAAGCTCAACTTCTCCAAGCGCTACATCACGCTCGCGCCCGTGGCCACGGTGATCGGCCTCGCCTTCCGCATGTTCGACCCCGAGAAACTGCTGGGCGGTGCGACGGACCTCGGCATCACCTGCGCGCTGATCGGGCGCGATACACCGGGCGTGGAAATCGGCCCGCGCCATTTCCCGCTGAACATCCCGTTTCAGAACGGGCCGGTGCGCGGCCACGATGTGTTCGTGCCCATCGACAGCATCATCGGCGGACCGAAGATGGCGGGCCAGGGCTGGCGCATGCTGGTCGAGCAGCTCTCGGTGGGCCGCTGCATCTCGCTGCCCTCGAACGCTACCGGCGGTTCGAAGGCTGCGGTCTTCGCTACCGGTGCCTATGCGCGCATCCGCCGTCAGTTCAACATGCCGGTGGGTCGCTTCGAAGGCGTGGAACAGGTGATCGCGCGCATGGTCGGCCACACCTACATCATGGACGCGGCGCGCAGCGTGACCGCCGCGGCGATCGATGCCGGTGCGCGCCCGGCGGTGCCAGCCGGCATCCTCAAGCACCACGTCACCGAGATGGGCCGCCAGGTCGCCAACGATGCGATGGATGTGCAGGGCGGCAAGGGCATCATGCTCGGGCCCCGCAATTACCTGGCGCGCGGCTACCAGTCGATACCGATTGCGATCACGGTCGAAGGCGCGAACATCCTCACCCGCAGCCTGATCATCTTCGGCCAGGGGGCGATCCGCTGTCATCCCTTCGTGCTGAAGGAAATGAACGCGGCGCGCAATCCCGATCGCGAGCAGGGCGTCGATCAATTCGATCGCGCGCTGTTCGGCCATGTCGGCTTCACGCTCTCGAATGCGGCGCGCTCCTTTGTGATGGCGCTGACGTTTGCGCGTTTTGAAAGCGTGCCGGATGCCGGCGCCACGCGCCGCTATTTCCAGCATGTCGAGCGCTTCAGCGCCTCCTTCGCCTTCGCCACCGATGTGGCGATGCTGACGCTCGGTGGTTACCTGAAGAAGAAGGAGAGCATCTCCGCGCGCCTCGGCGATGTGCTCTCAATGATGTATCTGGCCTCGATGGTGCTCAAGCAACACGAGGACCAGGGGAGCCCCGCCGAAGACCTGCCGGTGGTCGAGTGGGCCTGCCGCCAGCTGCTCTACCAGGCGCAGGAGCAACTGCACAACGTGCTGCGCAATTTCCCCAATCGGCCGATGGCCGCGTTCATGCGCATCTGCATTTTCCCGCGCGGCCGCACCTACTTCGCGCCCGGCGACCGGCTCGGCCGCAAGGTGGCCGACCTGGTGCTGAACCCGACGGCGACCCGCGACCGGCTCACGCAAGGCGTGTATCGCGAGGTGCACGCGCACAATCCGCTCGGCCAGCTGCAGATGGTGCTCGAGCTCACCGGGCAGGCCGAGCTGATCGAGAAGAAGCTGCGCGTCGAAGGCGTGAAGACCGGCCGCATCAGCGCGCTCGATCTGCCTGGCCAGATCGAGGCTGGCCTTGGCCTCGGCATCATCAGCGCGGCCGAAGCTGCGATGCTGCGCGACTATGACCTGCGGGTGATGGACATCGTCAACGTCGATGAGTTCGCCCCCGACGATCTGGGACAGCGTGGCGGCTGATACGCCAGCGCCGCTTAACTTCGCATGTACCCCACCTTCTTCGGCATCGCTGAGAAACCTTTCGCGATCACGCCCGATCCGCGCTACCTATATCTCGGTGCGCGCCACGCCGAAGCGCTGGCGCACCTGGTGTACGGCATCACCGAGGCCGGTGGTTTCATCCAGCTCACCGGCGAAGTGGGCACCGGCAAGACCACGACCATCCGCTCGCTGCTGGCGCGCACACCGGGCAATGCCGAGATCGCGCTGATCATCAACCCCAGGCTCACGCCGATCGAGTTCCTGCAAACCATCTGCGAGGAACTGGGTATCGGCCTGCCCGACTCCGCGATCGGCAACAGCAAGGAGCTGGTCGATCAGCTCAACCGTTACCTGCTGCGCGCGCATGCCGCTGGGCGGCGCGTGGTGCTGATCGTCGACGAAGCGCAGAACCTCAGCGCCGAAGTGCTCGAACAGGTGCGCCTGCTCACGAACCTCGAAACCACATCGCAAAAGCTCCTGCAGATCATCCTGATCGGCCAACCCGAGCTGCGCACACTCCTCGAGCGCAATGACCTGCGCCAGCTCGCGCAGCGCGTCACCGCGCGCTATCACCTCGAGCCACTGGGGCGTGAAGACACGCTCGCCTACGTGCGCCATCGCCTGCGCATTGCCGGTGCCACCAGCGACATCTTCAGGCCCGCGGCACTGCGTGAGATCTATCGCTTGAGCGGCGGGGTGCCGCGCGTGATCAACGTGATCTGCGATCGCGCGCTGCTGGCGGCCTACGCCGCCGAGCAGCACGAAGTCGGCGCTACGCTGGTGCGGCGTGCAGCGAGTGAAGTGTTCGACCGACCCCTGGCACCAGTGTGGCTCAAGCCGCTGATCAGCGCGCTGGTGTTGCTGATGATCGCCGCGAGTGCGGCGACACTCTGGAAGCTCGGCCCATGGCAACAGCGCGCGCCCGCAGCGCAGGCTGCCCTGCCGCAGATCAAACCCGTCGTCGCGCCTGCGCCCGTTCGCCCGACGCTCGCGGCGCAATTGACACAGGCTGGCGCCGACACCGGCACCGATGCGGCCTTCTCGCAGTTGCTGAGACTCTGGGGCGCCAGCTATCAGCCCGGTGCCACCGATGGCTGCACGCAGGCCAGTGCGCAGAGGCTCGAGTGCGTCACGCTGCGCGGCTCGCTGGCGCAGCTGCGCGACCTGAGCCGCCCGGCGATCCTGATGCTCAGCGACGGCAATGGCAAGCCGCTGCAGGCCGTGCTCACCGGCATCGGCGATGAAGACGTGCAATTGCAGGTCGGTGCGCGCAGCGTGCGCGCCACGATCGCCGAACTGTCACGCTACTGGTTCGGCGACTACGTGCTGCTCTGGCATCCGGGTGTGCCCACGGTCACGGAGCTGCGCAGCGGCACACGCGGCCCGGCGGTGCGCCAGCTGCACAGGCAGCTGCTGCAATGGCGCGGCGCCGATCCGGCGCAACGGCCCGGCACGCTGTTCGACGATGCGCTCAAGCAGTTGGTGGAAGATTTCCAGCGCGAACATCATCTGGCCGTCGATGGCATCGCCGGCATGGAAACGCAGCTCAGCCTCGATGCCGCGGTGGCTGCGCCCGGCACGCCGGTCTTGAGCACTCTGGCCGCGGGAGCCTGAACGATGTCATTCATACTCGATGCATTGAAGAAATCCGAGGCCGATCGCCAGCGACAGGCCGGACCTGCATTGCTCGAGATGCGCGTGGTGCCGGTGCAGCGCCGGCTGCCGTTGTGGGCGATAGTCGTGGGCCTGCTGCTGCTGGTGAATGTCGTGCTGCTCGGGTGGTTCGCCCTGCATCGCACGCCGGCGGATACGGGCAATTCGGCCGGACTGATCGCGGCGACACCGGGCGGCGTGCCCGCCGCCGCACCCGGTGCTGCACCCGGTGGTGTGCCCGGCACGGCTACGGGTACCGGCAACGTACCAGGCGCGCTGCTCGGCACTCCGGCAATACCGGGCCCGGCAGCGGCCAATTCGCCGGCGTGGATGGCTCAACAGGCCAACGCTGTGCCCGCGCAGAACGATTACCAGGAGCGCGAGCTCGCGCCGCCCGCACCCGAGGCCGACAATCCCGCCGATCATACACCGGCCGTGAACGACACGGCGGGCACTGCACGCTCCGGGCGCAGCGCAGGGCTGCACAGCTACGTCGAACTCAGCGGCAAGCTGCCTGAGCTACGGCTCGATCTGCATGTGTTTGCCGCCAAACCCACCGACCGCTACGCCTTCATCAACATGCACAAGCTGCGCGAAGGCGATGTCACGCCCGAGGGCGTGCGCGTGGTCGAGATCACCGCCGACGGCGTGGTGCTCGACTATCGCGGCACCGAGTTCCTGCTCGGCCACCAATAACCTCAGGTTGGCGCGTGCAGCAGGCTGGCCAATTCGAAGGATTCGTCGGCCACCTGCGCGGTGGTCGGCGAAACGCCGCGATCAAGCAACTTGCGCGCGCTCATGTGATCGCCAAAGCGACTGAGCGAATCGACCGCGATCAGCCGCCCGCCACGAAAGTAGTAAGCCGAGAAGGCGGACTTCTCAAGATCACCACGCGTCACGACTTCATCGTAACCCGCACTGAGCCCTACCATCTGCAGCTTCAGGTCGTACTGATCGGACCAGAACCAAGGCGCGGCGGTGAACGGCTTGCTCATCCCCAGCATGGATGCCGCAGCAGCCTTGCCCTGCTCGACTGCGTTCTGCACCGACTCGAGCCGCAAGAGGCTCCCATCGGCGCAGCGCCGCGCGCAGCAATCACCGGCTGCGACGATCAGCGGATCGCTGGTGCGCGAACACCCATCGACGATGATGCCGCGTTCGCAATCGAGCCCCGCCGCCCGCGCCAGCGCATCATCAGGATTGACACCCACGCCCACAATCACGCAGCCGGCCGCAAACTCCTGGCCATCGGCGGTCTGCACCGCGCGCACTGCGCCTTCGTGACCCAGGATCGCGGTGATCTTCACATCGAACAGCAGCCGCACCCCGTGCGCGCGATGCAGGTTCGCGGCGGCCTCGGAGACGATCGGTGCCACCACCCGCGACATCAGCCGGCTCAGGCCTTCCAGCACTGTGACCGCAATGCCCCTCTTGCTGGCGGTGGCCGCCAGCTCCAGACCGATGAAGCCGCCGCCGATCACGACCAGCGGCATGCCGCTCGCCACGCAATGATCGAGTGCCGCGCCGATCTGCAAGGCATCGTCGAGCGAGCGCAGGCCCAGTACACCGCGCAGCTGCGCGCCCTCGAGCGGCAGCACGCGCAATCGCGCACCCGTGGTGAGTGCGAGCCCGGCGTAGGGCACGCGCTGGTGATCGGCGAGCACTGCCTCGCGCCGTTCGCGATCCACAGCTACCACCTGGGCTTGCTGGCGCAGATCGATCTGCTTGCGCTGCAACCATTCGGTGCCGCGGATCGCGAGCGTGGCCGGATCAGGCCGATCCAGCAGGAATTTCTTCGACAGAGGTGGCCGGTTGTAGGGCGGCTGCGCCTCGGCCCCGAACATGACGATCGGCCCGGTGTATTTCTCGTGACGCAGTGTCTCGGCGATCTGCACACCCGCCTGGCCTGCCCCCACGATCACGAAAGCTTCTGACACCCGCGCTGCGCCTGAATCTCAGTGGATCGCCAGCTCGAGCTTCATCGGGCTGCGAAAGGTGCTCGAAGGCATCCACGGCAACTGTTGATGCACGCGCTCGAAGCGCGGATAGGCCTGCAGGAATTCCTCAAAGATGATGCGCACCGACATGCGCGCCACCATCGCGCCCAGGCAGGCATGCACACCGCCGCCAAAACCCAGATGCCCGCGCGGCTTGCGGCGGATGTCGTAGCGGTCAGCATCCGGAAACTGGCGCTCATCGCGATTGCCCGATCCGTAGGCCATGCAGACGAAGTCGCCCGCTCGCATGGTCTGCCCGTGCAGCGTCATGTCGCGCATCAGGCTGCGGCGAAAGCGCTGCGCCGAAGTGTTGTAGCGCAGTGATTCCTCGATCGCATCGGGGAGCAGCCCCGGGTTCGCGACCAACTCGGCGCGCGCCTCGGCGAAATCCGCCATGTTGAGCGCGAACATCACGGTGAAGCCGCCGAGTGACTCGATGCCGGCCATGATCAGCGTGGTCGTGGTCAGCAGCACTTCGCGCTCGGCCAGCCGCTCACCGTCAATCTCCGACACGCAGAACTGCGAGATCAGGTCATCGGCGGGATTGCGGCGGCGCTCCGCTATTACACCAGCGGCGTAGTCCTGCATCCAGTTGTAAGCGGCGAGGTGCTCCGGCCCCTTCTGTCGCGAGACCGAATCGGATTGCACCATCATTACGGCGCGCTCGCGCACTTCGCGATCATCGCCCGCGGGCAAGCCCAGCATGCGGAACAGGATCTTGGCCGTGACACGCGCGGAAAAATCGCCGACGAAATCGAAACTGCGCTGCCCGCGCAACTCGGCCAGCGACTCACGCACCATTGCGCGCACCGGCTCGGCCATGTTCTCCAGGTTGCGCTTGGTGAAGGCATGCTGGATCAGCGCGCGCAGGCGATCGTGGCGCGGCGGATCGGTGGTGCCGAGTGTCGAGCCAGCGCGGTTCGGCAATTCATCCATCAGGTTGCCGCGCGCCGAGGAATAGCTCTGCCAGCTCGACAGTGCCGCCAGGATATCGGCGTGCCGCGAGAGCACCCACATCTTCGCCTCGGCGCTCCAGTAGCACGGATACTCGTCGCGCAAAATGCGATAGAGCGGAAACGGATCGGCATCGACGACAGGTAAGTAAGGGTCGAAGCTGAGCATGTCACTCTCTATATAGGTCGATAAAGCGGCGCCGGGCCATTATACAAGCAGGTGAGCTGCGTCACAGTCCGTGGCGCCGGCAGGCCATCCAGGTCACAGATTGACGGCCCCGCGGACCTGTGGACCAGCCAGAAATCGTAAAGTCCGGGCGATTGTCCGAATCCGCCGGCGGCAAACGCGAGTGACTGTCGATTACCCGAAACCGACCCGCCTGACAGCGTCCGGAAGCTGCCGGTGAGGCCGCGCATGGTGATTGTCGGGCAGGACCCGCAGCAGCGCCAATGGCTGCGCCATCACCTGCAGGCACTGTGGTCCAGCGCTGATCCGCCCAGCATTGAGCCCGATCAATATATGGAGCAGCAGCGCAGCGCCGAAGGGCCGCGCTATGACGTCGCGCTGCTGTGCGCCGACTTCGACAGCGAACTGTCCACGCCCTGCTCCGGTCTGAGGTTGCTCAAGCAGCTGCGCCGCATCGCCAGACTGTCGACCACAATTGTTGTTGCCAACGGCGGCAATGAACTCACCGCTGCCCGCGCCACGCGCCTGGGCGTTGCGGCCTTCCTGCCCCGCAAGCTCGTCGACGCCCAGCGCCTGGGCGGCACACTGCGTCGCCTGTTGCATGCCTGCCAGCGGCAACGACTGCGCGCAGCCCGCACCCGGCCGGCCAGCGGTGCGAACAGCGCGGCAATCAGGCCGGCGGCGGCACCCGACATTCCCGGCTACACGCTGTTGCGCGAGCTGGGCACCTCGGCCCGGGCCAGTGTCTGGCTGGCGCGCAGCAGCGCACTCGAACGCCCGATTGCGCTCAAGGTTAGTGCGCCCGAGCGCAGCGAGGCCAGCGAGGCTTCGCAATTCGCCCGCGAGTACGCGGCGATTGCTGCCATGCGCAGCCCGGACATCGTCGACATCTACGACTACGGCGTGCACAACGGCCGGGAATTCCTGGCCATGGAATATTTTCCCTGCGGTGATCTGAAGCAGCGCCTGCTGCATCCGATCGATGCCGGGCAGGCACTGCGCTATGCGCGCCGCATCGCCGCCGCGCTGTGTGTAACGCACGCGGCCGGCATCGTGCATCGCGACCTAAAGCCACCGAATGTAATGCTGCGCAGCGACGGCTCGGTGGTACTGATCGATTTCGGCCTGGCCAAGCAGCTCGATGCCAACACCAACAACACCGCGATCGGTGTGCTGCGCGGCTCGCCCTACTACATGAGCCCCGAGCAGGTGCGGGGCCAGGTGCTGGACGGACGCAGCGACATCTACAGTCTGGGCGTCGTGTTCTATGAAATGCTCACCGGGCACAAGCCCTTCCATGGCCTGACGGCGATGGACCTGATGCAGCAGCATGTTTCCGGCGAGCGCCCGGCGCTGCCCGCACAGATCGGCCGCTTCGAAGCCGTACTGGGAAAACTGATGGCGCGCGAGCGCGAGCAGCGTTACGCGGATGCACCCGAGGCACTCGCCGCGCTGGATGCCTTGTCGCTGGAGGCCGCTCCGGCCGCCGCACCCGAAGCAGGCATCGACATTGCGCGCTCCGTCACGCTGGAGAGCGTCAATGCAGCCTGAGAACAGCATGCAGGTTGCAGCCGCTGATGAGCCGCAACCGCTCAACATCGATCTGGATCGCCTGCGCGCCGAGCGCGACCTGTTGCGCGACCTGGTGGCGGTGCCACCCGCGCAGCTGATGCACTTCATGGCCGAGGCCGCGCGCGATGCGGCGCGCCTGCGCACATTGCTGGGGCGGCGCGCGCGCGAGCCGGTCGAGTACCTGCGCAAAGTGGCGCAGCTGCGTCGCCTGTGCACGCGCCTGGGTGCGCTCGCCGGCAAGGCGCCGCTCCCTTCGGTCGCGCGGCTCTACGAACAGACAGCCGCGGCGCTGGCCACTGCCGGCACCCAAGCGATGGGCGATGGCCTGCTGCCGGCACTGGCGATGATCGAAGAAGGATTTCTCACGCTTTCGATGATCAGTGAGCGCAGCGGCATCAGCCTGACGCCACGCGCCAGGCCGAAGCGCGCGGCACAGCTGCGCGCCAAACAGGCCGCCACGACCACTGGCATCACGCCACTCACTGCGGCCGGCGCCGCACCCGCAGCACCGCCCTCACGCCTGGAACAGGCGCTGCAACAGCTCTGTGAACGGCTCGCTGCCCAACAGGGCAAGCGCGTTGAACTCGCACTGATGGGTCTCGCTGAAGTTCCGGAGAGCCTCTACAGTTCGGTCTACGATATTCTCGCGCAACTGTTGCGCAACGCGATTGAGCACGGCATCGAGCCACCAGCCCAGCGCAGCGCTGCCGGCAAGAACACCTGCGGCACGCTGCTGGTGCAGTTCTCGATTCGCGCCGGTCAGGCCGAAGTGGTCTTCCAGGACGATGGTCAGGGCCTGCAGGCTTCACTGATCCTGCAGGCTGGCATCGAGCGCGGCCTGATCGACAACGACTCGCTGCTGACCCACGATCCGCGTCAGGCTTCATCGCTGATCTTTTTTCCAGGCATCAGCACGGCCGCTGACAAGAACGGTCGCGGCTCGGGCATGGGCATCGTGCGCGACCACGTCAAGCGCATGGGTGGCCGCATCCAGGTGGCGACCAAGCGCGCACAATTTACCCGCATCCGGATTCGCCTGCCGTATCAGGGCACGCCTGAATAGCGGCTGAACAATGCGGGATTGCCGCCCGCGCTTGACACCCCGCTACCGTGCAGGTGCAATGCCCCCGAGAGGGCACCATGCATCTGGTCGACACCACAGTTTTCTTTTCACCGACCAGTGGTGGCGTGCGCCGCTACCTGACGGCGAAGCATGACTGGCTGCGTCGCCACACGCCTCACAGGCACACGCTGCTGGTGCCCGGTGCCATCGATGAATTGCAGCCCGGCGGGCTTAGCACGATCGCTGGCTGGAAAGTGCCCGGCACCTTCAACTATCGCCTGCCGCTGGCGCCTGTGCGCTGGGCGCGCATGCTCGCGGCGCTCGATCCCGACCTGATCGAAGTCGGCGATGCCTTTCATCCGGTGTGGAGCGCGTCGAGTGTGGCGCGTCGCCGGCAGATTCCGCTGGTGGCGTTCTTTCATTCCAATCTGCCGCGCCTGGTTGCACAGCGCTGCGGCTCGCTGCTGGGCACCGCCTTCGCACGTTACGTGCGACTGGCCTATGAACGCTGCGACCTGGTGCTGACACCGAGCCGCGAGATGAGCGACTGTCTCGGGGACCTCGGCATTCGCCACACCGCGCTGCAGCCGCTCGGTGTCGATGCCGAAGTGTTTTCGCCCATTCGCCGCACGCTCGATCTGCGCCGCGAGTTGCGCCTGCGCGCGGATTGTCGCCTGCTGGTCTATGCCGGCCGATTCTCGGGCGAGAAAAACATTCCCGTGCTGCACGCAGCGCTGCAGAAACTCGGCGATCGCTACCACCTGCTGCTGGTGGGCGGCGCCGAACAGAAGCAGGTAGCGCGCAATATCACCGTGTTGCCCTACCGGCGCGATGCAATCGAGCTCGCCCGCTGGATCGCCTCCTGCGACGCACTGGTGCACGCCGGCGATCGCGAGACCTTCGGTCTCATTGTGCTCGAGGCCATGGCTTGCGGCCGGCCGGTGGTCGCGACCCGCGCCGGCGCCATCCCCGAGCATGTGGATGAAGGCGTCGGCATGCTGGCAGCGCCCAATGATCCGGCCGACATGGCGGCGGCGATCAACGCACTGTACGAGCGCGACATCGAGGCCGTGGGTGCGGCGGCACGGGCGCGGGTATTGCAGCGCTACACCTGGTCACAGGCCTTGCGCGTGCAGCTCGGTCACTATGCGCGCATCAGCGGCCGCAGCATCGCGGTCAACGCCGATCAGGACGAACTCGGACTCAGCTCGTCGCGCTAAGCGCGTAGACGCAAAGGCCGCCGCTCCGATCCGCGACTGCGAGTTTCTGGCCGTCGTTCGACCAGCGCAGCAGCGTCACTTCATCGCCCAGCAGATCGGCATCGCGCGGCTCGGCGCCCTGCGAGGGCCGCCACAACATGAGGCGTCGATCACGCGCGCCCGACGCCAGCAAGGTGCCCTGCGGCTGGAATGCCAGTTGCGTGAGTCGCGCAGTGTGCGCACTGAGCTGCAAGGGTTCCGTGCCTTCGGGGCCGCGACCGGAGAAATCCCAGATCACCACCTGCTGATCGGCGGCAGTTGCCAGGTACCGGCTGTTCGCGCTCCAGCTGGTCAGCGCCACCTTGGTGCCGTAGCCCTTCATCTGCGATTGCGTGTCGGCCGTGATATTCCAGAAGTGCACGGCGCCATCCTGCATGCCACTCGCCAGCACTCGCCCATCGGGGCTCCAGCTCGCGGTGAGGCACGCGCCGGTCCACTCGTACACGCGGCTCTGCAACTGCGGCTCGAGTCCGTGCAGGTGCGCGCCGCCATTGCCCAATGCAGCGAGCTCGTGATTGCGGGGGCGCCAGGCCAGCGCCGCGATCACGCCCGTGTGCGGCGGCAGCTGCCCGCGCAACGCACCGCTGTTGTCGAACACCCGCAGCGCTTTCCCCGTCGCTACCGCCAGCAGGCGGCCATGCGCCGAGAAGGCGAGCTGCTCGCTCCACTGCGGGTCTTCGTGCAGGCACTGCGAGCTGCGCGACTTCGAATCCCACAACAGGACTTTGCCATCCTGGCCTGCGCTCGCGAACAACTTGCCGGCAGCCTGCCAGGCCACCGCCAGCACGCCGCCGGCGTGACTACCCAGCTGCTGCACCACCGGCGCATCCGCACTGAGATCCACCAGCAACAATTGCCCCTGCCCGCCGGCGATCAGCAACGCGCGCCCGTCGGCGGACCAGGCCGCATCGGCCGGATAGTCATCCAGTTGCAGTCGCGCCTGGCGCGCGAGCCTGGCACCCGCGGCGCCTTGTGCCGGCCTGTTCACGCCACGCAGGACTCGAAGCCTGCTTCGAACTCAGCGCGATCGAGCTTGCGGCCGATGAACACCAGCCGGTTGTTGCGCTCCGCCGAACCCCAGGGCCGCTCGAGTTGCCCGTCGAAGATCATGTGCACACCGTGGAATACGTAGCGGCGCGCCTCGCCCTTGAAGTTGAGTACGCCTTTCATACGCAGGATGTCCGCGCCGCGGCTCTGCAGCAGATAGGACAACCAGTCGTTGACCTTGTTGGGGTCGAGCGCACGCGCATCGCTGATGCCAATCGACGCGATGTCGCTGTCGTGATGATGCGAGCCGAATTCACGCTGCGTCTCGGGCGACGCGCCCTCCAGGTGCCAGCCGAACTCGACCGGTGCATGTTCGGTGTAGATGAGCCAACAGCCCGCGCTGGGCAGCGACAGGCTGAAATGGGCGTGGGCATTCAACACCAGGCGCTGATGGCAGCCCGGCAGCAATGCGGCACCGGAATTCACCAGCGCAGCGGCTTCACCAAACAATTTGCTGGCGGCCTCGAGTGTGGCCGCGATGCTATCGGCGGCGCTCGCACCACCCAGCGGCGCCGGCAATACCACGACACCTACGGCTGGCAGTGCGTGCGCGGCGCCTGCGCCGTGCTCATTTTCATGTTCATGCTCGTGTCCGTGCGCGTGTGCGTGTGCGTGCGCGGCGCCGGTGTGCAGATCATGGCTGCCGGCCGCAAGCTGATAGGCTCCTGCCCATTCAAATGGCCGCTGCGGTTCGAGAAACGCAGCGTCATTCGCCAGGGCGCGAGTGAGATCGAATGCGCCGAGGTCGAGCACCTGGTTCAGCGGCAGCTCGGCGCGGTGCGTGCGCACGATGCGCGCCGTGGCATTGATGGCCCGCAGCGAACGCTCGACCCGCGCGAGCTCGGCCTCGTCCACGAGGTCGGTCTTGTTGAGCAGCAGCAGATCCGCGAAACCCACCTGCTCCGCGGCAATGGCTTCGCGGCCGAGTTGCTCGGCGATATGCCTGGCATCCACCAGCGCTACGATCGCATCGAGCCGGAAATCCTCGCGCAGGTCCTCGTCGGCAAAAAAGGTCTGCGCCACCGGACCGGGGTCGGCGAGACCCGTGGTCTCAACGAGTATGTAGTCGAAGCGTTCGCGACGTTTGCGCAACTGGCCCAGTACGCGGATCAGATCCCCGCGCACCGTGCAGCAGATGCAGCCATTCGCCGTCTCGAATATTTCTTCCTGCGCACCGATCACCAGCTCATGATCGACCGCCACTTCACCGAACTCGTTCTCGATCACTGCAATGCGCTTGCCGTGCTGTTCGGAGAGTATGCGATTGAGCAGCGTGGTCTTGCCGGAGCCGAGGAAGCCGGTGAGCACCGTGACGGGTATGCGCTCGCTCATGCCCGACTCCGCAGCCAGCGCAACAGCCGCACCGCGCCGGGAATGCGCAGCAGGTTCAGCAGCAGCCACCAGCCGGCGCGCGTCCGCCACGAAGCCTGCGGCAAGGGCAGCGCGCCCAGGAATTCCCGGCTGACATCCCGATGTGGCGCGGCGTTCATGGCTCGCACCCATCCAGATCCCAGAGCGTGACCGGCGCGCCGCGCCGCAGCCACATGCCGCAGCCCAGTGCCTGGAAATGGCGACTGAGTTCGCGCCGGTACCAGCTTGCTGGCCGCAACCCCGGGATGCGATCGGTGCGCGACTGATCGCAGTTGTTGCGCCAGTCACCGCTGGTCAAGGCGCCAAAATACAGTGCGCCGCGACAGACGCGCGCCAGATTGTCGATGGCAACGCGCGCCTCGGCCACTCCCAGGTACTGCAATACGTCGTAGCAGATCACCAGATCAAAATGCTCGCGACTGCGCAGCGTCTGCAAGGTGCCCTGGCGCCAGCCGTAGCGCTTGCACAGGTAGCTGCTGGTCTCGAGGCCGACATACTCGGCGCGCGGCAGGCGTCGCAGCAACGGTGCACGCAGCAGCCCCACACCGCACCCGGCATCGAGGATGCGCCGCACCGGCAAGCCGGCGTATTTGACGGTGGCGGCGATCATTGCCGCGCGATCGCGCATCTCGCTGCGGGTCGTGACAGCGGTGCGCGGGTTGAAATAGTAGCGCTGGTAGTAGGCCTGATCGAAAGTGTCGCTATCCAGGGGCATTGAGAGTCCGCTGCCCGTGGCAGCCGTGTAAACTTGAGGATTGTACAGTGTAGCAAGCGGGCCGCTTTTCGGCCCGGCCACTGTGGGACCACCATGAGCGCAACCTCGAAAACACGCAGCCGCGCCCAGCCGGTCAAGCGCGCACCAGCGCGGAGCAACCAGCGCGCCGCTGCGCCGGCCGTGGGCTTCGTGAGCCTGGGCTGCCCCAAGGCACTGGTCGATTCCGAACGCATCATCACCGAGCTGAAGCTGCGTGGCTACGAGATCGCGCCTGGCTACCAGAAGGCCGACCTGGTGGTGGTCAACACCTGCGGGTTCATCGACTCGGCAATCGACGAGTCGCTCGCCGCCATCGGCGAAGCCATCGACCAGAATGGCCGCGTGGTGGTCACCGGCTGCCTTGGCGTGAACCCCGAGCGCATCCGCGAGCGTCACCCGAAGGTGCTGGCAATCACCGGCCCGCACGCCACCGAAGAAGTGCTGGCGGTCGTCAACCGGCATCTGCCGCAGCCGCATGATCCCTATCTCGATCTGCTGCCACCGCAGGGCATACGGCTCACGCCGCGCCACTACGCGTATCTGAAGATTTCCGAGGGCTGCAACAACAAGTGCAGCTTCTGCATCATCCCCGCGTTGCGCGGGCTGCTCAGCAGTCGCCCGCTCGATGAAGTGATGCGCGAGGCCGAGACGCTGGTGAAGAGCGGCGTGCGCGAACTGCTGGTGATCTCGCAGGACACCAGCGCCTACGGCAGCGATCTGCGTTACGCGCCAGTCACCTGGCGCGGTGAACAGCGCGACACGCGCTTCATCGAACTGGCGCGCTCACTCGGCGAGCTCGGCGTATGGGTGCGCATGCACTATGTCTACCCTTATCCACATGTCGATGCGGTGATTCCGTTGATGCAGGAAGGACGCGTGCTGCCGTACCTCGATATTCCCTTCCAGCACGCCAGCCCGCAGGTGCTCAAGCGCATGCGTCGCCCCGCGCACGCCGAAGACACGCTGGCGCGCATCCATGGCTGGCGTCGCGAGTGCCCGGATCTCACGCTGCGCAGTACTTTCATTGTCGGCTTCCCGGGCGAAAGCGCAGCCGATTTCGAACTGCTGCTCTCCTGGCTGGATGAAGCCCAGCTCGATCGCGTGGGCTGCTTCAAGTATTCACCAGTGAATGGCGCGCGCGCGAATGCGCTGGATGGCGCCGTCCCTGAAGAAATCAAGGAGCAGCGTTACGAGCGCTTCATGCAGCGCGCCGCGGCGATCAGCGGTGCGCGACTGCAGCGCCGCGTCGGCCGGCGTTGCCGCGTGCTCATCGATCGGGTCAGCGATGGCGAAGCGGTGGCGCGTAGCGCTGGCGATGCACCGGAAATCGATGGTGTGGTGCGACTGCCCGCCAGCGCTGCTACGCGGCCCGGTGAATTTGTCGAAGTCGAGATCGTGGCCGCGGATACCTATGATCTGCGCGCGCGGCTGGCGAAAGCCTCTGCCTGAGTCTGCCTGAGTCTGCCGGGGCGACCGGAGCCTGGTAGACCGTCAGTCAAACAGCCGCGCGAGCGGGCTGCGTGGCCACCAGGTAAATGCGCCAAAGCCTACCGCCACGGCCACGCCCACACCGGTGAGCACCCGTGGCACATCGTGCCCGAAATGCTCTGTCAGCCACGGCATCACCGCGACCAGCGCAATGCCACAGGTAAAAGCGGCAGTGACCAGTGTGGTCAACGTGCCCCGACTCACGCGGATGTAGCCGCTGTGCAGATCGCGGATCGCCTGGCGATGTTCGCGCTCGAGCTGCGCCCGCAGGCGCGCATGATCATCCTGGCCACTGCGGGCGATGGCGGCTTCGAGCCCGCGGCGAAAGGCAGCGCTCAGTGTCGGCGGCCGCAAGCTACGCGAGAGCGCCTGATCGAGTGTCTGGTCGAGCGCCTGATCAAGTGCCGGCGAATTCCTGGACGCGCCATCGGGCGATTGCGGTGTGCGCTCGTTCATGCCACTGCCTCCAGCCAAGTTTGCGTATCGCCCAATCCCAGTGCATTCAGCCTTTCGAGCAGCATGGCGCGGGCGCGATGCAGATTGGTTTTCACTGTGCCTTCTGGCTGCCCAAGCATCTGCGCCACCTCGGCAACCGAGCGATCCTGATAGTAGAACAGCGTCAGGGCCTGGCGATAGCGTTCGGGCAACTCGGCTACCAGTGCCGTCAATTGCCGCTGAGCGCTATCGTCAGGTCCACCATCGCCACTCGCGGCCAGGCCATCGACTTCCAGCGCCACGGCATCATCGCTCATGGACGCCAGGTCGCGCCGCCGCTCGATAGCAGTCAGGCAGCGATTGCGGGTGATGGTGTAGATCCAGGTGGAGAGCGAGGCCCGGGCATCGTATTTCGGCAACGCGCTCCACACCCGTACCAGGCTCTCCTTGGCGGCATCCTCGGCCTGGTCGGACTGGCGTAGTATCGAGCAGCACAGTCGGAATACCTTCTGTTCGTAACGCTCCATGATCAATCCAAAGGCATCGGCCTGCTGCCCGGCCTGCAGTAGCTCGAGGATATCCTGGTCACGTTGCCCGTCACTGGCGGCGGCGATCTGCGGCACGAAGCTCTCCCTACCGCCTCTTGTACCCGGGCCAGAGCCAACCGGTTTCAGAGTTGAAACCGGCGACCGCGAGACCGGGTATCAACAACGTTGGGTAAAAAACACGGAGTAACTGCCTTGTACAATATCGAATCCATCATGGGCAAGGCGATCCCCATGATCGCCATCGTCATGGGAATCGGGGTCGCCATGCTGAGCGTGTATCTCGATTACCGCAAGAAACGCGACATCTTCGAGCTGCACCACAAGGAACGCATGGCCGCGATCGACAAGGGCATGGAGATTCCGCCGCTGCCGACGGAGTTTTTCCAGGACTCGCGCGGACGCTGCCAGCCGGGCGACAGGCTGCGCCGCGGCCTGGTGATGCTGTGCGTCGGTATAGCCGTCACCATCGCCTTGCGAGCAACAGTCGATCGTTTCGCGCTATGGGGCCTGGTGCCGGTCGCGGTAGGCGTGGCCAACCTGTTGGCGTATTTCATCAACGGGCAGCACAGGATAGCTGACCGGGATAACCGCACCGACGATCGCCGCTAGTCGCTCGCTGGTTGCTCGCTGCCGGGCGGCAGCACCCGGCAATCAGGCCGGGTTGCCCGTGGCGACATCGCTGAGTCGGGCTTCCAGCCACTTGCGGATACGCTGTGCGTCCGCAGTGCGGGTGTACTTGCCGAAGGAATCAAGCAGCACCATCACCACGGAACGGCCCTTGATCACGGCCTTAAGCACCAGGCAACGCCCGGCTTCCGTGATGTAGCCCGTCTTCTGCACGATGATATTCCAGGTGGGGCTGCGCACCAGGTGATCTGTATTGCGGTACTCGATCATGCGCCGGCCGACGCGCACGCTGTGCCCTTCATCGGTGGAATATTCACGGATCACCGGGTGCTGCGCGGCCGCGTTCACCAAAATCGCAAGATCCGTGGGGCTCGCCACGTTGCCGCTCGACAATCCGCTGGGGTCAACGAAGTGTGCGCTGTGCATGCCCAGATTCGCCGCCTTGCGGTTCATCTCCTGCACGAACGCCGTCACGCCACCCGGATAGTTGCGGCCCAGCGCGTGGGCGGCGCGATTCTCGGAAGACATCAAGGCCAGGTGCAGCAGATCGGCGCGCGTCAGCTGCGTACCCACCGCCAGCCGCGAATAGGCGCCGCGACCGCGCTCGCGATCTTCATCGCTCACCACCAGCATCTCGTCCAGCGGCTGATCGCTCTCGAGCACCACCATCGCCGTCATCAACTTGGTGATCGAGGCGATGGGCGTGGGCACGGTGGCTTGGCGCGACAACAATACCGAGGAATTGCTCTCATCGAGCACTAGCACGGCATTGGATTTCAGCTGCGGCAGGCCATCGGCCGGGGCCTTGTGACCGGCCAGCGCAGGCAGCGCAGCAGCCATCATCAGACAGGCACCCAGCACGGTAATGCGTTCAGCATTCATGGCGCGGGAGGTTAACAATAGTCTGAGCTCCTGTCGCGTGCAGATGATCACACTTACAGTGTCCTGGTCATGAAGACGCCGTGCGGATCGGGCACATAGTCGGCAAAGGGCTCGCAGGGCACGAAGCCGAAGCGCTCATACATGCTGCGCGCCGGCGCAAAAGCCGGTGCGGAGCCGGTCTCCAGGCTTAAGCGCCGGTAACGCCGCTTTCCGGCTTCGCTCAGGATGTGCTGCAGCAGTGCCGCTGCCACGCCCTTGCGCAGGTGCGCCGAAGCCGTGCGCATCGATTTGATCTCGCCGTGGGTGGTATCGAGCTCCTTGATGGCGCCGCACCCCAGCAGTTCGGCTCCTTCCCATGCGCTCCAGAAACTGACTTCAGGCCGGCAAAGGCCATCAAGGTCGAGCGCATGGACGCTCTCGGGCGGAGAGTGCTGCGCCATACTGTGTAGGTGCTCGTTGAGCAGTCCGATGACTTCGCGACTGCTGAGGTTGTCGAGGCGTATATCCATGCGTGTCAGCTCTTCGGATACAGCAGCATCTGCGTGCAGCGGAACAGCGCCATGGTCTTGCCGGTTTCGCGGTGCGTGACCACCGCATCCCACACCTGCGTGGTCTTGCCCAGGTGCACGGCCGTGGCCCTGCATTCGATCGTGCCCTCGCGCGCGGTGCCGAGGAAATTGCTCTTGAGCTCGATGGTCGTGAACCCGGACGCTGACTCCGGCAGATGGGCGACGCACCCGTAACCAGCCGAGGTATCCGCGAGCGTCACCACCGTGCCGGCATGCAGGTAACCGTTGGGCGCCATCAGCACCTTTCTGATGAGCAGTTCGGCGCGGATCTCACCGGGCGCAATGCCGGTGAACACGATGCCGACGTAGCCCGGCAGCGTGCCTACGCCGCGTAGGTTCAGCTGCTCAACAGTCAGCATCAAGCCTTGCGCCGCTTGCCATTGCGTATGGCACGGTAGTCCCAGATATTCGTGGAAGACTCGCGCAGCCAGGTCCGCAGCGCCTTGGCACCTATCTCGCCCATGTCGGCATATTGAATCTGCGCGGCGTGGAATTTGCCAATCGCCTGCAAGCCAGGCTCGTCGAACTCCTGCCCGTTCCAGAACAGCAGCACCACGCCTTCGCTGCGCGCGTGATACCCCACCACGGGGTTCTCACCGATGAACCACACGGGTATCGCATGCCAGATCTTCGAGTTCGCGCCCTTCAGCGCGGTATCGATGGCCTTGCGCAGCTTGCGGCAAATGGCGGCGTGCGCGGAACCCTGCTCCGCGGCATAGCGACTGATCGGATCCTTGATCGGCCTGGCTCGCGCTGCGCTCATGTCCGTACTTCTCCGTCAGACTGCAATCTGCTCATTCCACGCAATTGAATGATCCGAACAAGACATCCGATTTCTTCACTCGCCTGAAGTGCAGCGGCTCTGGTTCCACCGCCACACCACCGACGACCAGCGCGCCCGCCTCGAAACGTACCTCGATGCGATCCTCGAGACCCGCCGGCTCCGGGTAGTGCAGAGTCCAGCGGGTGGCGCTCGCCACCATCGAGTCGGTAGCCAGGTCGCGCCGCAGCACTTTACCCGAGCGGCCCGTCACAATCACGACCTTGTCGGTGTTCAGATCCCAGTGGGCGGTCGGGGCGTCGAAGCTCAACGTCACGTTCAGATCCGGCTGCCGATCGGCGGGCGCACGCTCCGGCCCGACCAGCACCGACAGGCTGATGCCACCGACCTGGGTCTGCACCGTATCGCGCGTGTGCAGGAATGTGCAGCCAGGCTGGTTGCGCAGCTGGCCTTCATCGCTCATCGGCTCATAGAAAGTGCGTGTCATCGGGTAGGCGGTGCAAGCCGTGAGCAGGCACGCGGCGCCCAGTAGCGCGAATAGTCGACTCATCACGGGCCTCTCCATCTTGCCAGGTTCAGTAGATCTTGCTGAATTCACGGTGCGACAGCTTGATCAGCTGCATGCCAATGTCCCTGACCAGCCCGGATTCGGGCGACCACTCATCTGTATAGTGATAGCGCGAGCCATCCAGCACTTCGACTATCCACTGCGAACCATCGGCACCCATCTCGCGCGGCAGCTCTCCGGGCGCCACGGCCAATCCCGCGGCGGTAGGCATTTTCCAGAAGGTATCACGGTCCCGGATGGCTGCGGCGATCCGCATCGCCTCGTCTGCGGCAACCGAGTACGAGGCATTGATAGAGAGCCGTCCGGGCTTGTAGGCGCCCATGCCCGAAGCGATCTTGGTAGTCAGCATCCAGGTGTTACCGGAGGCATTGTCGAGCCGCAACACCACCGGGTGATCGAGAGTCCTGAGCCAGGTGAATCGCAGCGTAAAACCTGGGCTCACCGCTCCGCAGCACAGCGGTTGCTCCTTGAGCGCGCGCAGCTGCGTCGAGTACCAGGCCTCGACGAAGGCATCGGTGTTCGCGTCCTTGTCGTGCGAGCCCAACGGGAAATATCTCGCATCGTCCGCCAAGGCGCCGGATGCCAGCAGCAGTGCGCCGAGGTATACGGCCGCGTGCCAGTGAAGACCATGGCCGGCAGGCGCACCAGGCAAATTACTCACCGGCCGATTTCTTCACCGAACACCATACGGTGGCCATCCGGTGTCATGATCGCAAACTCGCGCATGCGCCAGGGCTTGTCGGCCAGATGCTGCCAGATCGTCACTTGCTTGCTTGCGAATTCCCAGTACAACGCTGTGGCATCGTTCACATGCAGATACGCGAACCACGAGTGATCCTGGCTGGCGGACATGGGCTGCGCATCGGGACAGTCGCCGATCCGCAGTCGGCAGGCGCCGCGACTCAGGAAAGCCCACCCATCCACGCTGAAGTCCTCGTGAAATCCGCGCTGCTCGCAGTAGAACTTCCGGGAGGCTTCCAGATTGTTGACGGCGAGTACGAAGGTCGACTTGAGGACTTCCGCCACGGGCTGCTCCTGGCGTAGATGCTATCCTGGAACGCGCCCTTTCACGGCGTTGGCACGGGCGCTGTAGGTGATGCGCCCGGTGGCGTCCGCCGGCAGGTGCGCTCGCATGCGCGCCTGCAGCAACGCGATTTTCTCAGGTGTTGTCGCCGCCAGGCCCTGCCCAACACTCGGGCCTCCACGTACGGTGGCCCAGTAGTCTTCGAAATCGACAAAGCTTCGGTGCACGGTGATCTCGCGCGTCTCGACCCGGATCAGGCCCGCGCCATTCCACAGTGCCTTGAGATTCTCGAGACGCGATGCATCCGGGCTGGGCGGCATCAGGGCCGGCGTGCCCAGCTCGCGCATCTCAGCATGCAGGGATTCGTACGGAAACCCGCCGCCCGCAAGATCCCAGGCGTAGGCGGACACCGTGCCACCCGGGCTCACGACGCGCGCCATCTCGGCTACGCCCCTGGCGGGTTCGGGCACGAAAAATATGACCAACGGCATGACCGCTGCATCGAAAGAATTGCCCTCAAACGGCAACCCCATCGCGTCGGCTTTCGTGAACTGCGCGCCGCGCGCCGACAGTCGAGTGCGCGCGTAGTTGAGCTGGCCTTCGGACGGATCCACGCCATGCACCAGGCGCGGCGCGCAGCGCTGCATGAGCGATTCCGTGAAAGCGCCGTTGCCACAACCTACATCCAGCCATCTGAGATTGGATGCCGGGGCCAGCCAGTCGATGAACCCATCGCCCACCAGCTGGCTCCACTTGCCCATGTAGCGCTCGTAGGCGCCGCCATCGTCGAAGCGGATCTGGGTATTCATAGTCAGGGAATTATAACTTAGGACGTCAGCCCGTGAATGTCAGGACTTGTGGAGTCCTGCGGCTGCTCAACTTCGGCGAACTTCGTAGGCCAACCCGACCATGCCACTCTTATAGGCCTTGACCTCGGTCAGGTGCAGGGCAATCTCGGTGTCGAGCTGCTCAAAGAAACGCAGCCCATCTCCAATCAGGACGGGCAGGATGGAGTAACGAACTTCATCGGCCAATCCGAGGCTCAGGCATTGGCCAGAGACCTTCCCGCCGCCAACGAACCATATGCCGCGGAATCGTGGGCGCAGGCGATCATTGACCAGTTGCTTCAGATCGCCCGAATAGAACTCGATCGTGTCGCGTATCCGCGGGAGGCTGCGATTGGTGAGTACAAATGTGGGCTTGTCGCCGTACACCCAGCCCAGCCCCTTGGCTTCGAACGCCATGGCGGTCTCATAGGTTCGCGAACCCATCACGTAACAGTCGATGGTCTTCAGGAAGGCATCGACAGTCGCCGCGTCGAGCTCTTCGCCGCCTGCGAATTCATCTGCGGTTTCCAGCCAGTCAGTGCTGCCATCTTTTCGCGCGATGAAACCATCGAGGCTGGCGGCCATGTGGATGGTCACTCGCGATGCGGTTGTCGTCATTTTTTTGAGATTCCACCTTCAGGAGCGGGATCGCTTGCCCAGCCACAAGAATAGCGCGCAAACCACCACCAATGTAGCCAGCGAACTCCCGGCCATCGCAGTGGTCGATGGCGGTGGGTGTGCCACGGTTATGCCAACTGCGGTGAATGCCATGAGCAGCAGAGCCACGACAGCGAGCGCAATGGACTTGCCTCTGCCCAGACCGCTGCCAGGGAGAAACAGCCATAACCCCAGGATGACGAGCGCCGGCTCAACGCCCAGGGCGAGTGGCATATTGCTCCACAGGCCCAGTCCTATTGTTGCGGAGGTCTTGCCTGCCAAAGGAAGTTCTGGCCTGTGGACGAGCGCGTCCAGCAACCAATGTGAGAACACAGCCAGCGCCACCAGGCAGGCAACGCGCAATTTCAGCAGGTTGGGGCGCGAACAGAGCAAGGCGACAGCAACACCTGCGAGTGCGGACCAGGCGACCGCAGCCAGCAATCCGTGCGAATACGGGAAGATGAACTCCGGCTGGTGAGTACTCGCAAAGTCTGCCGGTATGCTCACCGACTCACACCCTACCAGGACCAGTAGCCAGAGCAGAGCGTCGAGCAGCAGCGCTGCCGCAACGAACACGCCGACATTCACACGGCGCTCACCGCGCCCAATCGCCAGGGCAACTCCGACGTGACCTGCAAACATGGCATCCCCCGCTAGTCGAGTGCTACCGATGCGCCGACGCCAAACTCACGGCGTCAATTCGATTGGAGTACCAGGAGGTTCGCACACCCTCCCTCTCTTAGTACCCGTCTGGTTGACGGCGGATTGGCCGCAAGCTTCGACGCGGGCCGGCGAGGCCTGGATACGAGTTCGCCACCGCAGTTGGGGCAACACCCTGACAGCACATTCGTCGCGCAGTGGTGGCAGAACGTGCACTCAAAGGAACAGATCAGCGCTTCCGTTGAATCGGGCGCCAGATCACGGTCGCAGCACTCGCAGTTGGGTCGAAGCTGAAGCATCGATGATCTCCTCTCAACGGGCTCGTGCGATCGCCTCTACGCAGCGATCAACATCTTCTTCCGTTGTCGACCAGTTGGAAACCGATATGCGTAGCAGACGCCGGCCGCGCCAGGTCGTGGAGCCCAGCCACAGCGTTCCGTCGTCCTGCACGCTGCGTTCGACACGGTTGGTCATCTCTTCATCACCGACGCACACCAGCACCTGGTTCAAGACCACATCATTGGCAATCGACACGCCATCGATCGCGCGCAGCCGGTCCGCGAAGCGTCGGGCGAGCGCGCACGAACTCTCGACGAGTTCGGCCACGCCGGAACGACCGAGCGAGCGGATCGCCGCCCAGGTGGCAAAGCCGCGCGCGCGGCGTGAAGACTCGGCTACAAAATCACCGCCACCGTACTCCCGCCCCGCGACCTGCCCCGTCAGGTACGCAGCCGTGTATGCCAGTGCCGTCGCATGGACGTCGGGGTGCGCGCAGATGCCATACCCCGAGTCATAGGGCACGTTGAGCCATTTGTGTCCGTCGCACGCCCAGGAGTCGGCGCGCTCGATACCTTCGACAAGGTGGCGAGTGCGCGGGCTCGCCGCGGCCCACAGCCCAAAGGCGCCATCAACATGCAGCCAGGCCTTGGCCGCGCGCGCCGCATCGGCCACAGCGACAAGATTGTCACAGGCACCCGTATTTACGTTGCCAGCCTGCGCACAGACAATCGTCGGGCGGCCCGCTTCGCGCTTGAGTGCCACGGCCAGTGCATCGGTATTCATTGCGCCATTCGGCAGCGCCGGCACCTGCTCGATTGCCCTTTCCCCGAGGCCGAGCAGTCGAAGTGTGCGGTCAATCGTGCCGTGGCGCTCCGCACCCACAAGCACCCGCACGGGCGGCGCGCCAAACAGACCGTCGCGCCCGACATCCCAACCGGCCTGCTGCAGTACCCACCAGCGCGCGGCTGCCAGACCCACCGTGTTTGCCCCTTGCGCGCCGGTGACGAAACCCACTGAGGCGGAGGCTGGCAAGCCAAGCAACTCTTTCAGCCAGCGACCTGCAACGTCTTCGACGGCGATGGCCGCCGGCGAGAGGGCGCCGTTGTAGGCATTCTGGTCCCAGCCCGCGGTGAGCACATCGGCGATCAACGCCGCGTCGAGCGAGCCGCCGACGACAAAACCGAAGTAGCGAGGTCCGGCCGAGGCCATCAGGCCAGGCGTCGCCGCAGCGACCAGCTCGTCGAGAACTTGCGCGAGCGGTGTTGGTGCGCCCGGCACTTCGCGATCAAGCGCCCCTCGCACCTCGGCGCGACTGGCCAGCGGCGTCACGCGCGCGGCAGGCAGCCGCTCGCGGTAGTCGGCGACCAGCTCTGCCGCACGGCGCAATTCATGGCGCAGATCGCTCATCGTGTCATTGCCCAGGTGGCGGCTGCCACAGTTCAACCTTGCTGCCTTCCGGATCGATCACCCACCCAAACTTGCCGTACTCCGAGTCGTCAGTCTTCTCGAGCACGTTGCAACCTTCAGCGCGGAGTGCGTGCAGCAAAGCAACCAGATCATCGACGCGGTAGTTGACCATGAACGTCGCATTGCCCGGCGCAAATTGCTTGTCCACTGTCGCGCTGATGGACCAGACTCGCTTCATCACTTTTCTCCGGTACCTGATTCGCTACCTGGGTGCCGCGCACTTAGTGCAACCAGTCCCTGCTTTCAATGCAATGGCATAGCTTACATGCGAAGGGATATCTCCTGCGCCGCCATGTTCGAACTGACTACACGGTGCAGCGCAGCGGTCGGCTCGCGCGGATCGGGCTTCTTGAGCATCCCATAGATGTTCTTGCCCAATTGCACGGGTGTCATGACCACGCCCCAGGGCAAGCCCCACCACCCCAGCAACAGGGTGATCGCCGAATCCCGAAGCTGTGCCTTGGTGCCGCAACTGACGCAGGACACCAGCGGATGACTCGACCACTGCGTCACCACCAGGGCGGACATGGCTCGATGCGAGGTATGCACATCTACCGGCCCGGCGCCGCCACATTTGGGGCAGTTGCCCGCATGGATCGCACGAACCTGCTTTTCAACCTGGTCGACGGGCAGCGCACTTGCTACTCGCAGCACCTGCCCTTTCGCAGCACACTTGGCGTTGCAAAAGCGCTGCTCGCCGTCTTTCACGCCACCGAACAGAATGAAGCCGTCGCAATATGCACACGATGCCATGGAGTTCCCCCTTCAATGATTCAAGTAACCCTTAAAAATGCATGCCCAATGCGTGCTTTGGCGTATCGATGGTCACGCGAGGTCCTGGTCAACGCTGGCATCGCAGCGCCACGGGGGTAGCCTTTTCCGATGCGACTGACTGACCGCACTTGTATCCGAGCGCGCACATATCAATCCCCACGAACAGCCGCTCTCCTACGCCCAGCACAACTGGAGATATCGCGACGTGCAGCTCATCGATTAGGCATGCGCGATCGACGGGAGCGGCCTGCTCGGGGTGATCGAGGCTGCCGATGGTCACATCGATTTCGCCCGGTCAGTGCGCGTGCTGGTAGGTCAGCGGAGTGCCGCATTGGCCACGAAAGCTGCAGTCTACGCCGGCGGATGACTCGAAGTTTCGTGGCTGTCCCTGGGTGATTTGGTAACTCGTGGCTTGCACCGTAATCCAGCCGAGCGCGTGGGCGCCGCACACCGATATCGGATAGCGGCGCACAGGCAGCGGCCGGCGAACCCGGATTGCAAGCTACCGATCATTGCTTCAGTCATCGTCGTTCTCTTCCTTCGGACACCGTGGCTTTCAGGGCTTGGGAGTCTCGATTGGAGAGTCGGGAGTGCTGGCGGACCCGCGCTTCGCGGTCGCGTCAATCATGGGCTACCGAAGTTCGGGCAGCAATGCCATCGTGCAATCCTTCCGGCACTGCGACCGTTTCCACCGACTGATAGAGCTCGGCCAGCGTTCGCCCGCGGGTGTGTGCATCGAAGGACCTGGCAACGACCCGCTCGCGCTGTGCCGGCGAGAGGTGGGTCAGCGCGGCCAGGAATTCCCTGGCCTCCTCAAGTGCCAGAGCGCGCGTGCGAATCACACCAAAGCTGCGTCCCGGTCGCACTAGTGCCTCGTCGATATCGCCGATGTTGTGCAGGTTCGTCGTGAAGATGATCTTGCGGCCCTGCGCACGCACTACACCATCGGCTACCGTGAGGAAGCGGTGCAAGTCCACATTGCCGTTGGCACGAGCGCCCAAAAGGTGGTCGGCGTCCTCGATGACGAAGGCGTCATGCTCGCCAGTCAGGAAGTCGATGAAAAGCTCATCGCCTTCGAGAGCGCGCCGGTCGGCCGTGTAGAGCACTTTGGCCACATCACCCTTGCGACGTGAAAGCGCTGCCAGGATTGCCCGCACCAGTCGGGTCTTGCCCGTGCCCGGCGGGCCCTGAAGCACCAGCACCGTCTCACGAGCTTCCAGGTAGCGCGCAATGAAATTTGTGACGCCGCCAATCAGCGTGGGGTAGGCTGCATCGATCAGCTGCGGATCAGCGAGTTCGTCAAACGACACGTTGGAGAGGCCGTGATTGCTCTGGAAATGCCAGTCGATGGTAAAGAGCTGCTCCCGCACCCTGTCATCACCCACAATGGCGAGAATGCGCTGCTCGACTTCATCGACAATCTCCAGATTTCGCGCCCAGACATGGGCGGTGCCACTGGTGTACTCGATCTTGCGGCGGCCAGTGATCTCGGCCAGATACCCATTGCCCTCGATGAGCATGGAATTGCCGTCCAGGCGATGCGCCCGAGTCGACAATTGCAGCGCGAGCTGGTCGAACAGCTTCTCGACCGGGCGCCGGGCCGCGAAGCGGAGCTCGCGACGGATGGGGAAAAGCGCTGGCGACGCATCGAAGGCCTGCAATGCCCGCAAACCCAGGAGCGACTCCACCAGTTCGCTGGTGCTCGCGCGCAGCAACACTGAGCCAAATTGGCCCAGATCCAGATTGTCGTCATCGTGCCAAAGCCGACGATGACGGATCGATTCGCCCATAAAAAAACCTCCGCCATTACTGCCGGAGGCTGATTCATTGGAATGCCGCCGGCTCGAAGCAAAGCCCCGAGCCGCAGCCCGAGCGCCTATGCTTTTGCGTTACTGTGTGTCGTCGCTGCTAGACAAGGCCGGTGGGCCATGATTGCGCTCCAAAAAACGAGCCGCGCAGCATACTCTCGTGCGAAGCGGTGTCAAGCCTGAAGTGAGAAGGCCTCTGTCGGTTGACGCCAAACTGGCGGACTTTGATTTCAGTAGCGCCTATTTGTTTCCCTCATGACGAGAACTGAGGTGACGTCAGACATGAGCCGTGCCGTCAGAGTCCGGCAGCACTACAGTGCACGAATACGACGTCCGAAGTCCTCCGCACCTTCGCGAGTGAGGCCCACGGCTACCTGGATATGCTTGTCGCGCACTTCACGCCCACTGAAACTTCAGCAAGAGAACGTAGTCGAGCAGCAGTGCACCACCCACAAACAGAGCCACCTTCTGAAGAATTTGCACGCTGGCGTCCAGTTCGTCGCCTAACGCTCGCGTTGAGCGGCGGCACGCCCGCGCGGCCGGTTCAACGGCCCGCTCGAACGCGTTGTTAGGTGGCCCCTTGACGGTATGTCGGTTCTGACATGCTCTTGCCGATGTGAGCCCCAAGCACAAGCCGCTGGTGTGGCTGCACGGCAAGGTCAAGAGCCCGCCGTTTTCCGCGGAGGCCAGGCTCGAAGCGGGGTTTCTGCTGCGCAGGCTCCAACGCGGCGAGATGCTCTCAATGCCGCACTCGCGCCCAATGCGAGCCATTGGTGCTCGGTGCCACGAGCTGCGCATTTCGGATGTCGGCGCCATCTGGCGGACCATATGTCACGCCGATGCCGATGCCATTGTGATTGTCGAGTTGTTCGCGAAGTAGACGCGGCAGACACCCAAGCAAGTACTCGATGTTTCGAGTCGACGCCTGAAGGAGTACGACCGTGCGGGCAAGTAAGCAACGCAAATTGACTGCCAAGGGCTGGAAAGTTGGCGATGCCAAGGACCTTCTGGGCGTGTCTGCTTCTGAAGAAGCTTACATTGAGATTCGTCTGAAGCTCGCGGATGGCCTAAGGACGCGCCGCAGCTCTCGCGGGATAACCCAGACCGAGCTGGCGAGCGCACTGCGCTCGAGCCAGTCGCAGGTAGCGAAGGTGGAGGCCGGTGATCCGACGGTGAGCCTCGACTTGCTGGTGCGGTCACTGTTGGCACTGGGCACCTCGAACCGTGAGCTGGCGGCGATGATCGCGCATAGCCTCAGGGTCCCTAACGCTCGCGTTGAGCGGCGCACACGCTAGTGAATGGACTTGCCACTTTATGCATGACGCGACCGCTCGAACCGGTTGTTAGCGGGCAACTTCAGTAAACGCCCGAAGAACAGAGTTGATGCGCGTCTGGTAGCCCGCGCCCTTCGACTTAAACCACTCCAGTACGTCGGCGTCGATGCGCAGAGACACCGACTGTTTAGGTGGTACTGCCTTTAGGCCGCTTCGCACGATGCCGCGAACGATGTGCTTTACGTCTGCCTCTGGATGTTCGGCGCTTAGCTGGATGTCCTTGTTTTTCATCGACCGAAGGCGCCGGAAGTTGGTCAGAGGTTTTGTCGAGGAGGATTGCCGTTTCATGTGTAGTAGCTCGTCTAAATGATATGAGACGGATGGCGACCGGGGACTCGGTGTGCACCATGGCAACGGGGATTCCCATGAGCAGGCCAAGAGACACAAACCGCTGCTCTTGGTATGCAATCCGATCGTCCTTAAATGTGAACGTCGGTCCCGAGAACACCTTCGGTGCATCAACGAAGTCCAGGCCGTGGGATTTCAAATTGGCCTTGCGCCAGTAGTGTCCGGACGTTATTGGAACAAATTCATCTGGTTGGGCGCATTGACGTCTATTTGGCCCGGGCGAATTTGAGAAAGCAGCGTATCCAAAGGGATTTGCTCGAACATGGTCAGGCTCAAGATCTGTAGCCTCTCGTAGAGGCTGGCGTGGATCTTCAACCGTTTCTTGACGATGGCGACGAGCACGTAGGTCGAGACTGCGGTCCAGATCTGCGTCTTCACGGCATTCTCGCTCGTGCCATAGAACTGCTTGATCC
>JANXYK010000018.1 GCA_025350055.1 Gammaproteobacteria bacterium | reverse complement strand
GATCTTGCTCGGCTTCAGACCCAGCAGCCGCTCCGAGGCCGGCGAGATGAAGCGCAGCACGCCGCCCGGATCCACGATCATGATCACATCGGAGGCATTGGCGATGAGCGAGGCATACCAGCGCTCGACGCGCTGCGTGGCCTTCTGTTCCCTGATCAATGCGTCGCCGCGCATGACGATAGTCTGGCGCACCATCATCAGCAGCGTGAGCCCGAAGACCACCAGCGTCATGATGGTCGAGGGACTGAGCACGTCGAAATGGCTGAAATACACCAGCACGCCGAAGGCCGACAGCATCGCGGCGTAAGGCATGACGCGCGAGAGCGTGTCCGAAGACTTCGAGGTGGTGCGCGCTGGGTTCGAGGCATTGCGCAACTGCTCGCAGCCAGCGGCGGCGAACAGCACCTGGTAGCCGAGATAGAGCACGTCCTGAAGCTGTCCGGGCAGGTAGTAGCCGCGCAGTTTGGCGTACGACCAGACGATGTCAGCCGCGAACATGGTAGCGACGGCGGTCAGCAGGTACAGCGCCGCGCGTCGCGTGCTGTGCCCGGAGGTGCTGCCCGCCAGCAACACCACACCCAGCAGCAGCAACAGTACGCAATCGAGCCCGGCGTAGACCTGCGTGATGATCTGGCCGAGCGAATTGACCATCACCGGCGATGTCACCGGATGGATGACGAAGAACCAGAAGAAGGTGCCGAAGCCGACCACGAAGATCGTCGCATCGAGCGTGAGCTGCATCCACTGCACGCGCACCGGCATCGAGCGGATCAGGAATACGCAGGCGGTGGTCAGCGTGACGTAGTAACTGGAGATGAAGATGTCCGCGGGGCCCGGGAAGGGATCGACATTCATCAGCCACGAGATCGCACCGATGTCATCGCCGACCACATAGAAGAACTGTGTGAGCGCCAGCAGCTTCCAGGCCGTGCGCAAAGGGCCGGCGGGCGTGCGCCACGCGGCGGCACAGGCGATCACCAGCGGCACGATCACGGCCGGCATGCCAGAAATCAGCGCCACATAGTGGAGTACGCCCTGGCCACCGAGACCGCTGAGCAACCAGGTCGCCACCACGGCCCCATAGACCACGAACCAATACATCAGCTGCGCGGGCCAGCGAGGCGCGCGCGCACTGACCGCTTCAGGCAGGCGGAGGGTATCTGGGCTCAACATGGTGCATTCACGACGGGGGCGTCAACGCTCGCTGGCAACTCGCTTGGTATGGCCTGTTTCGACTGTAAAGGAGGGGCACTTGAATTTTGTTGTGCTACCCGCAACACACGGAAATCTCGATGTGACGCAGTTCACGCTTGCGCCTAGAATCGGCACATCCATGAGCGAGGTCGTAAGAATTCACCAGACCGGCGGGCCGGAAGTGCTGCGCGTCGAGTCCTTGGGCGTAGGGCAGCCCGGGCCTGGCGAAATCCGCGTGCGCGTGGAAGCCATCGGATTGAATCGCGCTGAAGCCGCGTTCCGCGCAGGTCAATACCTGCGCACGCCGAAATTGCCCGCGCTGATCGGGATGGAAGCCGTAGGCATCGTCGAGGTGCTGGGCGATGGCGTAGCGGGCTTCACTATCGGCGAGCGCGTGTGCGTACTGCCATCACTTGGGCTCGGCGAATATGGCGTGTACGCCGAACAGGCTATCGTGCCGGCACGTTGCGTGTTGCCGGCACCGTCTGCTTCGTCGCCAGTCGAAGCGGCGTCGATCTGGATGCAGTACCTGACTGCCTACGCCATCATCGAGATTGCGCACGCTGGCATCGGTGACTACGTACTGATTCCCGCTGCATCCAGCAGCGTGGGCCTGGCCGCCATCCAGCTTGCCAACTGGGCGGGTGCGGTGCCGATCGCGCTCACGCGGCACAGCGGCAAGACAGCGGCCTTGCGCGCGCTGGGTGCACCGCACGTGCTGGCCACTGCTGAATGCGATCTGGTCGCCGAGGTGATGCGCATCACCAGTGGGCGCGGCGCGCGCATTGTGTTCGATCCGGTCGGTGGTCCTGGCATCGGGAAGCTGGCCGATGTAATGGCCGATGAAGGCGTGCTGTTCCAGTACGGTGGCCTGAGTGGCGAGCCCACGCCCTACCCGCACTGGGCTGCGGCGCTCAAGGGCCTGTCGATCCGCGGTTGGGTGGCCTCGGCCATCTGGAACAAGCCTGAACGCTTCGCACGTGCGCGGCAGGCGATCCTGCAAGGGCTGGCTGGCGGGCAGCTACGGCCGGTGATCGCGCGCACTTTCACGCTCGATCAGATCGTCGAGGCGCATCGCTACCTGGAATCGAACCAGCAGGTGGGCAAGATTGTCGTGACGGTGTAGCTGCGGATCGCGGATTACCGAGGCGCGTCATCGCCCTGGTAGCTGATCGGAGTCGCGCCCTCGATCTTGCCGACGTGCGCAGCCTTGTCGCTGACGTACAGTCTGACCTCACGATTGAATTCCAGCGTACCGTTCACGGTGACATCGCGCCCGATGACGACGCGCGGCGGGGTCGATTTGTCGAGCCCAAAGCTGCTCCCCGACTTCCACACGACAATGCCGCTATCGACGCGTGCGCCGTTCACCAGGTTGATCGAGGCGTTCACCGTGCGCAGGCCGCCGCCGACGTGCGCGCCATCCACGCTGATGGCGCCGTTGACGTTGACCAGATCGCCTTTGACCGTCGATCCGGGTGCCAGGGTCAGTGCGCCGTTGACGCTGTCGATGTTGCCGCTGACCTCAGACCGCGCCGCCAGATCGACTGAACCATTCACGGTTTTCATGTAGCTGGCGCGCGCATCCTTGCCGAGCGCCAGGCTGCCATTCACGCTGTGCACGCCGGCAACGTGGGCCTTGGTGCCAATAGTGATCGATCCGTTGACGTTGCTGACATCGCCAGTCTCGGTGCCATCCGGGATGCTGATGGCGCCGTTGATCCCGTGGTTGCCGTTGCAACCCGCCACCATGATGCTGCCCAGCAGCAGCGGCGCAATCCAGCCAATTTGAATTTTCACGGCATTCCCCCTGCCCCGAGTTGTGGGGCCTTTTGCCTTCAACTCGCCTGGGGCCGGTTTGGTTTCACTGCGGGACACAGGATCCGCAGAGAATTTGTGGGCCCGGTAGGATTCGAACCTACAACCAAGGGATTATGAGTCCCCTGCACTAACCGTTGTGCTACAGGCCCGCCGGATGGGAGCGCGTGAGTCTAGCAGGGCAGCCGCAGCGCCGCCCTGCCGCCGGCCAGTCGCCTCAGCTACCGGCCAGGAAGCCGTCGCAAGTGCTGCGCGCGGCCTCGCTGGCGGGAATCTTCACGCAGATCAGCTGCAGGCGCTCGTGCAGGCTGGTGAGCACGGCCTGGTGCGCGCCCTTGGCCGCCTCGTTCCATTTGCGCAGCGACCTATCCAGCGTGGCGAGTCGCATGCGGGCGCGGCGGTAGATGCGATCCTTGCCATCCAACTCGCCCAGCACATCAGAGGCGACGCTGCGCACGCGCTCCGCATCGTCGGGCTGCAGGCGCAGCAGGCCGCCGACATAGCGCACGCCCCACTGGAAGCGCGTCGCGGTGCCCTGTGCCTCGGTGTAGCTTTCGGCGTACCACTTCAGGGCCTCGCCCTTCCTGCCGAGAGACTCGGCGAGCTCGGCGAGATCGGCCTTGTAGTAATAAGGCGTCGCGCTCTTGCGCAGCTCGCCCTTCACGACTTCGTAGGCGACCTCGTTCTGGTCGAGCAGTTCGAAGATCGGCAGCACGGCGTTGATGATGCCGGAGCGCACGTAGGGAATCTGGTTGCCCGCGAGTGCGGCATCGACGCGCGCGCGTGCGGCACGAGCGGCACCGACGGGCACTGCATTGTTGATGGTTTTGATCGCCTGCAGCTTGGAACCTACGGCACCGAGTTGATCGGCGTCGGCATAGTCGGGATCGACCGCCACGGCATCCATCACGCGTTTGTAGCGGCGCAGCCAGCGTGCGGCATCGGGGCGCGCCTTCACGGCGCGGAAGAAATCGGCGTCCAGGTATTGCAACGCATCGCCCACGCCGATCGCATGGCGTTCACTGGAGAGTATCGCTGCGACGGCTTCCACATGCGCGCTCAGTTCGTGACTCGGGGCCGCACCGCCGGCGAGCGCCACGGACTCGGCGCGCCCGGCAATGCTCGCGGCAATCACCTGCAGCCGTTCGCGCTCACGCGCCGCATTCTTCGGGCAATGCAGCGCTGCCGCATCGAGTGCGCGTGCGCGCGGTGCGAATTCGTTTTCGGTCAGCTCATCGAGCACCCAACCGTTGTAGGCCAGGCGGCGACACTGGCTCTCATCGAGCACACGGCCCGCGAGCGCGGCGCCCAGCAGCGCATCGGCGGGCTGCAAGTCGGCAAGCGCGGTATCGAGCACCGAGGCGTAGAGCGAAAGATCCATGCTGCCGGCAATGCGCATCAGCTCGTGACTGCCGGAATCGAGCACCACCAGCGTCGGGTAGCCCACCACCTTGAACTGCTCGCCCCATTTCTGCGCGCCGGGCTCATCCCCATCCAGGTACACGGTGACGAACTGCCGGCTCTTGGCGATGAAGTCGGGACGCGAGAACACCGTGGCCTTGAGCTGCTGGCAAGGCGGGCACCACACTGCGCCCCAATAGAGCAGGATCGGCTTGTGGGCAGCGCGCGCGGCGCCGAAGGCATCGGCCACATCGCCTGCAAACCACTCGATGCCCGGGGAATCCGCGTGCCGGGCGCTGTGCTGCGCGAGTTCCCCAGCTACTGCGGGCAGCGCGCCGAACACCAGGGCCGCGTACAGCCACGCCAGTGTGCTTAAGGAGCATTTCATCCGGCCACAATAGCCGCACGCGCAGCGCTTGCCAAACCGCGACAAGCCGCTAGCATGTAGGCCCCCATTTGTGCCGGAGCGAACCATGAAACTGTACTACACGCCTGGCGCCTGCTCGATGGCGGCGCACATCGTGCTCGCCGAGAGCGGGCTGCCGTACTCGACCACGCGCGTCAATCTCAAGGATAAGACCACCGAGACTGGCGAGGACTACACCAAAATCAATCCGAAGGGCTACGTGCCCTGCGTGCGCCTCGACAACGGCGCCATGATCGGCGAGAACACTGCGCTGCTCGGATACCTCGGCGAGCTGAAGCCCGCCGCGGGCCTGATGCCAGCGGCTGGCACGATCGAGAACTATCGCGTGCGCGAGTGGCTGGGGTTCGTCAGCAGCGAAATGCACAGGAACTGCACCCCCTTCTTCCGCCCCGATACGCCGGAGGCGACGCTGCAGGCGCAGCGTGAAATCCTGCGCAAGCGCCTGGCCTATCTCGAGACCGAGCTGGCGGGAAAGTCCTTCCTCACTGGCCAGGCTTTCACGAGCGCAGATGCCTATCTGTTCGTGGTGCTGAACTGGTTCGGGCACGTGGGCATCGACCTGGCGGCCTATCCGAATGCAAAGGCCTTCCACGCGCGCGTCGCTGCGCGCGCTGCGGTCCAGCAGGTGATGAAGGACGAAGGGCTGCTGAAAGCGGCCTGAGCGTAGTTGTTGATCCGCCGGGCGGTGCACCCAACAGTGCGCCGCCCGGCGTTCGCCGCAGCCTTACTTGCGGCGGCGTGCTCCGCGCGATGGAGCCGCCTGCATAGGATCCTCAGGCCAGTGATGGCGCGGGTAGCGGCCGCGCATCTGCTTGCGCACTTCGATGTAACTGCTCTGCCAGAAGCCGGCGAGATCGCGCGTGATCTGCACCGGGCGTTGCGCTGGTGAGAGCAACTTGAAGGTCACGGGCACCGTATTGCCGCCGATGCGCGGCGTGACAGCCAAGCCAAACACCTCTTGCAGACGCACTTCGACGCAGGGCGCGTTGTCGTCCACGTAGTCGATGCGGATGTGCGAGCCCGAAGGCACGGCGAGCTCGCGGGGCGCGAGTTCATCGAGCGCGCGACGCTGGCTGGCATCGAGCCGCGCGAGCAGGGCTTCCTTGAGTGGCAGACGCGCGAGCTGCTCGCGGCGCGTGATGCCCGCGAGCCATGACAGCAACCAGTGGGCAAGATCCTGCAGCAGCGCGGCGTCATCGCTCGCAGGCCACGGCGATGAGGCCGCGCGCGGGAGCTTGCGTACGAACTCGATGCGCGCCTGCAGATTGCGGGTGTCGCGATCCCAGGGGAGCGAGTCGATCCCCAGCTGGCTGATGCCGGTCAGCATGGCCTCGGCCGCCTGTTCGGCCGGAATCTGCGGCAGCGGGTGATCATCGAGCGTCAGCGCGCCGAAACTGCGCACGCGGCGCGCCAGCACGGCGGCGCTGCGCGTGTCCCAGGCCACCTGCACCGCATCGACGATCTGCGCGGCGAACAGGGTTTCGATTTCGGCGCGCGTGATGGGCGCCGCCACGTCAATGCGTGCTTCGCGATCGCGATCGTCCAGTGCCACCGCCACCAGGAATTCCTGCGCGGCGAGGCCGGCCTGACCCGGGAAGGCTGCGCCACGGCCATTGCTCAGCAGGTAGCGTCCACCGCCCTCGCCGCGCCGCTGCGCGATGCGATCCGGATAGGCGCGCGCGAGCAAAGCTCCAGAGGAATCATCCACTGCGGCGACGTCCGCAAGTTGCTGCAGGTGCGCGGCACTGCGACGCACGCGCTCGAGCGCGCCGCGCTCCAGGCTGGCCGAGCTGCGCTCGCCGTGCAGCAATTCGAGCCGGCTGCGGATATCCGCATCGCGCACAGCGCCGGCACCGCGCAGCAGATCGCGCTCCGAAAGCAGCGCCGCGAGCTCGGCGGCCAGACCCGGGCCCGCACTGCGCACGCGCTGCTGGGAAGGTCGCGGCGTGACGCTGTCAGCCAGCAGCATGTGGGCCAGGCGTGGATGCAGCGGCAGTGCCGCCATCCTTCGTCCCATCGCTGTGATCGTGGCGTTCGCATCCAATGCACCCAGACGTTGCAGCAGCTCGCGCGCCTGCTGCAATTGCGCGCTGGCCGGTGCATCGAGCCACTTGAGCGCCTGTGCATCGGCAGTGCCCCACTGCGCCAGCTCGAGCGCCAGTGGTGCGAGGTCGGCCTCACTGATTTCCGGCGGCGTGTGTGCGGCGAGGCTGGCGTGCGCCCCTTCGCTCCACAGCCGGTAGCAGACACCCGCCTGCGTGCGGCCGGCACGGCCGGCGCGCTGGTCGGCAGAAGCGCGCGAGATACGTGTGAGTTCGAGGCGGCTCATGCCCGTGGCCGGGTCGAAGCGCGAGCGACGCGCCAGCCCGGCATCGATGACCACGGTGACACCGGGTATGGTCACGCTGGTCTCGGCGATGTTGGTCGCGAGCACGATGCGGCGCAGCCGAGCGTCGTGGGCTGCGAGCACGGCATCCTGTTCGCGCGCATCGAGTTCGCCGTACAGGGCCATGAGCTGCAGGTTCGCTGTAGAGAGATCGCTGAGCAGACCCTGCACGCGGCGTATCTCGCCAGCGCCCGGCAGGAAGACCAGCAGGTCGCCCTCGGCCTCGCCCAACGCGCGCCTGACGATCTGCGCGACAATGCGCTCGGGCGATTCGCCCGGTCCAGGCAGCACAGGCAGGCCCGTGCCGACGTAGCGCACATCCACCGGGAATTGGCGGCCCGGCACTTCGACCACCGGTGCGTCATCGAGAAGCGCTGCGACGCGCGCCCCATCGAGCGTCGCCGACATCGCGAGCAGGCGGAAACCCGCGTCGAGCTGTGCGCGCGCGTCGATGCACAGCGCCAGAGCGATGTCCGCCTGCAGGCTGCGCTCGTGGAATTCATCGAAGATCACGCAGCCGATGCCGGGCAATTCCGGATCATCCTGCAGCATGCGTGTCAGCACGCCCTCGGTGATCACCTCGATGCGCGTGGCGCGCGACACGCGCGTATCGAGGCGCATGCGATAGCCGACCGTGGCGCCGACCTGCTCCTGCAGCAGCGAGGCCATGCGCTGGGCCACGGCACGAGCCGCGACGCGACGCGGTTCGAGCAACAGGATGCGTCGCCCCCTAAGCCAGGGCTCTGCGAGCAGGGCCAGCGGCACCAGCGTGCTCTTGCCGGCGCCCGGTGGCGCTTGCAGCACGGCATCGCGATGCGCGCCGAAGGCGTCGCGCAGTGCCGCGGCCAGCGGATGGTCGGCGTAGGCAGCGGCACTCAAGGCGTTGCGATCGCTCCGGGCGCCACGAGCCCTAAGCCCTGCAGCACGGCATCGGCAAGCTGCGCATAGGCGCCGCTGAAGTGATGTCCGCTGCCGACCGTCACCGCACGCATGGCCGGGCCGGCAAAGGTGGCGCAGGGATCGTGCGTCTCGCCCTTGCCATACAGGCACAACGCTGGCAGACCCGCGAGTTTGTCGATCTCTGGCTTCACCGGCACTTCGCCGATGCTGGCACCGGGCAACCAGCCGCTCACACGGATCTCGAAGCTGGTGTTGGCATCCAGCCCCAGCAGCGCGACGCCGGCAACGCGCGCGCGCAGCTCAGGGGGCAGGCGATTGACGATGAAGGGCAGCACGTTGGCGCCGAAGGAATAGCCGATCAGCAGCACGCGCTGGCGCTTCCAGCTGACAAGGTAATGATCGAGTACGCGCGCCACATCGCGCGCGGATTCCTCGGGCGTGCGCGCCTTCCAGTAGTACTTCAGGGTGGAGAGCCCTACGACCGGCAGGCCGCGCGCGCCAAGCTCCGCGGCCATGCCGCGATCGAGCCCGGCCCAACCGCCATCGCCTGTGAGCAGCAGCGCCAATGGCAGAGCGGCATCACCGTGAGTCACAGGCTGCTCGATCAGCGGCAGATCATCGACGCCAGGGGCGGGTGGCGGCGCTGTCGGCACGCGCGCTGCCGGCGCTGGTGCGGTGGCGGCTGGCGCAGCCGCATGCGCTGCACCGCCTGGCAGCGCAGTCTCGGGCGCGAGCGTGTGCAGCGTTGCGATCAGCTGCGGCATCCAGCGCTCCTCGACGCCAAAGCCGTGCCCCACTCCGGCAAGCCGCACGACGCTGGCATTTCCTGCATGCGACGCAAATTCATCGACTACGCCTGGCGGGCAGGTCTGATCACTCTGGCCCTGGAAGGCGATCCAGCGATCCGACAATCTGGGCGCGGCATCGAATACGAAGGATTTCTTCGGACCAGGTTTGTAGCTGAGCTGCGCACCAGGACCCGGGCACAGCGGCGTGCCACCGAATTTCTGGTCGGGACAGAACCCCAAGCTCACGGCGCCGCCGAAGGTGCCGGGCGGAGATTGCACCAGCACCGCATAGGCCACTGTGGCGCCGGAGGAATAACCATAAAGCAGGGGCAACTGATAATCGCGCAGCTGCAGTTCGCGCTGCACGCGATGCGAGAGGGCTTCGAAATCCGCCGCCATGTAGCGGCAGGGCGAGGGGTGCGCGGCGATATCCGCGAGGTAGTGACGCACATCGATGCCGACCACGGCGGTGCCGGACTCCACCAGCGCGCGCGCCATCTTCACCACACCCAGATGCCAGCCGCCATCGCCGGAGAGGAACAACACCATGCTGCGCGGCGCCTGCTCTGGGGTATACAGCGTGACCGTGCCGAAGGGCGGACCGTAGTCATAGTCGCGCTCCGCGGCACGCAGACTCGCGGGCAACAGCAGCGATAGCGCCACACAACAAAAGGCAATTCTCGAAAGCACGAATCTCATTTGCTGAAGATCTCCCTGACTCCACCGGAAATCAGCGCCGACACATCCAGCAACACGCGCGGCAGACTGAGACCGCCCGGCGATGCCAGATATTTGGACTCCCAGACCGGGTCGAACTTTGACTTGTAGCGACGCAGACCATCGAAATTGTAGAAATGTTCGCCATGGCGAAACACGAAGTTGCCGACCCGATGCCAGGCGGGTGCGAGTGGATGCTGCTCGAGTCCGGAGAGCGGCGCCATGCCGAGGTTGAGCCAGTGAAAGCCCTGGGTGCGTGCCCACAGCATCAGCTCGATGAACAGGAAATCCATCGCGCCGCGAGGCGCATCGGGGCCGAAGCGCATCAGATCCACGGCCAGCTCTGCGCCATCGCCGGCAGCCCAGAGCGTCGCGAAGGCCACCGGGTCGCCTTCACAGCGCACCAGGCCGAGCGGAAAATTGCTGACGTATTCCGGACTGAAGGCGCCGACAGAAAAACCCTTTTCCGCAGCAGCTTTGTCTTCAAGCCAGGCATCAGAGATCTTCTGCAGGCGCGGCATCAACAGCGCCAACTGATCCGATGGCACGACTTCAAAGGTCGCGCCATCGCGCTCGGCGCGTCGCCGTTGGGTGCGCAGCTCAGCGCGCGCACTGCCTTCGAGCGAGAAATCCGCGAGCGGCACGCGCGCTTCCTCACCCAGCTTGAGTGCCGCCAGCCCGAGGTCGACATACAGCGGCAAGCGCTCG
>JANXYK010000012.1 GCA_025350055.1 Gammaproteobacteria bacterium | reverse complement strand
TTCGGCGCCAGAAGCCAATGCGGCCCGCGAGGACTTGCTGCAGCTCGACGTTGAACTGATGCCTTTCCCGCCCTGCGCCGAGCGCATTTGGGAACTCCGCCACAGCGTCAGCAGCTACGATGCCTGGTACGTTGCGTGCGCAGAAATACTGGCGATGCCACTGGCTACCTTGGACAGGCGTCTGGCCGCGGCGCACGGCCCACGATGCAAGTTCATGGTGCCCCAATAGACCAGACGTCCCAGGACGTCGGCGAATGCCTTAAGTCGGCAATGAATGGTGGAGCGGAAGCTAACCTCAAGCTCGACCTAACTGATTGGTCCGCTTGGTATTTCTTCACCTGCGGTACCCGATGCCCCCGCACGCTGCACGATTTGCCGGTGGCTTTAGCGGATTTTCCCGGAACGTCTTCGAACGCCCGATCCGCAATTGGCCGACAATGTGATATCATTGTCGCAATTCTGATATCATTGTCGAGTCCGCATTTCAGGAGAAATGGTCATGGCAGCTGTAGTCGTCAGGAGCCTTTCCGATGAGACCCTCCGGGCACTCAAGCGCAGGGCAGCCAGGAGCGGCCGCAGCACTGAGGCCGAAATTCGCGAGATCCTCAAGGCGGCGGTTCACCCGCAAGTCGGGCTGGGTTCCGCCCTCGCTCGCATCGGCCAGCAAATCGGTGGCGTCGATTTTGAGATCGGCCGCAAGCGCTCACCAATTAAGCCGCCCCGCCTGTCGTGATAGTCCTGGACACCAACGTTCTGTCGGAACCCTTGCATCCAAAGCCGGATCGCAACGCCATGGCCTGGCTTGATCGCCAGGCTCCCGAGACCCTGTACCTGCCTACGATCTGTGTCGCCGAGCTATGGGCCGGAATCGCAGCGCTTTCCGCCGGCAAACGGCGCACTCAGCTGCAGTTAGTTGTCAATCAGCAGGTACTGTCATTGTTCGCAGGGCGCATCCTGGATTTTGACGTCGACGCCGCCTCGGCATTTGGCACGGTAGCTGCCCATGCGAAGGCGGCCGGCAATGCCATGGACTTTGCAGATTGCGCCATCGCGGCGATCGCCAGTGCGCACGGTTTCTCCGTGGCGACGCGCAATACCAAGGACTACCGTGGATCGGGTGTCCCATTGGTAAATCCGTGGGATGCGCCATCTGAGAGCCACGTGAGCCAGACACCGCCCTGAGCCGAACTCGATAGTGCCAAACGAGAAAAAGAATTGACGACCGTTGCCTTCATGGGCCTCGGGCACATGGGCCTTGAGATGGCCCGGCGGGTATTGGCGGCGGGCCATGAGCTCCGAGTCCATAACCGCACTCGCGCCAAGGTGACCGAACTCGAGAGCGCCGGCGCACAATATTGCCCCACCCCTCGCGAAGCTTGCGCCGGTGCCCATGCAGTCATTGCGATGACCACGGACGACTCATCGTCTCAGGCCCTCTGGCTGGGACCCAATGGCGCCCTGGCCGCGCCGCTCGCACCCAAGGCGCTCGCGATCGAATGCTCGACCCTCTCACACGAGTGGGTCATGGAGTTGGCTACCAAGGCACGAGCCTTGGACCTCCGCTATCTCGATGCACCGGTGACGGGACTGCCCGAAAACGCCGCCGCCGGCTCTCTCACACTCCTGGTCGGCGCGAACAGGGTCGATCTCGAGGCTGCCCGAGCGCTGCTCAGTGCATTCTCGGATCGCATACTGCACTTTGGCGAGGTCGGGGCCGGGACCGCCTACAAGCTGATCGTCAACATGATCGGCGCGGTTCAGATTGCATCCCTCGCAGAGGGTTTGGCGCTCGCCGAGAATGCGGGCCTGGATCTGAACATTGTCGCGAGCGCGATCACCTCGGGTCAGGCGGCAAGCCCCCAAGTCGTAAGGAATGCCCGTCGGATCGTGGATGACGACCACGACCGAAACATCGTGTTCACCCCCGCGTTGCGCCTCAAGGACGTCAACTACGCTCTCGATTTCGCCAAGAGCCTGGGAAAGTTTAGCCCTTTCGGTCAGCTCGCCGCGAAACAGTTGCAGCAACTAATTGATCGAGGTCATTCGCACACTAACGAAAGCAAGATCATCGAAATTGCAAGACTACAGAAGTCGTAGCCTCCACATCAGGGAGCTCAACAGTCCGATTTCCAAGGCGCATGACTCTTGGCGACAGCCACGGGCCGCGCATCGAGTTGTAGTAGTGTTCAGTCTGGTGAACCTGAGCTATTCCGCCCAAGAAGGCGAACGTCCTGAATCGCCCGCGAACGCTCTGGGGGGAATTAAATGGTGGAGCGGAAGCTAACCTCAAGATCGACCTAAATCATTGGCCTAGCAACAGAAATTCTCGGGCGTGGCAACAAGTGCCCCTATGGGCACCACGACTCGCGGTTGGCTCTCTGCGAACTTTTCTGGACGTCTTTGAGCAGAATTGCGCACACCGCTTCACAAGCCAACTCGTTGCCTTGAAATAAAGGCACGAACCACAAGGCTCAGTCTCGCGCGACGCATCGGCATTGCACCGGTGGCGGGCGAGCTTTCAAGGGCGTCATGAAACTCCGCTTGCGGCATAGCTATGTTATAGCTATAGTAGTGGCCATGCAATTGGTTGGCGATCCAGATATCGCTATTTGGCTGGGCAAGCGCCCACGCTTCGACTGGGACGACGGGAATAGCACCAAGAGCCAAGCGAAACACGGGTTCAGCACTGCCGATGTGGAGAGCCTGCTCGACGCTCCGATTTTGTTCGCAGGTCAAATTGTCGAGCCGGCGCACGAAGAAGCGCGTTACTTGTTATTGGTGCGTTACAGCACGCGGGCGGCGCGCAGCCCTGGTCTTCGCCAAGCGCGGCGATAGGCTGAGGCCGATCAGCTGCCGAGCGATGCGAAAGATGGAGATGGAGATTTACGATGGCGCAACACAGCAAGACTAGCAGCGCACTTAAGGTGAGGAACGCGACCACTCGGCGTGACTCGACGCTGCGCAGCTTCAAGACTCAAGATTTGGGCAATGACATAGCGGCGGCAGGCACCGGAGTCGTCGTGCGGCCGCAGCGAGCTACTTCCATCCTGCTCGGTGATGATCTCAAGGAAGCCCTTCGCCGACGCGGCAAGCAGTTGGGAGTGGGGTATCAGACGGCGGCTAAAATGATTCTCGCCAAGTATGTCAACGCCAAACTCTAGATCAATCCCGGGAATCCGAATCTAGATTTTGCCGGTCGTCCTGGCAATCCTCTCGTTACGCGGACCAGCGCGCCGCGGTGAACTCAGCCGGGATTCGTCTCACTCCAACCCAACTGTTGCCAGGCCAGCCACGCGCCACACGATTGCCGCACGCGGTATCCGATTTTGCGCCCAAAATGACCAAACCTGTTGCTCTCGTGGTGCACGGCCCGAAAAGGCGGACGTTTCGGAACGACGGCGAACGCCGCGGATCAGTAATGAATGGTGGAGCGGAAGCTAACCTCAAGATCGGGCTTAGTCATGGACCGGGCGATCGACTTTCTCGCGACAGGTAGCTAGTGCCCCTGCAAATGTCCAAACAGGCAAATGGTAGCGGGCAATTTTGCAGCTGATTCTAGAACTTCATCGCCAGCGCCACGCGCAGCGCACGCGGCTCCGCAGGGTGGAAATGAATGTCGGCCTGCGGCACTGACTCGCCGGGCAGCTGCGATTCGTAGTAGTAGGTAATATCGTTGTCACGTCGATTGAAGACATTGAACACACTCACTGTTACGCTGAGTTGCGGACTGGTGCGCCAGCCGGCTTCAAGATTCACCAGCAGGGTGGAGTGCGAGCGCACGGTATTGTCCTCGATTAGTGGCGCGGGACCGAAGTAACGCAATCGGGCGCCCCCAAACAGGCCGTGTTCGCGGCGCCAGCTGAAACCCATCGACACCACCTGTTCCACGGCATTCGGTATGTGATCGCCGCTGGGGTCGTATTTGCGGTAGCGAGCGTGGGTCCAGGCCAAATCGGCATCCACGTACAAATGCTCGGCCGGCTGGTAAATCGCCCCGACTTCCACGCCGTAGCGACGCGTAGCGCCGCTGGGTTCCGTGGTACCGCTGTCGCCGGTAAACAGCAGCTCCGAGTCCAGACTCAGCAGCCACCATGAAGCGGCCAGCTGCCAGTTTGAAATGGCCGCGGTCCTGAGTCCGACCTCTGCGCCGGCAGCGCGCACCAGCGGGCTGGCGCGCTCCACGGGCGTCGTCCCATCGTGAGGATCGACATGAATTGTGGTGCCACGTGCATCATTGCTGTGGAATCCGCGGCCGCCATCGAGGAATAGTTCGGTTTTGGCCCACGGCCCGAAGGTCAGTGCCAGCTTCGGACTACCCAGCGACGAATTCTCATAGCCGGAGTTGGCGGGCACAGTGCTGGCAACCTGGAAGTGGAAGGCATCGGCGCGCGCACCGAATTCACTGCGTAACCACGAGGTCCATTGCTGTTCCAACCCGACATAGGCGGCCAGATTGCCCTGACGCACGCGATCCAGGCTCACCGTGGCATAGCGCACACCGTGCTCGGCGTCATACAGACCCACGGAATGGATGTCATCAAAGCGCGCCTGTAGCCCCAACTTTAGTTCGCTCGGCGCGCCGAAGTATAGCGGTTCGCGCCAAGCGAGCTCTCCGCCGTAGACCTGACGGCGATCGTACTGCTCGAACTGGTCGCCATGAACCTGATCGAGGTCGTAGGTGAAATTGGAGAACAGGTCGAGCTGGTAGTCCAGCATATAAACCAGCGCACGCAGCGTACCGCTGCCTACCGGTTGCCAGCGCGCGGCCGAGAGGCTAAACCGGTGCGTGAAGCCATGATCAGTGGGATCGACAGCAGCAAAGCGACTCAGCGTGCCGGACAGTACCGCGCGCAGCGGAATCTGATCGCTTGAGTCCCAGTGCCCGCCGTACGCCATGGCATCCAGTGAATAGCCGCGCTTGTCGTCGCCCTGGGTGTAGCGGAGCAGGCCGCCCATCTTGTTGTAGCGCTCCGGGTTCAGCCACGGACCATCATTGCGCGACAGCTCGGCGCCAGCCAGCAGATCCCCACCGACGAGCGTCGAGGAGCCTCCGGCCACCACGCGCTGGTAACCCTCGCTCCCGCGGCTCAGGATCAGCATCGGGTTATCGAGCCGGCGGCGGTAACGCAGGTCAGCAGCACCGGCCGCGGAGAAATTGCCCTCTTCCACGTAGTAAGTGCCCTTGCGGTAGGACACGGAATCAATGAACTCCGGAATCACGAAGTTCAGATCGCTGTAACCCTGGCCATGCGCGTGTGAGGGCATGTTCACCGGAATGCCATCGACGCGCGTGGCGAAGTCGGTGCCGTGATCCAGGTTGAAGCCGCGCAGGAAGTACTGGTTGGCCTTGCCATCGCCGCTGTGCTGGGTCACCACCAGACCGGGGACAACTTCCAGCAGTTCACCGGGGCGCAGAACCGGCCGCGCCTCGAGCTGATCACTGCTGACTACGCCCTGGCTGGCGGATTCCACGCGCCCGACCAGGCCCATGCGCAGCGCCGTGACCACCACCTCTTCGAGGTCACCCGCCGGAATGCCGCCTGCTGTCGCCGGCGCACACCAGAGGCTGGTGCCGCAGGCCACGAGTGTCGGCAGTATGGGGCGTAAGCGGGTCATCGCCAGTATCTACGGCGGAATCCGTACTGCGGATGCGCGGCCAGTGCCGCGGTTGGCTAACCTGGCGAGGTACGGACAATGGGCGTGACGATGACGACTGGACCCGTGGGCAAGCCAGTCGGTGAACCCGCGCTCGGCTCGATACTGACTGCGACCTGTGCGCCGGCCAGCAGGAACTGGCGTTGTGCAGCCGTCAGCGTGCGCTTCAGGCTGCCCACACGAGGCAACAATCCCAGCGAGACCGGGTTGCCCGCAGCGCGCGGCAGCACCCACAGCTCGTAGCTCTTTTCCGGCGTGAGAGCGACTACACCCAGGACACGGACATTCAGTTGTGTAGAGCCCGCATCCCGTTCCACGCGCCACAACGGCGCCGCATTGGCCGGCGCAAGCGTGGCTAGCGGTTGCCAGGCAACAGGATTCCACAACGCTTCGCGACCCACGAACAGTGCCACCGCAATGAGGCCGGCCGCCGCCGCCAGCCACCAACGCCGCGCACCGCGAGCCACAGTTCCATCAAGCTCGTCGATGCGGCGCTGAATGGCCGGCCAAACGGCACGCGCTGGGGTTACCGCAGTCAGCGCCAGGCCCAGGGGCAGCAGTCGATCTTCCCAGCGCTGCCTGGCATGGCGGGCTGCAACCAAACTTGCGCACAGTCGCTCAAAGCGCGCGCGGGCCCGAAAGCGCAGCACGCCGAGGGCATAGTCGGCGGCCAATCGATCGAGCAGCTCGGGGCGATCGTA
>JANXYK010000039.1 GCA_025350055.1 Gammaproteobacteria bacterium | reverse complement strand
TTCGCCCCCAGATCCCTGACGATCTGTGCTACACCGTTGATGCCCGCGGACTTGTGAAAGTAGCGGGCACAATCCAGCAACGTGAGCTCAACACCCGCGATCTTGGCGAAGCCCGCTTCGCTCTTTAGTTGACCAAGCCATTCGGGCACATTGACCTCGGCGAATGCGTCTGGCCTCTGGTAGATGAACTGCAGACGGTGGCGACCGATATCGAACGAGCGGAGTTGCTTGGGCACGATGACCTGAAAAACCATCGCTGCCTGATGTGACGAGCCGTGAAAGGCGGCCGCGTGCAACAGGGAGATGCGGTAGTCGATCCCTTGGTACTTCATGAGCGGATCGATCCAGCGCGCGGGATCCGCCGCGCCGGCCGCCCGGTCTTCCGGTCGCAGGATTAGATAGAAGCCATGACGCGCATTCGCTAGACGCCGCTTTTTGACCAGCCGCGTAGCCGCAGAGTCGAAAGCGCCGGCGGAAAGCGCGACTGCGCGCAACCCCTCTTCGCGCGAGAAATAGCCGCGGCCGCGTACGAGTTGCTCATCGAGGAATTGGTCCAAGGAAGCCATGCCCGATCATATGCAAAAATAGCCGAGAAGCAACGTTTTTCGCATATGACTGGGCCCTCAGATACCCTCCTCGGGCTTGACCGGCCTCTTCGACGGAGCCTATCATAGCCTCATACGTACTCCGCTTCCAATATCTATAGCTGAACTTCCATGTCTGAACTGAGCGGCGCACGATACACCGATCCAGAGTCGGTGCTATCGCCCAAAACCAGCATTTCCAACCTTCGCGTGCTCATGAATACGGGCGAAGACGGATGGTCGGTCGCCTCCTTGCAGTGGGGCGGCAAGGACGCCATCGGTATTCGCTGGAACGGCGGTCCCGAAAACCTCCTCGGCAATCCACAGTCGCGGGGTATCGCAACTTGGTTCATCGCTCCCGATGAAGTCGCCTCAGCGCTCCGCGCACGATTTGGAGATGCGCTCGGTGAGCTAACCGACCAGAACGCGGATATCACGCGTGTTCGAGTTCGGCCATTACCTCACCGAATCTGGAAAGGGGCTCCGGATGAACAGATCGACTATGACTGGGTGCTCTCAGTCACCGATCGAGCACGCGGCCAAATGGAAATCATGAATCCTGCAACGGGCCATTTCATGGCGGTGCATCGCTCCCAGATCAAGGCGCTTGTTCGGGATACAACGCGCGATACGCCCAACGGGCCCAAACACGGAATTCTCGACCTGAACGTCCAAATGATCTTTGAAGACGGCCAGTTTCGACTCGAGCCGCTTCGGTCTCTATCCGATCGAATCGACGAGGTCTTTGCCGACGTGGCGCAGACGGGATACGAAGGCAAGCATGATCATGTCCGTATTCTGATAGAAGAGGCACGAACCGCGCTCGCTCGGGTAACGGGGAAACTTGGCCCTTGGGAGGCAGAATGCTTGGATTACGCGAACGCTGCCGTATCCAGTAATTTCCTCCGACTAGCGCTTACCTCCATTGAGAAGGCAACTGCAGTCAACAAGCTGCCACAGCACGAGTACGAGCACGGCTTCCACTACGAGCGCCAGAAGCCTCCGCGCTCGATTCCGCGATAGGTGAGCACTCCCGGGCCACCAACTTGGTCAACATTTGCGCAATCGATATGCTCTTTACTGAATAACCTGTTCGATACGGGCGGCGGCTATGTGCTGAATTCTTCAGACCGCACTTTCGGCCAGGTTTTTTCCGGAACTCGAAATCGACATTGGCGATCTCAAGTACTCGCGGAACGGCACATCGATTGTTTTGGGAAATACAGGGGTCCCCAGTTTGTCCGCGATCTTGAACTGGCCCATACTTCGCCGAAGTGACACGTAGGCTGAAGCGCCGTACATGGAGGATCGGATCGTACACTACAAGAAATACCTTCCCATAGCGTTCATGGGCATCTTGGCGCTGGGCGCGGGACTCTCGGATCGCGGACCTCCCTCAAGCATGGATGGCGCAAGGGATGTCGCCGCCGTAGCGGCTGTACTGATAGTGGCGCTGATCTTCCGTTGGTATCGACGTGATGCCTTGTTGCGCGGCTTTCACATCACTTGGGGATTGCATCTGGGCATTGTGCTGCTGGCGGTGATCGCGCTGCCGTGGTATCTCGTGCGCTCGCGGGCGGGCGTTGGAGGGCGCAGCCGAGCTCTGGCGGGGCTAGCAGCATCGTTCGTGCTCGTCATGGCTTGCTACCGGCTCGGCGCGGGACCAGGGCAATGACAGCAAACTGGTTGCGCCGGTGGCGAAAGACTGGTCTGTTCGTCCTTTGGGTTGTCACGCTTCCAATGGCCGCGGCGGCGCCGGAAGTCGTGAATGATGTCACCCAGCTCAATCCCGTCACCGTTCAGGGGGTTGTCGCACCAACAAGCATGGAAGAACTGGTGCGGGTGGTGAAGGAGACGCCAGGGGCATTGTCCATCGGCGGTGGGCGTTACAGCATGGGCGGACAGACTGCCACCGAGGAGGCCGTGCAGATCGACATGCGCCACTTCAATCAGGTAGTGTCATTTTCCGCTGAAGACAAACAGATTACGGTCCAGGCGGGCATGACCTGGCGGAAGATCCAGGAGTACATCGACCCTTACAACCTCTCGCTGCAGATCATGCAGACCTATGCCAACTTCACCGTGGGCGGTGCGCTGAGCGTCAATGCCCATGGGCGCTACATCGGCTTGGGACCGCTGGTTCTGTCGGTGAAATCCATACGAGTGGTGTTGGCCGACGGTTCGGTAGTGAACGCCTCGCCGACTGACCACAGTGACATTTTCTATGGTGCCATCGGCGGTTATGGATCGCTTGGAGTGATCGCAGAAGCCACGCTGCAACTTACCGACAACGTGCGCGTGGAGCGGCATAGCGACGTCATGCCGCTCAGCAGTTATTGGCTGTTCTTTGACAGCAACGTGCGCGGCAATCCTGACGTCATCTTCCATAACGCGGACATCTATCCCAACGCCTACGACACAGTACGCGTGACTTCTTACCTCAAGACCGACAAGGCCGTGACCGTAGGCGAACGTCTGTGGCCTGTAGACAAGAACTTCTGGGTCGATCGGCAAATGTTCCGGATCATTTCCGAATGGCCGGGAGGCAAGTGGTTCCGCCAGCATGTCGTCGATCCCATCGTGTTCCGCGGGCAGTGCGTGGAGTGGCGTAACTACGAGGCCAGTTACGATGTGCGCGAGCTCGAACCGGCCTCGCGGAAAACCTCTACCTACGTGCTGCAGGAATATTTCGTACCTGTGGAGCACCTACAGCCGTTTGTATCCCGCATGGGCGCTATTCTCAACCGGCATCACGTCAATGTGATCAATATCTCGATCCGCCATGCCAAGGCCGACCCCGGCACATTGATGGCATGGGCGCGCAAGGAAGTGTTTGCCTACGTGCTGTATTACAAGCAAGGCACTACTGACAACGATCGCCAGGCGGTCGGCGAGTGGACTCGGGAGCTGATCGATGCCGCCGTGGCCTTCGATGGCGACTACTACCTGCCGTATCAGATCCACGCCACCAAGGCGCAGTTCCATTCGGCATATCCGAATGCTGAGCGACTGTTTGAGCTCAAGCGAAAGCTCGACCCAACCTACAGATTCCGCAACAAGCTGTGGGGCGCCTACTACGAGTCGTCGCCTGTCGCGGCAGGCGAACCTGCGCCGAAGCTACTGACGCTGGCGCAGGTCGAGGCTATGAAGGGCTACAAGCGCGACGAGGCCCAGACCTATCTGACGCTGCCTGAGTGGGTGCTGGTGTACAACCCTGCCGAGTACGCCCAATACCTGAGCCACCATGAACCTTCCGGCTACCCCTACTTTCACTCCATCGGCCAGTTCTGGGGCACCTATCGACAGATCTATCACCTGACACGCGATAACAACTACCCATTCAACTGGGGTTATCACGTCATGGTGATGGTCATCGGCACCAGCTACACGGTTGAATACGGCGTCAAGGGTCTCTATGAGAAATCCGTAGGGCGCATCACCGAGTGGCTGGCTCGCGGCGTGCCCACGGCTGAGGACCAGTTCGCCGCGGCGATGGCGCAGCGCTATGTAGATTTCATTCGTGTTCGACCCTGGTATGAGTACTCGTTTCTACGCGAACTGAAGGGGTTATGGCGGCAGCCGTGGTGGGGGCCACATCCGATGCGCAAATGGGAGCGCCGGCTGTTCCTGAGCGCGGAATACCTGGTCAAGGCGCCGTACGCAGAGCTGATCACCGTGGGCACACGGGTAGCGTATGGCACCGCCGACGCGCAAATTCTCGTAGTCGCCGACGGCGTGCCCGCATCGACTCTGGCTCTGGATGATCGCGTCGGCGTGGTCGCCCAGCTGGCCGACGGCGGAACGCTGCTCACCATGCCGCGCTACGAAGCATTTCGTGACGCAGCGACGAACCTGGCGATGGGTGGAGTGCATTTTCGGGAGCTGGCGGGCAATCACCAGATCTTGATGACCAGCATTGTGCCTTCATCATGGACCTACTCGCTGCCGGCCGGCCGAGTTGTGCTCTCAGAGCCGATCCTCACGAACCCGGATACCCGGCGCATCGGTGTGATCGTGCCGGTGCCATCGCTTGACTCCGTGCTGCGGGATTTTGTCGAGCACGGGATGAGTGTCGAGCATTTGTACGACTACTAGCGGTGCGCGCTAAACCTTGACGAACGCCATCAGCGCATTGTGCGTCGGGTCGCCTTCCTGCAATTCGGGCTGGTGCAGCGGCACGCTCTTCAGGCCGAATCCATCCAGATAACTCACCATAGCCTCAAGAGAGGTGAAGTTGCGAATCTCGCGCTGGTTGGTCTGCCACGGCACGCCCAAACCCATGTTGAAGACATCGTGTGCGAGCGCAACCATGCGGTTCATGTCATCCGTATTGACATCGTGATCGCGAAGTATCAGTTGGCCACCGGGTCTCAGGACGCGAACCACCGAGCGCACGAAGGCGTCGCGCTTTGCCGGCGGACTGTGATGGAATCCTATGTAGTTGGCGACCACGCCCATACTGTGATCCGCAACATCGACCGGGGCGATTGGCGCATAGTTGTGGAGCGAGACATAGCGACCCAGTCTCGCGAGCTGGCCGCGTTCGGCAATGTCGATAGGTGAGTAGCTGGGTTCGGTGATATTGACCAGCACCAGATCTCCGCTCAGACTAAGCTCAGACTTGAGGCGGCTGATATAGCGCCCCGTCGTACCAATCTCCATGTAGCCGTTGACCCTGGGATGGGGACCCAGCAGAGCCAGCGTCTGGCGCGCCATTTCACCCTTTTGTTTGGACAGGGCCGGGAGCGCAAAGCGGAGGTCCGAGAGAAACGGCCGGACGCGATTCAATCGTGACTGCACCAATGCATAGATCTGCAGGTCGGTGTGCCCGTTGCCTACGGCCTCCGCGATCAGCTGGTGGAACTCGTGCTCCGGAAAAAGATGGTACACGTTGGTCAGGAAAAGCAGAAAGGCGGCCTTGAGGTTCGGATCCAGGTAGATCGCGCGGAAATTGGAGGTGTGGCCAACCGCGTAGTCGTTGTCGGAGCCAGGAAGATCCCTAGTTATCGGTGCGCTGGGGGCCACGGCCTGCGTAGCGTGAGCGGGGAACTCGAGGGCCAGCGTGGCTGCCAGCCCGCCCGCCATGGCCAGCACTTCACGACGGGTTGTAGTTCTCATGGCCCTATCGTACTGCAGGTCAGCGCAGAGTCCGAATTTCGGCGGCAGTCGGGCAGATAGCCGCACCAGAGACCCGAAATGCAAGTACTTGGCATCAACGGAAGCATTCCCTCTCAGGTACCGATGACTGAGTCTCGTGCAGCAGCAATTACTTAAAGCACAAACAGCCCGAGAAGCAGACCAAGATCGGGCGAGCGCCTGTGCCGAATGTTCTGCTGCGATCGTGACGGACGTTGAAATGTAATTGGGAACATCTCGATCGACGACGATTGATGGTGAAAGGTCTTTTCGACGGATGGCGAGGCCTTCTTGATCGATGGCGAACGATGACGATCAATCCTTTCCGTCTACAGGCAACAAATGGAGATCGATAGCGATTGATGTCGAAAGATCCCTCACTCCCACTCAATAATCTCCTGGCGCCTTAACTCTTTGACAGGCAAAGAATCATTCGGCGGCCATATCCATAGGTCCGTCAGACGGTACGATAACAATCTTCGCTTGGTGGCGATAGACGGCGAATGGCGTCGGAGACAATTTTAACACCACCACTGATTTCTTGTTTTTCGATGTGCCGAGACGATAGCCCGAAGCGGGCTGAGGGTTTCGAACTAAATGCGGAATGAATCTGGTCAATGGGCCGCGCGCCGATCGACAAATCAGCCTCGCTCTTGAGGTTCGTGCTTGATTGCATTTGCTAGGGCTCGCTTCTTTTCCTTGGTATTCATACTCTTTATGTAAGGATCGACCCAGACGCGTTTCCAGAACAGATACAGCGATCGGTTCAAAATATGAATGTCCTCGGCTAGATGCTCCAATCGCTTTACGGTTAGAACCTGCCCCTTCTTTTTGTGAGAGGACGCAGCCATTGGTTTTTGGTTCCCAATCATTGCTAATGCGCCAAGTGTCACGCCCGCACCGCCCGGAGACCATTTCCCGTGAACGGCGAGGTTTCGTTCCTTTATGAACCGGGTCAAGACGATGACAATATTGGTGAAGGCCTCGATTCTTTGTTTGCCTTTCAGCTTCGAGAGCCCAGCTTGCTTCAGCAAGTCAATTTTTGGCCCAATCGTCTTATTGGCGACCATCGTCTGATACATCTCCTCACTGATGCCCAGAATCGAAGGAATCATCCAATCAAGCGTAATTTCGAGCTCTGCTGACTCGGCAGCGACCCGACCGATGTGCTCGAAGTTTTTTTCTGTGAGCGCCCAAAGCATTTCATATCCCCTTCCGGAGTCGTAGGTTAGATTCTCTCAGGCAGAGCCCACATTCACCACTGGGTCGATGAGAGCCGGGCGACGGCTACATGCCGGCCAAGCGGCATTGGCGCACATCAAAGTGAATGCTTGTAAGCAGTCGTGCGTGGCTTGCAGTAAGCTAAGTCCGGACTCAACGATAAGGCCCTAGGAGTGCACAAATGCGCATCGATATATTCGTCGCGTCTTATCACAATGTTTTTTGCGCCATTGATTATTAGTTAGGCGGATGCCTCTCCTACGCGTCCAGATTGACGGAACGGTTGTTGTTGCTCTGCCCACCGAAGGATGCAACATCGTTGGCGCGCGGATCGGCGGGACTCGCGACGATGAGGACTATGCTGACCTTTCGGCGTGGGGAGGAACCTACGGCCAAGGCGATGCGGATGTTCATTGCATATGGCTAGATGCCTTCAAAATCCTGCCTCAGCAAGTGGTTGAGGTCGAGTTTGCGGCCTCTGGGAACACCGTCGGAGCGGGTAAGGTGTTCGATGCGGCGGGAGTTTCGGCCCGGCCGCCCAACCATTCACACGAAGAAGAACTTGCAGCCCTGGCGCAGGAGCTTCGTGGTCAACCCTGGATTCGCAGTGCCTACACGTTTCGCTACGACACAACTCAATCGGAAGCCGTAGACTGCCTGATGGAATCAAACGAATATGGATTCGGCTTTAATGTGCTCTGGAATGACGTCCACCCACATCGTCTTTCAGTATCCTTGTATGCCTACACAATTGAGTCGGTAGAGGATCAAAAAAGCGGACGGACTCTCGTGGCTGAGCGGCTTCTGGTTGGTCAGGCATGCCGACTCACGTTAGCCGCCCAATAAATCTGCTGAGCGAAGCGAATCTTCAATTGCGTCGGCGCCGGCCGCTCAAGTCGTCTTTGTAGGCTGAGGTTAAGATCGACGGCGATCGATGGTGAACGATGCCGATCGATCTCTTCCGGATGCAGGCAATAGAGGGCGATCGGTAGCGATAGATGGAGAAAGGTCGGTCACTCCCACTCTATCGTCGCCGGCGGCTTGCCCGAGATGTCATACACGACGCGCGAGATGCCTTCGACCTCGTTGACGATCCGGCGCGCGCACACGTCGAGCAATTCGTATGGCAACTGCGCCCAGCGCGCAGTCATGAAATCGACGGTCTCGACTGCGCGCAATGCAATCACCGGCGCATGACGGCGCCCGTCACCCGTGACACCAACGCTCTTGACCGGCAAGAACACTGCAAAGGCCTGGCTGGTACGCTCATACCACCCGGCGCGCCGCAGCTCCTCGATGAAGATATGATCAGCGAGGCGTAGCGTCTCGGCTGCGGCGGCCGTGACCTCACCGAGTATGCGCACGCCCAATCCGGGGCCCGGGAACGGATGCCGCTGCACCATCTCGGCGGGCAATCCCAGCTCGATGCCGATGCGGCGCACTTCGTCCTTGAACAGTTCGCGCAGCGGCTCCACCAGCTTGAACTTCATGTGCGCCGGCAGACCGCCCACGTTGTGGTGGCTCTTGATCACATGCGACTTGCCGCCGACGCCGGCAGATTCGATGACATCGGGATAGATCGTGCCTTGTGCGAGGAATTCGACGCCCTGCAGCTTGGCGGCCTCTTCATCGAAGATCTCGATGAACAGCGCGCCGATGATCTTGCGCTTGGCCTCAGGGTCGCTGATGCCACGGAGCGCGGCGAAGTACCGCTCGCCGGCATTCACGCGGATTACGCGCACGCCGAGGTTTTTCGCGAACACGTCCATCACCGCGTCGCCCTCGAGGTGGCGCAGCAGGCCGTGATCGACAAACACACAGGTCAACTGCGGGCCGATCGCCTTGTGCAACAAGGCAGCCACCACCGACGAATCGACACCACCGGAGAGCCCGAGCAGCACCTTGCCCTGCCCCACCTGGGCGCGCACCCGGCTGATCGCATCCTCGATGATGTTGCCCGCCGTCCAGGAATTGGCGCAGCCGCAAATCTCGTGCAGGAAGCGTGCGTAGATGCGCGTGCCCTGCGTCGTGTGCGTGACTTCCGGGTGAAACTGCAGCGCGTAGAGCTGCCGTGATTCATCGGCCATGCCACCCATGGGCACATCGCTGGTCGCGGCAATCGTCTTGAAGCCGGGCGGCAGCTGCACCACCCGATCGCCGTGGCTCATCCACACATCGAGCAGGCCGTGGCCCTCGGCATTCACGCGATCCTCGATGTCACGCAGTAGCGTGCTGTGGCCGCGCGCACGGATCTCGGCGTAGCCGAACTCGTGCACGTCGCCAAGCTCGACCCTGCCACCAAGCTGCGCCGCCATGACCTGCATGCCGTAGCAGATGCCGAGCACCGGCACGCCAAGCGCGTACAGCGCTGCCGGCGCCGCGGGCGCTCCGGGCTCGAGCACCGAAGCCGGACCGCCCGAGAGAATCACACCGCGCGGCTTGAAGGCACGTAGCGCAGCCTCGTTCATGTCCCAGGGATGGATCTCGCAGTAGACGCCGAGCTCGCGCACACGGCGGCCGATGAGTTGCGTGTATTGCGAACCGAAATCGAGAATCAGGATGCGAGCGGCGTGAATATCCGTCGCGTGTTCAGGAACCGCGGTAATTGGGCGCCTCCTTGGTGATCGTGACATCGTGCACGTGGCTCTCGCGCACGCCGGCGCTGGTGATGCGCACGAACACCGGCCGCGTGCGCATCTGCTCGATGCTGCCGCTGCCTGTGTAGCCCATCGCCGCGCGCAGGCCGCCGGCCAGCTGGTAGAGAATCGAGACCAGGCTGCCCTTGTAGGGCACGCGGCCTTCGATGCCCTCGGGCACCAGCTTCTCGAGCTCGCTGCTGGTGTCCTGGAAATAGCGGTCGGCCGAGCCGTGCTTGTCGCTCATTGCGCCGAGCGAGCCCATGCCGCGATACGACTTATACGAGGCGCCCTGGTACAGCTCGACTTCGCCTGGCGACTCTTCGGTGCCGGCAAACAGGCCGCCGATCATCACCGCGTGCGCGCCGGCCGCGATGGCCTTGGCGAGGTCACCCGAATAGCGGATGCCGCCATCGGCGATCAGCGGCACACCCTGTTTGGCCAGGGCATCGGCAACATTAGCCACCGCCGTGATCTGTGGCACACCGACACCCGCGACCACACGCGTGGTGCAGATCGAGCCCGGACCGATACCGACCTTGACCGCATCGGCGCCGGCACTGACCAGATCGAGCGCACCTTCGGCGGTGACAATATTGCCGGCGATGATCTCGAGATCGCTCCACTTGCCCTTGAGCTTTGCCACCATCTCGAGCACGCCGCGCGAATGACCGTGCGAGGTATCGACCACGATCACATCGACGCCGGCCTCGCGCAGCGCATTCACGCGATCGACGGTATCGGGCGAGGTGCCCACCGCAGCGCCCACCCTCAGCCGGCCGGTCGCGTCCTTGCTGGCGCGCGGAAATTCGGTGGCCTTCTGGAAATCCTTCACGGTGATCATGCCGCGCAGCTCGTCGCCGTCGCCGACAACCAGCACCTTCTCGATGCGGTGCTTGTGCAATAGGCGCTGCACCTCTTCCTTCGGCGCGCCCTCGCGCACCGTGACCAGGCGCGCCTTGGGCGTCATCACCGTGGACACCGGCGCATCGAGCTGGCGTTCGAAACGCAGGTCGCGGTGCGTGACGATGCCGACCACCTTGTCGCCGCTGACCACGGGCACACCGGAGATGCCACGCGCGCGCGTGAGTTCGATCACCTGGCGAATGGTCGCATCGGGCGAAATCGTGATTGGATCGGCGATCACTCCGCTCTCGAACTTCTTGACCTTCATGACCTCGCGCGCTTGCGCTGCGATCGGCATGTTCTTGTGGACAATGCCCATGCCACCTTCCTGCGCCATCGTGATGGCGAGGCGCGCCTCGGTCACGGTATCCATGGCGGCCGAGAGCAGTGGCAGGCCGATGCGCACATTGCGGGTGAGCTGGGTGGAAAGATCCACCTCGCGCGGCAGCACATCGGAGCGCGCAGGCACCAGCAATACGTCGTCAAAAGTGAGTGCTTCTTCGAGAATTCGCATAGGGAAGACATCCCAAAAAGAAGCGCGCCATTGTACGCAATATGGCGCGGCGCGTAAACCGACACGCTAAACTGGCGGCCATGAGTTCGACGCCGCCACCCTCCGGGCCCGACATCTACAGCGTCGCGCGCCTGAATCGTGAGGCGCGCATGCTGCTCGAGGCCGCCCTCGGGAGCGTGTGGGTACAGGGCGAGATCTCCAACTTTTCGCGCCCTGCTTCCGGACACTGGTATTTCTCGCTGAAAGACCGCGATGCGCAGCTGCGCTGCGCCATGTTCCGCCAGCGCAATGTGCTCTCGCGCGTCACCCCCGCCGAGGGCCAGCAGGTGCTGGCCCGCGGCCGCGTCAGCCTCTACGAGCCGCGCGGCGACTACCAGCTGCTGATCGAACACCTGGAGGATGCCGGCCAGGGCGCACTGCAGCGCGCCTACGAGGAACTGCGCGTGCGGCTGGCCGCCGAGGGCCTGTTTGCGCTGGAGCGCAAGCGAGCGCTGCCGGCGGCGCCAACCTGCATCGGCGTGATCACCTCGCCTACTGGCGCGGCGATCCGCGACATCCTGCATGTGCTGGCGGCGCGTTTTCCGGCGGCCAGGGTGCTCATCTACCCGGTGCCGGTGCAGGGCGCCGCGGCAGCGCCCGCGATCACCGCGGCGCTCGACCTGGCCAGCAGCCGCGCCGACTGCGATGTGCTGATTCTCGCGCGCGGCGGTGGCTCGCTCGAAGACCTGTGGGCCTTCAACGACGAGCGCGTGGCACGCGCCATCGCGCGCTGCGCACTGCCGGTGATTGCCGGCATCGGTCACGAGACCGACGTGACCATCGCGGATTTCGTCGCCGATGTGCGCGCGCCGACGCCCACTGCGGCCGCGCAGCTTGCCGTGCCCGACCGGCGCGTATGGCTGCAGCGCCTGGCGCAGCTCGCCACGCGCACCCTGGCCGCCATGCGCCGCGCCCTGGTCGATCACGCGGCGCGCCTCAAGGCCTTGCAGGCGCGACTGCAGCTCGCGCATCCCGGCGCACGATTGCTCCAGCACGTACAGCGGCTCGACGAGCTGGAGGCGCGGCTGCTGCGCGCGCAGGCCAGCGCGCAGCGCCATGCCACCGTGCGCCTCGCTGCCATGTCGGCGCGCCTGCAGGCGCGCTCGCCGCAGCTGCGACTTGGCGAACTGCGACTGCGCCTGGCAGGCAGCCAGGATCGGCTGCGCAGCGCGATGCGTGCCCAACTACAGTGGCAGGGCAACCGGCTCGATCTGGCGACACGTGCGCTGCACGCAATCAGTCCGCTGGCCACGCTCGAGCGCGGCTTCGCGATCATCACGCGCGGCAGCGATGGCGCGCTGGTGCGCAACAGTCAGGATTTGCGCAGCGGCGAGCAGATTGCAGCGCGCCTGGCAGCTGGCACGATCCTGGCGGAAGTGACAGGCACTCGCGAGTAACCCTGCGTGAGCACTGCAAAGCACTGGCCACAATCGCTGATAGCCTGCCTGGCGATCACCGCCGGTTGCGCGCAGGTGGCCCATGCCGCCGCAACGAGCAAGCCCGATTTGCCGCGCCAGCGCGCGGTACCGGGTGGCGTAGCCCTGCTGCCGCTGGCGGATGCCAAGGCACCCCGCCCGCACGCGTGGCTGGGCGAAGCGCCGGTCATGGTGCTGCAATCGCGCGGTAAGTGGTACGCGGTGGTAGGTATCGCATTGGCCAACCCGGTTGGGCCAGCGCAAATCGCGGTCGGTAACGGCGCCGTGGCCGCAGCCGATGATCGCAGCACCGGTTTTGAAATCCGCCCCTGGCACTATCGCGAGCAGCGCCTGCAGGTGGCGCCCGCGCAGGTGAATCTTTCCGACGCCGATCTGGAGCGCGTAGGGCGCGAGCGCGCGCGCATCCACGCCGCACTTGCCACCTGGACCGATTCGCCGCCCGCTACCCTGCAATTGCGCGCACCGATCAAGGGGCTACGCTCCAGCTCCTTCGGGCTACGCCGCTTCTTCAACGGCGAGTCGCGCGATCCGCACTCGGGCATGGATATCGCGGCGGCCACGGGCACGCCAGTGCATGCAGCGGCCGCGGGCACCGTGGTCGACACGGGCAACTATTTCTTCAACGGCAACACCGTGCTCATCGATCACGGCTCGGGACTGATGACGCTCTACTGCCACCTCTCGAGCATCGGCGTGAAAATCGGCGATCAGCTTGAGAGCGGTGCCGTTCTGGGCGCGGTCGGCGCCACCGGCCGCGTCACCGGGCCACATCTGCATTTCGGCGTCGCGCTCAACCGCGCGTTCGTCGACCCGGCATTGTTCCTGCGGCCCTAGGTTTGCGCTTGCCGGCGCGCAGCCGGTCGTAGGGGTTCTTGTCGGTGCGGAATTCCACCGCCACCGGGGTTGCATACAGATCGAAGGCCTCGCGATACACGTTGGCGAGATAACGCCGGTAGGATTCGGGCACCGCATCGGTCTGTCCGCCATGGATGATAATGCGCGGCGGATTGCGCCCGCCCTGGTGCGCATAGCGCAGCTTGATGCGACGGCCGCGTACCAGCGGCGGCTGGTGCTGCTCGATGGCTTTTTCCAGCACTTTGGTCAGCGCCGGCGTCGGCATCGCGCGCATCGCCGAGTCGTAGCCACGCACCAGGTCGCGCGCCAGCTCGCCGACACCGGTGCCATGGCGCGCCGAGATGAAATGCAGCGGCGCAAACGGCACGAAGTCGAGCTTGAGCGAGAGCAGGCGCCGGATGTCCTCGCGCTGCTCGCCGGGAATGCCGTCCCACTTGTTGATCGCGATCAGCAGCACACGGCCGCGCTCGAGCGCCTGGCCCAGCACGCTCGCGTCCTGCTCGCCGATCGAGTCATGCGCATCGAGCACCATCACCACCGCATGCGCTTCGGCGATCGCCTGCAAGGTCTTCGCCACGCTTGCGCGCTCGAGCGGATCATCGACCTTTGACTTGCGGCGCACGCCCGCGGTGTCGACCAGCAGGAAATCGCGGCCCTCGCGCTTGAAGGGCACCAGGATGGAATCGCGCGTGGTGCCGGGCTCGTCGCTGGCGATCACGCGCTCCTCGCCCAGCATGCGATTCACCAGCGTCGACTTGCCGACATTCGGGCGCCCGATGATGGCCACCCGGATCGCGCCGCTGTCATCGGCCGGGCTGCCGCCGGGCGCCAGCCCCTCGAGCACGATATCGATGAGTTCACGGCAGCCCTGTCCGTGGCCGGACGCGATCGCGTGCGGCATGCCAATGCCCAGCTGCTGGAAGTCAGCCGCCACGATATCGGCGTCGAGCCCTTCAGCCTTGTTGACCGCCAGCGTCACCGGCTTCCCGCAGCGGCGCAGCTCGGCGGCAATGTTGCGATCCTGTGCGGTGAGTCCGGCCCGGGCATCGGCCAGGAAGATGATGCGATCGGCCTCGTCCACGGCCTTCTCGGTCTGCACTCGCATCAGTGCCTCGAGGCTACTGGGCTTCTCGATGAGGCCGCCCGTGTCGATCAGCACGCAGGGCACAGCGCCCACGCGCGCGTAGCCGTATTGCCGATCGCGCGTGACGCCGGCAACGTCGGCGATGATGGCATCGCGCGTGCGGGTCAGCACGTTGAACAGCGTGGACTTGCCGACGTTTGGCCTGCCCACTATGGCGACGATGGGCAGCATGATGGGATCAGCGCGCGCTCTTGCGCCAGGCCTCGATCTCGCCCTTGTCGGTCTGCACGATCAACATGTCGTCCACCACCAGCGGCGCGGAGCTCAGCGGCCCGCCCGCTTTCACGCGCGCCTGGAACTCGCCCTTCTCGGTGCTGAGCCAATGCAGGTTGCCCTGGGCATCGCCGACGACAACGCTCTCGCCGATCACCGCCGGCCGCGTGAGACCGTGTCGCAGCAGCCCCTTCTGGCGCCAGCGCTCTGAACCACCGGCGCGATCGAGCTTGACCACTTCGCCGTCAGCCGTGGACACCAGGACGCCGATGGGGTCTAGCGCCAGGCCGCGGAAGCTCGAGAGCTCGTGCGACCAGATCTCGCGACCCGTGTCGCGACTGAGGCGCGCCACCTTGCCCTGGAAACCGACCACGTAAAGCTCGTCCAGATCCACCACCGGCGGACCGTCAATGTCGATCAGGCGCTGCAATTCGCTGCTGCCGCGCGCCTGGCTCACCGCGACATCCCAGGCGGTCGTGCCGCCCGTGAGCGTCACGGCCATCAGGCGACCGTTGTCGAAACCGGCAATCGCGTAGTCGCCCGCGATGATCGGCGGACTGGTGCCGCGCAGTGTCAGGCGCGGCACCTGCTGGTCGGCCACCCAACGCTGCTGGCCGTCGCTGGCCGACAGGCCGAAGAGTTTCCCGTCCACGGTACGCACGGCAACCAGATCGCCGCTGGCCACGGGTGCCGACAGGATTTCCGAGTTCAGCTGCGTGCGCCAACGCTGCGTGCCGGTCGCGGCATCCAGCGCGATGATCGCGCCGCTGGAAGTGCCCAGCATCACGAGGCCAGCACCGGCGCCAGGCCCGCCACTGAGCTGCGCCTTGACGTGCTGCTCCCACTGGTGTTTGCCGGTTTTCACATCGAGCGCCAGCACCGTACCCTTGCCGTTGGCAATGTACACGCGTTGCCCGTCGACCACCGGGGCGAGGCCCAGTTTCAGCTTCGGCTGGCCATTGCCTACGCTCGCGCTCCACACGCGCTTGACTGCAAACTGCTGCTTGAAGTCGACCAGCGGCAGCGGCTTGTCGGGCTTGTTGGAGTGCTTGCAACCGGCCAGTGTGCACAGCAGCGCGAGCAGGCACAGCGCACCAGCCAGGGGGCGTTTCATGGGTGCCTTCACGAGCGCGTCAGCTCGTTGAGCTTCAGTGTCAGCAGTTCGCTCGCAGCGCTGGCGGCATTGCCCGCGGATTCGGCACCCTGCTTGCCCGTGCCCTGCGCCTCCTGGTAGGCCTTGAGCGCACCGGCACGATCACCCTTGGCCAGCAAGGCATCGCCACGCACTTCGGCGTAACGCGCGGCGAAAGCGCCAGGTGTTGCGGCCGCCAAGGTGGCCAGCGCTTCATCGGGCTTCTGCTGGTCGATCTGCAGGCGCGCTATGCGCAGCCGCACCGCCAATGCCAGTTCGGCATCGCGGGTGCTCGTCATGACTTTCTGCAGGCGCTCGATCGCCGCAGGCAGCTGATTGGTGTCCACCTGCAGGCCAGCGGTGGCCAGCTGCGCCTGATCGGCATAGCCGGTGCCTGGATGTTCCTGCTGCAGCTGGTCAGCCAGCTTCGAAGTGGCGGCCACATCGTGCTTGCCGAAGGCCGCAATCACCTGCTCGTACTGGCTGGCCGCCTGCAGCAGGCCTTCTTCCTGGCGCGTCTGCCACCACTTCCAGCCCCACAGGCCAGCGGCCGCCAGCGCTACGCCGGCGACGATCCACGGACCGTACTCGCGCGCCCTCGCCCGCAGCCAGTCCCACTGTTCCTGTTCGTTCATGTAGTCTTCCACGATTCCTCCTCAAGCAATTTCGGCAAGCGTGCCGGCAACTCGGCCAGCGGGCATTCGCTCTGACCAGCCTCACGGCGTAATGGTTTCACGCCGACCACCCCACGGTCGAGTTCGGCGTCGCCCAGGATCAGTGCCAGGCACGCTCCGCTCCGGTCCGCGCGCCGGAACTGCGCCTTGAAGTTGCCGGCACCCAGGTTCAACTGTACCGGCACCGCCGGCAGCGCATCGCGCAGCGTTTCAGCCAACTTGTGAGCCGCCAGCTCGGCGCGCGCGCCGCTGGCAATCAAGTAGACGGCGGCCGCCGGTGCAGCCGGCAGCGCGCCAACCTGGTTCATCAGCTCGACCACCCGTTCCACGCCCAGCGCAAAACCGATGCCGGGAGTGGCATCGCCGGCGAGCTGTTCGATCAGGCCGTCGTAGCGCCCGCCAGAGCAGATGGCATCCTGCGCACCCAGCGCATCAGTCACCCACTCGAACACGGTGCGCGAATAGTAATCGAGTCCGCGCACCAGGCGCGGGTTGAGCTCGTAGGCAATGCCCAACGCGTCGAGCGCGCTGCACAGCTGCGCGAAATGCTGCCGCGATTCCTCATCGAGGCTGTCGGTCAGCACGGGCGCACCCGCAATCAGCGCCTGCATCGCCGGATTTTTGCTGTCGAGTATGCGCAGCGGATTGCCGTTCAGTCGACGGCGGCTGTCTTCGTCGAGCGCCGCTTCATGCTGGCGGAAGTAGTCCTGCAGCACGGCCTTGTACTGCGCTCGTGCCGCGCTGCTGCCCAGCGAATTGAGCAGCAGCCGCACGCGCGTGATGCCCAGCTGCCGCCACAGCCTGGCCGTGAGCGCGATCAGTTCGATATCGACATCCGGGCCCGCGAAGCCGACGGCCTCGATACTGAACTGGTTGAACTGGCGGTAGCGACCGCGCTGCGGCGCCTCATGACGGAACATGGGGCCCGAGGTCCACAGTTTCAGCCGCGCACCGCGCAGCAGGCCGTTGGAGATGATTGCGCGCACGATGCCGGCCGTGGCCTCCGGCCGCAGTGTCAACTGTTCACCGCCGGTATCGGTGAAGCTGTACATCTCCTTGGAGACGACGTCGGTGTGCTCACCGAGCGAACGCTTGAACAGTTCGGTATGTTCGACGATCGGCACGCGGATCTCGTCATACCCGTAGCGGAGCAAAAGCTCGCCAAACACGCGCTCGAGCTGCTGCCACGCGCCGATCTGCGCTGGCAACACATCGTTCATGCCCTTGACGGCTTGTATGCCCCTGCTCAATCGTCCTCCGGATACGCTCTGATTTATGCTGCGCGCGCTCAGGGCCGCAGCGTCACGACGCCCTTGCTGTTGATGCTCACGCGCAGCCGGGCCCCGGGCGCTGCCTCAGGCAGGCTGACCGCCGTGCCCTCGAGCGAGATTTCCACTGCGCCGGCGTTGCCCAGCACCAGGCGGAACGGCGGCGCTCCGGTCATGGCCAGTGTCGCGCCCGCATGCGCAAAACCAAACTGCAGGCGCATGCCACGCGCGTCGTAGGCCTCGACCCAGCTTTCATCGTTGACGCGCATTTCCAGGTGCTTGCGCGGCAGCGCCGCGAGCTTCGTGGCCAGGGCCGCGGCCTCAGCTTCCGGTGACAGCGGCGCCGGTAGCGCGATGATATGGCTTGCCGTCGCGGCGTTGCCGCCAGCGGGCGCGCTGCCCGCTGCGGGTTGCGCAGCCGTGGCTGCGGGCGCTGAGGATATGGCAGATGCCGGTGGAGCGCCCAGCTCCACGACGCTCTCATTGTGAGCGCGCGCGGCACGATGAGTCGCCCACCACCAGATGCCGCCCGCGAGCAGCAACACGACCACGAGCGCCGCGGGCCAGGGGCTGATGGGTTTGCGCGGCCGGCTGCGACGCTCGCTGCGCACGCTCACGCGCGCCAGATCGGGCGCCTGCGAGGATTCGGGCTGGCGCGCGTACAGCGCTTCGATCTCCGCTGGCGAATCACCAACCAGCTGGGCGTAGCGTCGCAGGAAGCCGCGCACGAATACCGCCGCACCGATCACGCGGTAGTCGCCCGCTTCCAGCGCCGCCACCGTATGCGGATCGAGCTTGAGTTTGTCGGCCACCTGCTCGAGGCTCAGCCCCAAGCGCTCGCGCGCCTGCGCGAGGCGCGCGCCAGCGCTCAGAGCCGCTCCGGCTTCATTGGCTGCTGGCTCGCTCATGGATCAGTGCTGGGCAGCGGGCGCTTTGTTGACACTGCGCGCCTGTTCGCTGTCGGGAAACTCGGTCTGCAATCGCCAGGCCATCTGCGTCGCCGCGACCTTGTTCTGCAGTGTCGTGGCCGCCTGCCAGGCCAGCAGCAGCAATTCGGCATTGGCCGGATACGCCTGCAGAAAACCGCTGAGGCGCTGGAATGCCTCGGCGTGCTGGCCCTGCGCGATCTGCAGATCGGCGAGCTGCGTCATCGCCTCGACGTAGTCGGGGCGCCGCTGCAGCGCGCGCTGGTACATTGCTGCCGCATCGGCCTCGCGCCCGCCGCGGCGCAGGCACACACCGGCATTGGTCTGCGCAGCCCAGGGCGTGCGATAGAGCGGATTGGCTGCCGCCTCCTGGAAACGCGCCACGCCTTCATCGGTGCGGCCCTTGCCGCACAGGTACACCGCGTAATTGTTCAGCAGATCGGGGTCACGCGGCGCGAGGCCCAGCGCAGTGCGAAATTCGGCATCGACGCGCTTGTCATCGCCCAGCCGCTGGTACAGCAGCGCCAGCAGGCCGTGGATCGCCGGGTCGCGCGGACTTTGGATCTGCGCGCGCTCAAGCTTGTCCTTGGCGACCGGCAGGTTGCCTTGCTGCAGGTAGGCGGAGCCGAGCTGCATGTTGGCGGCGGCGGCTGTGTTGGCCGCGGAAGAACCGCGCGCGGGCCCCTCGCTGGCGCAACCGGCCAGCAAGACCACCAGCGCCAGCGCTTTCGCAAGATGCTTCATGCCGCGGCTCCCGATCCCGTGCGCACACGCTCGCCCAGGCGCGCCACCGTGCGATTCTGCACGCGCCCGACCAACTGACCGCAGGCTGCATCGATGTCTTCGCCGCGCGTGCGTCGCACTGTGGCCATCACATTGCGCCCTAGCAGTTCATCCCGGAAGCGCCAGATCGCATCATCACTCGAACGGCGATATTGCGTACCGGGAAATGGATTGAAGGGAATCATATTCACCTTGGCCGGACGCCCAGCCAGCAGCCGGGCCAGCGCGCGCGCCTGCGCGGGCGAGTCGTTGACGCCATCGAGCATCACGTATTCGAAAGTCACGCTGCGCCCGTTCTGCTCGTCGATGTAGTGCCAACAGGCATCCAGCAGCTCACTGATCGGATGCAGGCGATTGATCGGCACCAGCTGGTTGCGCAGCTCATCCTCGGGCGCATGCAGCGATACGGCCAGCGCGACATTGCACACTTGTGCAAGCTTGTAGATCTGCGGCACCAGACCCGAGGTGGACAGCGTCACGCGGCGGCGCGAGAAATCGAAGCCCAGGTCATCGAGCAGGATCTGCGTCGCCGGCACGACGTTGCGGAAATTGGCCAGCGGCTCGCCCATGCCCATGAAGACCACATTGGTCACCAGCCGCTCACCGCCAGCCTCGAACCCGAGCTCGCGATTCGCCAGCCACACCTGCCCCACGATCTCGGCCGTCGTCAGGTTGCGATTGAAACCCTGGCGCGCGGTCGAGCAGAAACTGCAGTCGAGCACGCAGCCCACCTGCGAGGATATGCACAGCGTGCCGCGCCCCGGCTCCGGGATGAACACCATCTCGAAGGCCTGCGAAGCATCGGCACGCAACAGCCATTTGCGCGTGCCATCGAGCGACTGTTGCGCCAGCACGATCTCCGGCAGCTTGACCTCGGCGAGCGTCGCGAGCTGCGCGCGAAAATCGCGCGCCAGGTCAGTCATTTCATCGAACGAGGCGACGCCGCGCTTGTACAGCCAGCTCATCAGCTGACGGGCGCGGAATGGCTTCGAACCCAGCGATTCCACCAGCGCCTGCAACTCAGGCGTCGGCAACCCCAGCAGGTTGACGCGAGCGCGGGCGTCTGGGGCGCTGTCCATGATTGAAGAGTGCCGGGCCGCTCAGGCCCGCGGGCACAGCTCCGCGCCGCTGAAAAAGAACGCGATCTCGCGCGCGGCGGTGTCGGCGGCATCCGAGCCGTGCACGACATTGGCTTCGATGCTCTTGGCCAGATCGGCACGGATGGTGCCCGGCGCGGCGTTCTTCGGATCAGTGGCACCCATGATGTCGCGATTGCGCACGATGGCATTCTCACCCTCGAGCACTTGCGCAATGACCGGACCCGAGCACATGTAGCGCACCAGATCCTTGAAGAACGGCCGCTCGCGGTGCACACCGTAGAAGCTCTCGGCCTGGGCGGTCGACAGGTGCAGCATGCGCGCGCCGACGATACGCAGACCCGCGGCCTCAAAGCGGCGATAGACCTCGCCGATGTGGTTGCCGGCTACGCCGTCGGGTTTGACGATGGACAAAGTGCGCTCGAGCGCCATCAGCTGTACTCCAGGGTGGGTGGGAATCGGAAATGGCGCGCGAGTGTAGCCGCTTCGGGCCTCGGGCAGCAATGGAGATTGGCGCGGAAGTGCCCGAAAGCTAAGGAATTTTCAGACTGTGAAACTCTCGCCGCAACCGCACTCGGCCTTGACGTTCGGGTTGTCGAATTGGAAGGCCTCGTTGAGACCCTCGCGCACGAAATCCACCTGCGTGCCATCCAGCAGTTTCAGGTTGGCGCGATCCACATAGATGCGTACACCCTGGGATTCATAAACCGCGTCTTCGGGTTGCGCATTGTCGGCAAAATTGACCACATAGCTGAAACCCGAACAGCCCGTTTCCTTCACGCCCAGGCGCAGGCCCAGGCCGTGGCCGCGGCCGGCCAACTGGTTGCGTACCCGCTCGGCTGCCGCCGGCGTCAGTGAAATGCCTGTATTCATGGCCTATTGTACCCGCTCTGGCCGGCGTTGCGCAGTGCGCCCAGTAGCGCATCTTCGATGACCAGCAGGCGAGTCAGCCGCTCCTCGGGAGTGCCCGTGGCGCGGGCCCAGGCCTGGGGACCGCCGGCGAGCGAGTCGGCCAGCGCGAGCTCTAGCGTGCGGCCCTTGAGCTCGGCGCTGAGCCACTCGCAGACCTTCAGGGTATAGGGACAGCCGTAGGCGTTAATGCCAGCCTCTTCAATCGTTTGCCCGCGTATCTGCAAATTGACCTTAATCCAGGTGCCCGTCTCGCGCGCGCCGGCCTCGCCGCTGGCCTGCGTCAGCGCCGCCGACGTCGGTATACCCACCGACGCCAGCCCGGCCCCGCCGTCCACAGCCCGCAGGCGCCGCACTTCCCGCCGCAGCGCAGCAATCGCGCTATCGATCTCCTCGAGGGTCGTGCCCCTGCCCAGGCTGAATCGCAGCGAACTCTGGGCGGCCTCGCGATCGCGCCCCAGAGCGCGCAGCACGTACGAGGGCTCATCGCTGTCGGAGTTGCAGGCCGAGCCGCTCGAGACCGCTATTTCCGGCAGGCCAAACAGCAGGCTCTCGCCCTCGATGCCGCCGAAGGCCACATTCAGGATGCCGGGCAGGCAGTGCTCAGAGGGACTGTTCAGCGATACGCCTGGCAGGTCTGCGATGCCGCGCCAGAGGTGCTCGCGCAATCCGGCGAGGCGCGTCACTTCGCTCAGGCGATGCGCTTCAGCGAGCTCACAGGCCAGCGCAAAACCCGCGATCTGGTGCACGGGCAGCGTGCCCGAACGCAGGCCGCGCTCATGGCCACCACCGTAAAGCAAAGGTTGCAGCAGCGCGCGCTGCGACTGGCGCACGTACAGCGCACCGACGCCCTTGGGTCCATAGAGCTTGTGCGCGGTGAAGGACAACAGGTCGACCTGCAGCGCTTCCACGTCGATCGGCAGCTTGCCGGCGCTCTGCGCGGCATCCACGTGCAGCGCCACGCCGGCGGCACGGCACAGCGCACCGAAAGCCGCGATATCGGCGATCACGCCGGTCTCATTGTTCGCGTGCATCAGCGAGACCAGCAAGGTGCCGGGTCGCAGCGCTGCGGCCAATTGCGCGGCCTCGATGCGGCCGCTGGCGCCGGGCGTCAGCAGCTCGACCTCGAAGCCTTCGCGCTCGAGCTGGCGGCAGGGATCGAGCACGGCTTTGTGTTCAGTACGCGAGCTGATCACCGCCGCGCCTGCGCCGCCACGCTGCTGTTTCTCGCGCAGCCGGCGCGCGCCACGCGCGTAGCCCAGGATCGCGAGATTGTTGGCCTCCGTGGCCCCCGACGTGAACACGATGTCGGTGGCGCGCGCACCGATCAGCGCCGCCACACGCGCACGCGAGTCCTCGACCAGCGCGCGTGCCTCACGACCATAGGCATGGGTCGAGGCCGGATTGCCGAACACCCCGTCGCGCCTCAGGCAACCAGCCATGCATTCGGCGACGCACGCATCGACCGGCGTCGTGGCCGCATAGTCGAGATAGATTGCAGTGCTCATGGTGGCGATGAACTCAGGCGCCTGCGCGCCGCCGGCGCTGCTGCACGGCACTGAGTATGCCGCGCAGGATGTTGACCTCGTTCCCATCGAGCTCGGCGCGCTGCAGGAAGCGGCGGATGCGATTGTGCAGGTTGCTGCCGTTCTGCGTGCGCTCGCGAAAATCTATCTCTTCCAGTACGTCGGCGAGATGCGCGTACATCAGTTCCATGTTCTGTGCGGTGGCGAGCGGCACCTCGCGCGGCGCGACCGGCACCGCGGTACCGCGCGCGCGCAGGATTTCATAGCTGACGATCTGCACCGCCATCGCGACATTGAGCGAAGCGTAGTGCTCGCCGGTCGGGATGCGCAGCAGCGCATGCGTATTGGCCAGATCATCGTTGGTCAGCCCGCTCTGCTCCGGCCCGAAGACGATGCCCACCGGACCCTGCGCCGCGGCGGCCACCGCGCGCTGTGCCGCATCGCGCACATCCAGCACCCGGTAGTAGTGATCGCGCTCGCGCGAGGTCGTGGCCAGCACCAGGGTGCAATCGGCCGCGGCCTCGGCCAGGGTCGCGCAGACCCGCGCTTTTTCCAGAATATCGGTAGCACCCGAGGCGCGCGCATTGGCCTCGGCCGAAGGGAACTGGCGCGGCCGCACCAGCACCAGTTCCTGCAGGTCCATGTTCTTCAGGGCGCGCGCCGCTGCCCCGATATTGCCGGGGTGCGAGGTCTCGACCAGGATCATGCGAATCGGAAGTGGCGGCATATCCTGCTATTCTAGGTCAGCCATGCATCCACTGTTGACTATCGCCGTGCAAGCGGCCCGCCGCGCCGGTGAAGTAATCGCCCGCAGCATTCCGCGCCTGGAAGGCATCGAAATCGCCAGCAAGGGCCGTCACGACTACGTCACCGAGGTCGACCGCGCGGCCGAGGCCGAGATCGTTGCGATCATCCGCCGCCACTATCCCGAGCACGCAATCCTCGCCGAAGAGAGTGGCGCCAGCGGCGACAACGAAGTGCAGTGGATCATCGATCCGCTCGATGGCACCACCAATTTTGTGCACGGATTCCCGGTGTTCGCGGTCTCGATCGCGGCGCAGGTGCGCGGCCGGCTCGAAGTCGCGGCGATCTACGATCCGCTGCGCCTGGAGCTGTTCACGGCTACGCGCGGCGCCGGTGCGCAGCTGGAGAATCACAAAATCCGCGTCAGCCGCCGGCGCGCGCTGGAAGGCGCGCTGATTGCCACCGGCTTTCCCTTCCACGCCCAGGTCGACCTGGATGCGTACCTTGCGATGCTGCGCGCCATCATGCCGCTGGTGGCTGGCGTGCGCCGCCCCGGCGCCGCAGCGCTCGATCTTGCCTATGTCGCGGCCGGACGCGTCGATGGTTTCTGGGAGCTGGGCCTGAAGCCCTGGGATACTGCGGCCGGCGCACTGCTGATACAGGAAGCCGGCGGCCACATCACGGCACTCGATGGCAGCACCTATCAACACGGCGGCGATGTACTCGCCGGCACACCGCGCGTACACGCAGCCATGCTGGCCGCTTTCGCGCCGCATCTGCGCCCTGCGCGCGCGGCCGCCACCCCGGCGACCGAAACGGGTTCCGTCGAAACCGCCTGAAGTAAAAGAAGCGAGAAGACCCACATGCTGAAGCAAATGCTGACGACCAAGTCCTTTGACAACATCAGCAGCGAACACAAGAGTTCGCAGCTCAAGCGCATCCTCGGGCCCTGGCAGCTCGCGCTGCTGGGCGTCGGCTGCACCATCGGCACCGGCATCTTCGTGCTCACCGGGCAGGAAGCGGCGATCCACGCGGGTCCTGCCATCATCATCTCGTTCATCATCGCCGGTATCGGCAGCATGCTGGCAGGGCTGTGTTACGCCGAGTTTGCCTCGATGGTGCCCATCGCTGGCAGCGCCTATAGCTACACATTCGCCACGATGGGCGAGTTTGCCGCCTGGTTCATCGGCTGGAACCTACTGCTCGAATACCTGTTCGCAGCGGCCACCGTGGCCGTAGGCTGGGCACGCTACTTCGTGAAGATCCTCGATCACTTCGATATCAACTTCCTGCCTGCTTCATTGAGCGCCGCACCCTTCGCCACCGTAGGCGACAGCTTTTCGATCGTGACCACCGGCGCGATACTGAATTTTCCGGCTATGTGCATCGCGGCGATCGCCGCCACCATCTGCTTCATCGGCATCAAGCAGTCGGCCTGGGTCAATTCCATGGTGGTAGTGCTGAAGGTCGGCGTGATCCTGGCGGTGATCGGCTTCGGCGCCGCGTACCTCTCGAGCGCCAACTGGCACCCGTTCATTCCCGCCAACACCGGCACCTTCGGCGAGTTTGGCTGGTCGGGCATCATCCGGGCCTCGGGCGTGATCTTCTTCGCTTACATCGGATTCGATGCGGTATCAACCGCAGCACAGGAGGCGCGCAATCCCTCGCGCGACCTGCCCTTCGGCCTGATCGTGGGCCTGACGATCTGCACGGTGCTCTATATCCTGATGGCGGCCACGCTCACGGGCCTGATGCCGTACAAGCTGCTCAACGACGCCGCACCGGTCGCGCTGGCGATGGAATCAACCCCTGGCCTGCACTGGCTCAGTATCTGGGTGATCATCGGCGCGATCGCGGGCCTTACCTCGGTGATCCTGGTGATGATCCTGGCGCAATCGCGCATCCTGCTGGCGATGGCGCAGGACGGCCTGCTCCCGGCCGCACTGGGCAAGGTGCACGAGCGCTTCCGTACGCCCCATGTGGCCACCGTGCTCACCGGCTCGATCGCCGCACTGATGGCTGGCTTGTTCCCTCTGGGCCTGCTTTCCGAGCTAGTCTCGATCGGCACGCTAATCGCCTTCATCATGGTCTGCGGCGGCGTGCTGATTTTGCGCTATCGCCGACCTGACATCCCGCGCCCCTTCCGCGTGGCCTGGCCTTGGGTCACCTGTGGCGCGGGCGTCATCTTCTGTTCGGTCATGGCCTATGGTCTCACCCTCGGCACCTGGATCCGCCTTTATGCCTGGACAATCATCGGCATAGCGGTGTATTTCTGGTACGGCTACCGGCACAGCAAGCTGCGCAAGGACTGACACCCGCCAAAGGGCCGGTACCGGGGTCATTGGGGGCTTGCGCTGCCCGGGGTGACTGTATAAATATACAGCTCCCCCCGCGTAGGAGCGCCTCCATGTACACCGAAACCACCTCCCTGATCGACGCGACCATCGAACACCTGGAAACCCTGCAGCAGGTGTTCGCCGATGATTTTCATCTGTGTCGCCGCACCGGCCTCGCCAGCGACGCCCACAAGTGCGGCGCGGCGCTGGAAGCCATTTCCGCGCTGCTCCCCCGCCTGCAATTGGCGCGCACCACACAGGAGCCCGCGGGCTTGCACGTAGGCAGGCACTGCCTGGGCTGCGAGTGATGGCGGCGACCCGATCACGCGAACCCATTGGCGCCACGCAGGCTCTTAGTGTGTGGTGGCTACCGATACGGAGTGCGCCCATGTTCCACAGACGATTGCGCGACCCCCTGCTGTTGGCCGCAACAGCGCTCACAGGCTTGCTGGCGGCACCGCTGTGCGGCGCTGGCGAGCCTGCCGCCAGGCATGAAGCGAGCATTTCTTTCGCCGCCGAGCATGGCATTCGCGACTGGCAGGCCGACGGCTCGCAGGGTCTGTGGGTACGGGCCAATTCCGGCGCCTGGTACTACGGCAAGTTCTCCTTTCCCTGCACTGGCCTGCAGTTCCAGGAAGGCCTGCATTTCGAATTCAATCCCGATGGCTCCTTTGATCGCTGGAGTGCGGTGCTCACGCGCGACCAGGGTCGCTGCCTGTTCACGAGCTTCGAAGCCAACGCTGGGCCGCCCAAGCCCGTGAAGCAGCAAGCGCCGACGGCAGCCGCGCCGGCAGCCGCGCCGGCCGCCCCTTCGGCAACCCCGGCAACCCGCAACTAGGCCTTGGCGCCAGCCGCGCAGCGCTCCGCTACAATCAGCGGATGAGCGTTGTCCTGAGAGATGCGGTGGCCGCGGATGTGCCACTGATCCTTGAATTCATCCGCGCGCTGGCCGAGTACGAGAAGCTTGGGCCGGAAGCCATCGCCACCGAGGCAGACCTGCGTGCCACGTTGTTTGGCGAGCGCCGCTATGCCGAGGTCGTGCTGGCCGACTGTGATGGTCAACCCGCGGGCTTCGCGCTGTTCTTCCACAACTATTCCACTTTCCTCGGCAAGCCCGGCATCTTCCTCGAAGACCTGTTCGTGAATCCGGCCTTTCGCAAGCATGGCGTGGGCGGCGCACTGCTGCGCCATCTTGCGCAGCTCACCGTGGAGCGCCACTGCGGCCGGCTGGAATGGTCAGCGCTGAACTGGAATCAGCTCGCGATCGATTTCTACCTGCGACTGGGTGCCACGCCGATGAGCGGCTGGCACAACTACCGGCTCACGGGTGAGTCGTTGGGTCGCGTGGCGGCGGCTCAACCTGGGGCACCGCAGTCGGTTTGAGATCCGGATTCGCGCCTGGCGGCGCCGCCAATGGCACGGTCAGGATGGGCGGGGCAACGCCCTTGCCGTAGACGTATTCGTGCCAGAACCGCAGCTCACGCCGGTACCCGGCACCTGCAACCACCGGCGGCATGGCGCTGCTGGCATCGCCACTGCGGTAGGAGACGCCCCGCTCCAGCCTGCCATCGGTCCGCAACCTGAAGGCCTCGGTCAATTGCGTGGCTTCATCGTAGCTGAACAGCACGCGTTGCCCGCGCGCATGGGCCAGCACATTGAAGGCGTGCACCATCGTGCCGACACGCGTCGCAATCTGCTGCACTGGCGTCGGCGATGCGCCGCTGTTCAGGCCCAGCTCGCGCGACAGATGCGGTGGCAGCTGCGCTTCGTGCCCCGTGGCCTTCACCTGCTCGGCAAACTGCGCCAGCCACTGCACTCCTGCGCGCGCCCTGGCCGCTGCCGTCGACTTTGTTGCCGTCGCGGCCAGCGTTTCGCCCTGCACGATCAGGCCGGCCACCAGCAAGGCGGTGCCCAGCACAGCGAAGTTGCGGGCCCTGTTCATGATGTGGGCGGATGGCGGCGTGCGTCGAGGAGCTTGCGCAGCCGGATATTGATCATCTCCACCAGCACCGAGAAGGCCATCGCGAAATACAGGTAGCCCTTCGGAATATGGAAATCCATGCCCTCGGCGATCAGCGCCATGCCAACCAGGATCAGGAACGCGAGCGCCAGCATCTTTACGGTCGGATGCCGATCGACGAAATCGGAAATCGGGCCGGACAGCCACATCATCACCACGATCGAAACCAGTATCGCCGCGACCATGACCGGCAGCTGATCGGGACGCGCCAGGCCCACGGCGGTAAATACCGAATCGAGCGAGAACACGATGTCGATGACGGCGATCTGCACCACGATCGCCCTCAGGCTCGCCATGACGCGCGCATTGCGCTCGCTGGCGGCACCCTCGAGCGTATGGTGGATCTCCAGCACGCTCTTGATCAGCAGGAACAGGCCGCCGCCGGCCAGGATCAGATCGCGCCCGGAAATCTCCTGGCCCAGCAGGCTGAACCAGGGCCGGGTCAGGCGTATCAGCCAGACGATCGAGAACAGCAGCGCGATGCGCGTGATCGCCGCCAGAGCGAGGCCGACGATTCGCGCACGCTGTTGTTGATGGCGCGGCACCCGTCCGACCAGGATCGACAGGAAGATGATGTTGTCGATGCCCAGGACGATTTCCAGCACTGACAGGGTGAGGAAGGCCACCCAGGACGCCGGCTCGGTGAGCACGTGCCACATGGTCTAGGGCAGGTCGTCCACCGGCTTGGTAATGGCGATCGGCAGCAGATGCTCGGCCTTCAGGCCGCAGTCGAGCGCGATCGCGCTCGAGATGTAGATCGATGAATAGGTGCCGGCGATGATGCCGATGATCAGCGCTTCGGAGAAACCACGTAGCGCCACGCCGCCCAGCAGGTAAAGGGCGACTACAACAATGAGCGTGACGACCTTGGTCATGATGGTACGCGACAGCGTCTGGTTGATCGACTGGTCGAGCGCTGTCACCGGATCGAGCCGGCGGCTGGTCTCGAAGCGCTCGCGGATGCGGTCGAACACCACCACGGTGTCGTTGAGGGAGTAGCCGATCACGGCCAGCATTGCCGACACCACCGGCAGATCGAAAGGAGTCTGCCACAGCGAGAAGGCGCCCAGCACCAGGATAGGATCGTGCAGCACGGCGAGGATAGCGCCCAGCGACAGTCGCCAGGTGTGGAAGCGGAATGCGATGTAGATGAAGATGAGCGCCAGCGTTGCCGCCAGCGCCAGCAGCGCACCGGACTTCAGCTCGCTCCCCACCTGTGAACCCACCACATCCATACCGGTGATCTCGGCCTTGCTGTCGATCTTGTGCAGCACATCGCCGACGCGGGCGCGGATCACATCACCGCTCTGATTGGCCTCAGCCGGCAGCCGGATCGCTGCCTCACGCGAGGAGCCGAGGTTCTGCACCTGCGGTTCGCGAAAGCCCGCCGCCGTGAGCCCGGCGCGCACTGCATCGAGGTTCACGGCATTCGGGAAGCTGGCCTGCACCTGCACGCCGCCGGTGAAATCGACCGCGAAATTCAGGCCGCGCACGAAGAAAGAGCCGATCGACAGCACCATCAGCGTGATCGACAGCGCATACCAGACCTTGCGCGTCGACATGAACGGAAAATTGGTCGCCTTCTTGAAGAACTCCACGTCGTGCTCCTAACCGATCGACAGCCGCGCCACCTTGCGCTGGCCGCCATACATCAGGGAAATCAGCGCCCGGCTGCCCAGGAGCGAGGTGAACATTGAGGTGAGAATGCCGAGTGTCAGCACCACCGCAAAGCCGCGGATCGCGCCGCGACCCACCACCCACAGCACCAGACCGGCGATGAACGCGGTGACGTTGGAATCGAAGATCGCCGAGTAGGCCTTGTCGAAGCCGGCACGGATCGCCGCCTGCGGCGTAATGCCATTGCGCAGTTCTTCACGGATGCGCTCGTAGATCAGCACGTTGGCGTCCACCGCGATGCCGACCGTGAGGATGATGCCGGCAATGCCCGGCAGCGAGAGCGTGGCACGCAGCATCGACAGCAGGGCCGTGAGCAGCACCACGTTGGCCAGCAACACCAGGTCGGCGACCAGGCCGAAGCGCTGGTAGTAGAGCGCCATGAACACGAACACCGCCAGCATGCCAATCACCAGCGCCATCTCGCCCTTGCGGATGTTCTCGGCGCCCAGGCTCGGGCCGATGGTGCGCTCCTCGACCGCAAAGATCGGCGCCGAGAGTGAACCGGCGCGCATCAGCAGCGCCAACTCGCCCGCCTCGCTGGCCTGCAGGCCGGTGATGCGAAACTGGTTGCTGAGCACCGCGCGGACGGTGGCCAGGCTGATGATCTTCTCGTCGGTGACGTCCTTGGTGACCTTCTGTCCGGCGACCTCGTGGGTCTGGCGGCTCTTCTCGATATAGACCACTGCCATGCGCTTGCCGACGTTCAGGCGCGTATTGCGCAGCATCGAGTCGCCGCCCTGGCCATTGAGCGTGACATTGACCTCCGGCCCTTCATTGCCAGCGCTCGAGGTGGCATTGGTGAGCTGGTCGCCGGTGGTGATCAGCTCGCGCTTGAGCAGTATCGGCCGGCCTTCATTCTGGTACAGCTTGGTGCCCAACGGCGCGTGGCCGCTCTGCTTGGCGTCGAAGGCATTGCCCTGCGTGTCTTCGAGGCGGAACTCCAGGGTCGCAACCTTGCCGAGGATGTCCTTCACTTCGGCCGAATTCTGCACGCCAGGCAGCTGCACGTTGATGCGATCGATGCCCTGCTGCGCGACGATCGGCTCGGATACGCCCAGCTCATTGACGCGATTGCGCAGTGTCGTGATGTTCTTCTGCAGCGCGTAGTCGCGGCGCGCCTTGACCTGGGTCGGGCTCAGCTCCATGTCGAGCGCCGGGCCCGTGGGCAGGCTGTCGATGTTGAAAGTGAGATCGCCGTTGCTCTTCTTCAGCGCATCGCGCACGGCCAGCACGTCGGCACCGGGCGGTAGCGCCACACGCAAGGCATTGGGCACGTCGCTCTTGGCACCGGTGTAGCTGGTCACATCGATGAACGGCAGGTTGGCGCTGCTGAGCGTGCGCCTGAGGCTCTGGTCGTAGCTTTCCAGCAGCTGGCTGACCGCGCCGTTCACATCGACCTGGTACACGAGGTACAGGCCGCCGCGCAGGTCCAGGCCCAGCGGCATTGGCCGCAGGCCCACCGAGCGCAGCCAGGACGGCGCGCGCGAAGCTGTGGTGAGTGCCGAGACGTAGTCGGCGCTCAGCGCATCGTTCACCGCGTCGCGCGCCTTGAGCTGGTCGGGCACGTTGGCGAAGCGCACGATCAGCTTGCCGGTGTCGACGTAGGTGCCGCTGAAGGCGTCGCCGCGCTGCTTCAGCAGGTTCTCGACCGTCTGCCGGGCGGCATCGTCCATGGCCACGCGAGTCTTGCGCGCCACCTGCAACGCCGGATCGGTGCCGAAAAAATTGGGCAGCGCAAAGGCCAGTGCCAGCAACATGACAATCGCGACGAGCGCGTACTTCCAGCGCGGAAATTCCAGCATGGCGGTCTCAGGCGCTCTTGAGAGTGCCCTTGGGCACCAGCTGCGAAATCTGCGTGCGTTGCACCTTGATGCGCACGCCATCGGCGATCTCGAGAGTCACGAAGGTGTCGCCCACTTCAGCGATACGGCCAAGGATGCCACCGCTGGTCACCACTTCATCGCCGTTGGCGAGCTTGGCGAGCATGGCCTGCTGGTCCTTGACGCGCTTCTGCTGCGGCCGGATCAGCAGGAAATAAAAGATGGCGACAAATACCGGCAGGATGATCCAGTTGAGACCCGCGCCCGGTGGGGCAGCGGTCGACTGGGCGAATGCAGGGCTGATCAGACTCATGGCAAAACCTTCATTTCAGGGCTGCGACACGCAGCCGTTGCATACCGGGCCGAACCCGAAAAAGGGCGGCATTATGCCACAGGAGCCGGCACCCGCCGCGGAATCGCCATAATCCGGGCCGCCAGCGCCGCCAGCGTGCCGGCCTCGATGGCCGCACGGATCTGGCGCATCAGCTCCAGGTAGAAATGCAGGTTGTGGATCGTGCCCAGCCGCACCCCGAGGATCTCGTTGCAACGGTCGAGGTGACGCAGGTAAGCACGCGAATAGCGCGTGCAGGTCGGGCAGCTGCAGTCCGGATCGAGCGGCCCGGTGTCGCGCTGATGAGCGGCGTTACGGATGTTGATCACGCCACCGGAGGTGAACAGGTGGCCGTTGCGCGCGTGGCGGGTGGGCATTACGCAATCGAACATGTCCACGCCGCGCAGCACCGCGGCCACGATGTCCTGCGGATAGCCCACGCCCATCAGGTAGCGCGGGCGGTCTTTCGGCATCAGCGGCAAGGTGTGCTCCAGCACCCGCAGCCGCTCTTCCTCGGGCTCACCGACGGCCAGGCCGCCGACCGCCAGCCCTGGCCATTCACGCCGCAGCAATGACTCGAGCGAAGCGCTGCGCAGTGCCAGGTGCATGCCGCCCTGCACGATGCCGAACAGATGGCCGGGAGGCGGTGAACCATCGGCAAGCGCCCGGTAGTAGTGTTGATGACCGCGCTCGGCCCAACGCATCGAGCGCTCCATCGATAGCCGTGCGTCCTGCTCGCTGGCCGGAAACGCGGTGCAGTCATCGAAGGCCATCGCGATATCCGAGCCCAGCGCACGCTGCACATCCATGGCAATTTCGGGTGAGAGCTGCGCCTCGGAGCCATCGACCGGCGAGCGGAACTTCACGCCCTGCTCGTCGATGCGACGGAGCTTGGCCAGGCTGAACACCTGGAAGCCGCCGGAATCGGTGAGGATCGGCCGCTCCCAGCCCATGAAGCCGTGCAGTCCGTCGTGATGGAGGGCGACGATATCGGCGCCCGGCCGCAGCATCAGGTGAAAAGTGTTGCCGAGCACGATGTCGGCGCCCAGTGCCACGAGTTCCTCGGGCGCCATCGCCTTCACCGTGCCGTAGGTGCCCACGGGCATGAAGGCTGGCGTCTGCACCACCCCATGCGGCAGATGCAGGCTCCCGCGCCGCGCCGCGCCGTCCGTGTTCAGTAGCTCAAAGCGCAAGCTCACGCGCGTACTCCAGGTGCGGGCCAGACCAGCATGGCGTCACCATAACTGAAGAAACGATAGCGCTGCTGCACCGCATGCGCGTAGGCCTGCAGCACCCGTTCATGCCCGGTGTATGCGGCCACCAGCATCAGCAGCGTGGAACCGGGCAGATGGAAATTCGTGATCAGGCCATCGATCACGCGAAAGCGGAATCCCGGGCGGATGAACAGCCGCGTTTCGCCCGCGCCGCTGCGCAATGCGCTGCTGCGCGACCTGTCGGCCAGCCCTTGTGGCTCCTGCGGCGCTGGCACCGACTCGTCGACCGCGGATTCCAGCGCGCGCGCCACCGTCGTGCCCACCGCGATCACGCGTGCGCCCTCGCGGTGCGCCCGCTGCAATGCCTCGATCAACTCGCTGCTGATCTCGTAGCGCTCGGCGTGCATCACATGCTGGTCCAGATTCTCTTCGCGCACCGGCTGGAAGGTGCCCGCACCCACATGCAGCGTCAGTGTCGCGCGGCGTATGCCGCGCGCAGCCAGCGCCGCAAACAGCGCCTGATCGAAATGCAGGCTGGCGGTCGGCGCCGCCACGGCGCCGGGTACGCGCGCCAGCAGGCTCTGGTAGCGCTCGCGATCGGTATCATCGGGTGTGCGTGTGATGTAGGGCGGCAGCGGCACGGCGCCATGGCGCTCGAAGAATTCCACCGCAGGCGCGGGCAACTGTACTTCCCACAGGTCATCCCACGCTCGCTCCAGCAGCACCGTGCCGCCAACGCTCGACAGCGCTTCGCCGGGCCGCAGCACATTGCTCGCGCGCGCATGCACCAGCGCGCCGCAACCGCTAAGCGGACGCTCGAGGAAAATCTCGACGCGCCCGCCCGTGGCGCGCTGCGCCGCCAGGCGCGCCGGCAGCACGCGCGTGTCATTGAAGACCAGCAGGTCATCCGGCCGCAGCAGCGAGGGCAGTTGATCGATCCTGGCATCGGCCAGGCCGGTCTGATCCAGCACCAGCAGACGGCTCGCGGAGCGCTGCGCGAGCGGCGTCTGCGCGATCAGCTCCTCGGGCAGGAAAAATTCGAAGTCACTGCGTCGCATTGGCCTATTGACGATATGCTGCTGCGACTTGGTGGCCTCGCTCGGAGTCGAACCGAGATGGGCAAGCCCGGTCGATTTTGAGTCGACTGCGTCTACCAGTTCCGCCACGAGGCCCATGAGTCGCGGCGGTACGATACCCGAATACGCCCCAGCCACGCCATGTGAAGGCCTTGGATAGCCATGAATTTCTGTCCGAACTGTGGAGCCGCGCTGCAGCGGCGCATACCCGAGGGCGACACCCTGCCGCGCGATGTCTGCGTGGCCTGCGGCAGCGTGCATTACCAGAATCCGCGCGTGGTGGTCGGCTGCGTGCCCGAATGGGAGGGGCGCATCCTGCTGTGCCGGCGCGCCATTGAACCGCGCCGCGGCTACTGGACGGCGCCGGCCGGGTACCTGGAAATCGGCGAATCGCTGCACAGCGCCGCAGCGCGCGAGACCACCGAGGAAGCCATGGCGGATGTCGAGGTCGGCTCGATGCTCAGCATCGTCAACGTGCTCTATGCCGAGCAGCTGCACGTGCTGTTCCGCGCTCAGATGCGCAGCGCTGTGCATGGCGCCGGGGCCGAAAGCCTGGAAACCAGGCTATATGACGAGGCCAAGATCCCCTGGGACGACATCGCCTTCACCAGCATGCACTATGCGCTGGAGCGCTATTTCGAGGATCGCCGCCAGGGCAGGCAGGGCCTGCATTTCCACGACCTGACCCACCGACCAAGGCACTGATAACCGAATTGCAAACGCAAGGCGCTTGCACTGCGAGCGCCCTTTGGCAGAATACGCGCGCGCCGGCAATTCCTCGCGGCGCAACAGCGGAGCCGCAATGACTTTTGTCGTCACCGAAAACTGCATCAAGTGCAAGTACATGGATTGCGTCGAGGTATGCCCGGTCGACTGCTTCCACGTCGGTCCCAATTTCCTGGTTATCGACCCGGATGAGTGCATCGACTGCACGCTGTGCGAACCGGAATGCCCGGTCGAAGCGATATTTTCCGAAGAGGAGCTGCCCGCGGGTCAGGAGCAGTTCACGGCGCTGAATGCCGAACTCGCCAAACAGTGGCCGGTGATTTCAGAACGCGGCACGCCCCCTGCCGACGCCAAGGAATGGGAAGGCAAGCCGGACAAGCTCAAGCTGCTCGAGCGCTAGACGGGCTCAGCTCTTGCCCGGATGCGCATCCTGCTGCAATTCCTGCAACAGGATATCCGGCGGCGCATAGCCGGGCAGCAGCTGGCCACTTTCAGTGACGATGCCGGGCGTGCCGCTCAGGCCGATCTCACGGCCCAGCTCATAGCTCTGTGCCACCGGGTTCGGGCAGTTGGTCGCGGCCGTCAGCGCCTGGCCCGCCTTCGCCTTGGTCAGCGCGGCACGCCGATCGGCTGAACACCACACTTGCTCGGCCTTTGACCACGACGCGGTGTTCGGGCCGGTACGCGGATAGAACAGGTAGCGCACCTTGACGCCCAGGCGGTTGTATTCCGCGATCTGCTGGTGCAGCGCGCGGCAGTAGGTGCAGTCGACATCCGTGAACACCGTGACGGTGTACTTCGGTGTCGTGGCCGGCGCGAACACCACCATCGAGGATTCAGGCACCGCATTGATCAGCACCAGGCGCAATTCGCGCCGACGCGTCTCGGTGAGGTTTTCTTTGTCGGCCACGCGGTAGATGTCACCGCTGATGCCGTAGCGGCCATCTGCCGTCACGTAGACCAGATCCGCGCCCTGGCGAAATTCATACAGGCCCGCGATGGGCGTGGCCCGCAGGTCGCCGGGCTTGGCGCCGGGCACATGGGTGGCAACCGCTGCGAGCTCGGCCTCGCTGGCCTGGACCAGCGGCGGAGGCGGGAGCGGTGCCGTCACGGCCGGTGCGGCAGTGGCCGACCGCGCCGTGGGCGCCGCAGCAGCGGCGGCGGCCGGTGCATCGTTCTCGGCCGCCATCGCCAGCATGGCGATCGCGGCTCCGGACAGTGCGAGCGGGAAAATCAGGCGGTTCATGTTCATGGCCCAGAGTCTAGCAGAGCAAGCCCGGCCACGCGCCAGGGCGCGTCAAGGCCGCTTCAGCCGCGCGGATGGTGCTCTGCGTGCAGCTCTTTCATGCGCTCGCGGGCCACATGCGTGTAGATCTGCGTGGTCGACAGATCGCTGTGGCCGAGCAGCATCTGCACCACGCGCAGGTCGGCGCCGTGGTTCAGCAGGTGCGTGGCGAAGGCGTGGCGCAGTGTGTGCGGCGACAGGTCGTGATCGACGCTCGCCTTGCGTGCATAGCGCTTGATGATGTGCCAGAAGGCCTGGCGCGTCATGCGATCGCCGCGACGCGTGGGAAACAGGTAGTCAGTGGTGCGATCCAGCAGGATCTCGGCGCGCGCACCGGCGAGGAAGGCGCTCAGCCAGCGCACCGCTTCGTCGCCGAGCGGAATGAGCCGCTCGCGGTTGCCCTTGCCCAGCACGCGCAGCACGCCCTGCGTCATGTTGACCTGATCGACGCGCAGGCTCACCAGTTCAGATACACGCAGTCCGGTGGCGTACAGCACTTCGAGCATGGTGCGATCGCGGTTGCCGAGCGGATCGCTCACGGTCGGCGCCAGCAGCAAGGCTTCGACTTCGGCTTCGGTCAGCGACTTGGGCAGCGAGCGGCCGATGCGCGGCATCGCAATCTGCGCCGTGGGATCTTCACGCACCGTGCCCTCGCGCATCAGGTAACGGAAGAAGCGGCGGAACGAGGAAAGCTGGCGCGCGGTGGAGCGCGGACGTGACCCGCCTGCGGCGCGCGCCGCAATGAAAGCCAACAGGTCGGCACGGCCCGTGCGCACCAGCATCAGGTTGCGTTGCGCGAGCCAACGCGAGAGCGCCACCAGGTCGGCGCGATACGCGGACAAAGTATTGGAGGAGAGTCCGCGTTCCATCCACACGGCATCGAGAAAACGACCGATGACCGGGTCGATGACTTCGGCTACACCTGCGTCTGCGCTTACTGTCGCCTGTCTGCTCAATGCGGTGCCCTGCAAGGCTCGAGGAACTGTCCTCAGGCGCCAGTATGCGAAGCGAATGGCCCCCAACGATGTGACGGGACTCACAACGGGCGCAACAGTTAACATAGGGAGAACCAGGTCACATATTGCCAGCCCATTACAGCGCCCATTTCAGCCTCCGTAACGCCTGCCAGCCCTGGAAACGGGCCGCTTGGCGCGCCGATTGATTACAGTCGTCGCCAGTGGCTGCTGCTTGTGCCATACACGCTCTATTGCGCCTGCATCTTCCTGGCGCTCGCGCTGCTGGCACTGCTGGCCCTGTTGATCGTGCCGACGCTCCACGCGCGCCGCCAGGTGACGCGCGCCGCCGGGCGCTGTTCGCTGGCATTGATGGGCATGCCTGTGCACGTGAAGTGGCGCGGTGCCTTGCCGGAGCATTGCATCGTGGTCGCCAATCACTGCAGCTATCTCGATGGCGTGGTGCTGGCGGCGACGCTCCCGCCGCGCTTCGGTTTCGTGATCAAGCGCGAAATGAGCCGCGTGCCGCTGGCCGGCCTGCTGCTGGCGCGCATCGGCTCCTATTTCGTCGAACGCGGCAACCGCGCCGGCAGCGCCCGTGATGCACTGCGCGTGATGCGCGATGCCGCCAGCGGCAGTTCGCTGGCCTTTTTCCCGGAGGGCACGTTTCGCAAGGAGCCCGGGCTGCTGCGCTTCCATACCGGCGCATTCGCCGCCGCGGAACGGGCGCGCGTGCCGGTGGTTCCGCTGGTGATCCGGGGTACGCGCCACTGTTTCCATCCGGGCGGGTGGCTGCTGCGGCCGGGGCGCATCGAAGTCGAGGTGCTGGCTTCGCTCGACCCTCCACCCGCGCATGTGGATGGCGCCGCCACATTGCGCGACGCCGCGCGAGCCGCCATCCTTGCGGCATTGGGCGAAGGGGAAGGCACATGAGCGCGCGCGATATCATGAATTACGACGTGGCGATTGTCGGTGCCGGGCCTGCGGGCCTGGCCTGCGCGCTGCGCCTGCGGCAACTGAATCCCGAACGCAGCGTCTGCGTGATCGAGAAGGCCGCGAGTCTGGGCGCACACTCGCTCTCTGGCGCGATACTCGATCCGGTGGCGCTCGACGCACTGCTGCCCGAGTGGCGCAAGGCGCCGCCGCCGACCTGCCTCGCGGTGCAGCGGGATGAATTCCGCCTGTTCACCAAGGGCAGCAGCTACCGGCTGCCGACACCGCCGCCGCAGCGCAACCACGGCAATTTCATCGTCTCGCTGGCGCAGCTAGTGCCGTGGCTGGGTGCACAGGTCGAGGCCGCCGGTGTCGATATCTTCAGCGGCTTCGCCGGCAGCGAGCTGCTCTACAACGAACAGCAGGCCGTATGCGGCGTGCGGCTCGGCGACATGGGCCGCTCGCGCGATGGCAGCGAAGGCCCGAACTATGCGCCCGGCGCCGAGATCCACGCGCCGATGACGCTGCTGGCCGAAGGTTGCCGCGGCAGTCTCAGCAAGCAACTCATCGCGCGTCACAAGCTGGACGCCGATCGTTCACCGCCCACCTTCGGGCTGGGCCTCAAAGAGTTGTGGCAGTTGCCGGCCGGGCGCGGACGTCCTGGCCTCGTGCAACACACGGTCGGCTGGCCACTGCCCACCGACACCTACGGCGGAGGATTCATCTATCACCTCGAACACGACCGCGTGTACGTGGGCCTGGTGATCGGCCTTGATTACAAGGATCCGCGCTTCCAGCCATTCGAGGCCTTCCAGCAGTTCAAACATCACCCGCTGGTGCGCACACTGCTCGAGGGCGGCGAGCCGCTGGCCTATGGCGCGCGCACGATTGCCGCGGGCGGCGAGCAGGCGCTGCCGCGCATGGAAGTGCCGGGTGCACTGCTGATCGGCGATGCCGCTGGCACGCTCGATGTCGCACGTCTCAAGGGCATCCACCAGGCCATGCGCTGCGGCATGCTGGCAGCCGAACACCTGACGGCCGTGCCTTCGGGCGCGGGTTTCGATGCGTTGTGGCGTGCCTCGGTCGGTGGCCGCGCGCTGCACAAGGTGCGCAACATCAAACCCGGTTTCAAACTTGGCCTGTGGTTCGGCCTCGCCAACGGCCTGCTGGAAACCATCCTTGGCGGCCGCACACCCTGGACACTGCGCCACAAGGCCAACGACCAGACGCTGCTACGACTCGACGAGCGGGCACCCGGACCGCCGCCCGCGCCGCGCACGCTGGCGCCGCGCGATCGCACGGCTGCCGTGTTCCTGGCCTCGACCTCACACGATGAACACCAGCCGGTACACCTGCACGTTGCCGACACTTCGGTGTGTTCGGATCGATGCGCACGCGAGTACGACAATCCCTGCACGCGCTTTTGCCCCGCGGCGGTCTATGAAATGGTGGCCGGCGACGATGGTGTGCGCCGTCTGCAGATCAACGCCGCCAACTGCGTGCATTGCAAGGCCTGCGACATCAAGGACCCGTACCGCCTGATTACCTGGACCACGCCCGAAGGCGGCGCCGGCCCGAACTACCAGCAGCTCTGAGCCGGCATGGCCACGCAGCCCGGCACGGGCGCAACCTCGCGCGCGGCGAGTCTGCCCGAGCACTACGCCGCCGAACTGGCCGCGCGAGCGTGGCACAGCGACGCAGCGCAACTCGAGGCCGTGACGCGACTCGAACAGCTGCGCGTCGAGCTGCGCGGCGCACAGCGCAGCACCGGTCTGCTCGAGCGACTGCGCCAGCGACTGTGGCCGCAGCGTGGGCGCCGCGGTCCGCGCGGCCTCTATCTGTGGGGTGGTGTCGGGCGCGGCAAGACCTGGCTGATGGATCTGTTCTACGACAGCCTCACGCACACGCCGCGCCGCCGCCTGCATTTCCACCATCTGATGCTCGATGTGCACGCAGGGCTGGCCGCGATCCGCATGCGCGAGGAACCGCTGTCGGTGCTGGCACGGCGCATGGCGCGGCGCGCGCGCGTGTGGTGTCTGGACGAACTGCAGGTCTGCGACATCGCTGATGCGATGATCCTCAGCGGCCTGCTCCAGGAACTGCTGCACCAGGGCATCACGCTGGTGGTCACCTCCAACCAGGCGCCCGACCAGCTCTATCGCGATGGCCTGCAGCGCGCGCGCTTCCTGCCGGCCATCGCGCTGCTCGAGCGCGAACTCGATGTGCTGCACATCGAGGGCGGCGTCGACTATCGACTGCGGCAGTTGCGCCAGGCGCCGATCTACCTGCCCAGCACCGAGGACGCAAGCCGCGTGAAACTGCTGGCCCTGTTCGAGCAGCTCGCGCAGCCGCACGCGCCCGATGAACGACACCTCGATATCGGCGGACGCATGATCGCTGCCCGGCGCCGTTCCGGCGGCGTGGTCTGGTTTGGCTTTGCGAGCCTGTGCGAAAGCGCGCGCAGCGCCGCGGACTATGCCGCGCTGGCGCGCGATTTCCATACCGTGTTCCTGAGCCGCGTGCCGGTACTCGACGAGCAGCACGAAGACGCCGCACGGCGCTTCATCGCCCTCGTCGATGAGCTCTACGACCAGGGCGTCAAACTGATCATCTCCGCCGCAGCCCCGCCGGATGGCCTGTATCGGGGGCAACGCCTGGGCTTCGAGTTCCAGCGCACCGCCAGCCGGTTGGTCGAGATGCAAAGCGAGCAATACCTGGCCCGAGGGCATCGCTAACAGCAGGATTAAGTTAGGTACGCGGTAAACTATTGCGGAAGATATATTTCCGCACTAAAGTAGTTCTCCTTCCCGGAGTACCCGTGCTTACCACCCAGCTCAAGGCCATCAAGACCGGCATCGCCGCCGCCCAAGCGCGCGGACTCAAGGTCCACGTTGAGAACGCGCTGCTGTTTCGCACCCTCCTGTTGGTCGGTCGGGCGCTGGGAACGCTGGCGGATGAAGCCATTCGCCCCTCGGGCCTGCTCGAAGCCGAGTTTCGCGTGCTGATGCAGCTGTACTCGCGACCCGATGGCATCGGCCACCCGGGTGAGCTATGCGCAGGTTCGGCGCACAGCCCGGCCAACATCAGCCGCATCACCGACACGCTGGTGTCGCGCGAGCTCATCAGCCGCACCGCCAGTGAACAGGATCGGCGCCGCATGATCCTGCGCGTGACTGCCGAGGGCGAAGCGCTGATCCACCGCTTCGTGCCTTCCGCGTACCAGCGCATCGGTGCGATGTTCGAATCACTCAGCGGCGAATCGCGCGCGCAACTGCTGGCGCAGCTCGATGCGATCGCCGCGGGCTACGACAAACTGGCGGGCGAAGACGACGCATGCTGAGTACGCACTCCACGTTGGCTGCGCACCCGCAATGGGTCGCGCGCACGCTGGCAACACTGTGCGCCGGTTTGCTCGCTGCCTGCGCCGGGCTGCCGCCGAAAACCGCCGTACCTGCGCTGCCGCCAAGCGCTCCCCTGCTCGCCACCGACGCGGCCTATCGCACGGACGGCACTGCCTGGCCGCAGTCCGAGTGGTGGCGCGCCCTTGGTGATGACACGCTGAACCAGCTCGTGGCGCGCGCGCTGGAGCACTCGCCTGACCTGGCGGCTGCCAACGCACGCATTGCCGCCGCGCGCGCGCAGCTCGAAGACGCCCGGGCCGAGAGTGGCCCGCAGCTTTCCGCCAACGCCAGCGCGGCGGAAACACGCCTCAGCGACAACGGTCTGTTTCCGCCCAAGCTCCTGGGCTTCAACTGGTACAGCCAGTTCGATGTGGGGCTGAATGCCAGCTACAGTTTTGACTGGTGGGGCAAGCATCGCGCGGAAATCACCGCCGCGGTCGATGCCACACGCGCGGCCGAAGCCGAGCATGCCAGTGCCGCGCTGGGCATCGCCAGCACGGTGGCGGCTGAATATTACGGCTGGCAGAGCGATGCCGCGCGCCGCGCCCTGGCCCTGCAGGATCGCGACGCCGCCACGCAGCGCGTCCAGATCACCGCCGCGCGCAGCAGCGCGCAGATTGAGCGCAGCGACAGCACCAATACCGCGCAGCTGGCCGTGTTCAGCGCGCGTGATCATGTCGATGAGCTCGATGGCGCCCTGCAGCGGCATCGACTTGCCCTCGCTGCCCTGCTCGCCTGCGCGCCCGCCGAGCTGCCGGCATTGAATGCCGCAGCGCTGCCACAGCTGCGCACGGGTTTGCCCGACAACGCCACGCTCGACCTGATCGCGCGGCGACCAGAGATTGTCGCCAGCCGCTGGCGCGTGGAAGCGGCCGCGCGGCACCTGGAACTCGCCCGCAGCAACTTCCTGCCCGATGTCAGTCTGCGCGCACTCATCGGACTCTCGAGCCGCGAGATCGGTCATCTGCTGGATGGCGGTAGCGCGGCACCGCAGTTCGGCGCAGCGGTGCATTTGCCGCTGTTCGATGGTGGCGCTCTGCGCGCCGGCTACGCGCAGCAACGCGCGCAGCTCGACAGTGCCGTGGCCCTGTATCGCGGCGCGATCGTCAGCGCGGCACACGAAGTCAATGAGCAGCTGGTGTTGCGCGCGCAATGGGAGCAGCAGGAGCAGTTGCGCACCGAGCAGCTGGATACGGCCCAGCAATTGCGCGCGGCCGCCGCACAGCGCGCCGCCGCAGGCCTGAGCGATGCGCGGCCCGCGCTCGAGGCCACGCACACCTGGCTGGGCCTGGCCGAGGCACAGATTCAAAGTCACTACGGACGGCTATGCGCGGAACTAGCGCTGATCCGGGCGCTGGGTGGCGGATATCAGATGGATACCAAGCAATGAACGAAGCAGCCCAGAGCAGCCCGACACCCGCGACCACCGACGCCCATGGCGGCAACGGTCAACGCCGCCGCGTACTGCTGATCATCGCCACGGTGTTCGCCGTGATCGCCATAGGCTGGCTGATATTGTGGTGGCTGGTGTTCTCGCTACGCGAGACCACGGACGATGCCTACGTGGCGGGCGATCAGATCGGTGTGTCGGCGCAGACCGCGGGCACCGTGGTGGCCGTGCAGGCCGATGACACTCAACGTGTCGAGAGCGGCCAGGTACTGGTGAGTCTGGATCCGACCGACAACCTGGTTGCGCTGACACGAGCCGCGAGCACGCTGTCGCTGACCGTGCGCCAGATCCGCCAGCAGAGCCAGCAGGCCGCGCAGGTCGATGCGCAAGTGAGCAGCCGCCAGCTCGAGTTGCAGCAGGCGGAGGCCGAACTGGCGCGCCGTCAGCCGCTGCTGGCCACACAGGCCATTGCCGCCGAGGAACTGCAGCGTGCCAGCACGGCCGTCGAAGTGGCGCGGGCCGCGCTGCTGGCGGCCAGCCGGCAGGCGCGCGCAGCGCACGCGCCGCTCGAAGGCGCCTCGCTCGACAACGCGCCTGCCGTGCTCGAAGCGCGTGCAGCCTTCGTGCAGGCCTGGATCGCGGCGCGACGCAGCACGGTGCGCGCACCCAGCAGCGGTTACGTGGCACGGCGCAATGTGCAGGTCGGCCAGCGCGTAGTGCCCGGCCAGACGCTGCTGACGATCATCCCGCTCGACAAGCTGTGGATCGACGCCAATTTCAAGGAAGGACAGTTGCGTGCGCTGCGCCTGGGCCAGAGCGCCCGCGTCACCGCCGACCTCTATGGCAATGGGGTCACCTTTCATGGTCGCGTGGCCGGCATGTCGGCAGGTACCGGCGCAGCCTTCTCGTTGTTGCCGGCGCAAAATGCCACGGGCAACTGGATCAAGGTCGTGCAACGCGTGCCAGTGCGCATCGTGCTGCAGGGCGATGAGCTCGCCAGGAACCCGCTGCGCATCGGCCTCTCGACGCACGTGAATGTCGACACGAGCGCGCGCACGGGCGAGGTCCTGGCCAGCACCGCAGCGGCAGCCGCCGTGGCCACCACCGACATCTACGCGGGTGACTACCAGGCGGCGCAGCGCGCCGCCGACGCACTAATCCGCGGCGAGCCGCTCATCACGCCGTGAACGCGCGCGTCGAGTCGCCAGCGCGCACACCGCTGGCTGGTTCCGAGCTGGTGATCGCGACCATCGCCATCAGCCTGGCAACCTTCATGGAAGTGCTGGACATGACGATTGTCAACGTCTCGGTGCCGGCGATTTCCGGCACGCTGGGCGTGAGTCCGACCGAAGGCACCTGGACAATCACCACCTATTCGCTGGCCGCGGCCATCATGCAGCCGCTCACCGGCTGGCTGGCGCGGCGCTTCGGCGAAGTGCGCACCTTCATGGCCTCGACGCTGCTGTTCGTTATCTTCTCGGCGCTGTGCGGCCTGGCCACGACCATGCCGATGCTGGTGGTTTGCCGGTTGATGCAGGGCGCAGTCTCCGGCTCGATGGCGCCGATGGCGCAGGCACTGCTGATGAGCAGCTACCGGCCCGAGAAGCGCGGCATGGCGATGGGCATCTGGGGCATGGTGGTGTTCATGGCCCCGATCTTCGGCCCGATACTCGGCGGCTGGATCACCGACAATCTTTCCTGGCCGTGGCTGTTCTACATCAACGTGCCAGTGGGCCTGCTGGCAGCCTTTGCGACCTGGAGCGTGCTGCGCAAGCGCGAGACCGCGCGCTCCAAGGTACCCGTGGATATCACCGGCATACTGCTGCTGTTTGCCGGCGTCGGCGCGCTGCAATTCATGCTCGACAATGGCAACGAGAAAGACTGGTTCAGCTCCGGCTTGATCGTCGCCGTGGCCGTGATCGCCGTGGTCTGCCTGACCTTGCTGATCGCCTGGGAACTGACTGCGAAGCAACCACTGATCGACCTGCATTTGTTCCAGATCCGCAATTTCACCACCGGCATCGGCACGCTGTGCCTCGGGTTCATCAGCTTCATGGGTGCGACCATCCTGTTCCCCCTGTTCCTGCAAACCGCCGCCAACTACACGGCCACCTGGGCGGGCCTCGCCACTTCTCCCGTGGGCATCGTCGCGCTGCTGTTGATGCCGCTGGTGGGCGCCACACTTCACAAGATGAACCTGCGCATCGTCTCCAGCGTCGGGCTGGCGACACTCGCTTTCTGCATGTACTGGTACAGCACGCTCAACGCCACTGCCAGTTTCACGCAACTCGCCATGCCGCGCCTGATACAGGGTATCGGCCTGGCCTTCTTCTTCATGCCACTGCAGCAGATCATATTCTCGAAGATCGATTCGGCGCACATGGCCTCGGCTGCGGGCCTCGCCAGCTTCCTGCGCAACACGGCCGGCTCGATGGGCACCGCGATCAGCATCTGGTTGTGGAACGCGCGCACCGATTTTCATCACGTGGTACTGACCCAGCATGTGGTGGCGGGCGCAAACTGGGACAACTGGTCGACACCGCTCGGTGTGCTCGGCGGCGGGAGCGGCAGTGACAGCGCGGCGCTGCGTTATACCGAAGGCATCATCCAGCAGCAGGCCCTGACGCTCGCTACCAGCGACCTGTACCAGCTGTACTCATTGCTGCTGATCATCTGCATCGGCTTCATCTGGCTTTCACGGCCGCCATTCCGTGGCGGCGGCGGTGGCGGCGCGCACTGAAGCCCTCGCCCCTGCGCGCCGAGCATGCGCGGTAGTGTTACGATTCGCGGATGAGTGCGAGCACGCGACGCGGCCGGCGACCGGCCAACCAGAATCTGACCACACAATTGCTCAGGGCCTGGCGCAACGCGCTGCCTCCAGGTGAATGGCGCCTGGCGGGCAACGCGAATCTGCGCGCCGCTGCCGCGGCGCAAGTGCAATTTGCGAGCCAGCGCCGCGCACGCCAGACACTGGTGCGCGTGCACAGCGCCGAGCAGTCACAGTTGCCCGGCAACAGTTACTCGGTGGTCGAGCTGATCACCGATGACATGCCCTTCCTGGTCGACACGCTCACCATGACGCTGGCCGAGGCCGGACACGCGGTGCAGCTGATCGCGCACCCGATCGTGGGCGCGCGCCGCAGCAGCAGCGGACGCCTGCTGGGCATGGCGGGCCGCAGCGAGCCTGGCAGCCGCGCAGCGGCCGGCCCTCGCAGTCGTGCGAAGCCCGCGCAGCGACCGGCAGTGAATGAATCCTGGCAATACCTGCAGATCTCGCGCGTCGCCGGCGATGAAGAGTGCGCGGCGCTGCAGGCGCGCATCGTCGCCGCGCTGCGCGATGTTCGCCGGGCCTGCGAAGACTGGCCGGCGATGCGCCGCGCGGCGCGCGCCTTGCGCGAGCAGCTGGGGCGTCCGATGGGGCGCGAATCCGCCGCGGCGCTGGCCGAGGCGCAGGCGCTGCTCGAATACGTCGAGAACGATCACTTCACCTTCCTGGGTTTCGAGCGCAGCAGCGCCCGCCATCGCGGCCGCGGCACCCAGTTGCTCGTGGATGCCGGCAGCTCGCTCGGCATCCAGCGTGGCCGGCGCAGCCGGCAGCTGCGCCCGCTCGCCGGCGGCCAGCGCACACCCGGCCTATTGAAGGTCACCAAGTCCGATCGCCGCTCAACGGTGCATCGACCAGGCTTCCTCGATTGCATCGTCATCAACCGGTCCGACCGGCGCGGTCGCCTGCAGGATGAATCGCGCTTCTATGGCCTGTGGACTTCCAACACCTATCACGCCGACCCGCGCACCGTGCCGTTGCTGCGTCTCAAGGTGCAGCAGGTCATCGACAGTTTTCCGTTCCGGCCCGCGAGCCACGATGGCAAGCGGCTGGTCAGCGTTCTGGACAACCTGCCGCGCGATGAGCTGTTCCAGGCCAGCGCTACCGAGCTGCGCCACTGCGCTCGCACGGTGCTGGCACTGCACGAGCGGCCGCGTGGTGCCTGCCTGGTCCTGCGGCGCGACGAGTACCGGCGCTACTGGTCCTGCCTCGTGTACCTGGGCCGCGAGCGGCTCGACAACGAGGCCTTCGCACGTATCGGCCGCCTGCTGCAGCAGGAACTCGGCGGCGATCATGTCGATACTTCACTGGCAGTTGGCGATGCACCGCTCGCGCAGTTGCATGTGGTGGTGCGCACGCCCGTCCAGGGCAATCAGCGCGTCGACTCGCGCCGACTCGAGCGCGTGCTCAACGAGTCGCTGGTCACCTGGCGCGACCGGCTGCGCGCGGCGCTGCTGCAGCGTTTCGATGAAGTGCGGGCCGCAACTCTTGAGCGACGTTACTGGCGCAGCTTTCCGCCAGCGTACCAGCAGGACGTGCCGCCCGAGCTCGCGACCCTGGACATCAACGACCTGGAAGACGCCACACAGGATGCTGCCCGTGCGCAATTGCATCTGCGACGCGCCGTACCACCGGTAGCTGGCCGGCTGCACCTGCGGCTGTTGCGGCGTGGCGAGCCCCTGCCGATCTCCGATGTGCTGCCAATCCTCGAGAATTTTGGCCTGCGGGTCATCGCCGAGCGGCCCTATCAGCTGCATCTGGCGCATGCCGCCAGCGCCTGGCTGCAGGATTTCGAGCTGGAGACCCACGGTGCCGCGCCGACCGATCTGCGTCTGCTGGAATCGCAGCTCGCCGGCGGGCTGCCGGCCATACTGGCCGGCACGCTCGACAACGACGGCTTCCATCGTCTGGTCTTGAGCAGTGCGCTCACGCTGCCGCAGTGCCGGGTGCTGCGCGCCTGCTGCCGGTACCTGTTGCAAACCGGCATACCCTTCAGCCAGAGCTACATGGAACGCGCGCTCAACGCCCATCCGCATATCACGCGCGAGATGTGGCAGCTGTTCGATGCACGCTTCAATCCCTCTCACAACGAGGCCTATGCGCGCCGTTCCGCGCGCGCCTGCGAGCGGCGTCTGCGCCATGCGATCGGCGAAGTACGCAATCCCGATGAGGATCGCATCCTGCGTACCTTCTTGGCCTTGCTGCTGGCGATCACACGCTGCAACTACTGGTGCGAGGGTGCGACCGACCGGCCGCTGGCCTTCAAGCTGTTGCCGCGCGAAGTGCCGGGTCTGCCGGAACCGCGGCCGGCCTTCGAGATCTTCGTGCATGGCACGCGCGTCGAGGGCGTGCACATGCGTCACGGCCCGATTGCGCGCGGCGGCATCCGCTGGTCCGAGCGGCCCGAAGACTTCCGCACCGAGATCCTGGGCCTGATGAAAGCCCAGCATGTGAAGAACACGCTGATCGTGCCGGTGGGCGCCAAGGGCGGCTTCGTCGCACGACGCCTGCGTGCCAACGCGCCGCCTGATGAACGCGCGCGCGAGGTACTGGCTTGTTACCAGGCCTTCATCCGTTGCCTGCTCGAAATCTCCGACAACATCGTCGATGGCCGCATCGTGCCCCCGCGACAGCTGCGGCGCCAGGATGGCGACGACCCCTACCTGGTGGTGGCGGCCGACAAGGGCACGGCCAGCTATTCGGATGTCGCCAACGCGCTGAGTGCCGAGGCCGGCTTCTGGCTCGGTGACGCTTTCGCCTCGGGTGGTTCGGCTGGCTACGATCACAAGAAGATGGGCATCACCGCGCGCGGTGCCTTCGAATGCGTAAAGCGGCACTTCCGCGAACTGGGCGTGGATGTGATGCGCACGCCCTTCACGGTGGCGGGCATCGGCGACATGTCGGGCGATGTGTTCGGCAACGGCATGCTGCTCTCGCCGCATATCCAGCTGGTGGCGGCCTTCGATCACCGCCACATCTTCATCGACCCGACGCCCGATGCCGCGCGCTCGCGCCGCGAGCGCAAACGCCTGTTCGCACTGCCGCGCTCGAGCTGGGCCGACTACGACAAGCGCGTGCTCTCCACGGGTGGTGCGGTCTTCGAGCGTACGCAGAAGCACCTGCAGCTGAGCGCCCAGGCGCGCAAGCTCCTGGAACTTGGCGGCGAACGGGTGACGCCTGTCGAAGTGATCCGCGCGATCCTGAAGATGCCCGTCGACCTGCTGTGGAACGGCGGCATCGGCACCTACGTCAAGGCCATGGATGAGCGCCATGGCGAAATTGGCGATCGCGCCAACGATGCCGTGCGCATCGACGGCCATGAGCTGCGTGCGCGGGTGCTTGGCGAAGGCGGGAACCTCGGCTGCTCGCAGCGTGGCCGCGTGGAATACGCGCAGTCGGGCGGCCGCATCAATACCGATTTTATCGACAACTCTGCCGGCGTGAACACCTCGGACATCGAGGTCAACCTGAAGATCATGCTGGCCGGCAATGTCGGCGGGCCTGCGCCCGCGGGTGCGCGGCGGCGCGCGCTGCTGGCTTCGGTCACCGATGAAGTGGCCGAGCAGGTGCTGCGCAACAACTACCTGCAGAGCCAGGCGATCAGCCTGCTCGAGCGGCGCAGCGTCGCTGATCTTGCCGATCATCAGCACCTGCTGCGCGCTTTCGAGCGCAGCGGCGAACTGAATCGCGCGCTCGAGTTCCTGCCCAGCGATCGCGAAATCGATGAGCGCCTGGCGCGCGGCACCGGGCTCACGCGGCCGGAACTGGCGATCCTGCTGGCCTACGGCAAAATCGCGATGAACCACGCGCTCAGCAATGCCGACATCAGCAAGGACGCCTACCTCGGCAGCGAGCTGCAGCGCTACTTCCCGCGCCGCTGGCGCGCACGCTTCGCCACACGCATCGCGCGTCATCGCTTGCGCGCGCAGCTGATCCTTACCGCCACCACCAACAGCATCCTCAACCGCATGGATCCGGGCTTCGCGGTGCGCATGTCGGCACAGACCGGCGCCGATGTCGGCACCGTGGCGCGCGCCTATACGATCGCGCGCGACAGCGCCGGATTGCGCGAGCTGTGGACCGAGATCGAAGCGCTCGACAACCGCATCGCGACCGCGACCCAGTACGATGCCTTGCTGATGACGCGCGACTACGTCGAGCAGCTCACGCGACGCTTGCTGCTGGCGCAGGCGGGCGCGGAACTCGGCGATATCGGCGCCGCGGTCAGCCGCCACAGCGGCGCATTCCAGCAACTGCGCGGGATGCTGCCCGGGTTGTTGCCAGGCATTGCACACCAGCGTTATCTGGACGAGCAGGCGCAGCACACCGCCAGCGCCCTGCCCACGGCCTTGTCCTCGTGGCTGGCGGCACTGCCGGCATTGCGTGCCGCGCCCGATCTGGTCGAGATCTCCCGCCAGGCGCGCAAGCCGCTGGCGAACGTGGCGCGCCAGTACTTCCGTACCGCTGCGGCGCTGGGCATCGACTGGCTGGCCGAGTCCATACGCGAACTGAAGACTACCGGCGCCTGGCAGGCAGTGGCACGCGAACGCCTGTACACCGCCTGTCTCGATGGACAGCGGAGCCTGTGCGCCCGCGCGCTGCGCGAGCGCGCCGGCGACGGCGAACAACTCGCCCGCTGGTGCGAGCAACTGGGCGCACCGGGCGCGCAGTGGCGGCTGACGCTGCGCGAGCTGCGCGCCAGCGCGGCGCCGGACCTTGCGGCCTTGATGGCGGGCGCCGAGGCGCTGCGCAATCTGGCGCAGGCCGGCGGCTGAACCCGGGCGCGGATCGCTCAACGCGCTCATCGATCAAGGAGTCATTGTGTCGGGCAAATTACTGCTGGTGCGTCACGGCCAGAGCATCTGGAATCTCGAGAACCTGTTCACCGGCTGGACCGACGTCGATTTGTCGCCGGTCGGCGTGGCGGAAGCCCGCCAGGCAGGCCAGGAAATTGCGCGCGCCGGGCTGGTGCCCGACCTCGTGTTCACCTCGGTGCTGACGCGCGCGATCCGCACCCAATGGCTGATCCTCGAGGAACTGAAGTTGCTGTGGCTGCCGGTCGAGCGCCACTGGCGCCTGAACGAGCGCCACTACGGCGCACTGCAAGGCCTCAACAAGGCCGAGACGGTGGCCCAGCACGGTGAGGCGCAGGTGAAGATCTGGCGCCGCAGCTACGATATTCCACCGCCAGCGCTGGCCGATGATGATCCGCGTCATCCGCGCTTCGATCGCCGCTACGCCGATGTGCCGGCGGCCGACCTGCCAGCGACCGAATCATTGAAGAGCACGCTGGATCGCGTACTGCCCTATTGGCAGGAGCGAATCGCACCGGCGCTGCGTAGTGGCCGCACCGTAATGATCGTCGCGCACGGCAACAGCCTGCGGGCGCTGGTGAAGATGCTCGACAATCTTTCCGAGAGCGCCATCATCGAACTGAATATTCCCACTGGCATTGCGCTGCTCTATGAGCTCGATGCCGCGCTCGAGCCCACAGCGAGCCGCTATCTGGGTGATGCCGCCGCGATCGCCGCGGCCGCCGAGGCGGTGCGTCGTCAGACCGAAGGGCGTGCCAGGACCTGATCCTGCGCGTGATGCGGCCGGAACAGCCGCCAACGCTCGGCCCACAACGCGAACAGCAGCGCCACGAGTCCGGTGCACAGCGCGCCCGCCGCCACAGGCATCGTGGTGCCGTGAAAGTGCCGGCCGATCGCCGCGCCCACCAGCGCCGCACCGATAGTCGAGATGAAGCCCTGCAATGCGGCGCCGATGCCGGCGACCGCGCCCACCGGCTCCATCGCCATGGCGCCGAAGTTGGCGACCGCGAGGCTGAAGCCGCCCATGGTCAGCGCCTGCAGCAGCACAAAGGTCCACAGCCGCTCGTAGCCCAGGTGCACGATCAGCACATGCAGCGCGCTCACGCCGATGAAGGCCAGCAGTGCAGTGTGCGAGACGTGGCGCATGCCGACGCGCTCGACGATACGTGCGTTGAACCAGGAGGCGCAGCCCATGAAGATCGCGCACAGCGCAAACATCGAGGGCATCCAGCTGGCGCGCTGGAACACATCGGCAAAGATCTGCTGCACCATGGCGACGTAGGCCAGCAGCGATCCGAACATCACCATCATGGCGAGCGTGTAGCACAGCGAGGTGCGATCGCCGAGCACGATGCGCAGCGCGCCGCCGATGTGGCGCGCGGTGAGCGTGAGCCGGTATTCCGGATGCAGCGTCTCGCGCAGTCGCCACCAGGCCCACAGCCAGATCAGCGTGCCGAACACGGCGAACACCGCGAAGATCGCCCGCCAGGGCGCGAACAGCAGGATCAGCTGTCCGACGCTGGGCGCGATGATCGGCACGATCAGGAACACCACGAAAGTCAGTGACATCACGCGTGCCATCGGTCGCCCGGAATACAGATCGCGGATCACCGAGCGCGCCACCACCATGCTGGCGGCGGCCATGCCGTGCAGCAGGCGCCACACAAGCAGGCTCGTGAAACTGCTGCTGAGCGCGCACAGCAGCGCCGCAAGCACGTACAGGACCAGTCCTGTCAGCAGGATGTTGCGCCGCCCGTAGCGGTCGGCGAGCAGGCCCCAGACCAGTTGGCCGCAGCCCACGCCGGCCAGGTAAGCCGTGATGATCCACTGCGCTCGATTGGCGTTGCTGATACCGAGCTCACGACCGATCGTCGCCAGCGCGGGCAGCATGGCATCGACCGCCAGCGCCTGCGTCGCCATCAGCGCGGCGACCAGCGCCACAAACTCGCGGAAGCCGGGTGCGCTCCTCAAGCTATTTGCGCTTCAGCGCTTCGCGCGAAATGCCTGCCGTGACCCAGCCGTCGTAACGGCCGCCATGCTGCGCGGCCAGCGCACGGAAACTGCGCGTCAGGCCCTGCATGTCGGGCACCGATACACGGATCTGCTTGCGCGCATGCAGCGTATAGCTGACACCGAGATCGGGTTCGAGCTGGCGATAGTCAACTGAATAGGCTTCTACTTGCAGCGCCGCCGACACCTGTTGGCAGGCGGCCGCATCCGGCAGGTCGAAGAAGAAATCTACTTCGTATGGGCTGAATGGATCACCACCCTGGGCGCGCAGGTTCTTGACCAGACGCTCGTCCCAGTCGTCGGGCTGGTCGCTGCGCGCTTTGCGCACGATGATGACGATGCGATAGGCAGCAATCGCTCCCGCCAGCACCAGCAGCACGTTCATGACCGACATGGAGGTTCCCGACCCCGGTTCCGCGGCTACTCTTCGGGCGCGATCGTCACGCGCAGGCCGTCGAGCGCGGCGCTCAGCTGCACCTGGCAGGACAGGCGCGAATTGGGCTTGTAGGACACCAGGTCCTTGAGCATGTCGGTTTCATCGGACATCGGTGCCGGCAACTTCGCCTGCCAGGCTTCGTCCACGTACACATGGCAGGTGGCGCAGGAACACATGCCGCCGCAGATGGCCGTGACGCCATCGTCCATGTCGCGCAGCGGCTCCATCAGCACGCCGCTCACCGGTGCGTTGACTTCCTGTTCCACTCCATCTCTATTGATGACACGCAGCACGGGCATGGACGACTCCTGGGGCAAGCAAGAAAAAGCGCGCTAGTTTGCCGAGCGGCGCGTCTGGACGCCAGCCCTGCGGCGCAATCAACCCCAGGATGGCGCGTCGCAGCGCTCGCCGCGCGCCAGATGCCAAGCCCAGGTCAGCGCCCGATACACGAATACGGCGGCGGGGAGACGTCCGGGAGCCTGCGCGCCACCCAGACCCGTGGCGGCCAGCAGTCGCTGCTGCAAGGTCGATGACAGGGGCAAATGGGCCACGATGCAGGCCACATCGTAGATCGGGTCGGCGAGCTGCGCGTACTCCCAGTCCAGCAGCCAGAGTCGCGAGTTCTCCAGCACATTGCCGTAGGGCAGGTCACCATGCACGATGACTGGCGTCGCCGCGGCCGCCTCCATCTCGGCCAATGCGCCCCGCAAAGGTGCCAGCACCGCTTCGCTCCCGTCTGGCAGCGCACCGGCCCCGCCCGCCTGTTGCAGGTAGCGCAGCGTCAGCGCGTAGGGATCAAAGCTGGCCCCCATGAACGCAGGCGACGCCATGGCTGCCGGCGGCGCCAGCCCGTGCAGCACCTGCAAGCGCTCACCCAGGCGCTGCAGGGCCGCCGGATCCCGAAAATCGGCATCGTTCCAGGTACGGCCTTGCAGGTACTCGCATATCAACAGCTGCGCCGCAGGCACTGCGCACACGATCGGCGGCGCCAATCCGGCGGCAGCAGCAGCAGCATGCAACAGCAGCTCGCGATTGCGGGCCACGCCCGGGCGCATCGCCGCCGGGCCGTCAAGGCGCAGTGTGTATTGGCCGACGCTCGTGTCGACGCGCCAGGTTTCATTGATGTGTCCGCCCGCCAGGCGTTGCAGCCGCAGTGGAGCGGCGCCCTGTTCGAGGCCGGGCACCAGCGCCAGGGCCGTGGCCAGCGGCATCATGGCTGCTGTGCTTGCAGGCGGCGACGCCACTCGCGGAATCCGAAGCAGGCAATGATCATGTAGGTCGCGAACAGGCCGGCGGTGAAGGGATGGCCCTGCCGCTCGAACAGGAACACCATCACCGAATCGGCGCTGATCCAATACCACCAGTTCTCCAGCACCGAGCGCGTCACCATCCAGGTGGCGATCAGGCTGGTCCAGGTGGTCAGTGAATCGAGCAGTGGCCAGGCGGCGTGCGTCTCGCGCGCCAGCAACTGCGCGCTCAAGGCACTGGCCACAGCGATCAACGCCAGCGCCGCGGCGTGTTGCCGCCAGCGCCAGCGGAAGATGCGCCCGCTCTGCTCGCTGGCATTGCGCGTCCAGCTATGCCAGCCGTACACAGCCATCACCACGTAGTAGCCCTGCAGCGCGGACTGCATCGGCAGGTGCGCCTTGGCCGAGAGGTAGATGTAGATCGTGGAGCTGATGGCGCCGGCCACCCAGCCCCAGCGGCTGCGCCGCATGATCAGCAGGATGTAGGCAATGCCCGTGACCACGGCCACCGCCTCCAGTGGCGAGAGAAGTGTCATTCAATGGCCTCCCGCGCCATAGGCCACCGTCAGGCCCAGCTGCCGCGGATCGCCATTCTGCAGGTAGAGCTTGACCGGAAAATCCGGCGGCTCATCGCCGAAGTAGAAACCCTGCACGGCGTAGTGGCGATCGAACAGGTTGCGCGCCCAGAGGCTGGCGCTCCACGCCCCGCGACGCATGCCAACTCGCAGGTTGCAAAGCACTCGCGCGGCCGCCTGCTGGTCATGGCTGGTGCTGAAGTAGAAGCGATCCTGGGCACTGAGATCGAAACGCGCGAACGGCCCTTGAGGTGACTGCCAATTGGCGGCCAGCGCGAACTGATACCCGGGCGCAAAGGCCTGCGCCCTGCCCTGCGCTGTCGAATCCGGCAACTCGAAGGCCACATAGCGCGTGTGTTGCACCGCCAACGAGGCATCGAACTGCCAGCGCGGCAGCGGTCGCCAATGCAGCGCCGATTCGAGCCCGTAGTTCTCGCCGCGCGCGGCGTTGGCGGTGAAGAACACATAGGTCAGGGGGTTGTCGGGTGTGAGCTGGCGCGAGTTGTAGACCTGCATGTGTTCGCGTCGCATCACGTAGAGGTCGGCCTGGTAGTCGAGCGCGTGCGAGGCCAGCTCGCCATGCATGCCCAGTTCGAGATTCCACAGCAACTCGGCGCGGAACTGTCGCAAGGCCGGGTCCACCTGGTCGCCGATGTTGTAGCCACCGGCCTTGTAGCCGCGTGCCAGCGTCGCATAGAGCTGGCGCTGCGCATCGAGGCGATGCGACCACGAGAGGTTCCCGCCCAGCATGCGATCGCGCGCATGCGGGAACGGCACATCCGAAGTATCGGTGTAGGCGGAACTGCGCTGCTCGGCGCGCACGCCGAGCTGCCAGTGATCGCGCGGATTGCGCTGCCATTCCAGTGAGCCGTACAGCGCCTGGTTGCTCGCGTTGTAGTCGCTGTACAGCAGGCTCGAGCCCGCGCCGTAGTACTGGTCGTTCCAGCCGTCGAACTGCTGATCGCTCTCGCGCAGGCGCGCGAGGAATCCACCCACCACGGCACGCAGCGTGCCGAACGGCAGCTGCACAGGGTTGGCGAGATAGCGCAGGTCCTGGGTCAGGTTGCGCCGCGCGCGCAGATGCTGCTCGAAATAGTCATAGGGCGCGCTGGCACCCCAGTAAGTGTCATTGCCCCAGTCGCCATCGAAAGAATAGTCGCTGTGCGAATCGGAACCGCTGCTGATCGACAACCACTCGCCGTGCTCGCCCTGATGGTGAAGCCGCAACGATGCGCCGCTCGAGCGCTGCGCATCGCGGCCCGGCTGGTTCGAGCGCGTCACGCGGCTGTTGTCGACCGACCAGGCGTCGTAGCCGTTGTCGAGGTTGACATACAGCAAGCTCAGCGTGGCATCGAGTGCGGCTGTGGGCTGCCAGTGCAATTTGCCGCGCACCGTGCCTTCGTCATAGCCGTTGGTGTCATCGCGCCCGAGGTAGACGTTGCGGCGGTAACCGTCGCTGCGGTACTGCTGCGCGGCGATGCGCCAGCCCGACGAGCCATCGGCGCGCCCATCGCCGATCGCCACGGCAGCCGAGCGCGTGGCGTAGTCGCCCAGCGTAGCTTCGCCCCTGAGATCAAAGCTGTTGCCCGGATCGCGGCTGCGCAGGTCGATGAGGCCCGCGAGCGCATTGGCGCCGTAGACGGTGCCCGCCGGGCCACGCGTGACTTCGACGCGCGCCAGGTCGAATAGCGTTGCGGGCATGCCCACGCCAGAGAAGTCGATGTCATCGATCAGGAAGCCCACCGAAGGATTGGGCGCACCCTGGTACTGCTCGGTCTCGCCCACGCCGCGCAACTGGAAGAAGCGCGGCCTCGAAGTACCGGAGGCGTAGCTCAGGCCGGGGACAAGTGTCAGCACATCCTGCAGGTGCTGGACGCCGGCGGCGCGCAACGTGTCGGCATCGAGCACGCTGACACTGGCCGGCAGTTCGCCCAGTGGCGTGGCACGCAGGTTGGCACTGATGACTATTTCATCCAGCGAGCTGTCGGCTGCCGACAAAGGCTGGCCAGCAACGAGGGCGGCGGCCAGCGCCGCACAGCGAATCATGAATCTGGACATCGACCTGCTCCCTACGCCGGTACTAACCGGATCAGGTTCAACGGGTTTGCCGGCTGCTCCGGCATCTCAGGCTCAGTATCCGAGCCACCCCAAGGTTTGCGCTGCGAACTATCCGCGTGTCGGCAGCGCTTTGCAACTGCGTTAAGATAGCTTGCCGGCGCGGTTGGAGCGTTCGGGGCTACGCAGGCGTCCAGGCATCATCATCAGGGGATCACATGTCGGCCATCATTGCGCTGCGCGGCGTATCCAAGCACTACCGTCGTGGCAACGAAGACCTGGCGGTGCTCAGCGACTTCGACCTCGATATCGAAGCGCGTGATTTCGTGGCCATCATGGGCCCCTCGGGTTCCGGCAAGACCACACTGCTCAATCTCATTGGCGGCCTCGACTCCCCCAGCAGCGGCCAGATCGTGGTTGTCGGCAAACGCCTCGATGAGCTCTCGGGCTCTGCGCTGGCGCACTGGCGTGCGCGCCACGTCGGTTTCATCTTCCAGTTCTACAATCTGATGCCGGCGCTCACGGCCGAGCGCAATGTGGAACTGCCACTGCTGCTGACCTCGCTCTCGACCGCCGATCGTCGGCGGCGCGTGGCCGCGGCACTGGAACTCGTGGGCCTGGCCGATCGCGCCCGTCACAAGCCCGGTGAACTCTCGGGTGGCCAGCAGCAACGCGTAGCCATCGCGCGCGCCGTGATTGCCGATCCCACGCTGCTGGTGTGCGATGAACCCACCGGCGATCTCGATCGCCACACCGCTGAGGAAATCCTCGGCCTGCTGCAGGCACTCAATCGCGACCAGGGCAAGACCATCATCATGGTGACGCACGATCCCAAGGCAGCCAGCTATGCCAGTCATCAGCTGCACGTCGACAAGGGTCGGCTGGTGCGCATGGACGCCGCCGGCGCCTGAGGCCAGCGCACTTTGCCGGCAGACAACCCATGACTGATCGCGACAAACTGCTCGAGGAGCTGCGCATCGATCGCTCCGCGCCGGAACCCGCGGGCTCGGCACGCACGCTCGTGGTCTCGATGGTCGTGCTGTTCGCGTTGCTGCTGGCCGGCGGTCTCTACTACTGGCACCAGCGCTCGGTGGCGGCCGAGCGTGCCGCACAGGCGGCGGCCGACGCGGCCAGCGCCGCCGCTGCTGCCGACACTCATCGCAGTGGTGGCACGTCTGCACTGCTCGATGCCACGGGCTTCGTGGTCGCGCGACGCCAGGCCACGGTCTCGGCCACGGTAGGCGGGCGCGTCACCGAAGTGCTGATCGATGAAGGCAGCCGCGTGACCGCCGGGCAGGTGATCGCGCGTCTCGATGACCAGCCCTATCGGCTGGCGCTCGGGCAGATCAGCGCGCAGGCGGCCGCGAGCCATGCCCAGCTGCAGGCGGCGCAGACCGCCTTCGACAATGCGCAGCCAATCTACGAACGCAACCAGAAGCAGCGCACCGCCGGCTTCCTCAGCGCCCAGGATTTCGACAATGCCCATGCCGCCTTCGATGCAACGCGCACTGCACTGGCCGTGCAACAGCGCGCGGTCGCCGTGAGCGATGCGGCGGTGGCCTCGGCGCGCCGCAACCTCACTGACACGGTGATACGTTCGCCCTTTACCGGCGTGGTCACGTACAAGGGCGCACAACCGGGCGAAATCGTCTCGCCGGCGGCGGCCGGCGGCGGCTACACACGCACCGGCATCGGCACCATCGTCGACATGGACTCGCTCGAGGTCGAGGTCGACGTCAGCGAGAACTTCATCACCCGCGTGCATCCCGGGCAGCCAGCCAAGATCCGCCTCAATGCCTATCCCGACTGGGAGATTCCAGCGAGCGTGATCGCGGTCATTCCCACGGCCGATCGTTCCAAGGCGACCGTGAAGGTGCGGGTCGGTTTCAAGACCCGCGATCCGCGCATACTGCCTGAGATGGGGGCACGCGTAGCCTTCGAGGCGGGTAACACATGAGCCGGGTGCGCGTGTTCCAGGTCGATGCCTTCACGCAGCAGCCATTCAGCGGCAATCCGGCCGGCGTGGTGCTCGATGCCGAGCAGCTCGATGCGCGCCAGATGCAGTTGATCGCGCGTGAACTGGGCAACGGCGATACCGCATTCGTGCTGCCGGCCGACGGCGCTGATCACGACCTGCGGGTGCGCTTTTTCACGCCGCGCAGTGAAGTGGGATTCGTGGGTCATGCCACCGTGGCGGCACATGCGGTGCTCGCCAATTTGGGTCTCGGCGCGCGTCGCCTGCAGAAGCAGCGCACGGGCATCGTGGCGATCGAACGCGTCGAGGGCACTCGCGGGCCGCGATTCTCATTCACGCAGCCAGCCCCGAAGCTGCAAGGGCCGATCGGCGGGGAACTGCGCGCAGCGCTGCTCGAAGGCCTGGGCCTGGTTGCCGCCGATCTCGACGAGCGCTGCCCGGCAACCCTGGCCGGCGAACACAGCACCCGCAACCTGATTGCGGTCCGCGATGGTTCGGTCCTGGCCAGATTGAAGCCCGATCTGGCGCGACTCGCAGGACTTACCGCCGCAGGGGGAGCACCAGGCACGTTTGTTTACACCCTGCGACCCGCACGCCCTGATTGCGATACCGAAGCGCGCATGTTCTGCCCGGCGCTGGGCATCCCGGAAGATCCGGTGAGTGGCAACGCCCACGCAATGCTCGCAGCGCTGCTGTGCCAGCTGAACCTGCTCCCCGGCGGTGCGCAACGCGCCCGCTTTCGTGCCCGCCAGGGCCATCACATGGATCGCGCCGGTGAGCTCGAGGTGGGCGTGCATTTCCAGGGAGCCGCGCTGGACTCGGTCAGCGTCAGCGGCGCGGCCGTGGTGGTGTTTGCGACCAGCATTGCAGTCACGGAGTTGGCGGCATGAGCGTCCTGAAGTACCTGCCCCTGCTACGCGCCAACCTCTGGCGCCGGCGCATCCGCACCCTGCTCACTTTCGCCTCGGTGGCCACGGCCTTCCTGCTGTTCGGGCTGCTGATGGCATTGCGGCACGCGATCACCGGCGGCATCGAACTCACGGGCGCCGACCGCCTGATGACCATGCACAAGATGTCCTTCATCATGTCGCTGCCGCGCAGCTATGTGCAGCGCATAGCGGCGGTCGAGGGCGTGCGCTCGGTGACCGCCGCAAGCTGGTTCGGTGGCTACTACCGCGACGAGCGCGCCACGATCGTCGCGCAGGTGGCCGATGCCGACACGTTGTTCGCGGTCTATCCCGAGATCGACCTGCCGGCGGCGCAGCACGCGGCCTGGCTTGCCGACGGCAGCGGCATGATCGTCGGCCAGGCACTGGCGAACGCCAACAAGTGGAAGCTTGGTGAGGTGATTCCGCTGCACTCGAACATCTTCCGCAAGCAGGATGGCAGCAATGTCTGGGACCTGCGCATCGATGGCATCTACCGCAATACTGCCGGTGGCGACACCAATGCGCTGTTCTTCCACTACCAGTATTTCAATGAGACGCGTTCCTTCGGTCGCGACCGGGTGGGCTGGCTGATCCTGCGGGTCAAGGATCCGGCACAGTCGCCGGCAGTGGCCAGGCGCGTCGATGCTCTGTTCGCCAACTCCGATGCCGAGACCAAGACCTCGAGTGAGCGCGCCTTTGCGCAGAGTTTCATCAACCAGGTCGGCAACATCGGCGCCATTATCGCCATCGTGGTGGGCGCAGTGTTCTTCACGATGCTGCTGGTGACGGCCAATACCATGGGGCAGTCGATCCGCGAGCGCACGGCTGAACTCGCGGTGATGAAAACCCTGGGTTTCCGCGGCGGGCAGATCCTGGCGCTGGTCCTGTGCGAGTCGCTGCTGCTGACGCTCCTGGGCGCCGCAATTGGCATGCTGTTGGCGCGCGGCATGGCGGCCGGCGCGCGACAGGCCTTGCAACAATACCTGCCTTTGCTGGGTGTGCCGCCGGGCGCCATGTTGGCGGCACTGGCGATCGCCACAGTGCTGGGCCTGCTGGCCGGTGCGCTGCCAGCATGGAACGCCTGGCGCCTGCGCATCACCGATGCCCTGCGGCAGGGAGGCTAGCGCATGAACCTCAACAGCCTGCGGCAACTGGGCGCCGTGACGATGATGAACCTGCGCAACGTGCCCAGCCGCCTGTCTACTTCATTGGTGGCAACGATCGGTGTGGCGGGCGTAGTCACCATCCTGGTCGGCGTGTTGTCAATGAGCGAGGGCTTTCGCGCAGTGTTGCAGTATGCCGGCCACGACGACGTCGCCATGGTGCTGCGCGGCGGCTCAAATGACGAGTTGGCCAGCGGGCTCACGCTCGAGCAGACGCGGCTGATCGCCGACGCGCCACAGGTGGTGCGAGCGGCCGACGCGCCGGTGGCCTCCCCCGAACTGTACGTGATCATCGATGTACCGATGCGCACCACCGGCACTGCCGCCAACGTGCCATTTCGCGGGGTAGGCCCATACGCATCGGCACTGCGCCAGGATTTCCGCATGCTGAGCGGCCGCATGTTCGCGCCGGGCAAGTTCGAAGTGATTGTCGGGCAGAGCGCTGCGCGCCAGTTTCGCGGCCTCACGACCGGCAGCACCGTGCGCTGGGGCAGTACCGACTGGTACATCGCCGGCATCTTCGCCGATCGCGGCAGTGTCGCGCAGGGCGAGGTGTGGACCGATGCCACCGTGCTGCAGAACGCCTTCAACCGCGGCACCAGCTTCCAGTCGGTGCGCGTGCAGCTGCGCAGTCCGGCGGATCTGGCAGCCTACTCGGCATTGCTGAAAGCCGACCCGCGCCTCACGGTGCGGGTGATGTCCGAGCGCGACTTCTACCAGGAGCAGTCGCGCATTATTACCGCGCTGATCGAGACCATAGGCTTCTACATTGCGGTATTGATGGGCGTGGGTGCCATCTTTGCCGCGCTCAATACCATGTACTCGACCGTGGCGACGCGCACGCGCGAGATCGCCACGCTGCGCGCCGTAGGCTTCGGTGCGGCACCCGTGGTTTCCTCGGTGCTGGCCGAAGCGATGCTGTTGGGGCTGGCCGGCGGCGTACTTGGCTGCCTGGCCGCCTGGGTGGGGTTCAACGGCATCGAGACCTCGACGATGAACTGGGCCAGCTTCAGCCAGATCACCTTCGCCTTCAAGGTCACGCCCGCGCTGATGATTCGCGGCTTGTGCTACGGCCTGGTGTTGGCGTTGATCGGTGGTTTGCTGCCAGCGATACGAGCGGCGCGCCAGAGCGTGGTCACGGGCCTGCGCGCCAGCTGACAGCAGCCTGCGCGGCGTTGCGCGCGCTCAGTGGTTGGGCACCAGGTCGCTGAGGTTCTGGTGCGCCCCGGAGGGCGACTCGCGCAAAGCACGGAACACCATGTTCGGCAGTCGTGTTTCATCGCTGCTATTGCCTGCCGGACGCTGATCGATCAGCAGGATCGCCAGCTGCTGATGCGGCGCGATCCACAGGCGCGTCTGGCCCAGGCCGCGCACGAATGCGACGTCGTGGGCGATGAAGGGTTCTGCACCGTGCGCGCTACTGGCCAACCAGAGTCCGAATCCACGCCCTGGATCGGTGCTGAGCGGCTGCTGCAGGCGCAGCGCCCACCCAGCGGGCAACACCTGCGTACCTTCGAAGCGCCCGTCGGCCATCACCAGTTCCGCCAGTCGTAACCAGTCGATTGCGCGCGCCTGTAAACAGCAGCCGGCGGGCGCAGGTACGTGTGCCGCTGGCAACACTATCTGTGCGGCAGCCGCATTCAGCGGTTGCCAGAGCTGGCGTGAGAGAAAACTCGGGTAACTCATGTGGCTGGCCGTGGCGATCGCGGCGGCCAGGGCGTCGCTCGCTGTCGTTCCCTGAGGTTCAGCCATGCCGTAGTCACGCACGGCCGCGCCGGCCGCCAGCGCCGCCAACAGCTCGGCCATCGCGCCGCCGTCGATGCTGCTGTGCGCGTCCGCTCCCGACCCGTATTCCTCGATGACCAGATGCGAGTGGTGAGTGACCAGCAGTGCCTGCGCTCCATTGCGATGCGTGAAGTCCACGACCTGACGCATGCCTTCGCGATCGAAGCCTTCTGCTTCGGGCGTCGCGCGCGGCAGCCCACCGCCATCACCCCCGGGCACGGCTACACTGACTGGCGGCAGCTTTGCGTTGTAGCGCCAGTAGCCGATGCCGAGTACGCCGATCACTGCGATCAGCGCCCATGCCAGCCACTGCCGGCGTGGATACATAGTCAGTCGCAGTGCAGTCACCGTCAGCTCCGTTGTGGCGCGCGTCGCGCAGGCCCGCAATATCGTACTACGCCGCCGGCCAGCTCGATTTCCTGCGAAACCCAATCCGGCCAGTCATCACGATGATGGGTCGCCATCACGATCGCCAGCTTGCGCAAAGCAGGGCCGTCGATGAGAGCACGCAAGGCTGCGCGGGTCGCGGCGTCGAGGCCGGTATAGGGTTCATCCAGCAACAGGATCCGCGGGCCCAGCGCGAGCGCCCGTGCGAACAGCACGCGCCGCGCCTGACCGTATGACAGGCTGCCGAATTCCCGGCGCGCAAGCGCCGCAGCTCCGACCAGGCGCAGTGCGCGCGCAGCGCGGCGCCGCTGCGCAGCCGTTGCTGGCGCATCGAGCATGAAGCTGCCGCGCAGGCCGGCTACCACGGTCTGCAACGCACTCTGCTGACGGGGCAGCGCGAGCTGCAACTCCGGCGAGACACGCCCGATCGTGTGCTGGAATTCGTACAGCGGGGCGCCCGGTGGTGTGCCGAGTCGCCACAGCTGCGCCCCGGATGCCACCGGAAACTCGCCATGGAGCGCACCGAGCAACGTGGACTTGCCGCTGCCATTGGCCCCATGCACGACGATGCGCTCACCACTGCGGATCTCGAGCGACAGCCCGCGCAGCACTTTGCGACCCTCGCGCCACAGCGTTGCCGTGCGCAGACGCAGCAGCGAAGTCGATGCGCGCGGGGCAGATGCGCCTCGGCGCGAGCCTGAGGGTCGCGAACTCTGCACTCGCACGCGCACCTTTTGCTCGGGCCATGGCAGCGTACGCAGCCTCCCCTCCTGCAGCAGCGCACGATGCGTCAGGTCATCTGGCGCTTCCTCGAGTCGATGGGTCGCGTAGACGATGGGGAGCGGTGTTGCCTGCAGCTTGCGCAATATCTGCAGAAAGCGCTGGCGATTGCGCGCATCCAGTCCATTGAGCGGCTCATCGAGCAGCAGCAGCCTGGGTTGCCATGCCAGCGCGCGCGCCAGCAGCACCAATCGCCGCTCACCGTAGGACAAGGTCAGGAAGCGACGCCGCGCGAAGCTGAGCAGCCCGAGACTGCGCAGCAGCGCCAGCAACTCTGTGCGCATGGCCCTGGACGGCGGCGCCAGCGGTATGTCGGTGCGCTGTCTGCCAGTGGCGATCACGCTCAGCACGCGATGATTCCAGTGATAGTGTTCGTAGCGATCCTGGCGCTCCGCGCCCAGATAGGCGATGTGTTCGCGCACCAGCCAGGGCTCGCTGAATTCTTCAGCATTGATGCGATAGAGGCGCTGCTCTTTGCGGTCGGGCTGCGGCCATACATCACCCGCTATGAGTTTCAGCAGCTGCGTCTTGCCCGCGCCATTGCCACCCTGCAACAGCCAGCGCTCGCCCGGGCGCACTCGCCAATGCAGATCGCGCAACACACGGCGAGCGCCGCGCCACAGCGAGACGTGATTGAGTTCCACTTCGAGAAACGCGGCGGCGTTGCGCTGTCTGGATTCTGTCACGCGTCGGCGCTTGGCGACATTGGGGTCGATGGGCATTGCACTCCTGCGGTGATACGGTAGATTGCGCAGCCTGAGTTATCAAGGAGCGCGCGAACATGAAATACAGCACTTTGCCACGTCACCTGGCACCGCTATACGTCGGCGCCGCCTGCGCGCTCGCTTTCGTGATGGCCGCCTGCTCGCAGGCGCCAGCGCCCACCGCCGCTGCGGCGCCGCCTGCTGCGCAGCCCGCCGCGCCAGCCGCTGAAGTACCCGCTGCTGCTGAACCCGCAGCACCGGTACCAAAACCGGTTGTGCGCAAGAGCACTGTGGCCAAGCCCAGCCAGCACCATGCAGCCGCTTCAACGCCAGGCAAGGTCGCTGCGAACAGCGCCAATTCTGAACCCACCGCCGCACCGGCGCGCCAGCCGATCACGGTGTGCACGAGCTGCGGCGTCATCAGCGCCATCACGCCAGTGAAGACTGAAGGCAAGGGCACTGCCATCGGCGTCATCGCCGGCGGACTGGCGGGGCTGATCGTCGGCAATCAGATCGGCGGTGGCAATGGCAAGACCATCGCCAAGGTGGCCGGCGCGGCGGGCGGCGCGTACGTCGGCAACAAGATCGAGAAGAAGGTGCGTGCCGAGACCAGCTACGAAGTGAAGATCAAGCTGGATGACGGCAACGAGACCACCGTGACGCAGGAGAAAGAGCCCACGCTGGCGGTGGGCGATGCCGTCAGGATCGTCGACGGCACCGTGGTGGCCAAATAAATTCAGCGGTCTTAGCGCATCCGCAGGTGCAGCTCGCGCCGGTGATAGTCGATGATCAGCGTGTCGAGCAGGCCGATCGCGTCCATGCCGATCAGCAGTGCCGGCTCGTCGGTAAGCTCCCAGTGCTTGAAGATATTCATGTCGGCGAAGGTCATGTGATCGCTGCGGATCTCCAGCTTGCCGAAGGTGATCGGCGGTGCCCGGTAGCCCTCGCCGAGCTGGATTTCCTTGGTAACGCCTTCGATTTCATCAACCGTGGGATTGCGCGCGGCGCGACGCGAAAGCGCGCGCTTGAGAGCCAGGTTTGCCACGGTGGCCTGGCCCCCGGTGTCGATGATGGCCTTGCAACGAACGCTGCCCACTACAGCATCTACCACCAGCAGTTTGCCGCGCTCGAACTTGAAAGGGATGACCTCGAATCCGTAGGGCGCGAGTTGATTGTGCGAACGCGCAATGATGATCAGGTCGTGGCGAAAGTCGATGAACACGCGCCGGTCCTGCAGCCCCTCGGTGCCAAGGATGCCTTCGGCTCCGCCCAGCGCATCGGGCAGTATCGGCATCCGCGAAGTCTTCACCAGCACGTCGCCAACCAGGATCGAATCGACGTGAATCGTCGACACCGGCGTGGAGCCGGTCACGCCGTGCAGCATCAGGCGCGAGGAGGCGTCGGGTGGCAGGTGCAAGGCATTGGCAACGCTGGCGATCACGCCGGAGCGGTTGGCGCCGGTATCGAGCACCATCCTGAACGGTCCCTTGTTGTTGATGTACACCGGCGCCCAGATGCGACCGATGCGATCGCGACGCGTCGGCGCCACATAGCGCGGTTCGGGCGCCTGCACGATGATCTCTTCGAGCGGCTGCGGCTGCTCGGGCCCCTGCGCCGGCGGCTGCGCGTCCGTGCTGTTGGCCGGTTCATCGGCGGCCAGAGCCGTCGGCGCCCGCACACTGGGCGCCACTGCAGCCAACAGTACGGCAATGCCGAGTTTGATCAGAATGCGATGACTACGACCGGGAATGCTGATCATGGTGGGCGGGCTCACGCGGTTGCTCGATGTTGCCAGGACCTGATGCGCCCAATTATAGGCAACGTGGCGCGGCGTTGCCGACAATATGCTACCGGGCTGGCGCTGCTGCTGGGCACGCTGACGGCGCAGACCGCCATCGCCGCAGACAACCGCCACGACATGGACATGGCCAGCAGCGGCAGGCTCGGCGACTACAGCATGATGCGCGATGCCTCCGGCACCTCCTGGCAACCCGACAGCGCACCGATGGACGGAATCCACGGGCAACTGGGAAATTGGTCCACGATGCTGCATGGCTATGTCTACGCCATCACGGACCACCAGGGCGGGCCGCGCGGCGCGCAGCTCGATTTCAGCGAAAGCATGCTGATGCTGATGGCCCAGCGCAATGCCGGCGCTGCACGCGTGGCCCTCAGGGCCATGCTGTCGCTCGACCCCTTGATGGGCAAGCGCGGCTATCCGCTGCTGTTGCAGACCGGCGAAAGCGCCGACGGCCTCACGCCGCTGATCGATCGACAGCATCCGCATGATCTGTTCATGGAGCTGGCGGCGAGTGTCAGTCTGCCGCTCGGAGAGCGCACATCGGCGTTTGTCTATGCAGGGTACCCGGGCGAGCCCGCGTTGGGGCCACCGACCTTCATGCACCGCTTTTCCGCCTATGCGAATCCCGAGGCGCCGATCAGTCATCACTGGCTCGATTCCACGCACGCCAGCTACGGTGTATTCACCACCGGCCTGTTGCAGGGCCAATGGAAAGGCGAGCTTTCCGCCTTCAACGGCCGCGAGCCTGATCCTTCGCGCTGGAACCTCGATCCGCTGCGCCTTGATTCCTGGTCCGGGCGCCTGAGCTGGAATCCGCGCGATTCACTGGCGCTGCAGCTCAGCTACGGCGCCATTCATTCACCCGAAGCGCTGGAACCCGACGTCAATGTGCGTCGCTATACCGTCTCGGCGGTGTTCGACCAGGCGCTGTCGCCTGGTCACTGGCAGACCACGCTGGCCTGGGGCCAGAACCGCGCCTCACCCGGTTCAACTTCCGCGGCCTGGCTGCTGGAGAGCACCCTGGGGTATGTGCATCACAATTTCTATGCGCGCGCGGAAAGCGCCGACAAGAACGAACTGGTGGTGAGCGGGCCGCTCAGCGAACACCTGTACACGGTGAGCAAACTCAGCGTCGGCTATCTGTATGAATTCCGCGTGGCACGCCGCCTGAACCTGGGATTGGGTGCGCTGGTCAGCACCTATGCACTGCCGCGCGCACTGGTCGCCGAATACGGCAAGCGCCCAACGTCCTACATGCTCTATACGCGCCTGAACCTGCAATAGCGGCGCGCCGCTGGCCACGCGTGGCCACGTCGCTCAGCTGTCTGTGCCCGCAGCTTTGAACTCTACCAGTTCGCTACCCTCCACCACCTGTTCGCCGATGGCGACGTTGAAGCCCACGCACACGCCATCGGCCGGTGCACTGAAAGTCTGCTCCATCTTCATCGCCTCCAGCACCAGCAGCGGCTCGCCTTTGCTGACTTTGGCCCCCGGCTTGACCAGCAGCGCCACCACACGCCCGGGCATCAGGGCGCACACTCCTCCTGCGACCGACATGACCTCGCCCACATGGGCAAGCGGATCGAGCCGTTCGAAGCTGTAGTGCGCGTCCTGGGAAAAGACTTCGCATTGTGAATCGCGGATCGCCACGCTGACGTGGTAGTCGTGATCACCCACCGTAGCGCGTGCATCGTGTTCGGCGATCAACGTCAGACTTGCGCGCCGTGTGGTCGCGACGCCCGCTGCCGCACCGGCAGGAGTCATCGAGAGCAGAAATCCTCCGGCCACGGCCTGCAGACTCACGGTGCGCTGCTCACCGCGATACTGAAACTGCAGCCTGCGATCGGCTGGACCATTGAGTCGCCAGCCTTCAACACTGCCCCACGCCGTGCCCATAGCTGCGGAGCCGGCCGCCAGGCGCTCCCGCGCCACGATATACATTGCAGCCATCGCAAACATGTCGTCCGGGACTGGCGCTGCGGGCGGGAACAGTGCCGCGTGCTCGCGCTCGATCAGTGCGGTGTCGAGATCGGCACTGGCAAAAGCGTTGCTCTGCACGAGTCGCGACAGGAACTGCACATTGTTGCCGAGGCCGGCAATGTGAAACCCGGCCAGGGCCTGGCTCAGCCGAGTGCAGGCCTGCGCGCGTGTCTCGCCCCAGGCGATCAGCTTCGCGATCATCGGATCGTAGTAAGGTGAGATCGCATCGCCCTGCACGACTCCGGAATCGATGCGCACGGATGCGCTGCCCGCCGGCATCGCCAGGTACTCTAGCTTGCCCACGCAGGGCAGGAAATCGCGCTCGGGATCCTCGGCGTAGATACGCGCTTCAATCGCATGGCCGCGCAGCGCCACCTGCTCCTGGCGCAGCGGCAGAGGCTCGCCCGCGGCCACACGCAATTGCCATTCCACCAGATCGAGCCCGGTGATCATCTCGGTGACCGGATGCTCCACCTGCAGTCGCGTATTCATTTCCATGAAATGGAAGGTGCCCTCGGGCGCGGCGATAAATTCCACGGTGCCGGCACCGACATAGCCCACGGCCCGCGCAGCGGCCAGCGCCGCAGCGCCCATCTGCGCGCGGCGCGCGCCATCCATGTTCGGGGCCGGCGCTTCCTCGAGTACTTTCTGGTGCCGGCGCTGCACCGAGCAGTCGCGCTCGAACAGATGGACCGCATTGCCGTGGCTGTCGGCAAAGATCTGCATCTCGATATGTCGCGGCCGCAGCAGGTATTTCTCCACCAGCACCCGCTCATCACCGAAGCTGGCAGCCGCCTCGCGTTGGCAGGAGGCCAGCGCTGCCGCGAAATCGGCCGCACGCTCGACCCTGCGCATGCCCTTGCCGCCACCGCCGGCGCTGGCCTTGATCAGCACTGGGTAGCCGATGCGGTCGGCTTCGCGTTGCAGCGTTGCTACGGATTGATCGTCGCCGTGGTAGCCAGGCACCAGCGGCACGCCTGCCCGCTCCATCAAAGCCTTCGCCGCAGACTTCGAGCCCATCGCGTTGATCGCCGCCGGCGGCGGACCTATGAACACCAAGCCTGCGGCGGCGCAGTCGGTGGCAAACTGCGCGTTCTCCGACAGGAAGCCGTAGCCTGGATGTATCGCCTCGGCGCCGAGTTGCCGGGCCGCGGCAATGATGGCCGCGGCACGCAGATAGCTTTCCCTGGCTGGCGGCGGCCCGATGCGGAAGGCTTCATCCGCCTGGCGCACGTGCAACGCACCGGCATCGGCATCAGAGTACACAGCCACACTGGCAACGCCGAGACGCCTGGCCGTGCGCTGGATGCGGCAGGCGATTTCACCGCGATTGGCGATCAGGATTTTCTTGAACACGATCGGGATTACATCCGGAACACACCAAAGCGCGTCTCGGGGATCGGCGCCGCAAGACTCGCGGCCAGGCCCAGACCCAGGCAGCGCCGGGTATCCAGCGGGTCGATGATGCCATCGTCCCACAGGCGCGCAGTGGCGTAGTACGGATGCCCCTGCTGCTCGTACTGCGCGCGTATCGGCGCGGTAAAGGCCTGCTCCTGTTCGGCGCTCCATTCGCCACCCTTGGCGGTGATGGCATCGCGTCGCACGGTGGCCAGCACGCGCGCGGCCTGCTCGCCGCCCATCACGCTGATGCGCGCATTGGGCCACATCCACAGGAAGCGCGCGCCATAGGCGCGGCCGCACATGGCGTAATTGCCGGCCCCGAAGCTGCCGCCGATGATCACCGTGAGCTTGGGCACCTGCGCGCAGGCCACCGCGGTCACCATCTTGGCGCCGTGCCGGGCGATGCCCTCGTGTTCCACTTTCTTGCCGACCATGAAGCCGGTGATGTTCTGCAGGAACACCAGTGGCAGACGGCGTTGGCAGCACAGCTCGATGAAGTGCGCGCCCTTCTGTGCCGATTCGGAAAACAGGATGCCGTTGTTGGCAATGATGCCGATGGGCATGCCCCACAGGTGCGCAAAACCTGTGACCAGCGTGCTGCCGTAACGGGTCTTCCATTCGGCGAACTCGCTGTCATCGACCAGGCGCGCAATGATTTCGCGCACTTCGCAGGGCTTGCGCGGATCAGCGGGCACGATGCCATAGAGCTCTTCGGCTGCATAGCGCGGTTCCACCGGTGCGCGCAATGCCAGCTCGGCACGCTGTGCCGGCGCAAGTGTCGCCACGGCGCGGCGCGCCAGTGCGAGCGCATGCGCATCATTCTCCGCCAGGTGATCGGCCACGCCGGAGAGGCGCGTGTGCACGTCGCCGCCGCCCAGCTCCTCGGCGCTGATAACTTCGCCCGTGGCCGCCTGCACCAGCGGCGGCCCGCCCAGGAATATCGTGCCTTGCTCGCGCACGATGATCGATTCATCACTCATCGCTGGCACATAGGCACCGCCCGCGGTGCAGCTGCCCATCACCACGGCGATCTGCGCAATGCCGGCGGCCGACATGTTGGCCTGGTTGTAGAAGATGCGCCCGAAATGTTCGCGATCGGGGAACACTTCGTCCTGGCTGGGCAGGTGCGCCCCACCGGAATCGACCAGATAGACGCAGGGCAGCCGGTTCTCGCGCGCGATCTCCTGCGCGCGCAGGTGCTTCTTCACGGTGATCGGGTAGTAGGTGCCGCCCTTGACGGTCGGGTCGTTGCACACCACCACGCATTCGCGACCCGCGATGCGGCCGATGCCGGTAATCAGCCCGGCGCCCGGCGCGGCATCGTCGTACAGGCCGGTGGCGGCCAACTGCGAGAACTCGAGGAAGGGCGAACCCGGGTCGAGCAGCAGATTCACGCGCTCGCGTGGCAACAGCTTGCCGCGCGCCAGATGGCGCGCGCGTGCCGCGCTGCCCCCGCCCTGCGCCACGCTCGCCACGCGCGCGCGCAGCTCGGCCACCAGCCCTTCCATGGCGGCACGGTTGGCGAGGAACTGCGCACTGCGGGCCTTGACGGTACTGGTATGGATTGCCATCGCACCCTTGCCAGGGACTGCCTGATTGTCCGACAATAGCTCAAACTCCCGATTGCAGGCAAGCTGCCATGAGCGTACTAGACAACTGCGAACTGGATTTTGGGCTCGGCGACACACTTGCCGAGGTGCGCTCCCAGGTGCGGCGCTTCGCCCGTGAGGAAATCGCCCCGCTGGCCGCCAGCGTCGATCGCGACAATGCGTTCCCGCGTCAGTTGTGGCCGCGACTCGGCGCACTGGGATTGCTGGGGCTTACGGTGCCCGAGCGCTACGGCGGCGCCAATCTCGGTTACCTCGCGCACATCGTCGCGATGGAGGAGATCTCGCGCGCCAGTGGCGCCGTCGGCCTCTCTTACGGCGCGCATTCGAACCTGTGCGTGAATCAGCTGAGCCTGCACGGCACCGACGCCCAGCGCGAACACTATCTGCCGCGCCTGCTCTCGGGCGAACATGTGGGTGCGCTGGCAATGTCCGAGCCGGAAGCCGGCTCGGATGTGATGTCGATGCAGCTGCAGGCGGTCAAGGCGCGCGATCACTACCGCCTCAATGGCCGCAAGATGTGGATCACCAACGGCCCGGATGCCGATGTGCTGATCGTCTACGCCCGCACCGATCCGGAGGCCCACAAGAACGCCATCACCGCTTTCCTGGTGGAGCGGAAATTCCCCGGCTTTCGCAGCGCGCAGAAACTCGACAAGCTGGGCATGCGCGGCTCGAACACCTGCGAGCTGGTATTCGAGAATTGCCAGGTGCCGACCGAGAACGTGCTCGGCGGCGTCGGTGAGGGTGCGCGCGTGCTGATGAGCGGCCTCGACTACGAGCGCGCGGTGCTGGCTGGCGGGCCGCTGGGCCTGATGGCGGCGGCGCTCGACATCACCCTGCCCTACCTGCACCAGCGCAAGCAGTTCCGCCATGCCATCGGCACCTTTCAGCTGATGCAGGCCAAGGTGGCCGACATGTATGCCAGCCTTAACGCCGCGCGTGCTTACGTGTACGCGGTCGGCCGCGCCTGCGACGCCGGGCGCTGCACGCGCCAGGATGCCGCGGCGGCCATCCTGTTCGCGGCTGAACATGCGACCCAGGTGGCGCTGCAGGCCATCCAGGCGCTGGGCGGCAACGGCTATACCAATGAGTACCCGGCCGGGCGCCTGCTGCGCGATGCCAAGCTGTATGAAATCGGCGCCGGCACGCAGGAGATCCGCCGCATGCTAATCGGGCGCGAACTGTACCGGTTGACCGCATGAACCTGCAGTTCGAACCGATACTCGCCGAGCCCAGCTACCGGCGCGTGGCCACGGCGCTGGTCGATCACATCGTCGCCGGCAGATTGCGCGATGGCGACCGACTGCCACCGGAACTCGAGCTCGCGCGTCAGTTCGGCGTCAACCGCTCCACGGTGCGCGAAGCGTTGCGCGAGCTCGACAGCGCCGGGCTGCTCGGGCGTCGCCCCGGCTCGAAGCGCATGGTCGTGATGCGACCAGTCCCGGCGCAAGTCGGCGCAGGCGTGCGCCGCGCGCTGGTACTGCACGAAGTCACCTTCGTCGATGTCTGGGAAGCGCTGATGATTCTCGAGCCGCCGCTGGCGGCACAGGCGGCCACGCGTCGCTCGCGCGCCGCACTCGCCGGCCTGAAACTAACCCTCGAGAACCTGATCGCCGATGAAGACTCGGCCGCAACCGTGGTTCAGGTGGGCGAGTTCTTCCGCGCGCTCGGCGCCGCCGCCGGCAACCCCGCGCTGCTGCTCGCGCACGAACCACTGATCCAACTGCTCGAGCTTTCGCTCGCGGCCATGATCGACAAGGTGCCGCAGGCCCGTGCGCGCATCATCGGTGCGCAACGTCGCCTGTGCGAGGCCTGTGCCTTGCGCGATGGCGCGGCGGCGCACAGCTGGATGGCCAAGCACATCCGCGATTTCAGGCGCGGCTACGAACTGGCCGCCATCGACCTGCACCGCGCGGTGGTGCCTACATCACCAGCCGATCCTGCAAAGCGTCGACGCGCAGCGCCTCGAGCGCGGCCCGATCGGCGAACAATGTCCTGATGGATTCGGCCTGCTCCGCGCCGAAGTGGGCGCTCACGCTGCCCGCGAATTTCTGTACCAGCACCGGAATACCTTCGGCGCGCCGCTTGCGGTGACCGATCGGGTAGTCAACCGCAATGCGCTGGGTTGCCGCGCCATCCTTGAAGAACACCTGCACTGCGTTGCCGATGTAGCGCTTGTCGGCGGCATAGTACTCACGGGTGAATTCCGGATTTTCCCTGACCACCATGCGTGCGCGCAGCGCATCGACCCTGGGGTCGTTGGCCACCTCGTCTTCGTAGTCAGCCGCACCGAGGCGGCCGAACAGCAGTGGAATCGCCACCATGTACTGGATGCAGTGATCGCGATCGGCAGGATTGGCGAGCTTCCCGGTTTTGTCGATGATGCGCACCCCGGGTTCCTGGGTCTCGATCACCACGCGCTCGATCAATTCCAGTTTGTCGCGCACCTGGCCATGCAAGGTCATTGCAGCCTCCACAGCCGTCTGCGCGTGAAATTCCGCTGGATAGGAAATCTTGAACAGCACATTCTCCATCACGTAGGTGCCGAAGGTCTGCGGCAGGCTGATGGTCTTGCCTTTGAAGAGCACATCCTGGAAGCCCCACTGCTTCGCGCTCAGCGCCGAGGGGTAACCCATCTCGCCCTTGAGCGCGAACAATGCCAGGCGCACCGCGCGGCTGGTGGCATCACCTGCCGCCCAGCTCTTGCGTGAACCCGTGTTGGGCGCGTGCCGGTAGGTGCGCAGCGCGCCGCCATCCACCCAGGCATTGGAAATAGCGTTGATGACCTGCTCACGCGTGCCGCCCAGCATGGCTGTCACCACTGCGGTCGAAGCGACCCGCACCAACAGCACGTGATCGAGCCCCACGCGATTGAAGCTGTTGTCGAGGGCCAGCACGCCCTGGATCTCATGCGCCTTGATCATCGCGGTCAATAGCTCGCGCACGCTGACCGGCCGGCCGTTGCGCGAGAGGTAGTCCGCCACGGCCAGGATGCCGCCCAGGTTATCGGAAGGGTGCCCCCACTCCGCCGCCAGCCAGGTATCGTTGAAATCGAGCCAGCGGATCATTGCGCCAATGTTGAACGCTGCGCTCACCGGGTCGAGCTCATGGCGCGTGCCAGGCACGCGTGCGCCGCCTGTCATGCTGGCGCCCGGGACGATTGGTCCCAGCAGCCGCGTGCAGGCCGGATATTTAAGCGCCTGAAAACCGCAGGCCAGCGTATCCATCAGGCAATAATAGGCCGTCTGGTACGCGGTTTCGCTGGCAGGCTGGAAGTCACGGGCATAGTCGGCGATGTTGGCCAGCACCGCATCGGCAGCGGGTCGCTCGGCGGAACGGAAATCGTGACTCATGGTTGCTCGCTTATGGGCGCTGGGCCAGCGGTATGAACGGCAGGTTCTCCGGCCCGGTGTAGTTTGCACTCGGACGGATGATCTTGCCATCGAGGCGCTGCTCGATCACGTGCGCTGCCCAACCGGTGGTGCGCGCGATCACGAACAGGGGCGTGAACATGGCCGTTGGCACCCGCATGAGTGAATAGGAAACGGCCGAGTACCAGTCGAGATTCGGGAACATGTTCTTTACTTCCTTCATCACGGCTTCGAGCCGTTCGGCGATCGCGAAGCACTGGGTGTCGCCTGCCGCATGGGCCAGTTCGCGCGCCACCTCTTTGATGATCACGTTGCGCGGATCGGAAATCGTGTACACCGGGTGCCCGAAGCCAATGATCACTTCTTTGGCAGCCACACGCCGACGAATATCGCTCTCGGCCTCGCCCGGTGACTGGTAGCGGCTCTGGATGTCGAACGCGACCTCATTGGCGCCACCGTGTTTCGGCCCGCGCAGCGCACCGATGGCGCCGCTGATGCAGGAATGCATGTCTGACCCGGTGCCCGCGATCACGCGCGCCGCGAAGGTGGAAGCATTGAACTCGTGCTCCGCGTACAGGATCAGCGAAGTGTGCATGGCTCGCACCCACAGCGCGGATGGCGCCTCGCCATGCAGCAGGTGCAGGAAGTGCGCGCCTACCGAGGCATCGTTGGTCTCCACGTCGATGCGCCGGCCGTTGTGGCTGTAGTGGTACCAGTAGCACAGCATGGAGCCGAGGCAAGCCACCAGCCGATCGGCCAGTGCGCGGGCGCCCTCGATGGTGTGGGCTTCTGCCTCGGGCTCGGAGCAGCCCAGCGCCGAGACACCGGTGCGCAGCACGTCCATCGGATGGCTGGTCCTGGGCAGCGTCTCGAGCACAGTGCGCAGCGCCGCAGGCAAAGCGCGCATGGACTGGAGCTTGTTCTGATAGGCCGACAACTCCGCACGGTTCGGCAGGCGTTCGTGTATCAGCAGGTAGGCGATTTCCTCGAACTCGCAGCGGTCGGCGATCTGCAGGATGTCGTAGCCGCGATAGCTGAGGTCATTGCCCGAACGCCCAACGGTGCACAGCGACGTATTGCCGGCCACCACGCCGGACAAGGCCACGGACTTCTTGGGCTTGAGCGCAGTGGGAACGTTGTTCATCAGCCGATGCGCTTCAGTTCTGACTTGCTCAGTCGCAGTTGGGCGGCATGCAGGTCTTCTTCCAGGTGATCGATGCGCGAGGTGCCCGGGATCGGCAGCATCACCGGCGATTTGGCCAGCAACCAGGCCAGCGCCACCGTTGGCATCGGCAGGCGGCGTTCGCCGGCGATGGCATTGAGCGCATTGAGTGCGTCACCCGCACTGCCCGGACCCTGCGGACGCTGGGCCAGCGGCCCCCAGGGCAGAAAGGCGATGTGCTCGCGCTCGCAGGCCTTGAGCACCTCTTCCGAGGCGCGGTCCGCCACGTTGTAGCGATTCTGCACCGAGACCACTTTGATGATGCCCTGCGCCTGCCGCAGCTGCGGCACATCCACATTCGAGAGACCGATGTGGCGGATCTTGCCCGCGCTCTGCAGATCCTTGAGCGCGCCCAGCGACTCGGCCAGCGGCACATTCGGATCCGGCCGGTGAAACTGGTAGAGGTCGATACGCTCCAGGCGCAATCGTTTGAGGCTGGCATCGCAGGCACTGCGCAGATGTTCGGGGCGACCGTCAGGCGTCCAGTCGCGGGCGGATGGCCGCACCAGGCCGCCCTTGGTGGCAACCACCAGATCACGCGGATAGGGATGCAGCGCCTCGGCGATCAGCCGCTCGCTCACCGCCGGCCCGTAGGCATCAGCGGTGTCGATGAAATTCACGCCCAGCGCCAGCGCACGCCGCAGGAGTTTGCGCGCTTCAGCGGTATCAGGCGGTTCGCCCCAGATGCCATCGCCCGTGATGCGCATGGCGCCGAAGCCGAGGCGCACCACTTTCATGTCGCCGCCGATCACAATGGTACCGGCAGCGGCAGCTGATTCCGCTGCCGCCCACGCCCGGCTGCCGAGCGCACCCGCGCAGCCCAGAGCCAGAGATTGTTGCAACAGCAAGCGGCGCGAACGAGACTTGGGATTCATGGCGTGCTCCTGGTGTTCGAGACTGCGGCGACAGTGTCTGATTTTGATGCTGCCCACGCAAGCGCGCCGTCCTGCAACGAACGCCACCGCCCGCTGGTCTTCAGCCATTCGAACCACAGCAGGCAGGCAATGCCCGCGAGCAGGCTCAGCGTGAGGTCGGCTGCATGAAGCGGCGCAAATGAAAACAGGTGCTGCACGCGCGGCACTTCCAGCACCAGGACAAGGCAGGCACAGGCGCCGGCGATCACCCACCACACCGCGGCATTCGGCTCAGACAGCATCGCCAGGGCCGAGCGGGTCCAGGAGCGGTTGATCATGATGATCATCAGCAGCGAAGCTACGAGGCCCGCAAACACCAGCGCGCGCGCCGCATTGGCGCCATGACTGCCGTGTGTCACGGCGAAAATCGCCAGGCACACCAGCAGCGCCGCCGCTCCCTGCAGCACTGCGATGCCGACGATCGGCACGGAAAACAGCCGCGCCTGCGGCGAGCGAGGCGCGCGCCGCATGATGTTGGCTTCGGCGCCCTCGGCCTCGAACACCAGCGTGCAGGCCGGATCGATGATCAGCTCCAGGAACACGATATGCACGGGAAGCAGCAGCAATGGCCAGCCCGGAATCATCACCGGGATCATCGACAGGCCGGCAATCGGCACGTGCACCGCGAGTATGAAACCGACCGCCTTGCGGATGTTGTCGTAGATGCGCCGCCCCACCCGCACCGCCTTCACGATCGATGAAAAGTCGTCATCGAGCAGCACCAGCGCGGCCGCCTCGCGTGCCACATCGGTGCCGCGCCCGCCCATCGCGATGCCGATGTGGGCAGCCTTCAATGCCGGCGCATCATTCACGCCATCGCCGGTCATCGCCACCACTTCGCCGCGCCGCCGCAGCGCCATCACGATGCGCAGCTTCTGCTCGGGCACCACACGCGCGAACACATCGATGTCGCCGATACAGGCTGCCAGTTCATCGTCCGACAGTCGCGCCAGTGCCTCGCCACTCATCAAGGCCTCAGGGCGATCGAGACCGGCCTGGCGGGCAATGCTGCGGGCCGTGAGCGCGTAGTCGCCGGTGATCATCACCACGCGGATTCCGGCGCTGCGACACTCAGCCACCGCCCCTGGCACATCGGCGCGCACCGGATCCGAGAATGCGACCAGACCCTGGTACTCGAGCTGCAGATCGCGCTGTTGTGCTGGCCACTGCTGCTGCGTCGGATCGAGTTGCTGCGGCAACCGTGTGCGCGCAATGCCCAGCACGCGCAGTCCCGCGGCGGCCAGTCTGCCCGCCGCCTCGAGCAGTGCGGCGCGCTCGACTGCATCGAGTCTGCACAGGTCAGCGATCGCTTCGGGTGCGCCCTTTGAGGCAACCTGCAGGTCACCATTCGCAGGACCCTGCCACACATGACTGACCGCGAGCAGGTCGCCCGCGAGCGGGTACTCGTGCACCAGTCGCCACGCGGCTTCAACGCGCGCCACCTTGCGCGCCCCGGCATCCGGCAACCGCAGCGCCGCCGCGTGCAGTGCGTGCTCCATCGCGTCGAAGGGATCCTCGCGGCTGGCCAGCACCGCCGTGTCGATCAGCGTTGCACAAGTCGCAGGCCAACGGCCATCGGTCGCCGGCGCAATGATTTCGCCGTCGAGCGCCACGCTGCTCAGGCTCATGCGGTTCTCGGTCAGGGTGCCGGTCTTGTCCACGCACAGCACCGTGGCCGCACCCAGCGTTTCAATGGCGCTCACGCGCCGCGTGAGCACGCGACTGCGCGCGATGCGCCAAGCACCGAGCGCCAGGAACACGGTCAGCACGACCGGAAATTCCTCGGGCAGTATCGCCATCGCCAGCGCGATCCCTGCCAGCAGACCTTCCTTCCACGCCTGCCACGCGCCACCGTGCATCAGGGCGTAGATGCCAACCACCAGCGCGCAGGCACACAGACCCGCAATCGCCAGCATGCGCACGATCCTCGCGGTTTCGCGCTGCAGGGGTGATCGCTCGGGTTCGATATCCGCGAGCGACCTGCCGATGGCACCCAGCGCGGTCGCTGCTCCGGTGTGCAGCACCTCGCACAGACCCTGCCCGGAGCTCACGAGCGTGCCCGAATAAAGCGAGGGCAGATCATCGCCGCCGGGACGATCCATCTGCGTGGCATCGCCAGAGGCGTGCTTGCGTACCGGCACCGATTCGCCAGTCAGCAGCGATTCATCGACCGCGAGATGCGTGCAGCGACGCAGCAGCAGGTCCGCGGGAATGCGATCACCCTCTGCCACCACCAGCAGATCGCCGCGCACCACATCGCGTCCGGCGATGCGGTGCGCCTGTCCGTCGCGGATCACCAGCGCACGCGGGCTGGCGAGTTCGCGCAGCGCATCCAGCGCGCGCTCGGTCCTGCGCTCCTGCAGGATGGTGATCGCCATCACCACGAACACGAAGCCGAGCAGCATCAGCGCGTCGGCCATCTCGCCCATCAATAGATAGAGCGAGCCCGCTGCGACCAGCAACAGGAACATGGGTTCGCGCGCCACTTCCAGGGCAATGCGCAACGCGCCGCGACGCTTTTGCGAAGGCAGTTCGTTGCAGCCGTCGCGCGCCAGGCGTGCGCGCGCTTCGGCCTCAGTGAGACCGACTACACCCTCGATGGAATACGCCGCAGGCCCGGCGCGGCGCGGATTTGCGTCGATCATGGTGCAACGTCAGCCGGCCGAATTTGCGACCGTTCCTCGCGCCCAGCCTATACCCGGCCCGCTGACAATTGTCAGCGTATAAATACGCAGCAGCGCTAGTGCGCTGCCAGTGCCTGCTCGAGCGCTGCTGCAACCTCGGTTACACCTGCGGCCGCATTGCTGACGCTGCGCGCGATGCGCGGAACCTGGGCGTCGGCCTGCTGCCACTGTTTCGAATCCATGTACTCGCGTACCGCCGCGAACGGACTGGCCTCGTACCCGGTATAGGCGCCGGGCGCGTACACCATGTTCTTGAACCAGGGTCGCTCCGGCAGGCCCTGCTCGTCCAGGAACAGGCGCGAGACGCCCATCAATTTCGCGTTGACGGCAAGCTGCGATTCTGCGGCCAGTGCCTGCGCGCCACGCGCCTCGAGGCTGGCGAGCGCCTTGGCGTAGCGATCGGCACATTGCCTGAACACGGTCACGGCGTTCTTCAGCGGCGCGAAACTCATATAGGGCGGCACGGCCTCGGGCTTTGGCGGCAGCACAGGCCGTCGCGGGTCGGAGGTTGCACGAAATACACCTTCGCTGAGCTGCAGGTTGCGCTCGGCGTACTCTTCCTGTTTGTCCTTCAGCAGGGTTTCGAGCGCGCTCACGTAATGTTCGAGTGCCTCGGCCTGCGGCGCGAAGTCGAGCGGAATCACTTCGGCATCCGCCAGTCGCATCATCGCCGTGCCGGCCGTGCGCGAGAGCGCCTGCCCATAGGCGAAGTCGGTATCGACGAAATGCGTGAACCAGTAGAAGTCGTCGTAGATCGAGTGATATTGCGAGCCATCGTCCTCGCCGCCGTACTCGATGCTCATCGTCGGGATGCCGGCATAGTCCTGGAACGCGGTGAAATCCGAGCCGTCGCCCAGCATGTCGAGCACCAGGTCGTTCCGGCCGCGCAGTTCCGCGCGCTCATCGGCGTTCTTGGCCACAGCGATGGCGCGCAGGTGGGCACGCTGGTAGGCGCTCATGCCGGTCTCGGGATCGGCGATCTCCTTCGCGACACCGGAGACGAACTTCTGCAGGTCCTGCGTGCCGGAAGCATCAAGGAAACCGCGATCATTCGAATCGGAATTGATGTAGGACACGGCGTGCGCGCGCAGCTCCTGCACATGAGCCTCGACCCACTCGACCGAACCCAGCAGACCAGGCTCCTCGCCATCCCAGGCGCAATAGATCACGGTACGACGCGGATTCCAGCCCCGGCGATGCAGCGCACCGAGCTGCCGCGCCTCTTCGAGCATGGCCGACTGGCCGGAGATCGGATCTTCGGCGCCATTCACCCAGGCATCATGGTGATTGCCGCGGATCACCCATTGATCGGGATTCTGCGAGCCCTTGAGCGTGGCGATCACATCGAAGATGGGCTTGATGTCCCAGTTGGAAGCCACTTTCAGATGCACGCGCGCGGGCCCGGGCCCGATGTGATAGGTGATCGCCAGGGCACCGCGCCATTCGCTCGGCGCCACCGGGCCCGTCAGCGCCGAGAGCAGCGGCAAGGCATCGGTATAGGAGATGGGCAGCACTGGGATGTGCGTGAGCGTGCGGGCGTCCTTGAGATCGAGGCGCTTGGCGTCCGCAGTGGCGGCGACGCCGGGCGTCAGCGGATCGCCCGGATACTCGGTATCCATCACGCTGCCACGCTGTACGCCACCTTGCGCGCGATTGCCACCCGCTGGAAACGCGTCACCTTCGTAGTAGCCATCGCCCTTCGGATCGGAATAGATGATGCAACCGACCGCACCGTGCTCGGCCGCCACCTTCGGCTTGATGCCGCGCCAGCCGTGGCCGTAGCGCGCGATCACAATGGCACCCTTGACTGAAACCCCGAGGCGTTCGAGCCGCTCGTAGTCATCGCGGTTGCCGTAGTTCACGTACACCAGGGGCGCGGTGACATCACCGTCAGCGGAATAGGCATTGTAGGTCGGCAGTTGCTCGGCGCCCTGCTTCGAACCGGGATCGACGTCAAAGCGTGGCTCAGTCAAGCTGGCGCGATAGCGGTGCGGCGCCAGCATCTCGAGCACGCGCGCTTTGGGCGTCGGGAACAGCACGTTGAAGGTTTCGATCGTCGCATCGAACCCCCACTCCTTGAAGCGCGCGAGTATCCACTCGGCATTGTCCTTGTCGTAGGGCGAGCCGACATGATGCGGGCGCGCGCTCAGGCGTCGCATGTTTTCGCGGATCGCATCAGCCGACACGCCCTCGCGGAAGCGCTGCTCCCAGCCGCGCTGCTCGATCGCGGCGGCGGTGCTGTAGCCCAGCATCGGCGCCTCGGGCGGCACGCTGACCATCGAATGCGGCGAGGTACCCGCAGATTGAGCCGCCAGTAGCGGCAGCGCCGTGAAGATCAGTCCTGTGGCCAGTGCATGGAGTTGTTTCATCGTGTAGCTACTTGACCTTGTAAGTGAATCGCTGCGGGCCGGCGCCAGGTCACTCGTACGCGCAGTACCGCGCGATGAACTCGGCGTGCGTGGGCATAGTATCAACACACGCCGTGATGACACGCTTGGTATCGGCCAGGAAGGCCCGTACATCGTCGATTGACCGCAGATCGGCGAAGGGGTGATAGCCGCTGGCGTGGATGCGCTGACCTTCCATCACCTGCACCCAGCTCAATTCGCCAAAGAGCTCGCTGTCTTCGCGAAAATAGCGACCATTGCTTCGATACAGGTCGAGCTTGTGCTGCAGCGTGGCCGGCACATCCATTGTGCGACAGTACCGCCAGAAGGGCGTATCGTCGCGCTCCGTGGCCTTGTAGTGCAGGATGATGAAATCGCGGGCACGCTCGTACTCGATGCGCGCCTGCTCGTTGAATTCGTCCCTGTCAGCCTGCTCGAATCCAGCGCGCGGGAACAGTGTCATCAGTCGCGCAATTGCGGTCTGGATCAGATGGATGTTGGTGGATTCGATAGGTTCGAAGAACCCGGCTGCCAGGCCGAGGGCCACGCAATTGCGGTCCCAGACGTGCTTTCGCCGACCCGGCACGTACCGGATAAGCCGCGGTTCGCCCAGCGCTTCGCTTTCGAGGTTTGCCATCAGCACGGCTGTGGCTTCATCCTGGCTGATGAAGCGGCTGGAGTAGACGTGGCCATTGCCGATGCGGTGCTGCAGCGGGATGCGCCACTGCCAGCCAGCACCGCGTGCGGTTGCGCGCGTGATCGGGATCAGCGGTTCCACCGGGCGGCTCGGCACGGCGATTGCGGTGTCACAGGGCAGCCAGTGAGACCAGTCCTCATAGCCGGCGTGCAGGGTCTGCTCAATGAGCAGGCCGCGCATGCCGGAACAGTCGATGAACAGTTCCCCGGCCACGCGGCGGCCGTCCGCGAGCACGAGTGCGTCGATGTAGCCATCCGGCTCGCGTTGTTGCACCGTCGTGATCTTGCCTTCGATGCGTACCACACCGTTGCGCTCCGCCTGCCTGCGCAGAAACTGCGCATACAGCCCCGCGTCGAAGTGGTACGCGTAGACGATCTCGCCCAATGGCGAACCGGCAATGTCCTGCCTCGGCCGCATGAATTTGGCGCTGCGCGGAGCCGCCGTGTTGATGGAGTAATCGCCCAGCTCGGCAGACGTGCCGGCCTGCATGCCACGCAACCAGAAATGGTGGAACGGCAGGCCGTCCAGTTCGGGGCCGAGCTTGCCGAACCCATGGGTGTAGCGATCGCCGATCGCCCCCCAGTTCACGAATTCGATGCCGAGCTTGAACGTGCCGCGGGTCGCGCGCAGGAACTCGTCCTCGTCGATGCCCAGGATTCGGTTGAAAGTGACGATGTGCGGAATCGTCGCCTCGCCGACACCGACAATGCCAATCTCATCGGACTCGACCAGCTGGATCGAACAACTGCGCCCGAGCTGCTTCGACAGCGCGGCGGCCGTCATCCAGCCGGCGGTGCCGCCACCCACGATGACGATCTCGCGGATCGGCGATCCGGGCTTGTCTCGTTCAACGGTGATTCTGCGACTCCCGGCCTCGGGGCCGACCCGGCAGCAGTGCTGCGAGTCGGCCCCGTACGCTCGAACCTCAGAGCTTGTAGGTCGCGCCCAGCAGCCACACGCGACCGAAGTCGTCGTACTTCCATGGCAATAGACCCAGCGCGTTGCCATCGCTACCCACGGTTTGCGGGCTCTGCCTCTGGATGGCCGCCTGGTTGGTGATGTTGTTCCCCTGCAGCAGGATCGAAAGGCCTTTGAGGACACCCGACTCGAAGGAGTAACCCAGCTGCGCATCGACCTGCTTCTCGGCATCGATGTGCGTACTGTTTTGCGTCTGGAGAAGCACGCCGCGCGTGGTCGCAGTGAACGCCGAGCGATAGCGCTGGCTGACGCGGGCCGAGAACCCACTCTTTTCGTAGTACACCGCAAAGCTGTTCACGGTGCCTGAAAAACCGTCCAGGTTGATCGGGTTGTTATTATTGTCCAGCGGAAGCTTGTTGCGCGTATTCGATTCGCTCGCGATCAGACCGAGTCCGTCGAGTGCGGGTGTAATCAGCCCGCCGTCGAGCGACAGCGAGAATTCCGCGCCGTAGACCTTGCCCCCACTGCCGTTGTCGTTGGTCGTCAAGGTGCCCAGGTTCGGATTGCAATTGGGCTCGCTGATTGGACAACCCGCTGTCAGCGCTGGGTTGTAGTTGATGAAGCCGCTGAAATCACGCACCGAAGTCTTCTGGTAGATAAACGTGTCCAGATGCTTGTAGAACCCGGCCACCGCCACGTAGCTGCGCCTGCCGAAGTACTTCTCGAGCGAGAGGTCGTAGGCTTCGGCGCGCCAGGGCTTGAGGTTGGGTATGCCGCCGCCGTTGGCGGTCCAGGTACCGATCGGGCTCCCCTGAGTGAGCGGCGTGAGCTGGGGCTGATCGGCGCCGGCCCGCATATCGTCCATGCGCGGGCGAGCCATGGTCTTGCTGACGCCCAGGCGCAGTTTCAGGTCAGGCCGGAAGCCGAACACCAGGTTCAGGCTCGGCAGTGCATCGGTAGAAGTGGCCCCGCCATGAACCGGAAGCACGCTGCCGGGGCCGGGCGCACCTGGGCTGCCGTTCGCGTCATTCCACGCAAACCCATCGGAACCCTGTGTTGAACGCACCAGCTGCATACCCAGGTTACCAGTGATGGGCATGCTCCCCAGCGTCGAATTGATGTCGAGTTTGAAGTAGCCGGTCGTGACCTGCTCGTGCACGCTGTAGCGGTTGGTCTGGGCCTCCCAGGGATCCTTCGGAGTGACGGTATACAAGCCCATGATGCTGGGAATGTCATAGGCCAGTATGTTCTCGTTGATGCCGCCCACACTGACATTGACGGATCCGCGCAGCGCCCCGGCCGGAATCGGTACCAGGGCACCCCCGGTGAGAGTCAGCATGTTAGCGCCGGCAGTCACGTCCTTGTCGCGCTGGTTTATGGCGAGGCCGACGCTGAGCGCGCTGAGAGGGCCCCAGGAGAGATTGCGCTTGGCCGAGACTTGAAACGATTCGATCTCGTCGGTGTAGTGCGGAGTACGGCTTTCCGCCCAGTTCGGATCATTGGTCAGCTGCACGATCGAGGGGTTGGTCAGGTCCTGCGGCGTGGACCAGGAAGCATGATCAACAGTGTTGAGACCGGAGACGGTGAAGGAGCTGTCCGGTGTCGCTCTTGCGACGGATTGAATGTAGTACTCATTGCGATCGGCGTGCGAGTAGCCCACGTCAGCCATGGCATGCCAGTTGTCGCCAATCGCCAGCTCGTTATGCCAACCCAGCGAGGCGATCTTGTCGGTGCGCCAGTAGTTCTTGCCGTAGATCAGGTTGTGGGGTCCAACCAGATTGCCAGTGGCGTCGGGGGTACCGTCTATTGTGCCACTGGAGATGAGGGTGTTGCCGCCGACCACCGAGGTGCCGACGTTGGAGAAGACGGAGGGACCCGACCACATGCCGATGTCGCCGGTCCAGAAGTGCTCGACACGATCCTGCTCGAATTTCGAGTAATACAAGTCAACCGTACTGGTGTAGCGCTCATTGGGCTTGTATTCGAGCACTGCCATCAGGCCATCGCGCACCTGCTTACTGGCCGAGGTATTGGCCGTGAAGCCCTGCGCGTACTGAACGCATTGCTGCGACCAGGGAGGGGGGGGCTGGGGGCGATTGGGATCGATCACGCAATTGGTGCCGGGGGTAGACAGTGACGGCACTCCGCCTACGTTGCCACCCCACTGTCCGTCGTAGTCACCGTACTGCCAGGCCTCGTAGTGCTTGGCTTCGCCAGGAGAAGCGAGGTGCGCGAATCCCAGCGCCAACCCGATCGTATGGTCGGCGAATTGATCCACGTACGCGGCGCTGAACCGGTGGCCCGTGGCGCCCTGCCCGATGGGTGAGACCGAGCCGTTGGAGTTGCGCTCGCCGCGCAGACCGAAGGCCAGCTGATGCTTGCCTGCTTCCAGCGGCTTGATGGGCCGGATGTCGATGGTACCCGCTAGACCCTGGCCGACGACAGCCGCGTCGTTGGTCTTGTAGACCACGACCTGATTCACCAGCTCCGAGGGGAACTGGTCGTAATCGGCGGTACGCCCATCGCTCGTACTGACCACCTGGCGGCCATTGAGGAGCGAAGTGGAGTAGTCAGGACCCAGGCCGCGGATCGAAATGGCACTCGGACGCCCGTTGACGCGCTGCGCTGCGAGACCAGGCAGCCGCGCGATGGAGTCGGCAATGCTGGAATCCGGGAGTTTGCCGATGTCCTCGGCACTAACTACCTCGACGATGGAGGTTTCTTCCCGCTTCACGGCGATCGAAGTCTCGATCGAGTGACGGATGCCGGTGACTACGACTTCTTCAATCGGCTGGTCACCCTGCGCCGCCTGAGCCCAGGCTTGACCAGCGCTGCCGGCCAGAATAGCCGCGACGGCGGCTGCGATAGCGTCACGGGAGTTTGCACGCGCGCGGATAGGCTGCATGGCACGAGTCTTCATCGGACGGGTCCCCCTGGATGTCTGACATTTGGAAAGGCATCCACCCGGACTGCCTTCCAGAAACTCAACGAGGAAAGCCTTCTTGCACGGGAGGCATGTTTTCAGCACACCCCACCGCATTCCTGAAGCGCCGTGTGGCTGCTGCCCCCTGATTGGAAACCTTCCCAATTTTCTGTGCCGACTGTAGCCCCGCCGCCACGGCCTGTCAATTGCGGGCGCTAAGCTGCGCGATCCGGCGTCCGGAATTGTACCCGCACGGGAAACCGTGCGAGTTCCGCTGCACGCGTTTGTAGCGGGCCCGGGACCTGATTCAGACCCCCAACCAGTGGTCGATGGGCTTCGCCGCCTCGCTCACAAATGGCAGCGAAACCTTGCGGCCGGTGCGCGCCGATTCGTACGCTGCAAACAACACTTCGAGCACCGCGCGCCCGTCCGCGCCACTGACCAATGGCGGCCGATTGTGCTGCACGCAATCGACGAAGTGCGCCATCTCGGCATGAAACCCGTAGTTCCAGGCCTCCTCATAAATAGGAAAGCTCCAGCCCGCCGTCGAACCCGCCTTCTCGACGGCGTAGCCGTAACCGGCGCTGCTGTAGGCCTCGAGCGCATTGCCGTGCAGCAGATCTGCGTACGCTACACCCTTGGAGCCGTGCACTTCGGCGCGATCGTCCATGCCGCCGAGCTTGGTCCAGCTCTCTTCGGCCAGCGCGATGGTGCCGTTGGCGAACTCGAGTATCAGCAGCGCATTGTCCTCGCCTCGGGTCTTGCCCTGATGAACCGAGGTATTCAGCTGCGCGTACACGGATTTCACCGGCGGACGATTCAGCATCCAGCGGAAGAACTCGATCGCATGGCAACCCATGTCCATCAGTACGCCACCTCCGGAGCGATTCACATCCCAGAAGTGCGCGGCGTGCGGGCCGTCGTGCTTCTCGGACTGCTTGAGCAGCGTCGGCGCGCCCAGCGCGCCTTCATCCAGCAGCGCCTTGAGGCGCACGTACTTGGGTGCGAAGCACAGCTCCTCGGCATACATCAGCTTCACTTTTGCACGCTGGCAGGCGCCAATCATCTGGTCGGCCTCGGCGAGATTCAGGCACAGCGGCTTTTCCATTACCACATGCTTGCCGGCAGCCGCCGCCGCCAGCGTGATCGCACAATGCAGGTCATTGGGCACACCGACCACCACCATGGCGATCGCGGCATCGGCCAACAGTGCGTGGTAATCGGTGTAGTGGCGGGCAATGCCATGGCGCTCGGAAAATTGCGCCGCATGACCAGGAGTGGGCGATGCCACTCCAAGCAACTGCGCTTGTGAACAGGCGCGCAAGGCTTCGGCATGGATGCCGGAGATGAATTGCGAGCCTATGATGCCGACGCCTACCGGCGCCGCTGCTTTAGCGCTGTGCGCAGGCATGGATTCAGTCCCGTGCGGGCGTAATCACGATGTTGCGGAACGCGACCCGCCCCTCCTCGCTACCCTGGAGCAGGATCGGCCCTGCTCGCCCCTCACGCGTGTCGAGTGCGCCGCCGGTGGTACCGGGAATCTCCTGGTTGTCGATCAGCGTCTGGCCATCGAGTACCACGGTAACGTAGCGACCCTCGAGGGTGAGATCGTAGGCGTGCCACTGACCGGCCTGGATCTGTGGCTTGGGTTGCGGCGCCAGGAAGCCATAGACGCCGCCGAGGCCCTGGTTGGCGGCAGCCGGCGGCGAGCCGACTTCGATCTGCACCTCGTAGCGGCCGCGCAGGTACACGCCGCTGTTTGATTCGGCTGCGCAGTTGAATTCAATGTGCAGCTTGAAGTCACGGAATTTCTTCTGCGTCAGCAGATCGGGCCCCTGCCCCTGGCTCAACAGGGTGCCCTCATCCACCAGCCAGCGGCTGTGTGCGCCGGGATCACGGCTGCGCCAACCGTGCATATCGCGGCCGTTGAACAAGGTGACGGGTTTACCCCAGTTGATCGTGTCCGGACGCTTCAGTTCCGGCGCCGGAAGCGCATACCAGGTCCACGTCGCACCATCGGGTCCGCTGGTCGTGCCAGTTAGCGAGTGGCCACGCAATCGCCCGTCGAAGGCCATATCGGAATCGACGCGACCCTCTTCTTCCTTGGGAGACACGAAATGTATCCGATTGCCGGTGATGCTGGCCTCTGGCAGTACGCGCGCGTGACCCCAGCGGCCCACCATGCGCACCTGCACGGCGCCATCCACCGTGGAGATCTCCAGCCACGAGGAATACTGCTGCTTGCCAGCTTGCAGCGTGACATTCCAGCGACCCAGGAATGGCTGCACCTCAGCCGCTGCACTGCACACGCCGCTGCCTGCAACCAGCGCCACCAGCATCAGGACTTGCGGATAGCTGCGTCGCTGCCCCTGCCGTGCGCACCACCGCATTGTGAATCTCCACATGGCTATGACTCCTTTGATAGTCATCACTGCGGTTGCCACACGAACGTGGCGAGCGCACCGGCCGGCAACTCATACTCCAGCGTACGCTGCGAATTGCGTATCGAGAACCTGCGCGCCGCCGTTGCCCTGTTGTACACCAACAGTGCCAGCGAACCATCATCACGGTTGCGGTAAGCAACACTGCTCAGTCCTTCCAGACTGGAGGTCGAATCGATGCGGTTCGCCCCGGGCCGCACGAAGCGCCCCAGATGTGCCAAGCTGTAGTACTCGACGTTGCGGGTTACAGCACCGGTGCTCGAGTCAATGGTCACCACGCCACGACAATCATCGCAGCCTCCCAGGTGCGGGCCGTGGTGCTCATCAAGGGCCAGGTTCCACAGGATCGTGCCGCCACTCCAGTTGCGAGCGCCTTCGATCAGCAGCGTGCCGCCAAACCAGCGCAGGCCATCGGCCCACGACGGTTCCCACTCACCACCTGAGCACTCCGTCAGCAAGGCCGAAAAGCCCGGGTGAGCCGTGTGCACCAGCGATTGCGCGTCGATCTCGCCTCCGTAACAGTGCCAGGCGATGCCGGCGACGTAGTGGGCCGCGGCCGTATCGTCCAGCACCTGGAGCGGTGACTCGGAGACATCCCAGTTGTGATCGTAGTCGAAGTACAGCGGGGCACCGGCCTGGCGGGAGAGCTTGGGCCCGAGGTGCTGCGCAATGAATCGCGCGCGATCGACGGCTTCGAAGCGCATGCCCGGATAGTCCTTGGGTTCGAAACCCGGCTCGTTCTGGGCCGTCAGCCCATAGAGCGGCACCCCCGCCTGCTGGTAGCTGTCGGCGAAACGCAGCAGGTAGTCGGCGAAGACATCGTAGTGCTCTGGCAGTAGATGGCCCTTGATCATGCTGCCGGAACTTTTCATCCAGCCCGGTGCACTCCATGTGGAACCAATCAGCCGCATCGTCGGGTTGATCTCATGCGCCGCACGCACCAGCGACAGCACGCGCTTGCCGTTGGCACCCAGGTCGAAATGGGCGAGTGTCGGATCCGTGGCTCCGGCTGGCAGATCATCGAAGGAATAGTGTTCGACGGAAAAATCGGAGGCTGCGATCGGCACGCGCATCAGACTGAGTCCAATGCCGGGCGGCGGGCCAAAGAGCTCGCGCATCAGTGCAGTGCGTGCCTCGGGCCCGAGCTTCTGCTCGAACAGCAGCGCGGTCGAGTCGGTGAATGCGGCACCGACACCCAGGAACTCCTGGTAGCGATGGCGTGCGTCCACTTCAATGTTGAGCGGCAGCGGTGCGGCGACTGCAAAATGCAGGTCTGCATCGCGCGTCAGCAGGCGGCTGCGATCGGCGGTGGTCACCCACACCTGCACCGCCGATTCGCGGATTGGCGTGGCGCAACCCACCATGCCGAGCGCCAGCGCTGCAGCAAATGCGCCGCGCCACAGCGTTGCTCGCGCAAAAGCAGAGTATTGCCCGCAGCTCATATCAGCATCGCTCCCCGCTGGTGGCGTCAAACAGTGACACGGCTGCCGCGTCCACCGCCAGTTTCACCAGCTCGCCGCGATTGTAACGCTGACCCTGGTGATTCAGCGCCGCCACCGTGCCGCACTCGAGTTCCAGCCACAGTACTTCGTGACTGCCCAGCGGCTCGATCAGCGATACCTTGCCCGCTCCGATGTGGGCGTCCTGCCCGCTGTGGGCGATCTGAGCGCTGCTCACACCTGGAGCTGTCGCGAAGCGAATGTGCTCCGGCCGCAGGCCCAGCACCAGCGATTCGCCGTCGAGCGGCGGCGCAGCGTTGAACAGCTGCGCAGGCAGATCGATGCGCAGACCGGTCGCGCAGAATTGCAGTGAGGCGCCCACGCGCGCAATGCTGCCTTCGATGAAATTCATCGCCGGCGAGCCGATGAATCCAGCCACAAAGCGATTCGCGGGCCGCCGGTACACCTCCTCAGGCGTACCCAACTGACGGATGCGCCCCTCCTGCATCACCGCGAGGCGCGTCGCCAGCGTCAGGGCTTCGACCTGATCGTGGGTGACATGGATCATCGTCGCGCCCAGCCGCTGGTGCAGCAGCTTCAGTTCACGTCGCAGCGTGGCGCGCAGCCCTGCGTCAAGATTGGAAAGCGGCTCGTCAAGCAGCAGCAGACCGGCTTCGCGCACCAGCGCCCGACCAATGGCCACGCGTTGGCGCTGCCCACCGGAGAGCTGTGCCGGCTTGCGTTCCAGCAGCGCGTCGAGCTGCAGCAACTGCGCCACGCGCAGCACGCGCTCACGCACCTCACGACGCGCCACACCGCGCGCGCGCAAGCCGAAACCGAGATTCCCCTCGACCGACAGCGTGGGATACAGCGCATAGGACTGGAACACCATGCCCACATTGCGCTCACCCGGATCGCTCCAGGTTCGATCGACACCATCGATGAGCACGCGCCCGGAGTGTGGCGCCTGCAGCCCCGCCACGGTGTGCAGCAAGGTCGACTTGCCGCAGCCGGAGGCACCCAGCAGCACCAGGAACTCGCCAGATTCCACCTGCAGATCGAGCTGGTCGATCACCCTGCGGCCGCCCAGCTGCACCGACAATTGCTCCACCGTGAGTGCCGTCATGCGTCAGGCCTTGAGCGAACCGGCGGCAATGCCGCGTACGAACCAGCGGCCCGCCAACGCATAGATCAACAACGGCACCAGCGCCGTCAGCAGGGTGGCCGCCATGTCGACGTTGTATTCGCGCGTGCCAGTGGTGGTGTTGACCAGATTGTTGAGCTGCACGGTCATCGGCAGATGCTCGCGCCCCGCAAACACCAGGCCCAGCAGGTAGTCGTTCCAAACGCCCGTGGCCTGCATGATGGCTGCCACGGCCAGCATTGGCAGCGACATCGGCAGCATCAGCCGCAGGAAGGCATACAGGAAACCAGCCCCATCGAGGCGCGCGGCCAGGAACAGTTCGCGCGGCAGTGCTGCATAGTAATTGCGGAAGATCAGCGTCATCACCGGCATGCTGAAGATCACGTGCACGATGATGATGCCGGTTAGTGTGCCGACCAGATGGAGCGGCGCCAGCAGGCGCACCAGCGGCAACATCATCACCTGGATGGGCAGGAAGGCGCCGATCATCAGCACTGCGAACAGCGAACCGGCGCCGCGCAGTCGCCAGAACGCCAGCGCGTAGCCATTGAGCGCACCCAGGCCCACCGCGATCAGCGTACTGGGTATCACGATCAGCACCGAATTCCAGAAGCCGGCGCTGATACCCTCGCAGGCCACTCCCGTACAGGCGCTGCTCCAGGCGGCCTGCCAGGCTGCGAAGCTCAGCTGCGGCGGCAGCGCGAACAGTGAAGTGTTGCGGATCTCCTCCATGCTCTTGAACGAGGTGAGGCTCATCACATACAAGGGCAACAGGAAGCACAACGCGGCCGAGACCAGCAGCGCCAGCAGCGCCAGACGCGCCGGATCGGCGTACCAGCGACGCGGCGCCGATGGCCGCATGAGCTGCTGCGCGCTCATGCATTTCTCCGGTTGCTGCGCGCACGTGCGTAGAACAGCGGCATCATCACGATCAGCGCGCTGAGCACCAGCACCGCGGCGCCAGCGGAGGCCAGCGCAATATTGGCGCGCCCAAACAGGTGATCCATGATGAACTTGGTGGGCACTTCACTTGCGGTGCCCGGCCCTCCCTGGGTCATGGCCACGACAGCGTCGTAGAGTTTCGCGACGCCCGTCAGCAGCAACAGGGTGGCGGTAGCAAACGGTGCCGCCAGCATGGGCGCGATCACCCACAGGTGCAGCCGCCACGCGGGCACCGCATCGATGCGTGCTGCGCGCCAGATATCCGCATCGATGCCGCGCATGCCCGCGAGCAGTATCGTCATCACCAGGCCCGAAGCCTGCCAGACGGTCGCGATCACAATCGTGTAGAGCGCATGATCCTGATCGACCAGCCAGTCGAAACGAAATTCGCTGAATCCCCAGCGTCGCACCGCTTCCTGGATGCCGAGCCCTGGATTCAGCATCCACTGCCATACCAACCCGGTGGCAACGAAGGACATCGCGTAGGGATACAGGAATACCAGCCGCAGCGCGCCGCCAATGCGCACCTCGCGCTCGATCAATATCGCCAGCAGCCAGCCGATGACCAGGCAGGCGGCCACGAACAGCAGTCCGTAAGTCGCCAGGTTCCCCAGCGAATGCAACCAGCGCTCGTTGCTGAACAGCCGACGGTACTGCGCCAGGCCGACGAAGTCGCTGACCGGAAAGCTGCGTGAACTGCTCAGCGAGATGCGCAGCGACCAGAGCGTGGCGCCGAGATAACACACCAATGCCACCAGCGCCATCGGCACCAGCGCCAGGTGCGCGCGGCGCAGTCCCCTGTCGATGCGGCGCGTGTTCATGCGGCGCGCGCGTTCAATCGGTGAGCGCGGCCACGATCCGCTGTTGAACGGTGCTCACCGCCAGATCACGATTCCAGTAGTCAGTGAGGATATCGGCCAGCGCGCCGTTCTGGTCTGGCGTGAGCCAGGTTTCATCGTTGCCGAGCTGGCGCGAACGATCCTTCATGATCGAGACACCCAGGCGCGCGCACTGATCCAGGGTGCTGACATCAACGTCGGCACGTATGGGAATTGAACCCTTGAGCGCACTGAACGCGAGCTGCGTGGCGCGACCCGTGATGGCACTCGCCAGCAGCTTCTGCGCGCGCAACGTGGCCGCGCTGGTGCTGCGCGGGAACACGAAGGCATCACCCTGGATGATATAGGGCGAGTGCGCGCCGAACCCCGGAATGCAACCGTAGTCACGTCCGGGCAATTTGCTGGCGCTCGAGAATTCCGCCTTGACCCAGTCACCCATGATCTGGAAACCGGCGCGATTGGAAATCAGCAGCGCGGTAGCATCATTCCAGTTGCGACCCGGCGAGCCGGCATCCACATAGCTGTGCAGACGCTTGAAAGTGCTCAGCACTTCGCGGAATTGCGGCGAGGCGATCGCCGCGGGATCGCGATCGCGGAAGGCCTTCAGATACAGCTCACGGCCACCCAGGTTGGCGAGCACGGCACGAAACACGATGTTGTCCTGCCAGGCCTGGCCGCCGTGCGCAAGCGGAATCAGGCCCGCGGCCTTGAGCTTGTCGAGCGCGAGGAATAATTCGGCGAAGCTGGTGGGTTCCTTTTCTACGCCGGCCTTGCGCAACGCCACTTTCGAATACCAGATCCAGGTGGGCATGTGCAGGCTGACAGGCGCTGCGTAGTAGTGGCCGTTCACGCGCACGGCATTGAGGATCGGCTCCGGGAGGATCGCATCCCAGCCTTCGCGCTGCGCCACGTCATCGAGCGTGATCAGCAGCCCCTGGTCGATCAGTTCGCGGAACTGCCGTGAAGCATTGAACAGCGCGGCCGCCGGTGCATCATTGCCAACGATGCGGCTGAGCGCCACGGCGCGCGCCTGTTCATTGCCGGCGATCGCGGTGTCGACCCAATCGCCGCCGGCGGCGCGATAGGCATCGGCCAGCGTGCGCACCGCGGCCGCTTCGCCACCGGAAGTCCACCAGTGCAATACCTCTGCGCGTGGGCGGGCCGCGGGCGCGGCTTGTGCCGCTACTGCAGCCGCGCACGGCAACGCCAGGCACAGGAGTGCCAGCAAGGTCGCTGCATCGAGGCTGTATACTCTGCTCGTATGACCCCCGAGGTCCGTTGTGTCCGCGTCGCGTCGCGTCGCGGCGCATGCGGATTATAGAGGGCCCGCGCCTGATTCCTTGCAATAGGCGTAGAACTATGGAAACGTTCCCAATGTTCAGGGCAATATAGCACTGGCAGAATTTCGGCGTCAATTTCACCATGGCTACCATTAAAGATGTGGCGCGACTCGCAGGCGTGGGCCTGGGCACTGCCTCGCGCGTGGTCAGCGGCAAGGGCTCGGTGGCCCCCGCCACGGCCAAGCGCGTGCGCCGCGCGATCGAGCAGCTGAACTTCCGGCCCTCGCATGCCGCGCGCTCCCTGCTCTCGGGCTCGACGCAAATGATCGGTGTGTACATTCCGATCCTGAAGGGCACTTTCTATACGCCCATCCTGCAGACCATCGATGCCGAACTGCGCGCGGGCGGCCGCCACATGGTGGTCGCCTTCGGACACGGCTCTGCCGACGAGCGGCGCCAGGCCATCGAAGGCGTGCAGTTCCTGATCAACCGCGATTGCGACGGCTTGATTGTGATGAGCAATGCCCTGCTCGAGAAAGACATCGTCGCGCTGGGCCGCGAGCAACCCAACATCGTGGTACTCAACCGGGTATTCGAAAGCATGCGTGACCAGTGCTTCTGCGCTGATCACCTGCACGGCGGCGCCGTGGCGGCGCAGGCATTGTTGCAGCACCAGCATCGGGAATTCGCGGTGATCGCCGGCCCCGCTTCCTCCCAGGACAATGTCGCCCGCATCGCGGGCTTCATGAACGAACTGCGTCGCCAGGGGATCGACCCGCAGACGGTGCGCACCATCGACAGCGACTTCTCGCCCGAGGGTGGCTGGGCCTCCGCCAAGGCACTGCTGGCTTCGAAACATCGGTTCACGGCGGTGTTCTGCGCCAATGACGAAATGGCTGTAGGCGCCCTTTCCTACTTCCAGGAAACCGGCCTCACGGTGCCGCAACGCGTTTCCGTGCTGGGCTACGATGACACGCAGAGCGCGGAATACTCGGCGCCGCGACTGACTTCGGTGCATATCCCCCTGCGTGAGGTCACGGTCAGCGGCCTCAATTGCCTGCTCAACCGTTGCTACGATTCGCTGTTGCCGGTGCAACGCGAGTTTCCGATCAACGTGACGTGGCGGGCCTCAATCACCATGCCGCACCAGCAGCGTTCCGCCACGGCCCATCCGCGCACCTGAAACACGTTCAGACCAGCCGCGCCTGCCATGTCAGGCCCGCGCCTAAATGCCTTGCCAACCAGGGGTGGAAAGCTTTCCAGCGATGCGGTAAGTTAAGCCGACCTGCGATGGCGCGACCTGCACGCCGTGTTGTCGTGGGCGAGAGATTCGAACGACAAGAGAGACCATGAGCCTCGCACCTGCCCCAGCCACCGCTTCGCTGCTTGCCGCCAATGTGCCCGCACTGCGTCGCCGCGATTTTCCGGCTGACTTCCGCTGGGGCTGCTCCACTTCCGCTTACCAGATTGAAGGTGCCGCCACGCTGGATGGTCGCGCCGAATCGATCTGGGATCGCTTCTGCACGGTGCGCGGCAATATCCGCGATGGCTCGAGCGGCGCAGTGGCCTGCGATCACTATCATCGCTGGCCCGAAGACCTGGATCTTGCTGCACAGCTTGGCATCGGCGCGTATCGCTTCTCGATTGCATGGCCACGCATCCTGGCCGACGGCGCGGGCAAGCCGCCCAATGCCAAGGGCCTCGACTTCTACTCGCGCCTGATCGACGGCATGCTGGCCCGCGGCCTCGAACCCTGGGCCACGCTTTATCACTGGGATCTGCCACAGCGACTGCAGGAGCGTGGCGGTTGGTCGCATCGCGACACCGTTGACGAGTTTGCCGAATTCACCGACGTACTCTCTCGCCGCCTGGGCGATCGCGTGCGCCGCTGGATCACGCACAATGAACCCTGGTGCAGCGCCTTCATTGGTTGCTACGACGGCACGCATGCGCCCGGGCTGCGCGACTGGCGCACGGCGCTACAGGCCTGCCATCACGTGCTGCTCTCGCATGGCCGCGCGGTGCAGGTACTGCGTGCCAACGTGCCCGGTGCGCAGGTCGGCATCGCCTTGAGCCTGCACCCGAACAGCAGCGCGAGCGCCTCGGCCGCCGATGTGGCCGCGACGCGCCGCTACGATGGCCTACGCAATCGCTGGTTCCTCGATCCCCTGTACGGACGCGGCTACCCCGCCGACATCTGGGCACTGTGCGGCGACAACGCGCCGCGGATGGAATCCTCGGATCTTGCCACCATTGCCGCGCCCACGGATTTTCTGGGCGTGAACTATTATTTTCCCGAGACCATTGCCCACGCGCCCAATGACGGCCCCATGTCGGCGCGCGTGGTGCCCACGCCTGGCGCCGAGCGCACCGATCTCGGCTGGGAAGTATCGCCCGCGGGCCTGCTGGTACTGCTTGAGCGCCTGCAACGTGAATATGGCGCGCAACAGATCTACATCACCGAAAATGGCGCCAGCTACGAAGACCATCCGGCTGCCGACGGCACGATCGACGATGCCAAGCGCTGCCTGTACCTACAGCAGCATCTGCTGGCCGTGCGCGAAGCCATTGAGCGCGGCTTGCCGGTCAAAGGCTATTTCGCCTGGACCCTGATGGACAATTTCGAGTGGGCCGAAGGCTATACGCGCCGCTTCGGCCTGGTACACGTGGATTTTGCCACCCAGCAACGGCGCCTCAAACACAGCGGCGCCTGGTATCGCAGTTTCCTGCGGGAGTAAGTCGATGCGAGCGAGTCAACATGGTCTTCGGGCGTTCACAGTGTTCGTCGCACTGTCGGCCGCTGCCTTGTACGGCACGACCTTCAGCGTCACGGCAGGTGCCGCCGAGCCACAGCCACCCGGCGTTGCGCATCCGCAGCTCTGGCCGGCGACGCATAGCCGCGGACTCGTCGATGCCGCCACGGAAGTGCGCATCACCAGCATGCTCGCGCGCATGAGCGTCGAAGAAAAAGTCGGCCAGGTGATCCAGACCGACATTGCTTCAATCAAGCCCGCGGACCTGCGTCGTTACCCGCTGGGTTCGATTCTCGCCGGCGGTGGCTCCGGGCCCAATGGCAATGATCGCTCGCCGACCGCCGCCTGGCTGCAACTCGCGCGCGACTATCGCGCCGTAGCGCTCGAGGCGCGGCCCGGCCACGAAGCCATTCCGCCGCTGTTCGGCATCGATGCCGTCCACGGTCACAACAACATTGTCGGCACCGTGCTCTATCCGCACAACATCGGACTCGGCGCCGCGCACGATGCCGAGCTGGTACGCCGCATCGGCGCTGCGACCGCCGAAGAAATTGCCGCTACCGGTTGGGACTGGGCCTTCGCACCAACCTTGGCAGTACCACAGGATGTGCGCTGGGGCCGCAGCTACGAAGGCTTTGCGCAGGATCCTGCGCTGGTGCGCGCGTACGCGAGCGCCGCGGTCGAAGGATTGCAGGGCAGCCCCGGTGCGGCAGCGACACTGCAGAATGGCAAGGTGGCCGCGACCGCGAAGCATTTCATTGGCGATGGCGGCACTGCCGGCGGCGTCGATCAGGGCGACACGCGCATCAGCGAGGCTGAGTTGATCCGGGTGCACGCGCAGGGTTATGTCGGCGCGATCGAGGCGGGTGTCTACACCGTGATGGCCTCGTACTCGAGCTGGCAAGGCCAGAAAATGCACGGCAACCACTCACTGCTCACCGACGTGCTCAAGGGTCGCATGGGCTTCGAAGGTCTGGTGGTCGGCGACTGGAACGCGCAGGCGCAGGTGCCAGGCTGCAAGGCCGATCACTGCACCGCGGCCTTCAATGCCGGCGTCGACATGTTCATGGCGCCTTACGAGTGGCAGGGCCTCTATGCCAATACGCTGACCGACGTGCGCACCGGCGCCATCAGCCCAGCGCGACTCGACGATGCAGTACGGCGCATCCTGCGCGTGAAATTCCGGCTCGGATTGTTCGATGCTGCGCGACCCTACGAAGGCCGCATGGAACTGCTGGGCTCCGCGGCGCATCGCGACCTGGCGCGCGAGGCGGTACGCAAATCGCTGGTGTTGCTGAAGAACAGCGGTGCACTGCCGATTGCTGCTGGCGCCCGCGTGATGGTCAGCGGCCCCGGATCCGAAAATCTGCCGATGCAATGCGGCGGCTGGTCGCTCACCTGGCAAGGCAGCGACACCAGCAACGCCGACTATCCGGGCGCCACCTCGATCAAGGATGCGATCAAGAGTGCCGCCGAGGCCGGCGGCGGTCGCCTGGTGGATGGCTCTGATCTCAGTGGCAAGGATCGTCCCGATGTCGCGGTGATCGTGTACGGCGAGACGCCCTACGCCGAGATGTTCGGTGATGTGCAGCTGCCGCTCTACAACGTCGGCCAGCCGCTGGAGCAATTGCGCCAACTGAAGCAGGCCGGTATTCGCACCGTGAGCGTGCTGCTCTCGGGTCGGCCACTTTGGGCAAAGCCCGAGATCGATCTGAGCGATGCTTTCGTGGCCGCGTGGTTGCCGGGTACCGAAGGTGGCGGCATCGCGGATGTGTTGATCGGCGATCGGGCCGGCAAACCGCGTTTCGATTTCAGCGGTCGGCTGTCATTCGCCTGGCCCAACGGCACCGTGCCTGTCGCGGGCCGCACAGGCACTGGCGCCACCTGGCCGATGGGCTATGGCTTGAGCTATGCGGCGGCAGCGCACTGAAGACAACGCCGCGCCGATCTACTCCGGCCACGCGGGCGCAACGGCCGAGTCGGGATCCACCGTGAGGCTGACCGGCAAGCTCTGCGCATCGGCCCCGATGGTGACAGCCTCTGTCACGTAGGCTTTGGCGGCATGTTCATGCCACACGCGCAGGCGATAGCGACCGCCCGGCACCTTCAACACCACCGAACCGGCACTGTTGGATTTGCCGAAGTACGGTGTATCGACCACCAGCACAAAAGCCACCATCGAATCATGGATGTTGCAACCCATGGTCACGATCCCCGGCTTGTCGAAGGGCACCAGGGTCTTGGGCGAGCCCGCGTACAACTTCAGCGCGAAAGTATTGGCAGGCGAGAAGGAATACACCTGGTGTCGCACGCGATCGCTGTTGGGAAATGCGGTCGCGGTTCCAGCGCGGATCACGGTTACGCGCGGCACGAACTGCTGGTTGACCTGGTCGATCTGGATGGACTCGCGGGCGCCTGCAGGAGCGCGCTCGGCGGGGTCGAGCACCACAACCGCATCACCGACGGCAGCGCCAACGGCATCGCGCACTTCCACATTGACGGTACCCGCCAGCACGTTGGCGGCGCAGAACAGCAACCCGGCCGGCCAGCAGCGGGGCGCTGCGCGGCGAGCACTCATGGCGCGCGGCGTTTTGCTGGGCCTTCGACCACATCGCGCTTCATCGGCGCCAGCAGCCGCAACAGTTCATTGGTTTCAGTGAGACCCGTGCCGCGCTCGCGCAGCAGCGTGTGCAGGCTCTCGACCATACCGTAGAAATCGGCCTCAGTGATGTGGTGGCCGGCATGCACTTGCGGCATCGGGTCGCCGCTGTATTTGCAGGGGCCACCCGTGAGCTCACACAGCTGCTCGGCCAGCTTCTGCTTGATGCGCGGCAGCTTGGTGCCCTTGAAACTGCGCCCCATCACAGGATCAGCCACCACGCGATCGATCAGCGTGGCGGAAATGGATTCCATGGCGCTCTGCCCGCCCAGGCGCTCATACAGGCTCGCGCCTGCTGCAGCGGGGCCACCAACGGCCAGCAGCAACAGCACGGACAGACATCGTAGTGTGACGGGGTTCATGGCTCAGGTTCCTCGCTGCATACGCTAGTGGGACTCGCTCCGCGATGCTGTGCGGGCTAACACATTCTCGCGCTTCCGCGAACTCTATTCTGCGCCCTCGAGCCGCGGACCGCGGCGCAGGGTCGAGGTGCAAGGTGGGCGTAGTCAGGCAAGGCGCGCGTGCGCCATGGATCGCGGCACTGTTGTGCAGCGTGATCGCGATACTGCCCGCACACGCAGGCGTGCGCGCCGGCGATCGGCTCGCATGGACCGGCGCAATCACCCAGGTGGAAGGATCCGCGGGCGGTGGCTTGTCGCCCTGGGCCTTGATTGCGGGGCTCGGAACCAGCGATCAGATCGGCGCCAGTGCCCACGTCAGCTATGTGTCGACCAGCGATTTCGAATTGCGCAGCGCGGGGCTCGCCGCCGGCATCCACGATCGCGTCGAGCTGTCATTCACGCGACAGCGCTTCGACGCCGGCAGCGTGATCCCGGGATTGACGCTGGGCCAGGATGTGCTGGGCCTCAAGCTGCGCCTCGCCGGCGATGCCGTATTTGCACCCGACCATTGGTGGCCACAACTGGCCGTCGGTGCGCAGTACAAGCGCACGCTGGATTTCGATGTGATTCCCAAAGCCGTCGGTGCGAACCACGGGCAGGATGTGGAGCTGTATCTGGCGGCCACCAAGGTCTACTTCGCTGCGATTGCGGGCCGCAATGCGATCGTCAATCTGACGCTGCGCAGGACGCGCGCCAACCAGTTTGGTCTGTTGGGTTTCGGTGGCGACCAACGCGACAGTTTCAGCCTGGCGCCTGAACTCTCCGCTGCGCTCTGGGTTCGCGATAGCTGGTTGGTCGGTGGCGAGTATCGCTACAAGCCCAGCGACCTCGGCGCCTTTCGCGAAGACAAGGCGCTCGACGCCTTTGTGGCCTGGAATCCGCTGAAACCCTTCACCGTCACACTGGCGTATGTCGACCTGGGCCGCATCGCCGGTAAGCCGGACCAGCGCGGCTATTACCTGTCGCTCTGGCTTGGCATGTAGCGCCGCCTGGGTATGCGGCGCAACCTGGCGCCCATAGTGGTGTATCGCACACAGGGCTCTACTGTCGACTGCCCACGTTGCGCCATTGACACCACTCGCTGGCGGAATTCATGCAGGCGGCGCTGGTCGCCCAACGGATCGGCGCTTACTCGATAGGCTTGCGGAACACCCGCTGGATGAACACGAACAGCACTGGCACGAACAGCACGCCGAGTATCGTGCCGGCCAGCATGCCGCCGAATATGCCGGTACCGATGGCGCGCTGTGCGCCGGCGCCGGCGCCGTGCGCGAGCGCCAATGGCAGCACGCCAAAGCCGAAGGCGAGCGAGGTCATCACGATCGGCCGCAGGCGATCGTGCACCGCATGCAGCGTGGCCTCGATCAGCTTGGCGCCCGCGTCCATGTTCAGCTTGGCGAACTCGACGATCAGGATGGCGTTCTTGCTCGCCAAGCCTATGGTCGTGAGCATGCCTACCTGGAAGTACACATCGCGCTCAAGGCCACGTATCGATGTAGCAAATACAGCGCCGACGATGCCCAGCGGCACGGCCAACAGGATCGGGAACGGCATCACCCAACTTTCGTAGAGCGCGGCCAGCGCCAGGAACACGATCACCAGCGACATCGCATAGAGCACCGGCGTCTGCGAACCGGCGACGCGCTCTTCATAAGACTGGCCGGTCCAGTCGACGCGGAAACCCGGTGGCAGTTTGGCAGCGGCATCCAGCACGATCTTCATCGCCGTGCCCGAGGACACGCCCGGCGCCGCCGCGCCATTGATGTTAAAGGCAGCCGCACCGTTGAAGCGCTGCAATTCCGGCGCACCGAATTCCCAGTGCGCGGACGTGAAGGCCGGCACCGGCACCATTTTGCCCACGGCGCTACGCACGTACCAGAGATTGAAGTCCTCCGGGTTCATGCGGAACGGCGCATCGGCCTGCACGTAGACGCGCTTGACCTTGCCGCGATCGATAAAATCATCGATGTAGCGACCGCCCCAGGCCATGGCCAGCGTGCTGTTCACCTCGTCGAGCGAGACGCCGAGCGCGCTGGCGCGGGTCGCGTCGATATCGAGCCGGTACTGCGGCGAATCCTCCGACCCCGAGGGGCGCACGCCGACCAGATTCTTGTTCTGCGAGAGCATGCCGAGCAGCTGGTTGCGCGCCGCGATCAAGGCCTCGTGACCTTTGCCACCATCGTCCTTGAGATAGAAATCGAAGCCCGCCTGGTTGCCGAGTTCTGTGACCGCCGGGGGCACGATCGGGAACACCAGACCATCCTTCATCTGCATGAAGGGCGGGAACGCGCGCCCGGCGACGGCCTCAACGCTCTGGTCGGCTCGCGGTCGCGCGGCCCAGTCCTTGAGCAGCACGAATCCGATGCCGGCATTCTGGCCGCTGCCGAAGAAACTGAACCCCTGGACCGTGAACACGGACTCGATCACCTTGCCCTCGTGGTCGAGGAAGTAGTCCTGCACCTTGTCGAGCACCTGCTTGGTGCGATTGGCCGTGGCGCCGACCGGCGCCTGCACGAGCACCATCATGTAGCCCTGGTCCTCAGGGGGCAGGAACGAAGTGGGCAGCCGCAGGAACAGCACACTCATGAGTGCCGCCAGACCCACGTAGATCAACATGTAGCGACCGGTGCGCCCCAACATGCGCTGCACCGTGTCGCGGTAGCGCTGATGAGTGCGCAGGTAGGCGCGATTGAAGCCGCCGAACAGCCGCGCGCCAAACCCGTGGCCATTGGGCGTGCTCGGCCGCAGCAATGTGGCGCACAGCGCCGGGGTCAGCGTAAGCGCGACGACTACCGAGAGGATCATCGCCGCCACGATGGTCACGGAGAACTGGCGATAGATCACACCCGTGGCACCCTCGAGGAATGCCATCGGGATGAACACCGCCGTCAGCACCGTGCCGATGCCGATCAGCGCGCCGGTAATCTGGTCCATCGATTTGCGCGTGGCTTCGAGCGGCGAAAGCTTCTCCTCGCTCATCAGGCGCTCGACGTTCTCCACCACCACGATCGCATCGTCGACCAGCAGTCCGATCGCGAGCACCACGGCGAACATGGTCAGCATGTTGATCGAAAAGCCAAACCAAAGCAGTACGGGAAAAGTGCCCAGCAATACGACCGGCACGGCGATGGTGGGAATCAGCGTGGCCCGCAGGTTCTGCAGGAACAGGTACATCACCAGGAACACCAGGATCACGGCCTCGATCAGCGTCTTGGCCACTTCGCGGATCGACACGCGCACATAGGGCGTGGTGTCAAAAGGCACGAAGTCTTTCAGGCTGCGTGGATACTGCGGGCGCAGTTCGGCGAGCCGCGCACGCACCCGATCGGCAGTGGCCAGCGCATTGGCTCCGGCGGCGAGCTGCACTTCGAATCCGGTGGCCGGCTGGCGGTTGTAGATCACCGAAAAGGTGTAAGTGCCCGCACCCAGCTCGACGCGCGCCACATCGCGCAGCCGCAACGCCGCGCCGCTGGCCGAGCCGCGCACAATGATGTCGCCGAATTCCTGTGCCGTGTGCAGGCGACCGCGCGCCGTCACCGTGGCATTAATCTGCTGGTTGGGCACCTGCGGCATGTCACCGAGTTGCCCTACCGAGAACTGCGCATTCTGCGCGCGTACCGCCGCAACCACATCGCCCGGCGTCAGTGAATAGGCGCGCAGCTTGTTCGGATCGAGCCAGATGCGCATCGCATAGCCGGCACCGAACTGGTTGACGTGGCCCACGCCCTCGACACGCGCGAGCTGCGTGGCCACCTTGTTCATCACGAAATCGCCCATGTCGCTCTCGCTCAGCGACTGGTCGTCGGAATAGAAACCGATGGCAAGCAGAGTGGAGTTGACGATCTTGTTGACCGTGATGCCCTGCTGCTGGACGATCTGCGGCAACAGCGGCACTACCGCCTGCAGGCGGTTCTGCACCTGCACCTGCGCGATATCCGGGTTGGTGCCACTGGCAAACGTGAGCGTGAGATTCACATCGCCGCTCGAGGTGCTCTTGGCCGAGGTGTAAAGCAAGCCGTCGAGCGAATTCATGTTCTGCTCGATGATCTGCGTCACCGAGTCTTCAACCGTGCGCGCATCGGCGCCCGGATAGGTGGCATCGATGGAAATCGATGGCGGCGCAATCGTCGGATAGGGTGTCAGCGGCAGGCGCAGTATCGAGAGCACGCCCAGCAGCGAGAGCAAGATCGCCAGCACCCAGGCGAAGATCGGGCGGTCAATGAAAAAGCGTGACATTGCAGCGCCGGCCTACTTCGCCGCCGCTTCTGCAGGTTGCACTGGCATGCCAGGCTGGATCTTCTGCAGACCCTCGACGATCACGCGATCGCCCGCAGCCAGGCCACTGGCGACCAGCCACTGATCGCCCAACGCACGCGCCGTGGTCACATTGCGCAGCTCCACCTTGTTGCCCGCGCCCACCACCATCGCGGTCGCATTGCCCTTCGGATCGCGCGTGATACCGCGCTGCGGCGCCAGCAGGCCGCTGGGCAATTCGCCCTCGACGATGGTCGCGCGCACGAACATGCCCGGCAGCAGCAGCGCCTTCGGATTGGGCACCAGCACGCGCAGCAGGAAACTACCGGTGCCGGGCTCCACACTCACATCGCTGAACTGCAACTGGCCGGCCACCGGGTAGTCGCTGCCATCCTCGAGCTTGATGTGCACTTCGCTCTGCCCGCCGGCCTTGCCGCCCGCCGCCAGCTCCTGCTGCAACTGCAGCCACTCGCCGCTCGACTGCGTGAGATCGACATACACGGTTTCGAGCATCTGCACGCGCGCCAGCGGATCGGGCTGGTTCGCCACCACCAGCGCGCCGGCGGTCACGGCGGACTTGCCGATGCGTCCGGAGATGGGCGACGTGATGTGCGCATATTCCACGTTGATGCGCGCACTGTCGGCCACCGCCTGCGCGGTGGCCAGATCGGCCTCGCCCTGGTGGAGCGCTGATTGCAGGTTGTCGTTGTCCTGCACGCTGATCATGTGGTTCTTGATCAGCTCACTGCCGCGCTCGGCGCTGCGCTTGGCGGTGTCATAGCCGGCTTGCGCACGCATGCGTGCAGCCTCGGCGCTGCGCAGCGCTACCTGATATACAGCATCATCCAGTTCGTAGAGCCCCTGCCCCGCGCCGACCTGGCCGCCTTCGCGGAACAGCACGCGCTTGACGATGCCGCTCACCTGCGGACGCACTTCCGCCACCTGGCGCGCGCTGACCAGACCCGGCAGCTCCCGCTGCAGGGTCACGGGCGCGGTTTTAAGCGTGACCACCGTGACTTGTGCGGGCGGCATGCCGCCGGGCCCCTGGGCCTTGCCGCCGCAGGCGGCCAGGGTCAACAGGGTGATGGAGCCTGCAGCCGCCCGTACGGCAGCCGAAAATTGACTGGAACGCATGATCTCGATTCCTGAGGAGTGGCGGGCCCCGGGGAGCCGCAAGCCACCATGATCGCCGGAAACGAGGCCGACGGCAAAGGTATCAGCTATTGCCGGGCTGTTACTGCTGCAGGTAGCGCGCGTACCAGTCGAGCACGCGATGCGCCCGGTCCACGATGTAACTGGGCCGCTCGAAGATGTGGAACTGCCCCGGATAGACCACGAGTTCGGCCGGTACATTCAGCGTCCGCAGCGCCTGGAACATCTGCTCGCCACCGCTGATCGGTATGTTGAAATCCTTTTCACCTCCGAGGAACAACGTGGGAGTGTGGATCCGGTCGGCGTGGAAGAAAGCGTATGACACTTTGAGCCAGCCCGGCAGGTTGGTCCACGGCGCACCAATCTCGTGCAGGTACTGGCCTGCGTATTCATCGCTCCCGAACATCGACAGCTGGTTGGCACTGCCTGCGCCGCTCACTGCTGCATGAAGGCGCGTGTCGCTGGCGATCACGCAGTCGGTCAGGATGCCGCCATAACTCCAGCCACCAACGCCCAGCCGCGCAGGGTCGGCGATGCCGCGCGCCAACAGGTGATCGATGCCGGCAACCACATCCTGCACCTCGAGGTGACACCAATCCGCGTAGATCGACTTCTGGAAGGCCGCACCGCGCCCACTGCTGCCACGGTAGTTGATACCGATCACCACATAGCCCTGTGCCGCCAACAGTTGGCGTTCGAGCTGCAAGGGGTAGTGATCGAACGGCAGGGAATGCTCATCCTGGCCATTCGGGCCACCGTGAATCCACAACACCGTGGGATAGCGCTGCCCGGCCACGTAGTTCGCCGGCTTGACCATCAGGCCATGGATCTCGGTGCCGTCACGGCTCTTGAACTTCAGGCTTTCAACCGCGCCGAGCGCCAGCTCAGCAAGCATGGCATCGTTGTGGGTGGTGAGCTTGCGCAGCGTGGCGCCTTCGAGCGCATGGATTTCAGGCGCGTACTGGTCCGTGCCCACCGCCAATGCCGCGTGGGCACCGGCACGCGAAAACCCGCTGATACCCATGGGCGCGGTCACGAGCCGTTCAACCGCTCCGGTGGCAAGCGTGATGTGCGCCGGGTAGTTCACCTGGTCGTCCTCGATCATGGCCAGGAAACCCTGGCCGTCGCCATCGAAGCTGTAGTTCATGACCGCGCGGTCCAGTGCCGGCGCTACCGCGCGCACGCTCCCGTCGGCCACGGTGGCGAGCATCAGCTGATCGCTCATGTACGCGAAGTACTTCGGCTCCAGGCCCTGCAGGAACGCCAGCTGCCTGCCATCCGGACTCCAGGCCAGCCGCTGCGCGTTCGGCCCATGGATGCGGGTCAGCAGTCGCGGCGTTGCACCGGCATGTGCTTCAACAAGGGCGATGTCTTCCATCCCGTCTTCAACGGGTGTCTGCTCGTGGGTGCGGACGTAGGCAATCGTGCTGCCATCAGGCGACCAGACCGCATTGTCTTCATGCACGTCGACCTGCGTGCTCAAGGCCTCGACGCGCTGAGTCTCGAGATCGACCAGCCACAGGCGATGCATGTCGCTCGCGGCGACATAGCCCGATATGTCGTGCTTGAACCGGGCCGACTTGATCACGATCGGCGGCGGCACTTTCGGTGTCGCAGCGGGAGTGGCAGACGTGACCACAGCTCGTGCATCGCCGTCGGCCGCGACCACTAGGCGCCGGCCGTCGGGCGCCCACGCGTAGCCTGTGATGGCGCCGGCAATCTTTGCCACCACCCGCGGCTCGCCACCGCGACGGTCGAGCGTCATCAGGGTTGCCTGCTCGGCTCCCGTAGGCGTCGCGAGGAACGCCAAGTGCAGGCCGTCCGGACTCCAGCGCGGAGTCGCGGCATCCTTCAGGCCCGAAGTGAGTTGCACATGCTGCCTGCCATCCCAGCTGACCATCCACAGCGCAGTGCGCGTTTCGTCGGACTCGCGATCGTTCGCTGACACGAGATACGCCACCCACTGCCCATCATCCGAAACCTGCGGATCACCAACATCCAGGATCCGGTAGAAATCCTCGGGAACCAAAGCGCGACGCTCGGCCGGCGTGGCCTGTGCAGCACCCCACGAAAGTCCAGCCAGCGCGATGAGGGGAATTGCCCGAAGACGCAGGTGCAGGGCCATGCTGGTGACTCCTTGGCGATTGCGAGAACTGGTTCTCAGTTTGCCAGCAATCGGTGTCGGGTTCGACGCGTTCTTTGAGCACTTGTGGTTTGAGGACTCGGGGAAAGCTGCCGACAACCTTGGAGTACCGCAGCCCGCTACACCACGGACCTGGCACCCCATGACCCCCAGCCCTGCATCGACGAGCCCAGCCACGCTGCCAACGCAGGACAAGTCCCAGCGCCGCGTGCTGATCATCGATGACGATCCGGTGTTTTCTCTGCTGGCCAGCGAGGCCCTGCAGCAGGCGGGCTACGACACGCGCATCGCCACGGACGCCCGGCAGGCGATGAGTTCCTTCGAGGACTACAAGCCCGACCTGGCGCTGCTCGATGTCAATCTGCCCGGCGGCAACGGCTTCGAGATCTGCGCCACGCTGCGCAGCCTCGCATCGGCATGCGACGTGCCCATCGTGATGGTCACGGGCCAGAACGATACCGAATCCATTGCTCGCGCCTATGATGTCGGCGCCACCGATTTCATCCACAAGCCCGTGTTGTGGCCCACCTTGCCGCATCGCGTGGACTTCATGCTGCGGGCCCTCGACAACCTGCAGGCGCTCAGGGAAAGCGAGCGGCGCAATCGTGCGCTTTTGCAGGCCCTGCCCGACACCATCTATTTGGTGGACAGCAAAGGCGTACTGGTCGAACACATCTCGGGGAGCGAACGCAACTACGGCCGCGGCCTGGTGGGCAAACCGCTCGAAGATGTGTTTCCCGGCGCGGTGGCGCGTGCGGCTCGCCAGGCCCTGCGCGGCAAGAGCGCGACCGAACCGGCCAGCATCGAATTCAAGGTGCGCCAGGGCAAGGGGCGGCGCTGGTTCGAGGCGCGCGTGCGTCCGCAGGCGGACGGTTCGCTGTTGATCGTGATCCGCGATGCCACCGAGCGCCGCGAAGCCAAGGCTCGCATCGAGTACCTCGCCTACTACGACACGCTGACGCGCCTGCCCAACCGGCAGTTGTTCGTGCGTGCGGCAGCGCGCGCGATCGCCGAGTCACAGGAACCGGCGCAGCTGGTGGCCCTGCTGTATCTCGACCTGGACCGCTTCAAGCGCATCAACGACAACCTCGGTCACGCCGTTGGCAACGCGCTGCTGCAGGAAGTCGCGCGACGGCTGGAGCAAAGTCTCAAGACGGACGACGCCTCCGCGCCTCCGGGTGACAAATCGGCGCCTGCGCGCCACCGCGTGGCGCGCTTCGGTGGCGACGAATTTGGAGTGCTGCTCACAGGCCTTGGCAATGAGCAGCAGGCCGTCGATATTGCGAATCACATCCGCGGCCTGCTGGCCGAGCCTTTCCAGTGCGATGGCCACCGCTTCGTCATTACGCCCAGCATCGGCATTGCGCTGTATCCGCGCGACGGGAGCGATATCGAGGACCTGCTCGTCAAGGCCGATATGGCCATGTACCAGGCGAAGGATCACGGGCGCAACGCGCACGCTTTCTATGGCCAGACCATGGGCATGCGCTCGCTCGGTCGGCTGGAACTCGAGAATGAACTGCGGCGCACTTTCGAGAGCGGCGGTCTGCAGGTCCACTACCAGCCCAAGCTCGATTTGGCCACAGGCTCGATCATCGGCGTGGAGGCACTGCTGCGCTGGCCACACGCCGAGCGCGGCTGGATCTCGCCCGATACTTTCATCCCGGTGGCCGAAGAGACCGGCCTGATCGTCCCCATGGGCGATTGGGTCATCGAACAGGCCTGCCGGCAGCTGGCGGAATGGAAGTCCGCAGGGCTCGCCCACCTGAGCGTGGCGGTGAATGTCTCGGTGCAACAATTTGCGCGCGAGGATTTCGTCGACACCGTGTTGCGCACGCTGCAGCAGCACGGCGTGCAGCCGCAGCGACTGGAACTGGAAATCACCGAAAGCCTGTTGATGAAGAACCTGGAGCAGACCACCGCCTCGATGCGGCGCTTCCGGCAGGCGGGCATCGCCCTCGCCATCGATGACTTTGGCACTGGCTATTCATCGCTTGGGTACCTGCGCCAGCTGCCGCTCGATGCCCTGAAGATCGACCGCTCCTTCGTCAAGGACCTGCCACAGAGCGACGATGATGCAGCCATCTGCGCCGCCATCATCGCGCTGGCGCGCGAGCTGAAACTCAAGGTGATCGCCGAGGGCGTGGAAAACGCTGCGCAGCTGGAATTCCTGCGCGGCCACCGCTGCGACCAGGCGCAGGGTTATTTCATCGGCCGGCCGGTACCGGTCGCGCAGCTGCAGGGCCTGCGGGCTGAGTCATGAAGCAATGGTTCGGAAAACTGTCGCTGGCCGCAAAGCTGCGCGTGATGCTGGTGCTGGCATTGACGACCGCAGGCTTGCTGACCTTCCTGCTGTGCGGCGTGATGTGGCTGGTGGGCGTGCATCGCAACCCGATGTTGGAGCTGGCAGCGCTGGTGCTGTCAGGATTTGCGGGCTTCGTGCTGGCCACTCGCCTGCAGGACGCCATCGCCAAGCCGATTAGCGCACTGGTGCAGATGGCGCGCGAGGTGCGCGAGCACAAGGATTTCTCGCTGCGCGCCGAGCGCACGACTGATGATGACCTGGGTACGCTGATCGATGGCGTCAACGGCATCCTCGATGACCTGGAACAGCGCGACTTGAACCTGCGCCTCTACGAGAACGAACTCGAGAAGCGCGTGCGCGAGCGTACCGCCCGTCTCGACTCCGCGGTGATCGCAGCCCAGGAGGCCGTGGAGCGCGCCGAACAGGCCAATCGGGCCAAGAGCGATTTCCTGGCGCGCATGAGCCACGAGATCCGCACGCCGATGAATGGCGTGCTAGGCATGGCCGAGCTGCTGCACCATTCGGTGAGCCTGGATGAGCGGCAGCGCCGCTACGCCGCCACGATCCACCAGTCGGGTCACGCATTGCTCGGCATCATTAACGACATCCTCGATTTCTCGAAGATCGAGGCCGGCAAGCTCGAGCTCAACAAGGCGCCCTACAACCTGCGCGACATCGTCGAGGATGCGGTCGAGATCCTGGCCGAGCGCGCGCACATCAAGGGGCTGGAGCTGATCTGCGACCTGCCCTCGCAACTCGACATCACGGTTCGCGGCGACGGCCAGCGACTGCGGCAGGTGATCATCAACCTGCTCAGCAACGCGGTGAAGTTCACCGAGCGCGGGGAGGTCAAGGTCAGCGCACGGCAGGTCGGCGGTGACCTCCTGAGTCCGCAGGTGCGCTTCGAGGTCAAGGATACTGGCAAGGGCATACAGCCGGAGAACCTGGCCGCGGTCTTCGAGTCCTTCGCGCAGGAAGACAATTCCACCACGCGCCAGCACGGCGGCACCGGCCTCGGGCTCGCGATCTGCAAGCAGCTGGTCGAGCTGATGGGCGGCAAGATCGATGTCAGCAGCACGCCGGGGGTGGGCTCCACCTTCTTCTTCACGGTACCGCTGACAGCCGATCCGACCGAGCTGCGCGAACTGCGCGCCGGCGGCTTGGACCGCGCACGGGTGCTGATTGTGGATGACAACCTGACCAATCGCGAGATCGTCGCGCAGCACATGCGCAGCTGGAGTGTGATGGTGTCGGGGGCCAGCTCGGGTCGCGAAGCACTCTCGATCCTGGACCGCGCGCTGGGCGGCCAGTACGACGCGCTGATCCTCGATGGACAGATGCCGGACATGGATGGCGCCGCCCTCGCTCGCGCGATCCGCACGCACCATGAATATTCGGATGTGCCTATCCTGATCATGAACACCGTACTGGCCGCTCCCGCGGCGGAAAACGGCCCGCACCAGGACAAGACGGCGTACCTGACCAAGCCCGTGCGCCGCGCCGCTTTGCATGCCTGCCTGACGCAGTTCATGAACCACCGGAGCGGTGCCACATTGTCGCTGGATAGCGCGGATGTGCAGGCACGCGAAGCCACCGAGCGGGCTGCCTCGAAAGCCGCGACGCCAACGGTTCGTCGTGCCCTGGTCGTCGAAGACAACGTCGTGAACCAGGAAGTCGCGCGCGCCATGTTGCAGGAACTCAACCTGGAAGTCGTCAGCGCCTGGTCCGGCGAGGAAGCGCTGGCGAAGCTGGCCACCGAGCGCTTCGATGCCGTGCTGATGGACTGCCAGATGCCCAAGCTCGATGGCTACGCCACCACCACTCGCTATCGTGAATGGGAGCAGGCGCAGAAATTGCCGCGCACCTTGATCGTCGCAGTGACCGCCAACGCGCTGGCGGGCGACGCGGAACGCTGCCTCGCTGCCGGCATGGATCGCTACCTTAGCAAGCCCTTCGCGATTGAACAGCTAAAGCAGGCGCTGTCGCTTGAAGCACCCGACACTGCAATCGCTGTAGCCGAGGAGCCCGCAGTCAGAGTTGTCCTGGACCTGCAAACCCTGGAGCGAATCCGCGCCATGCGCAGGCCCGGCGGGCCCGACTTGCTGATCCGGGTAGTCGACCTGTTTGTCTCCAGCTCGAACGAGCTCATCGACACCATGGTAGCCGCCTCGCGCCTGGACGATGCTGTCACGCTCGCGCACGCGGCGCACACGCTGAAATCCAGCAGTGCCAACGTCGGGGCACTGGCCTTCGCGGAGCTGTGCGCCGAGCTCGAGGCCGCGGCCAGGGGCGGCAAGACACCGCAAGCCCTGGCGCTGCTGAAGAAGCTGCTGGTCGAACACCGCCCGCTGCTGCGCGCGCTCGAAGCGCACAGCATGGCCGCCTGAGCCCTCGCACCGCGATATCCCAACCCGCTTCCGCCCGGCATTCCGTGCCGCGGTTGCCAGCCGGCCATACCGGTCCTACATTACTAAAGCCAGAACCAGAGCAGCCCGATCGCCATGTACGTGGACGAAGTGTACAAAGCGGTCGGCGCGGTGCAGGCGCTTCAGACCTACGACCTCGATCGCGTCGAAGTGCTGCGCGGACCGCAGGGCACGCCCTACGGCGCGCACGCCTTGAATGTCGATCCAGTAGCCACCGGCTTCACGGGCAACATCAACTGGTTCGACGACGGTGCCTTCGACTGGCTCACCGGCCTCTAATACGGCCACGAGAGCGTGCACGCCACGGTGGAATACCACTTCTTCGATTCCTACGACCTCGGCTACTTTGCGTTGTCCGATGGCACGCCGGTGCGCGCTACACCCGCGATCAGGTCAACATCAACAGTTTTTACGCGCTCGAGGGCGGGCCACTGGCTCCTGGCCCCACCGGCTACACGCCTGACGGCGGCGCAATGACCTACTGGACGCAAACCATCGGCGCGTTGCCCGCGGCTGGCACCTTCCAGACCGGCACCGCTCCGCAGGGGCCGTTGCTGAATCTCAGCCAGAGCAACAACTACTACGGCAAGCAGTATTTCGACGCTTTCAATACCGAACGCTTTGCGCAAGGCGCCTAAGGCATCTTAAATGCCCGCGTGGGCTACAGGAGCAGCGCGCAGCGTGGCTTCGATGCGGCCGCCTGGGTGAAGAACCTTGCGAACCAAAAATACATTGCCTATGGTCTGAACCAGAATGATCTGGATACTGGTGCCTTCGGCTTCGACTAAGGGCTGGTCGGCGAACCACGCACCTATGGACTCTAGGCGACTTACCATTTTTGAATAAGCTCCAGACCGTCGAGCAGTCGTTGTGGGCGGCGACCGCCGCCCCACTCGCGCCCTCGCCGCCACTGAGCGGCGCCGTTCGCACCGAAGTCGCGATCGTCGGCGCCGGCTACACCGGTCTGGCCGCGGCGCTGCATCTGGCGCTCGCGGGCCGCGCAGTGGTGGTGATAGATGCGGCCGAAGTCGGCGATCGCGCCTCGGGCCGCAACGGCGGACAGGTGATCGCCGGGCTCAAGTACGACCCGGATACGCTCGAAGCCTTGTACGGCGATCAGCTCGGACCGAAGCTGGTGGCTAACGTGGCCGCTGCCCCGGACCTGGTGTTCAACCTGATCCGGCAACAGCAGATCGATTGTGACGCCGTACGCAAGGGCTGGCTGCAACTCGCCACTTCCGAAGCGGCGCTTAAGCCGCTGCAATTGCGCGTGCGCCAATGGCAGCTGCGCGGCGCACCCGCCGAACTGCTGACGCGGCAGCAAGCCCAGCGCCTCAGCGGATCACAACGTTACTGCGGCGGCTGGATCGATCATCGCGGCGGCACTGTGCAACCGCTTGCCTACGTGCGCGGGCTGGCGCGCAGTGCCTTGCGCGCCGGTTGCCAAATCCACGGCAGCACCCCAGCGCTCAAGCTCATGCGCAGCAACGGCAGCTGGCGCATCACCACGCCGCGTGGCGAGATTTGCAGCGCGCAGGTGATACTCGCCACCAACGCCTATGCCGACGCGCTGCACGATCCCCTGCGTCGCAGCGTGATCGCGATCCCCTCCTTCCAGGTGGCGACCGCGCCACTTCCTGCGGCATTGCGCGCCTCGATACTGCCGGAGGGGCAAGCAGTCTCCGATACCTGGCAAATGCTGCGCTACTTCAGGCTGGATGCCGGTGGCCGGTTGGTCATGGGCTCGCGCGGAGTCTTCGGTGATGCGCCGCTCGCGATCGCCGCACGTCACCACTATTGCGCAGTGCGCGAGATCTATCCGCAACTGCAAGCTGTGCCCTTCGAATATCACTGGGGCGGCCTGGTGGCGATGACGCCCGATCATGTGCCGCATTTGCATGAACTCGCGCCAGGCCTGCGCGCCGCACTCGGCTACAACGGTCGCGGCGTGGCGATGGCCACGGCGCTGGGCACGCTGCTGGCGCGCTGGTCGCTGGGAGCGGCGAGCGAGGAGCTGGGTTATCCGGTGACGCCGCTGCGACCACTGCGCCTGCATCGCTGCAGCCAGTTCGGCGCCCGGGTTGCGATACAGTACCTGCGCGGGCTCGATGGACTGGCGCGCGCGCGTGACCAACTGCTGCGCAAATCGGGAAACGCATGAACATACCCAAACTGATCCTGTTTAGTGCGCTGGCGCTCGTCAACATCGCCTTTGTGCTCGCATGGATTGGCGCCGCACGCCGCACGCCGGTGCACGAACGGGTCACGCCAGTCGATATCCTGATCGGCTTCGTCACCGATTTTTTCGATACCCTGGGCATCGGCTCTTTCGCGACCACCACCGCAATCTTCAAGCTGCGCGGCAAGCCGGCCGATGAGCTGATTCCCGGCACACTCAATATTGGCCACAACGCCTCGGCGGCGCTCTCCACAATTATCATGGTGACGATCGTGGCAGTCGACCCGCTGCTGCTGGTGCTGATGGTCGGCAGTGCCGCAATGGGCGCCTGGCTGGGTGCTGGCGTGGCCACGCGACTGCCGAAGCGTACCTTGCAGTTGGTGATGGGCATCGCGCTGCTGATCGCGGGCATCACCCTCGCGCTCTCGAACCTCGGCGCATTGCCGGCCGGCGGCACGGCGATGGCGCTGGCGGGCTGGAAACTGTACGCAGCGGTCGGCGCCAACTTCGTGTTCGGCGCCTTGATGAGTGCGGGCATCGGCCTGTACGCACCCTGCATGATCATGCTGGCGCTGATGGGCCTGAACCCGCTGGCCGCCTTCCCGATCATGATGGGCGCCTGCGGCCTGGTGCAACCGGTCGCGGGCCTGCGCTTCCTCGAGACGAGTCGCTTTGCCTGGGGCGCCTCCCTGGGCCTGATCATCGGTGGCGTGATTGGCACGCTGATCGCCGCCTTCATCGTGAAGAGCCTGCCGTTGCCAGCATTGCGCTGGCTGGTGATCGTAGTGGTGGCCTACGCCTCGTTCATGATGCTGCGTTCAGCACGAATTGACGCTGCTCACGACAGACAATGATTTCATGGTAGTGGCTGCACACTGCCGCTTGCGAGTTTGGCATCCTGCCGTTTAACGCCCTTGCGTTCGCTACGTTCCATCCCTGGGATTACAAGGCTTGCAACTTGCGGGCTTTCGTTTACAAGCGCATCGCTTGAAGCTTGGGAAGTCTATGTGTAGACTAATGTGTAGGAGATCACACATGGCAACCAATCTGTCCATAGATCCGGCATTGCTTGAGCGCGCCCTCGAAGTCAGCGGCGAATCGACCAAGAAGGCCGCCGTAACCCGTGCACTCGAGGAATTCATTGCGCGCCGCAGGCAGAAACGACTGCTCGACTTGATGGGTAAACTCGAATGGACTCAGTCGTTTGACTATAAGGCCGAGCGATCGCGACGGTGACGCTGCTGGTAGATACCAGCGTCTGGTCACTGGCGCTGCGCCGCGACCGCGATGGGAATGAGCCACAAGTCGCTGCGCTGCGCGCTGCGCTGACAAGTGGTGAATCCATTGTGACAACAGGGCTGATTCTTCAGGAACTGCTGCAGGGGTTTTTGGTTCCGCGAGCACGCGCTGACATCATCGAACGATTCGGCGCACTACCGCTGCTGGCACCCGATCGGCAGGACTACATTAAAGCCGCCGATCTCCGGAATTTGTGCCGTCGCTCTGGCGTTCAGCTGGGCACCATTGACGCTGTGCTTGCGCAGCTCTGCGTCCGCCACGAGCTGACACTGCTTACAACTGACAATGACTTTCTGCTGGCAGCCGCGCACTGCCGCTTACGAATCTGGCAACCTGCGGGTTGACGCCATTGTGTTTTCGCTACGTTCCAAGCATTGAGCACCGCTCGACGCGCGCTAAAT